>NZ_AFUB01000024.1 GCF_000222705.1 Streptococcus mitis bv. 2 str. SK95 | reverse complement strand
AGGAACTGGTATCGATGTGATTTTATAAGTATCTCGCAACTCAGGATCTGGCTGCAAGTAGACTCTACCATTATGGGGAAGATGTTTACCTCCAGGGGTGATTTCTTTTACATTACCATCCTCATCCAAAATATATCCATCATTTGAGAAATCAAATGTTTGTACGTTCGTTGAACTATTTTGAGGAGGAAAATTACTTGGGCGAAAAGTGTAGGCAGCTTGTGCTAAATCTGCATAAAAATTATCAAAGGTTTTTAAATTACTGTTACTCATAAAGATCCCATAAGTTTCCTTTCAAAATTCTTATTGGTTGCATTTGCATAATAACAAGTTTCTCAGGGATTTCATTTACATTACGTTTTAGTGGAAAACCTAATGTAAATTTAGTATCCTTATTATTATTGATTCTACCGTTCACTGTCATCATATAACCTCCGCCTTGAGGAGTTCCATTTCCTACCTGACCAACTTCCATACTATCCCAATCAAATTGAACACTCTCAACTTTTGAATTCCAAGATTTAACGAAGTTCGCCATTTCCTCTTCATGCTCCTTCAAATAAGCC
>NZ_AFUB01000025.1 GCF_000222705.1 Streptococcus mitis bv. 2 str. SK95 | reverse complement strand
ATTATAGGAAAATCTTCAATATGATTTTTGTTTAACTGACGTTTATCAATCCCTCCAACACAAATACGTCTAATATAATCACGGTAAGCATCACTTATCAGTATTTCCAAAATAAATCTCTTACTTATATCTGAATTAATTCGAACCAAATAAACATGCCCATTTATATTAGCTTTTCCACTTTGGCCTAGATATTGAGCTGTCCGACCCAAACTACTATTCTCAGTATTTACTCTACCTGTTTTGGTAATCAACAAATCTCCATGTTCTAAAATAGTATCTTTCATATTTCTATTTGTCTGATCATCAATATAAGCAATGTCATCTAATAATATCTTATTTTTCCAAACATTTTGACTACGAAAAAACATAATACCCCTATCAACATATACTTGCGATCCACCTTTAGGAGTATTTCCACTAGAGATTTTATTTGTTAATACCCCTAACTTAGTAACTTCCCATCCCATATCGTTCAAAATAGGATCCCCAAACATCTCGTTAAATCGGGATTTTACAAGGTTTGAGAGTTCACTAATCTGCTTATTTCTATTTATTATTTGATACTCTAACCTATCCAATATGTCTACTATTGTATTTTGATTTTCTATAGTTTCAATATTAACTTTGGTTTTATTTAAATAGTCAGCTAACTTTAAATTAATAATTCCAGTTGTTTGATTTTGAAATTTTAACACCTTTTTTGTGTCATAAAGATACTTCATTAAATAAAATATATATTTAGAATTATATTCTGGTTTAACTCTTAAAATACTAGTAAAGTTATTTGTGAAATAATCTTGATCTGTAACATCGAAATATACAACACGTCCAACCGGTTGATTTGGACTACCTCCTGATTTTTCAATTATAATATCACCAGTTCTTAGAATTTTGTCGCTGTTTTTATCTTTATCAATTTCACGACATACAATATTATCTAGATTTAGTCTTCCAGAATTTAGAAAATTTGAGGTTCTAATTACTGCTGTCGCCTCTCCTTTGCCACTATCTTCATTACCCCATTCACCATTTATAGATTTTTCAAATATATTCTGTAAAAAAATGATCGTCATGCAACCACCTCCTCGGAAT
>NZ_AFUB01000026.1 GCF_000222705.1 Streptococcus mitis bv. 2 str. SK95 | reverse complement strand
ACGAGAAAAATCATGTTTAAAACGGAAGTCATTGAACTTTCGGAGAACAGTTGAAGTTGAAATGGACAGCTGATGAGCAATATCGGTCATAGAAGTCTTTTCAATCAACTTTTGAGCAATCTTTTGATTGATAATACGAGGGATTTGATGATTTTTCTTGACTAGGGAAGTCTCAGCCACCGCCATTTTCGAACAATGATAGCACTTGAAACGACGCTTTTTCAGAAGAATTCTGGTAGGCATACCAGTCGTTTCGAGGTAAGGAATCTTAGAAGATTTCTGGAAGTCATATTTCTTCATTTGACTTCCGCAATCAGGACAAGATGGGGCGTCGTAGTCCAGTTTAGCGGTGGTTTCCTTGAGGGTATCTCTATTAACAACATCCATAATTTGGATATTAGGGTCTTTGATGTTTAGCAGTTTTGTGATAAAATGTAATGGTTCCATATGATTCTTTCTAATGATGGTTTGATCGCTTTTCATTATAAATCTTATGGGACTTTTTTTCTACAACAAAATAGGCTCCATAATATCCATAGGGGATTTACCCACTACAAATATTATAGAGCCGAATAAACAAGCAAGATCTGGGAAGACATTTCCAGATCTTTTTGATAGAATGAAATCAAAGAAAACGTTATCAAAAAGAGGTGTATGATGGAGAAATTTTTTATATTATTGCTATTGTCACCTTACTTTTATTTTTTTCATTGGATTGAGAAGACGGACAAAAATAGTAAATATTTCGCGTTTTTCTATTACTTTTACTGGATTTATCTTCCCTTGTGGGCTTTGTTCAGTATAGCTTTTACAATTTTTTCATTCTTAATTTTCAATATTGTCTTGAAAAATCCTGCTGATTTAACAATTTGGGGGATATGGTTCCTTTTAGTTTTTTTATCTCTTGTGAATGACTGGAAAATATATGCCTGTCTAAAGAGAATGTTCAAGCTGAAACAAGAGAACAAAACGAGGACATCCATCAATAGCTAAAGTTTAGAGGAGGTTCCGATGTTCAAAATAAAGCAGTTCATTCATCAATACTACAAAACCTACATTCTTACGATTTGCTTGTTATGGCTGCTGGTCTTTTGTCTTCCATGGGATTTGCAAATAGGAGGAGTTTCGATTTATTTCTTCATCATGAAAAAACTCTTTGTCGTCTTTGGTGTATTGACAATCTTTTTCTCAGTACTGACTAAAAAGATGAGTCTCTTCCTCTTTGGAGTGCTATTTTGCATGGCCTTCTGGATCAATCTTTTCCTGATTTTTGGAATTTTGCCAGCTCTGCTTGGCAATTAAATTTTTGTGTGAAATGTAGTCCATAAAAAGCTAAGAGGCTGACCTAGAAGTCAGCCTCTTTTCCCTGTTTAAACGCGGATTCTTTCTTGAAAATTAAGAGTAAATGTGCTAGAATTAAAAGAACATTCTAAAATATTCAGAATCTAAAGTAAGGAAAATAATGGCTAATATTTTAAAAACGATTATCGAAAATGATAAAGGAGAACTTCGTCGTCTGGAAAAGATGGCTGATAAGGTTCTTAACTATGAGAGCCAAATGGCTGCAATGTCAGACGAAGAGCTAAAAGCAAAAACTGACGAATTTAAAGAACGATACAACAAGGGTGAATCACTTGATTCATTGCTATATGAGGCTTTTGCGGTAGTTCGTGAAGCTGCCAAGCGTGTTCTTGGACTTTTCCCATATAAAGTTCAGGTCATGGGTGGGATTGTCCTCCACCATGGAGATGTGCCAGAAATGCGTACAGGTGAAGGGAAAACCTTGACTGCGACTATGCCTGTATACCTCAATGCCCTTGCAGGTGAAGGGGTTCACGTAGTAACGGTCAACGAGTATCTAACGGAACGTGATGCGACTGAGATGGGTGAATTGTACTCATGGCTTGGTTTGTCAGTAGGGATTAATTTGGCTGCTAAGTCACCAATGGAGAAGAAAGAAGCCTATCTCTGTGATATTACCTATTCGACTAACTCAGAGATTGGTTTTGACTACCTTCGTGACAACATGGTCGTTCGGGCAGAAAACATGGTACAGCGTCCGCTCAACTATGCTTTGGTCGATGAGGTTGACTCGATCTTGATTGATGAGGCTCGTACTCCTTTGATCGTTTCAGGAGCCAATGCTGTGGAAACTAGTCAGCTGTATCATATGGCGGATCATTTTGTCAAATCTTTGGACAAAGATGACTATATCATCGACATTCAGTCTAAGACTATTGGTTTGTCTGATTCAGGGATTGATAAGGCTGAAAGCTACTTCAAACTGGAAAATCTCTACGATATTGAAAATGTGGCTCTTACTCACTTTATCGACAATGCCCTCCGTGCCAACTATATCATGATTCTCGATATTGACTATGTGGTCAGCGAAGAGCAGGAAATCTTGATTGTCGATCAATTTACAGGTCGTACCATGGAAGGTCGCCGTTACTCTGATGGTTTGCATCAGGCGATTGAAGCCAAGGAAGGTGTGCCAATCCAAGACGAAACTAAGACTTCAGCTTCTATTACCTACCAAAACCTTTTCCGTATGTATAAGAAATTGGCAGGTATGACAGGTACTGGTAAAACAGAAGAAGAAGAATTCCGTGAAATTTATAACATTCGTGTCATCCCAATCCCAACCAACCGTCCAATTCAACGTATCGACCACTCAGACCTTCTCTATGCAAGTCTTGATGCGAAATTCAAGGCCGTGGTTGAAGATGTGAAGGCACGTTATCAAAAGGGTCAGCCAGTCTTGGTAGGTACTGTTGCCGTTGAAACGAGTGATTTCCTTTCTAAGAAATTGGTCGAAGCAGGTGTTCCTCACGAAGTCTTGAATGCGAAAAACCACTACAGAGAAGCTCAAATCATCATGAATGCTGGTCAGCGTGGTGCGATTACCATCGCAACCAATATGGCCGGTCGTGGTACCGACATTAAGCTTGGTGAAGGGGTTCGTGAATTGGGTGGACTTTGCGTCATTGGTACAGAACGTCATGAGAGTCGCCGGATCGATAATCAGCTTCGTGGACGTTCAGGACGTCAAGGAGATCCAGGTGAGTCGCAGTTCTACTTGTCTCTTGAAGATGATTTGATGAAACGTTTCGGTTCAGAGCGTTTGAAAGGTATCTTTGAACGCCTCAACATGTCTGACGAAGCCATTGAATCCCGTATGTTAACGCGTCAAGTGGAAGCGGCTCAAAAACGTGTTGAGGGGAATAACTACGATACACGTAAACAGGTCCTTCAATACGATGACGTCATGCGTGAACAACGTGAGATTATATATGCACAACGTTATGATGTCATTACTGCCGACCGTGATTTGGCACCTGAGATTCATGCTATGATCCGCCGTACCATTGGACGAATCGTAGATGCACATGCTCGTTCAAAAGAAGATGAAAAATTGGAAGCAATCTTGAACTTTGCTAAGTACAACCTACTTCCAGAAGATTCAATCAGCCGCTCAGATCTTGCAGGTCTGTCAGATCAAGCCATCAAAGATGAGCTGTATCAACGTGCATTGAAGGTTTATGATAGCCAAGTTGCTAAACTTCGTGATGAAGATGCAGTGAAAGAATTCCAAAAAGTCTTGATTTTACGTGTTGTAGACAACAAGTGGACAGACCATATTGATGCTCTTGATCAGTTGCGAAATGCTGTTGGTCTTCGTGGATATGCCCAAAACAACCCGGTTGTAGAATATCAAGCAGAAGGTTTCCGCATGTTTAACGACATGATCGGATCGATTGAGTTCGATGTAACCCGCTTGATGATGAAAGCACAAATCCACGAACAGGAACGTCCTCAAACTGAACACAATATCAGTACAACTGCGACTCGTAATATCGCAGCGCAGCAGACTCAGCTTCCAAAAGATGTGGACTTGAGCCAAATCGGACGAAACGACCAATGTCCATGTGGATCAGGTAAGAAATTCAAGAACTGTCATGGTAAGAGACAATAATATGAGATAAGATACAGGCGGATACCTGGTAAAAATCATTTTTTGCTTGGTGTCCGTTTGCTTTATAAGGAGATGAATCATGGTATTTAAAGCTAAAAGTCCTAAAATTAACATTGAAGAAGTTCGCGCCTTGTCTAAATTAGAGGGAGCGGCTCTTGCGAAAAAAAATCAACGTGATCAGGAATTGGAAGCCATCATTCGTGGGGAAGACCAGCGTATTCTCTTGGTGATTGGACCATGTTCATCTGATAATGAAGAGGCGGTTCTCGAGTATGCCAAGCGTCTATCTGCTTTGCAAGAAGAGGTCAAAGACCGTATTTTTATGGTCATGCGGGTCTATACAGCTAAACCTCGTACCAATGGAGATGGCTATAAGGGCTTGATTCATCAACCGAATGCGACAGAAGCTCCTAGCTTGATCAATGGGATCAAGGCTGTTCGTCAGCTACACTACCGTGTGATTACCGAGACGGGTATGACAACAGCGGATGAGATGCTTTATCCTGAAAATCTTCCGCTGGTGGATGATTTGATTTCTTATATGGCTGTTGGAGCTCGTTCTGTAGAGGATCAACAGCACCGTTTTGTTGCGAGTGGAGCAGACTTTTCAACAGGATTTAAAAATCCAACATCTGGAAATCTCAATGTTATGTTTAACGGGATTTACGCAGCACAAAATAAACAGAGTTTCCTCTTCCTCGGTAAAGAGGTGGAAACAACGGGGAATCCATTGTCCCACGCCATTCTTCGCGGAGCATTGAACGAATACGGGAAAAATATTCCTAACTACTACTATGACAATTTGATGGATACCATTGATCAGTATGAAAAGATGGGCTTGGAAAATCCCTTTATCATCATCGATACCAATCATGACAATTCAGGCAAGCAATACATGGATCAAATCCGTATCGTTCGTCAGACCTTGATTAACCGTGACTGGAATGAGAAAATCAAAAAATATGTTCGTGGTTTTATGATTGAGTCCTATCTAGAAGATGGACGTCAAAATGAACCAGAAGTTTTTGGTAAGTCCATCACGGACCCTTGCCTAGGATGGGACAATACGGAAGCACTTGTTCGCGAAATCTACCAAACGCTAGGAGAATAAGATGGCATTTATCGAAAAAGGTCAAGAAATTGACATTGAAGCAATCAAGGCTGCGACTCAGTTGTCAGGTGAAGCCTTGCGAAAAAAAGAAGCCCGTGATCGAGAGTTGGCAGCCATTATCTCAGGTGAGGACGACCGAATTCTTTTGGTGATGGGGCCTTGCTCTTCTGACAATGAAGAAGCAGTGCTCGAATATGCTCGTCGTTTAGCAGACTTGCAGAAAAAAGTTGCGGATAAAATTTTTATCGTGATGCGTGTCTATACGGCTAAACCTCGTACTAATGGAGATGGTTATAAGGGCATGATTCATCAACCAAATACCAGCGAAGCGCCTAGTCTCATCAATGGTTTGCAGGCTGTTCGTCAGCTCCACTACCGTGTGATTACCGAAACGGGTTTGACGACAGCTGATGAGATGCTTTATCCGTCAAATCTCGTTTTGGTTGATGATCTGGTCAGCTACCATGCTGTAGGGGCTCGTTCAGTGGAAGACCAGGAACACCGCTTTGTAGCGTCTGGGATTGATGCTCCAGTTGGGATGAAAAATCCGACATCTGGGAACCTTGGAGTTATGTTTAATGCTATCTATGCGGCTCAAAACAAGCAAACCTTCCTTTACCATGGCCAAGAAGTAGAAACTTCAGGAAATCCCTTGGCCCACGTTATCCTTCGTGGCGCCATGAATGAATATGGAAAAAATGAACCCAACTTCTACTATGAAACTCTCTTGAATGCCATCAATCGCTATGAGACTATGGGACTTGAAAATCCCTTTATCATCATCGATACCAATCATGACAATTCGGGCAAGCAGTATATGGAACAAATTCGCATTGTTCGTCAAGCCTTGCTGAATCGTGATTGGAATGAAAAGATTAAAAAGACGGTTCGAGGCTTTATGATCGAATCTTACCTAGCAGATGGCCGCCAAAACCAACCAGAGGTCTTTGGTTGCTCCATAACTGACCCTTGTCTAGGTTGGGAAAATACAGTAGCCTTGGTAGAAGAAATTTATACTACCTTAACAAAATAAGTGAAAAGGATGGAGTTGGGGGAATCTCAGCTCCTTTTATGAGTATGATAGTTGGACACGGAATTGACATCGAAGAATTGGCTTCGATAGAAAACGCAGTTACACGACGTGAGGGCTTTGCCAAGCGCGTGCTGACACCTAAAGAAATGGAGCGTTTTGCCAGTCTCAAAGGGCGCAGACAAATCGAATACTTGGCTGGTCACTGGTCGGCTAAGGAGGCCTTTTCCAAGGCTATGGGAACTGGTATTGGAAAACTGACCTTTCAGGATTTGGAAGTTTTGAACAATGAACGCGGGGCACCTTATTTTAGTCAGTCCCCATTTTCAGGAAAAATTTGGCTATCTATCAGCCATACAGATCAGTTTGTGACAGCCAGTGTCATTTTGGAGGAAAATCATGAAAGCTAGTCCACATAGACCAACCAAGGCTCTGATTCATCTGGGAGCCATTCGACAAAATATACAACAAATGGGAAGTCATATCCCTAATGGTACGCTCAAATTTGCAGTAGTCAAGGCTAATGCTTATGGACATGGGGCGGTAGCTGTTGCAACGGCGATCCAGGATGTTGTTGATGGATTTTGCGTTTCCAATATCGATGAAGCTATCGAGTTGCGTCAAGCAGGTATAAACAAGAAAATCCTCATCTTAGGAGTTTCTGAGCTAGGAGCTGTTTCCCTAGCTAAAGAATATGACATCACCTTGACTGTGGCAGGATTGGAGTGGATTCAAGCGTTGTTAGATAAGGAAGCAGATTTATCTGGCTTGACTGTCCATCTCAAGATTGATTCAGGAATGGGAAGGATTGGTTTTAGAGAGGCCAGTGAAGCTGATCTGGCTCAAGACTTGCTCCAACAACACGGTGCGCATGTTGAGGGGATTTTTACCCACTTTGCTACTGCAGATGAGGAATCAGATACCTACTTTAATCAGCAGTTAGAATGCTTTAAAGCTATTTTGGCAAGTATGAAGGAAGTTCCAGAGCTGGTTCATGCCAGCAACTCGGCAACGACACTCTGGCATGCAGAGACTATTTTTAACGCAGTTCGTATGGGAGATTCCATGTATGGTCTCAATCCAAGTGGAGAGGTTTTGAACTTGCCTTATGACTTGACTCCAGCCTTGACCTTGGAGTCTGCTCTGGTTCATGTCAAGACAGTGCCAGCTGGAGCTTGCATGGGCTATGGAGCCACCTATCAGGCGGATAGCGAGCAAGTCATCGCGACGGTGCCAATCGGTTATGCGGATGGTTGGACACGTGATATGCAGAATTTCTCTGTCTTGGTAGATGGTCAAGCTTGCCCAATCGTCGGACGAGTATCTATGGATCAAATTACCATTCGTCTGCCTAAGGTTTACCCGCTAGGAACAAAAGTAACCCTGATCGGTAGCAACGGTGACAAGGAAATCACAGCAACTCAGGCAGCGACCTACCGCGGAACCATTAACTATGAGGTGGTTTGCCTCCTCAGCGATCGCATTCCGAGAGAATATTATTAAAAAAGAAAGGAGTAGAGCATGAATCTACATCAACCCTTGCATGTCTTGCCTGGTGTGGGACCAAAGTCAGCAGAAAAATACGCCAAACTAGGAATTGAAAACTTGCAAGACCTCTTGCTCTACTTTCCTTTCCGTTACGAAGACTTCAAGACCAAGCAGGTATTGGAATTGGAAGATGGGGAGAAGGCGGTTCTGTCTGGTCAAGTTGTGACTCCTGCCAGTGTCCAGTATTATGGTTTCAAGCGCAATCGCCTGCGTTTTAGCCTCAAACAGGGAGAAGTCGTTTTTGCGGTGAATTTCTTTAACCAACCCTATCTAGCTGATAAGATAGAGTTGGGTGCAACTCTTGCCGTTTTTGGGAAATGGGACCGTGCCAAGGCCAGTCTGACTGGGATGAAGGTCCTGGCTCAGGTGGAAGATGACCTCCAACCTGTCTATCGATTGGCTCAGGGAATCAGTCAGGCCAGTCTGGTCAAGATCATCAAGACAGCCTTTGATCAGGGATTAGACCTTTTGATAGAGGAAAATCTTCCCCAGTCTTTACTGGACAAATACAAACTTATGTCCCGTTGCCAGGCTGTCCGTGCCATGCATTTTCCCAAGGATTTAGCAGAATACAAGCAGGCCCTTCGCCGTATCAAGTTTGAGGAACTCTTTTATTTTCAAATGCAGTTGCAGATGCTCAAGTCTGAAAATAGAGTTCATGGAAGCGGTCTGGTTCTGAACTGGTCTCAGAAAAAAGTGACGGCTGTTAAGGAATGTCTACCTTTCGCTCTGACCCAAGCTCAAGAAAAGAGTCTGCGGGAGATTTTGGCCGACATGAAGTCGGACCACCACATGAATCGTCTCCTACAAGGGGATGTGGGGAGCGGAAAAACGGTGGTTGCTGGCTTGGCCATGTTTGCGGCGGTGACGGCTGGATATCAGGCAGCTCTTATGGTGCCAACAGAAATCCTAGCAGAGCAACACTTTGAGAGTTTACAGAACCTTTTTCCAGACTTGAAACTCGCTCTCTTGACAGGTTCCTTAAAAGCTGCAGAAAAAAGAGAAGTCTTGGAGACTATTGCCAAGGGTGAGGCCGATTTGATTATCGGAACCCACGCTCTGATACAGGATGGGGTTGATTATGCTCGTCTTGGTTTGATTATCATCGATGAGCAGCACCGTTTTGGTGTGGGCCAAAGGCGTATTTTACGGGAAAAAGGGGGCAATCCTGACGTTCTCATGATGACAGCGACGCCCATTCCGCGAACACTGGCTATCACAGCCTTTGGAGATATGGATGTTTCCATTATTGACCAGATGCCAGCAGGACGAAAACCTATTGTGACGCGCTGGATTAAGCATGAGCAACTGCCTCAGGTCTTGACTTGGTTAGAGGGGGAAATTCAAAAGGGTTCGCAAGCTTATGTCATCTCTCCTTTGATTGAAGAATCAGAAGCTCTGGATCTGAAAAATGCCATTGCCTTATCGGAGGAATTGACGGCTCATTTTGCAGGTAAGGCTGAAGTGGCTCTTCTACATGGTAAGATGAAGAGTGACGAAAAAGACCAGATCATGCAGGATTTCAAAGAGAGAAAAACAGATATTCTAGTATCTACAACTGTTATCGAGGTTGGGGTTAATGTCCCCAATGCGACCGTCATGATTATCATGGATGCTGATCGCTTCGGTCTCAGCCAGCTTCACCAGCTCAGAGGTCGTGTTGGTCGGGGGGACAAGCAGTCCTATGCTGTTCTCGTTGCTAATCCCAAGACGGACTCTGGGAAGGATCGCATGCGCATCATGACAGAAACGACTAATGGTTTTATCCTTGCGGAGGAAGATTTGAAAATGCGTGGTTCTGGTGAGATTTTTGGGACCAGACAATCAGGGCTCCCAGAGTTTCAAGTGGCTGATATTATCGAAGATTTTCCGATTTTAGAAGAAGCCAGAAAGGTTGCCAGCTACATTAGTTCTATGGAAGGTTGGAAAGAGGATCCAGAATGGCGCATGATTGCTCTCCACCTAGAAAAGAAAGAACATCTGGATTAAGCCTTTTCTAAGAAATCTATAAGCTAGCTTTTAGGTTTGGGTCTTATACTAGAGTCATCAAAAAGAAACGAGGACTCTCACATGACTATTAAAGTGACCTACCAAAAGAAATTCCAAACCGCCAAACAAGAGAAAGGAGCTAGCACTTATTGATACACAAAGAGCGGAAACGCTCTTTTTGTTTTTAAAACTACTTTCAGACGATAGGTTTGAGGAAAGAGAATCTAAAATCACTTTCTATTTACCATTCTTTCTTGCATTGCTTTCCTAGATATGCTACAGTTGTGATAACGATTACAAAACAAAAGGAGCATACTATGAAAAATCCAGCTTTACTAGAAGAGATCAAGACTTATAAGGGAAGAGATGAGGTTCCAGAAGACTTTGACGCTTTCTGGGATGAGGAACTCAAAAAAGTTTCATCTCTTCCAGCCTACCAGTTGGAAGAAAGAAATTTCCATATTCCTCAAGTCAAGTGCTATGAACTGACCTTTGAGGGAACTAATGAAGGAAGAGTCTATGCACGGGTCGTCCTTCCAAAGAGTGAGGAGAAAGTTCCGCTAATCTTCCACTTTCATGGCTATATGGGACGTGGTTGGGACTGGGCCGACATGCTGGCCTATACTGTGGCTGGTTACGGTGTTGTTTCCATGGACGTTCGAGGCCAGTCGGGCTATTCGCAAGACGGTTTGCGTTCTCCACTAGGAAATACGGTGAAGGGACATATCATCCGTGGTGCTGTTGAAGGTCGGGAGCATCTCTTTTATAAGGATGTCTATCTGGATATTTACCAGTTGGTTGAAATTATTGCCAGTCTGCCTCAGGTAGATGAGAAAAAACTTTCTAGCTATGGTGCCTCACAAGGAGGGGCCTTAGCTTTGGTTGCAGCGGCGCTCAATCCTCGAATTCAGAAAACAGTTGCCATATATCCCTTCTTGTCAGACTTTAGACGGGTGCTTGAGATTGGCAATACCAGTGAAGCCTATGATGAACTCTTCCGTTATTTCAAGTTCCACGATCCCTTCCATGAAACAGAGGAAGAAATCATGGCGACCCTTGCCTATATCGATGTGAAAAATCTTGCCCATCGTATTAAAGGTGAGGTCAAGATGATTACGGGATTGGATGACGATGTTTGCTATCCCATTACCCAGTTTGCAATTTACAACCGTCTGACCTGCGACAAGACCTATCGCATCATGCCAGAGTATGCTCACGAAGCCATGAATGTTTTTGTCAATGACCAAGTTTATAACTGGCTCTGTGGTAGTGAGATTCCTTTCTCCTATGTAAAAAAATAAGTTTAAGAGAGCCTAGAGCTCCCTTTTTGTTTTCCAAAATCGAAAAGTACTTTCAGGAAATTTGAAATATTAAAATAGTTTTAAAAGTAGAATCTATTCTATATCATTTAGCTATAAAGTTCAGAGTTTATTGTATAATAAGGGAAAGACATTGTGCGAAAGGAGGGAACTTTCCGCTGTTTGGTCAGAGAGTAAGAGCAGTGGACGTTTGAAGAATGGGAGGTCTCATTCAGTCGGTTACTTTCTTTTTACTTGTTTAGTTGGAGGAACTAAAAATTTTAAGAAAAAAAGAAAGCGCTTTATTTTTATAAAAAAATGAAAGGACAAATATGAATTATAAATCTTCACATCGGAAACAGCGATATGGCATTCGGAAATTTGCAGTTGGAACAGCTTCTGTACTAATTGGTACAGTTGTATTTGGTGTAAATCCAGTATTAGCTCAAGAGCAAGCCAATGCAGCAGGAGCCAATACAGAAACTGTCGAACCTGGTCAAGGTTTATCAGAATTGCCAAAAGAAGCGTCCTCGGGAGATCTTGCTCATTTGGATAAGGATTTGGCTGGTAAATTGGCAGCAGCACAAGACAACGGCGTTGAGGTGGACCAAGATCACTTGAAAAAAAATGAGAGTGCAGAATCAGAAACCCCATCCTCTACGGAGACCCCTGCAGAAGAAGCAAATAAGGAAGAGGAATCAGAGGATCAGGGTGCTATTCCTCGTGACTATTACTCAAGAGATTTAAAAAATGCTAATCCTGTCCTTGAAAAAGAAGATGTTGAAACCAATGCAGCAAATGGTCAGAGAGTTGATTTATCAAATGAACTGGACAAACTAAAGAAACTTCAAAATGCTACAGTTCACATGGAGTTTAAACCAGATGCATCAGCTCCACGCTTTTACAATCTCTTCTCTGTATCCAGTGACACCAAGGAAAATGAGTACTTTACTATGTCGGTCCTTGATAATACAGCTCTTATTGAAGGGCGTGGCGCTAACGGAGAGCAGTTCTATGATAAGTATACAGATGCTCCTTTGAAAGTTCGCCCAGGACAATGGAATTCCGTGACCTTTACTGTCGAACAACCGACAGCGGAGTTACCTCATGGTCGAGTTCGTCTCTATGTGAACGGTGTCTTATCTCGAACAAGTCTCAAATCTGGTAACTTTATCAAAGATATGCCAGATGTTAATCAAGCTCAACTTGGAGCAACCAAACGGGGCAATAAAACAGTTTGGGCATCAAACCTACAAGTTCGAAACCTAACCGTTTATGATCGTGCTTTAAGCCCAGATGAAGTTCAAACACGGAGTCAATTATTTGAAAGAGGTGAATTGGAACAGAAACTTCCTGAGGGAGCAAAAGTTACTGAGAAAGAAGACGTCTTTGAAGGTGGTAGGAACAATCAACCAAATAAAGATGGTATCAAGAGTTATCGTATCCCAGCTCTTCTCAAGACTGATAAAGGAACGCTGATTGCTGGAACGGATGAAAGACGTTTGCACCATTCTGACTGGGGAGATATTGGGATGGTTGTTCGTCGTAGCTCAGATAATGGAAAAACATGGGGAGACCGAATCGTAATCTCAAATCCTCGTGACAATGAGCACGCTAAACATGCAGATTGGCCATCTCCAGTCAATATTGATATGGCCTTGGTGCAAGACCCTGAAACAAAGAGAATTTTTGCAATTTACGACATGTTCCTTGAAAGTAAGGCAGTATTTTCATTGCCGGGGCAAGCTCCGAAAGCTTATGAACAAGTGGGAGATAAAGTTTATCAAGTTTTATATAAGCAAGGAGAATCAGGTCGCTATACGATTCGAGAAAACGGAGAGGTTTTCGACCCTCAAAACAGAAAGACAGATTATCGCGTCGTCGTTGACCCTAAAAAACCAGCCTACAGCGATAAGGGGGATTTGTATAAAGGGAATGAGCTAATCGGGAATATTTATTTTGAGTATAGCGAGAAGAATATTTTTAGAGTTTCCAATACCAACTACCTATGGATGTCCTACAGTGATGACGATGGGAAGACTTGGTCTGCACCAAAAGATATTACACATGGGATTCGGAAAGATTGGATGCACTTCCTAGGAACTGGACCTGGTACTGGGATTGCCTTGCGTACAGGACCTCATAAGGGAAGACTGGTGATTCCAGTTTATACAACAAACAACGTTTCCTACCTAAGTGGTTCTCAATCATCTCGTGTAATTTATTCAGATGATCATGGTGAAACATGGCAAGCAGGTGAAGCAGTTAATGATAACCGTCCAGTAGGAAACCAAACCATTCACTCTTCAACCATGAATAATCCAGGTGCCCAAAATACGGAGTCAACTGTTGTTCAGTTGAATAATGGGGATCTCAAGCTCTTTATGCGTGGGTTGACTGGCGATCTTCAGGTTGCGACCAGTCATGATGGGGGAGCAACGTGGGATAAGGAAATCAAACGTTATCCTCAAGTAAAAGACGTTTATGTTCAAATGTCCGCTATTCACACCATGCATGAAGGAAAGGAATACATTCTACTCAGCAATGCTGGTGGTCCTGGACGCAACAATGGTTTGGTTCACCTGGCTCGTGTTGAGGAGAATGGTGAGTTGACATGGCTGAAACACAATCCTATACAAAGTGGTAAGTTTGCTTACAACTCACTCCAAGAACTCGGAAATGGCGAATATGGTTTGCTTTATGAGCATGCGGATGGCAATCAAAACGATTATACTTTATCCTATAAGAAATTCAACTGGGATTTCTTGACCAAGGATTGGATTTCTCCTAAAGAAGCAAAAGTGAAATACGCGATTGAAAAATGGCCAGGCATTCTTGCTATGGAGTTTGATTCGGAAGTATTGGTCAACAAGGCACCAACCCTTCAATTGGCAAACGGTAAAACAGCACGCTTCATGACCCAGTATGACACAAAAACCCTCCTATTTACGGTGGATTCAGAGGATATGGGTCAAAAAGTTACAGGTCTGGCAGAAGGTGCTATTGAAAGTATGCATAATTTACCAGTCTCTGTAGCGGGCACTAAGCTTTCGAATGGAATGAACGGAAGTGAAGCTGCTGTTCATGAAGTGCCAGAATATACAGGCCCACTAGGGACAGCGGGTGAGGAACCAGCACCAACAGTTGAAAAACCAGAATTTACAGGCGGAGTTAATGCTGTTGAGGCTGCAGTTCATGAAGTCCCAGAGTACACAGGTCCTTTGGCAACAGTAGGCGAAGAAGCAGCACCAAAAGTAGATAAGCCAGAATTTACAGGCGGAGTTAATGCTGTTGAGGCTGCAGTCCATGAACTTCCAGAGTTTAAAGGTGGGGTTAATGCAGCCGATGCAGCTGTACATGAAATTGCAGAATATAAGGGAGCTGATTCGCTTGTAACTCTTGCTGCAGAAGATTATACTTACAAAGCTCCTCTTGCTCAGCAGACACTTCCTGATACAGGGAACAAGGAGAGTAGCCTCCTTGCCTCACTAGGATTAACAGCTTTCTTCCTTAGCTTGTTTGTAATGGGGAAAAAGAGAGAAAAGTAAGAGAATAATTCTAATCATTTTACTTTGTAAAATTAGAAGGAGATAGTAGGTTTTTCAGCCTGCTATCTTTTTCTTTCGGTTCAAGGTGTGCTAATAAGAAATTCTAAGATGTCTGAAACTACTTTCAGGATAGTCTGTTCTATAAAATAGTTTTGAAACTGAAATCTATTCCACTACAAACTATTGAAAGCGCTTAACAAATGATATATAATAAGCCCATAAGAACAAGAAAGGGAGGAAAGAGGATGCCACAGATTAGCAAAGAAGCCTTGATTGAACAAATCAAAGATGGAATCATTGTCTCTTGCCAGGCACTTCCTCACGAACCGCTTTATACAGAAGCGGGAGGGGTCATCCCCTTGCTAGTCAAAGCGGCTGAGCAAGGTGGAGCAGTCGGTATCCGAGCAAACAGTGTTCGTGATATCAAGGAGATCAAGGAGGTTACGAAACTCCCGATTATCGGGATTATCAAACGTGACTATCCGCCACAGGAGCCATTCATTACAGCTACTATGAAAGAAGTTGATGAACTGGCTGAACTAGACATAGAGGTCATTGCTCTGGATTGTACCAAACGTGAACGTTACGACGGTTTGGAAATTCAGGACTTCATCCGACAAGTCAAAGAAAAATATCCTCATCAACTCTTAATGGCTGATACCAGTACTTTTGAAGAAGGGCTAGCAGCAGTCGAAGCAGGGATTGATTTTGTTGGAACAACCCTATCAGGTTATACTTCTTACAGTCCAAAAGTAGATGGTCCAGACTTTGAACTGATCAAAAAACTTTGTGAAGCAGGGGTGGATGTTATCGCTGAAGGGAAAATTCATACACCAGAACAAGCCAAACAAATCCTTGAATATGGGGTGCGAGGCATCGTTGTCGGTGGAGCGATTACTAGACCAAAAGAGATTACGGAGCGCTTTGTTACCGGTCTTAAATAACACAATCTCAAAAAAGAGGAGAGTGGTCGATGCGTCGGATAAAATGAAAACGTATACAAATAGAAGCTTACTCACTATCCAATATGGACACGCTTATTAATTAGGAGAATACAAATGAAATTTAGAAAACTAGCTTGTACAGTACTTGCAGGTGCTGCGATTCTTGGCCTCGCGGCTTGTGGTAACTCTGGTGGAAGTAAAGATGCTGGAAAATCTGGTAGCGATAGCGGAAAAACAGAAATCACTTGGTGGGCATTCCCAGTCTTCACACAAGAAAAAACGGGCGATGGTGTTGGAACTTATGAAAAATCAATCATCGAAGCTTTTGAAAAAGCAAATCCAGATGTAAAAGTGAAATTGGAAACCATCGACTTCAAGTCAGGACCTGAAAAAATCACAACAGCCATCGAAGCAGGAACAGCGCCAGATGTACTCTTTGACGCACCAGGGCGTATCATCCAATACGGTAAAAATGGTAAATTGGCTGAGTTGAACGACCTCTTCACAGATGAATTCGTCAAAGATGTCAATAATGAAAACATCGTACAAGCAAGTAAGGCTGGTGACAAAGCTTACATGTATCCAATCAGTTCAGCTCCATTCTACATGGCTATGAACAAGAAAATGTTGGAAGATGCTGGAGTTGCAAACCTTGTAAAAGAAGGTTGGACAACTGATGACTTTGAAAAAGTTTTGAAAGCGCTTAAAGACAAGGGATACACTCCAGGTTCATTGTTCAGTTCTGGTCAAGGGGGAGACCAAGGAACACGTGCCTTCATTGCAAACCTTTATGGCGGTTCTGTAACAGACAAAGACGTAACAAAATATACAACAGACGATCCTAAATTCGTCAAAGGTCTTGAAAAAGCGGCTAGCTGGATCAAAGACGGTTTATTGAACAATGGTTCACAATTTGACGGTGGGGCAGATATCCAAAACTTTGCGAACGGTCAAACTTCATACACAATCCTTTGGGCTCCAGCTCAAAATGGTATCCAAGCTAAACTCTTGGAAGCAAGTAAGGTAGATGTGGTAGAAGTACCATTCCCATCAGACTCAGGTAAACCAGCTCTTGAATACCTTGTAAACGGATTTGCAGTATTCAACAACAAAGACGACAAGAAAGTCGCAGCAGCTAAGAAATTCGTTCAATTCATCGCAGATGACAAAGAATGGGGTCCTAAAGACGTAGTTCGTACAGGTGCCTTCCCAGTTCGTACTTCATTTGGCAAACTTTATGATGACAAACGTATGGAAACAATCAGCAGCTGGACTAAATACTACTCACCATACTACAACACAATCAACGGATTTGCTGAAATGAGAACACTTTGGTTCCCAATGTTGCAATCTGTATCAAATGGTGACGAAAAACCAGCGGATGCTTTGAAAGCCTTCACTGAAAAAGCTAACGAAACAATCAAAAAAGCTACAAAACAATAAGCACTAAGTCAGATTGATTCCCCCTTTTCCCTGTGCACTATGGTGTAAGAAAAGGGGGACTTTTGTTTGAAATGTAAGGAACTGTCAAGAAATTAAAATGAAGTTCTTACATAAGCGAATCTTAAAAAATTTCATTTTGATTTTAAAACAGTTCAAGAAAATCAAAAAATATTCTATTTGAAAGAGAGGTGCCGACTGTGAAAGTCAATAAAAATTCGCATGCGGGAAACAGTGATTTCCTACGCTTTCCTAGCACCAGTATTGTTCTTCTTTGTGATCTTTGTCTTGGCTCCTATGATTATGGGATTCATTACAAGTTTCTTTAACTACTCCATGACCAGCTTTGAGTTTGTTGGTTTGGACAACTACATTCGCATGTTTAAAGATCCTGTCTTTACCAAGTCTTTGATCAATACCGTTATCCTAGTTATTGGATCAGTTCCGATTGTGGTACTCTTCTCGCTCTTTGTAGCATCTCAAACCTATCATCAAAATGCGATTGCTCGCTCTTTCTATCGTTTCGTCTTCTTCCTTCCTGTAGTTACAGGTAGTGTTGCCGTAACGGTTGTATGGAAATGGATCTATGATCCCCTATCAGGGATTCTTAACTTTGTCCTTAAGTCAAGCCACATCATCAGCCAAAATATTTCTTGGCTCGGTGACAAAAACTGGGCTTTGCTAGCGATTATGATTATCCTTTTGACAACATCTGTTGGTCAACCGATTATCCTTTATATCGCTGCCATGGGAAATATTGATAATTCACTTGTTGAAGCGGCGCGTGTTGACGGTGCGACTGAGTTTCAAGTCTTCTGGAAGATCAAATGGCCTAGCCTTCTTCCAACAACTCTTTATATCGCGATCATCACAACCATCAACTCTTTCCAATGTTTCGCTTTGATTCAGTTGTTGACATCTGGTGGTCCAAACTACTCAACAAGTACACTGATGTACTACCTTTACGAAAAGGCCTTCCAATTGACAGAATACGGCTATGCAAATACCATCGGTGTCTTCTTGGCAGTGATGATTGCCATTGTCAGCTTTGCTCAATTCAAGATCCTCGGAAACGACGTAGAATACTAAAGAAAGGAGACAGTTATGCAACCTACACAAAAGAAACCCTTAACAGCTTTCACTGTTATTTCAACGATTATCTTGCTCTTGTTGACCGTGCTGTTCATCTTTCCATTCTACTGGATCTTGACAGGGGCCTTCAAATCACAGCCTGATACCATTATGATTCCGCCACAGTGGTTCCCTAAAATGCCAACCATGGAAAACTTCCAACAACTCATGGTGCAAAACCCTGCTATGCAGTGGATGTGGAACTCAGTATTTATCTCATTAGTAACCATGTTCCTAGTCTGTGCAACCTCTTCTCTAGCAGGTTATGTCTTGGCTAAGAAACGTTTCTATGGTCAACGCATCCTCTTTGCAGTCTTTATCGCTGCCATGGCTCTTCCAAAACAAGTTGTCCTTGTACCATTGGTACGTATCGTCAATTTCATGGGAATTCACGATACACTTTGGGCAGTGATCTTGCCTTTGATCGGATGGCCATTCGGGGTCTTCCTCATGAAACAATTTAGTGAAAATATCCCGACAGAATTGCTTGAATCAGCTAAAATCGACGGTTGTGGTGAGATCCGTACCTTCTGGAGCGTAGCCTTCCCAATTGTGAAACCAGGATTTGCAGCTCTTGCGATCTTTACCTTCATCAATACTTGGAACGACTACTTTATGCAGTTGGTTATGTTGACTTCACGTCAAAACTTGACTATCTCACTCGGGGTTGCGACCATGCAGGCCGAAATGGCAACCAACTACGGTTTGATCATGGCGGGTGCAGCTCTTGCAGCAGTACCAATCGTAACCGTCTTCCTTGTCTTCCAAAAATCCTTCACTCAAGGGATTACTATGGGAGCTGTTAAAGGATAATACTCTGCGAAAATCGAATTCAAACTGCGTCAGCATCACCTTGCCATACTTAAGTATTGCCTGCGGTTAGCTTCCTAGTTTGTTCTTCGATTTTCATTGAGTATAAAAGAATATAGAGTTATAAGTGTCTACAAAATGGAGAGTATGCAGTTACTTCGTGAAGTTTTGTTAGACACTTATCAACTTAATTTATGATTTTAGTTAACTATCAGAAACGAAGGAAACAGTATGATTTTTGACGATTTGAAAAACATTGCCTTTTACAAGGGAATCCATCCCAATCTAGACAAGGCTATCGACTATCTCTATCAGCACCGTAAGGATTCATTTGAATTAGGTAAGTATGAGATTGACGAAGATAAGGTCTTTCTAGTTGTTCAGGAAAATGTCCTCAATCAAGCTAAAAATGATCAATTTGAACATCATAAGAACTATGCAGACTTGCATTTGCTGGTAGAAGGACATGAATATTCGAGCTACGGTTCACGTATCAAAGACGAGGCAGTGGCATTCGACGAAGCGAGCGACATTGGCTTTGTCCATTGTCATGAAAAATACCCACTCTTGTTGGGCTATCACAATTTTGCGATTTTCTTCCCAGGAGAACCACACCAGCCAAATGGCTACGCAGGTATGGAAGAAAAAGTTCGCAAGTATCTCTTTAAAATTTTGATTGATTAAAGGAATCAGGAGGAGCAAACATGGCACAAAAAGGAGTAAGCCTTATCAAGGCAGCATTTGATACAGATAATTTTCTCATGCGTTTCAGTGAGAAGGTCTTGGATATCGTGACAGTCAATCTTCTTTTTGTCGTCTCTTGTTTGCCCATTGTGACGATTGGAGTGGCGAAAATCAGCCTTTATGAGACCATGTTTGAGATTAAGAGAAGCAGACGGGTACCAGTATTTAGAACTTATCTAAGAGCTTTCAAGCAAAATCTGAAACTGGGGCTTCAGTTAGGTCTGTTAGAGTTGGGCATTGTGTCATTAAGCCTTCTAGACCTCTATCTCTTCTGGGGACAGACCGCTTTGCCTTTCCAGCTTGTGAAAGCTATTTGTTTGGGAATTCTCATCTTCCTCACTCTCGTAATGTTGGCTAGTTATCCCATTGCTGCGCGCTATGAATTGACTTGGAAAGAAGTGCTGCAAAAAGGGCTTATCTTGGCAAGTTTTAACTTTCCATGGTTCTTCCTCATGTTAGCCATTCTCTTTCTCATAGTGATGGTTCTTTATCTATCCGCCTTCACTCTCCTTTTGGGTGGATCGGCCTTTATCCTCTTTGGTTTTGGTTTGCTGGTCTTTCTCCAAGCAGGATTGATGGAGAAAATTTTCGCCAAATACCAGTAGGATGACTCGTTCCTGAAACTACTTTCAATCGTTACAGTTTCTAAAATACAAGTAGAAACTAAAATCTAAGTGTATACAAGATATTGAAAGCGATTTTCACAAGGTGTATACTAAACTTGTAAAAAATAGAACTGCTCTCAGCAGAAAAAAGAAATCTTAGGAGAAAATCTATGTCAGATTTGAAAAAATACGAAGGTGTCATTCCAGCCTTCTATGCATGTTATGATGATCAAGGAGAAGTCAGTCCAGAGCGTACGCGCGCCTTGGTTCAATACTTCATTGATAAGGGAGTTCAAGGTCTCTATGTCAATGGTTCTTCTGGTGAATGTATCTACCAAAGTGTGGCAGATCGCAAATTGATCTTGGAAGAAGTCATGGCAGTTGCCAAAGGCAAATTGACTATCATCGCTCATGTTGCTTGCAACAATACCAAAGACAGTATGGAACTTGCTCGCCACGCAGAAAGTTTGGGTGTAGATGCCATTGCAACGATTCCACCGATTTACTTCCGTTTGCCAGAATACTCAGTTGCCAAATACTGGAATGACATTAGTGCTGCAGCTCCAAACACAGATTACGTGATTTACAATATTCCTCAGTTAGCGGGTGTTGCTTTGACTCCAAGTCTTTATACTGAAATGTTGAAGAATCCTCGTGTTATTGGTGTTAAGAACTCTTCTATGCCAGTTCAAGATATCCAAACTTTTGTCAGCCTTGGTGGGGAAGACCATATCGTCTTTAATGGTCCAGATGAACAGTTCCTAGGTGGACGACTCATGGGTGCTAAAGCTGGTATCGGTGGTACTTATGGTGCTATGCCAGAACTCTTCTTGAAACTCAATGAGTTGATTGCTGAGAAAGACTTGGAAACAGCGCGTGAATTGCAATACGCTATCAATGCAATCATTGGTAAATTGACTGCTGCTCATGGAAATATGTACTGTGTCATCAAAGAAGTCTTGAAAATCAATGAAGGACTTAACATCGGTTCAGTTCGTTCACCATTGACGCCAGTGACTGAAGAAGATCGTCCAGTTGTAGAAGCAGCTGCAGCCTTGATTCGTGAAACCAAGGAGCGCTTCCTCTAATCTATAAGGAGGTATTTATGACACACTACGTTGCAATTGATATCGGTGGAACCAACATCAAATATGGTTTGATTGACCAAGAAGGTCAACTTGTTGAATCGCATGAAATGCCAACTGAGGCGCATAAGGGTGGACCCCATATCTTACAAAAGACAAAAGATATCGTAGCCAGCTATTTAGAAAAAGGCCCAGTAGCAGGTGTTGCCATTTCTTCTGCAGGGATGGTGGATCCAGATAAGGGTGAGATTTTCTATGCTGGACCGCAAATCCCTAACTATGCAGGAACCCAGTTCAAGAAGGAAATTGAGACGAGCTTTGCGATTCCTTGTGAAATTGAAAATGATGTCAACTGTGCAGGTCTTGCTGAGGCAGTATCTGGTTCAGGCAAGGGAGCGAGTGTCACTCTTTGCTTGACCATTGGAACTGGTATCGGTGGTTGCTTGATTATGGATGGGAAAGTCTTCCATGGATTTAGCAATTCGGCCTGCGAAGTCGGTTACATGCACATGCAGGATGGAGCTTTTCAGGATCTTGCTTCTACGACAGCCTTGGTAGAGTATGTGGCAACAGCTCATGGTGACTCAGTTGCTCAGTGGAATGGGCGACGCATTTTCAAGGAAGCTACTGAAGGAAACAAGATCTGTATGGCTGGTATTGACCGCATGGTAGACTATCTAGGAAAAGGTCTGGCAAATATTTGCTACGTTGCCAATCCAGAAGTAGTCATTCTTGGTGGCGGCATCATGGGGCAAGAGGCTATCCTCAAACCAAAGATTCGCACAGCCTTGAAGGCGGCCTTGGTGCCAAGCCTAGCTGAAAAAACACGATTAGAATTTGCCCATCACCAAAATACAGCAGGGATGTTGGGTGCCTATTATCATTTCAAAACAAAAGAATCCTAGTTTGGAATTAGAGAATTAAGAAGAACTTTTAATCACTACTTGAGTGAAACTGTTTTGCTTAATTCTTTTTTTGCTGATAGGAAAATTGTCAAGGTATATGAAAAGTAGAGGAAAGACCGATCAAGACCATTAAGCGACCTTACTTCATGGGTATGAGAAGTTAATGAAGAATTACAAAAAAACGAACGATAGGAGCAGAGTTCCTACTTTAGAAGAATATATGAGAGGAGATATCCTTTAAGATAATCTTAGAAGACGGCGCAAGCTCTTTACTTTGTTTCTAAAAACTAAACTAAGCCAAGAAGAAAAAGTGATATAATGAGATGGATGAGAATTGACAAATTAGAATTTGTAGAGGTGATAAAACTGTAATGGCAACATATTCACCTTAAATCGAAATAGTATAAAATTACGAGGAGATGATAAGATGAACAATTATATAAAATTAAATGAAGATAGATGGAATAATGTAAAAAATGACTACACTGAGCCGTTGACACATGAAGAATTAGAAGAAGCTAGAAAACATCCAATTTCTGTTGCCTTAACTGTTGGGAAAAAAGTTCCGATAGAATGGTTTGAAAAAGCCAAGGGAAAAAAGATATTAGGTTTAGCTTGTGGTGGTGGTCAGCAGGGTCCCGTTTTTGCTGCAAAAGGTTATGATGTCACCATCATGGATTTTTCTACATCACAATTAGAAAGAGACGAGATGGTTGCTAAAAGAGAAGGCTTAAAGATCAATACCGTTCAAGGCGATATGACAAAACCTTTTCCATTTGAAGATGAAACTTTTGATATTGTTTTTAATCCAGTTTCAAATGTATATATAGAAGATTTAGAAAATATGTATAAAGAAGCCTCTCGAGTATTGAAAAAGGGTGGACTGTTAATGGTCGGATTTATGAACCCTTGGATATACATGTATGATGCTGACATTGTATGGGACAAACCTGATGAGGAATTACTGTTAAAGTTTTCACTCCCTTTTAATTCAAAAGAGCTTGAAGAGGAAGGCGAAATCACCATCAATCCAGAATATGGATATGAATTTAGCCATACCTTAGAAACTCAGATTAGAGGACAACTAAAAAATGGTCTCGCTATGATCGATTTTTATGAATCGTGTGACAAAAGACATCGATTATCACGTTATGGAAATGATTATATAGCTACACTTTGCATTAAACTATAATCTTATAGAACACATTTCAGGAGAATAGCCCGTTTTATTTTCTGTAAGGGTTAAAATCTAAATCCCAGTTTGTCGAAGCAAAACAATTAAATAAAATTAGAGAAAGGAAGTAAAAGCAAATAGCCGATACTTCCTTTTTTGTTGTCAAAAATTCAAAAAAGCAAAGGAGAATTTATGGAAAAACTAAAAAACACAGATAAAAAAGCATCAGCACAAAGAGAAAGATTGGAAAAATTACCTATGAGCCTATTATCATTTCAAAACAAAACAATCCTAGTTTGGTCCAACCAAACTAGGATTTTCTAACGCGTTTTTGTCTACGATAGCCGTTGAGTTTTTTATTTTCCCAATAGCTGTTAAAGATTTTTTCCTTGCTATCTCGATTGATTTCCAAAAAGTAGGCATAAATCAAATCTGTTAAAAAGAGCATAGGGAGTTGAGCGGAAATACGCTGGATGTAAGAAGATTGGCTATGACTTGCGACTAGGACTGTTTCGGTGTAGGCCTGACAGTCTTTGCTAGGAGAACTGGTAAAGAGAATGGTCTTTGCTCCCATGTCCTTGGCATCCAACAAACTATCTAGGACGGATTGGGTAGTGCCCGATAGGGAAAAGCCAAGTACCAAACAATTTTCATCCATGATACTGGTCGTCCATGCAAAACCATCTTGATCGGTTAATGCTTCGCAGACCACACCTAATCGCATAAAACGTAGCTTCATCTCACGGGCAATCAGACCAGAACTTCCCGTCCCAAAAAAGTAAACCCGTTCAGCATTTTCAATTAACTGAGCTACACGTTCAAGCTGCGCTTCATCGATCAAATCCTGTGTTTGTTCCCGTAGGTTGCTGTAGCTTCGCAAAACACGTTTGGTCAAAGGACTATGTTTGTGAGAATGGGTGTCCTGTTTATTGGCTTGGTGTTGGTATTGAAAAACAAATTCTCGATAACCAGTAAAGCCACATTTTTTTGCAAAACGGGTAAGGGCAGCTTGAGAAACATGCAGTTTTTGAGTAACCTGTTGCGACGATAGATCATCCACAATCGTATCTACCTGCAAGAAATAACGAGCGATTTCCTGTTCTAACTCTGTTAATTCTTCAAAATGAAGATCAATAATAGTTGCGATATCCTGCTTTTTCATGGAGCTCCTTTTCATGAGTCAAACTCTTAAAAGTTGACGATTACCTGCTTATTAACATCATTATATCATAGAAGATAGGATAACTAAATAAAAAGGCATTTTCAGATAAAAGTCAAAAAATGCTTCTCCTTTTCCAAGAGTTTCTCCGTAAAATATGGTACAATGAAAAGTACCGAGCTTCACCCGTTTGCTCTATTATTTTAGCTGAAAATGAAGGTGAAAATCGGGAATTTTTCTAGAAAAGAGTCTTAGTTGTATGAGAAAATTCAATAGCCATTCGATTCCGATTCGGCTTAATTTACTGTTTGCCATTGTTATCCTACTGTTTATGACCATTATCGGTCGACTCTTATACATGCAGGTACTGAATAAAGATTTCTATGAAGCAAAGTTGGCATCAGCCAGTCAGACCAGGGTGACAACCAGCTCAGCTCGAGGGCAGATTTATGATGCAACAGGGAAACCCTTGGTAGAAAACACACTTAAACAAGTTGTTTCTTTCACACGAAACAATAAGATGACGGCGGCAGAGTTAAAGGAGACGGCTAAAAAACTGCTGACTTACGTGAATGTCACTTCCCCTGAACTCACAGACCGTCAGATTGCAGACTACTACTTGGCGGACCAGGACGTATACAAAAAAACAGTCGAGGCTCTGCCAAGTGATAAACGCCTAGATTCAGATGGAAATCGCTTATCTGAAGCGACTCTCTACAATAATGCGGTCGAAAGCATTGACGTGAGTCAACTCAATTATACAGATGACCAGAAAAAAGAAATCTATCTCTTTAGTCAGCTCAATGCAGTTGAAAATTTTGCGACGGGCACCATTTCAACAGATGCTTTAGATGATACTCAGGTTGCTCTTGTGGCTTCTGCATCCAAGGAATTACCGGGCATTAGCATTTCAACCTCATGGGACCGAAAAGTACTGGACACTTCTCTATCGTCTATCGTCGGTAGCGTTTCAAGTGAAAAGTCAGGTCTTCCAGCTGAGGAAGTTGACGCTTATCTCAAGAAAGGCTACTCTCTCAATGACCGAGTGGGAACTTCTTATCTTGAAAAGCAATATGAAGATGTCCTCCAAGGCAAACGCTCTGTCAAAGAAGTGCATCTCGACAAACATGGAAACATGGAAAGTGTGGAGAATGTCGAGGAAGGAAGCAAAGGAAACAATATCAAACTAACGATTGACCTAGCTTTCCAGAATGGTGTGGATGACCTACTGAAGGGCTACTTTAACTCAGAGTTGGGTAACGGTGGAGCCAAATATTCTGAAGGGGTCTACGCAGTCGCTCTCAATCCTAAAACAGGTGCAGTTCTAGCCATGTCTGGTATCAAGCATGATGTTGAATCAGGGAAATTAAGTTCAGACTCCCTAGGAACAGTTACCAATGTCTTTGTACCAGGTTCTGTTGTTAAGGCAGCAACCATCAGCTCTGGCTGGGAAAATGGAGTTTTGTCAGGCAATCAAACCTTGACAGACCAGCCGATTGTTTTCCAAGGGTCGGCTCCTATCAATTCATGGTATACCTTGTCATACGGTTCTTTCCCTATCACAGCGGTTGAAGCTTTGGAATATTCCTCTAATACCTACATGGTGCAAACAGCTTTGGGAATTATGGGACAGACCTATAAACCCAATATGATGGTAGCAACGAGCCAACTGGAGACAGCAATGGGCAAATTGCGATCAACCTTTGGAGAATATGGACTCGGAGCTTCAACGGGGATTGATCTTCCAGATGAATCAACAGGATTCATACCAAAAGAATTTGATTTGGCCAACTATCTAAATAATGCTTTTGGTCAGTTTGATAACTACACACCGATGCAGTTAGCTCAGTATGTCGCAACCATTGCAAACAATGGTGTGCGTTTGGCTCCTCACATCGTTGAAGGTGTTTATGGAAACAATGACCAAGGTGGCTTAGGCAGTCTGGTTCAAGAAACAGCCACCAAGGAAATGAACAAGGTTAATATTTCAGAAGCAGATATGGCTATCTTGCAACAAGGTTTCTATCAAGTTTCGCATGGAACGAGTGCTCTGACAACTGGTCGTGCCTTTTCAAATGGCGCAGCCGTATCCATCAGTGGAAAGACAGGTACTGCCGAAAGTTACGTTAATGGCGGTCAAAAAGCCAACAATACCAACGCAGTCGCCTATGCACCGACCGAAAATCCTCAAATCGCGGTCGCAGTCGTCTTTCCTCATAACACCAACTTAACAAACGGTGTTGGACCTTCAATTGCACGCGACATTATCAATCTTTATCACCAACACCATCCAATGAATTAGAAAGGAACTTATGCTGTATCCAACACCTATTGCCAAGCTGATTGATAGCTATTCAAAGTTACCAGGTATAGGGATTAAAACGGCTACCCGCCTAGCCTTCTATACCATTGGAATGTCTGATGACGATGTCAATGAATTTGCCAAAAATCTCCTGTCTGCTAAGCGGGAATTGACCTATTGTTCCATCTGTGGCCGTTTAACGGATGATGATCCTTGCTCGATCTGTACAGACCCGACTCGTGATCAGACAACCATCTTGGTGCTAGAGGATAGTCGCGATGTGGCTGCTATGGAAAACATCCAAGAATACCATGGACTCTATCATGTCTTGCACGGCCTCATTTCTCCTATGAATGGTATCAGCCCAGACGATATCAACCTCAAGAGTCTCATGACCCGTCTCATGGATAGTGAGGTTTCAGAGGTGATTGTGGCAACCAATGCGACGGCAGATGGGGAAGCGACATCTATGTACCTTTCTCGCCTCCTCAAACCAGCTGGTATCAAGGTTACTCGCCTAGCACGAGGTCTAGCTGTGGGAGCAGATATCGAGTATGCGGACGAAGTCACACTCTTACGAGCCATTGAAAATCGGACAGAGTTGTAGGAGTAAACAAATTTACGAACTCAATTCATTTATACAAGAACGGGGAGACCGAGTTTGTCGTTATCGGTCTCTTTTTATATTTCTTTACTATCAGTACCATGTTCAAGTTTCAAAAAAGAAGCAAATATGATATACTAAGGTGCGAGTATTCTATTAGAAAATAGGACAGTAATATGAAACAAACAATTATTCTTTTATACGGTGGACGTAGTGCAGAGCGTGAGGTCTCTGTACTATCAGCTGAGAGTGTCATGCGTGCGGTCAACTACGACCGTTTCACAGTCAAGACTTTCTTTATCAGTCAGTCAGGTGACTTTATCAAGACGCAAGAATTTAGCCAGACTCCAGGTCAAGAGGATCGTCTCATGACCAATGCGACTATTGACTGGGACAAAAAAATAGCGCCAAGTGCCATCTACGAAGAAGGTGCAGTGGTCTTTCCAGTTCTTCATGGTCCGATGGGAGAAGATGGCTCTGTTCAAGGATTCCTTGAAGTTTTGAAAATGCCTTATGTTGGCTGTAATATCTTGTCATCCAGCCTTGCCATGGATAAAATCACGACTAAGCGTGTCTTGGAGTCCGCCGGGATTGCCCAAGTTCCTTATGTAGCCATCGTCGAAGGGGATGATATGACTGCTAAAATCGCTGAAGTTGAGGAAAAGTTGACTTATCCAGTCTTTACTAAGCCGTCAAACATGGGTTCAAGTGTCGGTATTTCTAAGTCTGAAAACCAAGAGGAACTCCGCCAAGCTTTGGATCTTGCCTTCCAATATGATAGCCGTGTCTTGGTAGAGCAGGGAGTGAATGCCCGTGAAATCGAGGTTGGTCTCTTGGGCAACTACGATGTCAAGAGTACACTTCCTGGTGAAGTGGTCAAGGATGTTGCTTTCTACGACTATGATGCCAAGTATATTGACAACAAGATTACAATGGATATCCCAGCTAGAATTAGTGATGATGTAGTAGCTGTCATGCGTCAAAATGCAGAAACAGCCTTCCGTGCTATCGGTGGACTCGGTCTATCTCGTTGTGATTTCTTTTATACAGATCAGGGCGAGATTTTCCTAAACGAGCTCAATACCATGCCAGGTTTCACCCAGTGGTCTATGTATCCACTACTTTGGGACAATATGGGAATCAGCTACCCAGATCTAATTGAGCGTTTGGTTGACCTTGCCAAGGAAAGCTTTGACAAGCGCGAAGCGCATTTGCTATAAAAATGAAAGATAGGGTAGGAGTCAGAACCATCACTGCAAGGTGAGTAGAGTTCTCGGGCTTCAACCCTTTTTAAAGGAGTAGAAATGAAATTAACAATCCACGAAGTGGCACAAGTTGTTGGAGCTAAAAATGATGTGACAGTTTATCCAGATAGTCCGCTAGTTAAGGCAGAATTTGATAGTCGTTTAATTGCGGCAGGAGATTTGTTTGTTCCGCTCAAGGGTGCGCGTGATGGCCACGATTTTATCGAAACAGCTTTTGAAAATGGTGCAGTAGTAACCTTATCCGAGAAAAAGGTTTCAAATCATCCCTACATTCTAGTAGATGATGTGTTGTCTGCCTTTCAAACTCTCGCAGCCTACTATCTTGAAAAAACGGCTGTTGATGTCTTTGCTGTTACAGGTTCAAATGGTAAGACGACGACCAAGGATATGCTGGCGCATTTACTGTCAACAACCTACAAAACCTACAAAACTCAAGGCAATTACAATAATGAGATTGGACTTCCCTACACAGTTCTCCACATGCCTGAAGGGACAGAAAAGTTGGTCTTGGAGATGGGGCAGGATCACTTGGGAGATATTCATCTCTTGTCTGAATTGGCTCATCCTAAGACAGCCATCGTGACCTTGGTTGGAGAAGCCCATTTGGCCTTTTTCAAAGACCGTTCAGAAATTGCTAAAGGGAAGATGCAAATTGCAGACGGTATGGCTTCAGGTTCTTTGCTTTTGGCACCGGCCGACCCGATTGTAGAGGACTACTTGCCAACTGATAAAAAGGTAGTCCGTTTTGGGCAAGGAGCAGAGCTGGGAATCACAGACTTGGTTGAGCGCAAGGACAGTCTGACCTTTAAAGCTAATTTCTTGGAAAAAGCTCTTGACTTGCCGGTAACTGGTAAGTACAATGCCACCAATGCTATGATTGCTGCTTATGTGGCTCTACAAGAAGGAGTTTCAGAGGAGCAGATTCGTCAGGCTTTCCAAAATCTTGAATTGACTCGTAACCGTACCGAGTGGAAGAAAGCGGCCAATGGAGCAGATATCCTGTCAGATGTGTATAATGCCAATCCTACAGCGATGAAGTTGATTTTGGAGACTTTTTCGGCTATTCCAGCCAACGAAGGAGGCAAGAAAATTGCTGTCTTGGCAGACATGAAGGAACTCGGTGACCAGTCTGTTCAACTCCATAATCAGATGATTTTGAGCCTTTCCCCAGATGTGCTTGATATGGTTATTTTCTATGGAGAAGACATCGCTGAATTGGCTCAACTGGCCAGTCAAATGTTCCCAATCGGTCATGTATACTACTTCAAGAAAACAGGCGACGAAGACCAGTTTGAAGCCATGGTCAAGCAGGTTAAGGAAAGCCTCGGTGCCAATGACCAAATCCTGCTCAAAGGTTCGAACTCAATGAATCTAGCCAAGTTGGTAGAAAGTTTAATCTAGTTTTAGAACCAAAAGTTTTAAACTGTGGTTTTTAATAGGTGCATTTCTGCTACACAAATGATATAATAGGTTGCGAATTTAAGTCGCAAGTATTCTATGCTTAGTATAGAATCAAGCTTTTTCAAAAAAATTAAAAAGGTCGAGCAGTGACTTTTCTACTGCTCTGGCTAGATGAACGAGGAATAGAATATGAATTTGTGGGAACAATTATTTACCACACAGATATCAGAACCGCCCCAGTTTGAACTCCACTGGTATATTGGTTTGTTATGTTTATTGGCTCTTACTTTCTATGCTTCTTATCGCTTTCGCGACAAAGTGACTTACCAGCGCTTTATTCAGATCCTTCAGTCTCTTCAACTGATTGTTCTGTATAGCTGGTATTGGGGGAATCAAATGCCCTTATCAGAAAGTTTGCCCTTCTATCATTGCCGTATCGCCATGTTTGTTATGCTCTTGATTCCAGGGACTTCCAAGTACAAGCAATACTTTGCTCTTTTAGGAACCTTTGGAGCAACAGCAGCTCTGGCTTACCCGCTCTTTGACCCTTATCCGTTTCCGCATGTGACCATCCTATCCTTTATCATCGGGCACGTGGCACTTTTGGGGAATGCGCTCCTATACTTGTTTAAGAATTATGAAGCTTCCCTGCTCAATTTGAAAAATGTGACAGTGATTACATTTTCTCTAAATGCCTTGATAGGAGTTGTCAACTTGGTTGTAGGTGGAGATTATGGATTTTTAAATAAACCACCACTAGTGGGGAATCACGGACTATTGGCTAACTACCTCATCGTGTCCAGTGTGTTGGTAGTAGCAATCAGCTTGACTGCAAAAGTAGTAGAGGTCTTTTTGCAACAAAGAGCAGAAAAAATGATTCAAGAGAAAGCTTAAAAAGGCCTTCTCTTTTTTTGATTAAATATGCAAAATATAGCCGTAAGGATATAAAAATAATGATTGCTCCTGAGAAAAATCGTTCAAAAGACTTTTACAAAAAACCTAGAGGAAATTTATGAAAAACTAAGCACGATTGGATTTTTTGTGTTATAATATTTTGTGAATAGCTGTGTCCGTCACAGTTATTGAAAATAGAAGTGAGAAACTTGGAAGACAGAGAGGATGCAATGTAATGACTAGAGATGGTTTTTTTACAGGCTTAGATATCGGAACTAGCTCCATCAAAGTGCTGGTTGCCGAACATAGAGATGGTGAAGTAAATGTAATTGGCGTTAGCAATGCCAAGAGTAAAGGTGTCAAAGACGGGATTATTGTTGATATTGAGGTTGCTGCTTCAGCAATTAAATCCGCAATTTCCCAAGCAGAAGAGAAGGCAGGAATTTCAATCAAGTCTGTCAATGTTGGTTTACCAGCAAACCTCTTGCAGGTTGAACCAACTCAAGGAATGATTCCTGTAACATCAGATACAAAAGAAATTACAGATCAGGATGTTGAAAATGTTGTCAAATCAGCTTTGACAAAGAGCATGACTCCTGACCGTGAAGTGATTACGTTCATTCCTGAAGAGTTTATCGTGGATGGTTTCCAAGGTATTCGTGACCCTCGTGGCATGATGGGGGTGCGTTTGGAAATGCGTGGCTTACTTTACACAGGACCTCGTACCATTCTTCATAACCTTCGTAAAACCGTGGAGCGTGTGGGAATCCATGTTGACAACGTCATCATCTCACCATTAGCGATTGTAAATTCAGTTCTCAACGAGGGAGAACGTGAGTTTGGCGCGACAGTGATTGATATGGGTGGTGGGCAGACTACAGTTGCAACTATTCGCAATCAAGAATTGCAATTTACAAATATCTACCAAGAAGGTGGAGAATATGTCACTAAAGACATTTCCAAAGTCTTAAAAACTTCCCAAAAAATCGCAGAAAGTTTGAAACTAAACTATGGTGAAGCTTATGTTCCACTAGCAAGTAACGAGACTTTCCAAGTTGAAGTCATTGGTGAAGTAGAGCCCGTTGAAGTGACAGAAAGCTACTTGGCAGAAATTATTTCAGCACGTATCAAACATATTTTTGATCAAATTAAACAGGAGTTAGACAGAAGACACTTGTTGGATCTACCAGGTGGTATCGTTCTGATCGGCGGAAATGCGATTTTACCAGGAGTTGTCGAATTGGCGCAAGAAGTGTTTGGTGTTCGAGTGAAACTCTATGTGCCAAATCAAGTGGGAATTCGCAACCCTGCTTTTGCACATGTAATCAGCTTGTCTGAGTTTGCAGGTAAATTGACAGAAGTGAATCTTCTGGCTCAAAAGGCAGTCAGAGGAGATGAATTCCTTCGCCAAAAACCAATTAATTTTGGTGTTTCAAATCAAAGTGTGACACCGATTATACAAACAACTCCAGTGCAACCAGCTACTGCAGCAACTGAAATCACATCTGACAGTGGCCTTGCTCCAAGAGACGAATTCCAAGCAAGTTCTCAAGATAAACCGAAATTAACAGACCGTTTCCGCAGCTTGATCGGAAGCATGTTTGATGAATAAAAGAGGAAAAGAAATTATGACATTTTCATTTGATACAGCAGCTGCTCAAGGTGCAGTTATTAAAGTAATTGGTGTCGGTGGAGGCGGTGGTAATGCTATTAACCGCATGATCGACGAAGGTGTTTCAGGCGTAGAATTCATTGCGGCGAACACAGACGTACAAGCCTTAAGCAGTACAAAAGCTGAAACAGTTATCCAACTCGGACCAAAGTTGACTCGTGGTTTGGGTGCTGGTGGTCGTCCAGAAGTTGGACGTAAAGCTGCTGAAGAAAGCGAAGAAGCATTGACAGCAGCAATTAGCGGAGCAGACATGGTTTTCATCACTGCTGGTATGGGTGGAGGATCTGGAACAGGTGCTGCCCCAGTTATTGCCCGCATTGCAAAAGATCTTGGAGCTCTTACAGTTGGTGTTGTGACACGACCTTTCGGATTTGAAGGAAGCAAACGTGGTCAGTACGCTGTAGAAGGAATCAACGAACTTCGCGAGCATGTTGATACTCTATTGATTATCTCAAACAACAACTTGCTAGAAATTGTTGATAAGAAGACACCGCTTCTTGAAGCTCTTAGTGAAGCAGATAACGTCCTTCGCCAAGGTGTTCAAGGGATTACAGACTTGATTACCAACCCAGGTTTGATCAACCTTGACTTTGCCGATGTGAAAACTGTCATGGCAAACAAAGGGAATGCCCTCATGGGTATCGGTATTGGTAGTGGAGAAGAGCGTGTCGTTGAGGCGGCTCGTAAAGCGATTTACTCACCACTTCTTGAAACAACCATTGATGGTGCTGAAGATGTCATTGTCAACGTTACTGGTGGTCTTGATTTGACATTGATTGAAGCGGAAGAAGCTTCAGAAATCGTCAACCAAGCAGCTGGTCAAGGAGTGAATATCTGGCTTGGAACATCAATCGACGAAAGCATGAAAGATGAAATCCGTGTAACAGTTGTAGCGACTGGTGTTCGTCAAGAACGTGTAGAAAAAGTTGTTGGTTCTCCAGTAAAACAAGCGGCTCGTCGTGAAGCCTCAAGACAACCGCACCCTCAAAATTTTGATCGTCATTTTGACCTAGAAGATACAGCAGAATTACCAAAACAAAGCCAACGACGCTTTGAAACAAGTCAATCTTCTGCTTTTGGTGATTGGGACTTGCGTCGTGAATCAATCGTTCGTCAAACTGATTCAGTCGTATCACCTGTAGAACGTTTCGAAGCACCGACTTATCAGGACGAAGATGAGTTGGACACACCTCCATTCTTCAAGAATCGTTAATCAATGGATTTGAAAAAAAATACAGAGTTCGTTTTTCAGCAGGTCGCTGAAGCTAGCCGAGAAGCCAATCGTGATCCAGCTTCTGTTTCAATTATTGCAGTGACAAAATATGTGGACGTAAAAACAGCGGAAGCCCTGCTTCCCCTGGGTGTTCATCATATTGGTGAAAATCGTGTTGATAAATTTTTAGAAAAATATCAGACGTTAAAAGAATTCCCTGTCACTTGGCATTTGATTGGAACGCTACAAAGACGGAAGGTCAAAGAAGTAATCCCTTTTGTGGATTACTTTCATGCTTTAGATTCCTTTAAATTGGCACAGGAGATTCAAAAGAGGACAGATCATGTTATCAAGTGTTTCCTACAGGTCAATATTTCAGGAGAAGAAAGCAAGCATGGTTTTTCAAAAGAAGAATTACTAGAACTTTTGCCGGACTTGGCTCAGCTAGATCAGATTGAGTATGTTGGTTTGATGACCATGGCTCCTTTTGAGGCAGATTCTGATGAATTGAAACAAATTTTCAAGAAAACTCAGGAACTGCAAGCAGAAATTAGGGAAAAACAAATTCCTAATATGCCGATGACAGAGTTGAGCATGGGCATGAGTCGTGACTATAAGGAAGCGATTCAATTTGGTTCGACCTTTGTTCGAATTGGCACAGCATTTTTTAAATAGGAGAGATCTATGTCTTTAAAAGATAGATTTGATAAATTTATAGATTATTTTACAGAAGATGGGGAAGAAACAACTGCGACTTATCAACCTCAGGATGAACAGATGATTGCTTCATCGAGTAGTTCAGCTTCTAAAGAACTGCCAGCGCAGTTTCAATCAACCACTTCAAAAGATGCCAACATCACTCGCTTACATGCTCGCCAACAAGAATTGGCTATGCAAAGTCATCGTACAGATGAAAAAGTAACGATTGATGTTCGTTATCCTAGAAAATATGAGGATGCAACAGAGATTGTGGATTTATTGGCTGGAAATGAAAGTATCTTGATTGACTTTCAGTACATGACAGAGGTTCAGGCTCGTCGTTGTCTAGACTATCTGGACGGTGCCCGTCATGTTTTGGCAGGTAATCTGAAAAAAGTTGCGAGTACAATGTATTTGTTGACACCAGTCAATGTGATTGTGAATATTGAAGATATCAAGTTGCCTGATGATTCTCAAAGTGCAGAATTTGGTTTTGATATTAAACGAAGTAGAGCGAAATAATGATTTTTCTGATTCGTCTAATCCAAAATGCAGTGAATATCTATTCCCTGCTTTTGTTAATCTATGCACTCCTCTCTTGGTTTCCAAATTCTTACGGTAGTTCACTAGAACGTTTACTGGAAAAGCTTGTTAGACCGATTGTTGATCCACTTCGCCGTTTACCTTTACAATTTGGAGGTTTGGATTTATCCATTTGGCTGGCAATCTTAATCGTCCGTTTTTTGGGTGACAGCTTGATTCGTTTCTTGTTGATAATATGATGACAAATAAAGCGATTTACCAGCACTTTTCCCTTGCTGATGCTCCCTTTATTGATAAGGGATTAGAGTGGGTCAAGCGGGTGGAAGATACTTATACTCCTGTCCTCACTGCTTTTGTCAACCCGCATCAGGAACATATATTGAGGGTTTTGGCTGGGACCTATGGACTGGGCTGTGTGAGTAGCGGAGAATATATCCATACGGAATTTGTCCGTGTCCTTCTGTATCCGGACTATTTCAGTCCGACACTGTCAGATTTTGAAATGGCATTGCTAGAGATCCGTTATCCAAGTAGATTTGAACAGCTAACACATGCAAAGATTTTGGGGACAATCATCAATCAACTAGGAATTGATCGTAAGCTCTTTGGTGATATCTTGGTAGATGAAAAGAGAGCACAGATTTTTGTCAATCGTGATTATATCCCTCTGTTTCAGGACGGGATACAAAAGATTGCCAGACTACCTGTGTCGCTGGAGGAATGTCCTTTCACCGATAAAATAATATCTGAGATCAATTATCAAGAACAAGAGATTTTGATTTCCAGTTTTCGTTTGGATGCCCTCTTATCAAGTGCCTTGAAATTATCCAGAAAGCAGGCTAGTCAACTCATAGAGAAAAAATCTGTTCAGGTAAACTACCACCCCATTGAAAGATTAGATTATCTAGTAGCTGTAGGGGATTTGATTAGTGTGAGAAAGTTTGGTCGTCTGAAGATTGTCAAAGAAAATGGGCAAACTAAAAGGGATAAGATAAAACTGACTATCCAATTATTATTAAGTAAGTGAGGAAAAGTATGCCAATTACATCATTAGAAATTAAAGATAAAACCTTTTCTACGAAATTCAGAGGGTTTGATCCAGAAGAAGTAGATGAATTTCTTGATATTGTTGTTCGTGATTACGAGGACTTAGTTCGCAATAATCACGAAATGGAAAGACACATTAGAAGTTTAGAAGAGCGCTTATCTTACTTTGATGAGATGAAGGATTCGTTGAGCCAGTCTGTTTTGATTGCTCAAGATACGGCTGAACGTGTAAAGCAAGCTGCTCAAGAGCGCTCAAACAATATTATTCAACAGGCTGAGCAAGATGCCCAGCGCCTTCTTGAAGAGGCAAAATACAAGGCTAATGAAATCCTACGTCAGGCAACAGATAATGCTAAGAAAGTAGCTGTTGAGACAGAGGAATTGAAAAACAAAAGCCGTGTATTTCATCAACGTCTCAAATCTACGATTGAGAGCCAGTTAGCAATTGTCGAATCTTCAGATTGGGAAGACATTCTTCGTCCGACTGCGACTTATCTCCAAACAAGTGATGAAGCCTTTAAGGAAGTTGTAGGAGAGGTCTTGGGAGAAGCTGTTCCTTCGCAACCAGAAGAAGAGCCGATTGATGTGACTCGCCAATTTTCACCTGAAGAAATGGCTGAGTTACAAGCCCGCATCGAAGCAGGTAATAAAGAATTAGCTGAGTTTGAAGCTCAGCAGGCTAGCAGTCAAGCGGAAAGTCATGTGTTAGACATCGATACGCTTGTAGAAGAGATACAGTCTCATTCAGTTGAGCCACAACATGAGGATTCAGAAATCGTGACAGAGTATTTCTCAGTATCGCCATCAGCAACTGGAATTGCTTCTTCAACTACTAGCCATGGAGCACAACAAGAATCCGTTACAATATTATAAGAAATAAATGTGAGAACAAGATTTGACCAACTATATTTCCAGCGAGTAGGAGACGGTGTGAGTCCTGCAATCCCTAGTGGTGAGATTATCCTCTCAAGCAATCCAGTCTGAAAGCAGTAAGGCTGGACGTTTCCCACGTTACGGGACAAGAGGGGAAAAGACAAAGTCTTTTTCCGAACAAAGGTGGTACCACGATTTTCGTCCTTTTTAGCGATTCGTGGTTTTTAATTTGTCTATATAATAAAGGAGATATAATGAAACTCAAAGATACCCTAAATCTTGGAAAAACTGAATTTCCAATGCGTGCTGGACTTCCTACTAAAGAACCACTATGGCAAAAAGAGTGGGACGAAGCGAAACTTTACCAACGTCGTCAAGAATTGAACCAAGGAAAACCGCATTTCACCTTGCATGATGGACCTCCCTATGCCAACGGAAATATCCACGTTGGGCACGCCATGAACAAGATTTCTAAAGATATTATTGTTCGTTCAAAATCCATGTCAGGTTTTTATGCGCCTTATATTCCAGGTTGGGATACACATGGTCTGCCAATCGAGCAAGTTTTGGCAAAACAAGGTGTCAAACGCAAAGAAATGGACTTGGTTGAGTACTTGAAACTTTGCCGCGAGTATGCTCTTTCTCAAGTTGATAAACAACGTGAAGACTTTAAGCGTTTGGGTGTTTCTGGTGACTGGGAAAATCCTTATGTTACCTTGACTCCAGACTATGAAGCGGCTCAAATCCGTGTCTTTGGTGAAATGGCTAAAAAAGGCTATATCTACCGTGGTGCCAAGCCAGTTTATTGGTCATGGTCATCTGAGTCAGCCCTTGCAGAAGCGGAAATTGAATACCATGACTTGCTTTCAACTTCCCTTTACTATGCTAACCGCGTCAAAGATGGAAAAGGTGTACTAGATACAGATACTTACATCGTTGTCTGGACAACAACTCCATTTACCATCACAGCTTCTCGTGGTTTGACAGTTGGAGCAGATATTGATTATGTATTGGTACAACCAGCTGGCGAAGATCGTAAATTTGTGGTTGCTTCAGAATTGTTGAACAGCCTTTCTGAGAAATTTGGCTGGGCTGATGTTCAAGTTTTGGCGACCTACCGTGGTCAAGAATTGAATAAAATTGTGACAGCTCACCCATGGGATACAGCTGTAGATGAGTTAGTGATTCTTGGTGACCACGTTACGACTGACTCTGGTACAGGTATCGTCCATACAGCTCCAGGTTTTGGTGAGGACGACTACAATGTCGGTGTTGCTAACGGCCTTGAAGTTGCAGTAACGGTTAATGAACGCGGTATTATGATGGCAAATGCTGGCTCTGACTTTGAAGGTCAATTCTATGACAAGGTTGTACCAACTGTTATCGAAAAACTGGGCGATCTTCTCCTTGCTCAAGAAGAAATCTCTCACTCATACCCATTTGACTGGCGTACGAAAAAACCAATCATCTGGCGTGCAGTACCACAATGGTTTGCCTCTGTATCTAAATTCCGCCAAGAAATCTTGGACGAAATTGAAAAAGTGAAATTCCACTCAGAATGGGGTAAAGTACGTCTTTACAACATGATTCGTGACCGTGGCGACTGGGTCATCTCTCGCCAACGTGCTTGGGGAGTTCCACTTCCTATCTTCTATGCAGAAGACGGCACACCAATCATGACAGCTGAAACTATTGAACATGTGGCTCAACTCTTTGAGGAACACGGCTCTCTCATCTGGTGGGAACGTGATGCTAAAGACCTCTTGCCAGAAGGATTTACCCATCCAGGTTCTCCAAATGGTGAGTTCAAGAAAGAAACAGACATTATGGACGTTTGGTTTGACTCAGGCTCATCATGGAATGGTGTAGTGGTAAACCGTCCAGAACTCAAATATCCAGCTGACCTCTACCTTGAAGGTTCTGACCAATACCGTGGTTGGTTCAACTCATCATTGATCACATCTGTTGCCAACCATGGCGTGGCTCCTTACAAACAAATCTTATCACAAGGTTTTGCCCTTGATGGTAAAGGTGAGAAGATGTCTAAATCCCTTGGAAATACGATTGCTCCAAGCGATGTAGAAAAACAATTTGGTGCGGAAATCTTGCGCCTCTGGGTAACAAGTGTAGACTCAAGCAACGACGTGCGTATTTCTATGGATATCTTGAGCCAAGTCTCTGAAACCTACCGTAAGATCCGTAACACCCTTCGTTTCTTGATTGCCAATACATCTGACTTTAACCCAGCTGTGGATGCTGTAGCTTATGAAGAACTTCGTTCTGTTGATAAGTATATGACCATCCGATTTAACCAACTTGTTAAGACTATTCGTGATGCTTATGCAAACTTTGAATTCTTGACTATCTACAAGGCTTTGGTGAACTTTATCAACGTTGACTTGTCAGCCTTCTACCTTGACTTCGCCAAAGACGTTGTCTACATCGAAGGTGCAAAATCACTCGAACGTCGTCAAATGCAGACTGTCTTTTATGACATCCTTGTTAAAATCACAAAACTCTTGACACCAATCCTTCCTCACACTGCGGAAGAAATCTGGTCATATCTTGAGTTTGAAGCTGAAGACTTCGTTCAATTGTCAGAATTGCCAGAAGCACAAATTTTTGCTAACCAAGAAGAAATCTTGGATACCTGGGCGGCCTTCATGGACTTCCGTGGACAAGCTCAAAAAGCCTTGGAAGAAGCTCGTAATGCAAAAGTTATCGGAAAATCGCTTGAAGCACACTTGACAGTTTATCCAAATGAAGTGGTGAAAACTTTGCTCGAAGCAGTAAACAGCAATGTAGCTCAACTTTTAATCGTGTCAGAATTGACCATCGTAGAAGGAGCAGCTCCAGAAGGCTCAGTTAGCTTTGAGGATGTTGCCTTTACAGTTAAACGTGCTGCAGGTGAAGTTTGTGACCGTTGCCGTCGTATCGATCCAACAACAGCAGAACGCAGTTACCACGCAGTCATCTGTGACCACTGTGCAAGCATCGTAGAAGAAAACTTTGCCGACGCAGTCGCAGAAGGATTTGAAGCGAAATAATCAGAAAGAGACTGAGAGAGGTCGCTAAAATCATAAAAACGCATAATATCAAGAGTTCAAGTGCTTTGATATTATGCGTTTTATCATGGGAAAATTTAATAGTCCATTTCTTCAAATGAAGTTCTTCCTGGCCTGCCCGTGTAGATAATTAACATAATCAACTATTCAGTTTTCTCATAATTTTATATTTCCACTAATTATAAAGAGACTATGGAACTTAAAATTATTTTTTGATAATCAATATTTATTATAAAATTTTATAAGATTGTTTAATTTTTAGATAAATTATGATTGAATAATACCTAT
>NZ_AFUB01000027.1 GCF_000222705.1 Streptococcus mitis bv. 2 str. SK95 | reverse complement strand
AAAAAATTATTATTAGATATAAATTTATAGATAGGCAAAGCAAAGCGTTTAAATTGTTCAATCTCTAGCGCAAGATAAAGTACCCATATACTGGCTATAAATATTTTGTACCATTCAACAATTCTAACATTACTACTCCATGATGGTCTTTTCAATAAATATTTCAATAATTTGAAATTCAGAAGAAAATTAAGAATCCTCGTCTTTATATTTTTCATATATACCCCTTTTAATCTATATTATCATGATTATACCACAAAATAAGAGTTATAAAGCGGATTCAAGGGACAAGAATCTAGTTATTATACTAATAATTTTTCACTGATTTCTTAACTTAGGAAATCTGTCATTCTCCAAAAAATTTTATCTTCAATTTGCTATCTAAAATTTCTAAAATAAAAAAGCCTACTTGATAGTAGACTTAGTTTGATTCGATTTTGATAGGCACTCTGCCGAAATTCTGCTCTGCGATACTTGGCTGTCCTAGTTGGTAAATCTGGTCTGCCTTTTGAGCCATAGCATCCCAAGGTTCTTTGCCAATTCGGCTGACTAGATGGACCTGCTCTTTCAGAGACTTGAGATGTTGTCTGCCTTTTTCCGTAAAGCCAAGGACATGGATGGCTTCTGGCAAGTCGCTTTCTCTGGCCTGCACCAGGATATAGGTCAAGAGGCGTCTGACACGCGCTTTGGTGTAACGTTTGGTCGCAACCGCCTCGACCAATTCTTCCAAAGACTGGGCTGTTTTGATAGCATCCTTGATGCGCACAGCCATTTCTTGATTGACCTGATAGATGGTGGTTAGGTCTGGATTTGACAAGATTTGATAGCGTAGCAAAGGAAAATAGTCATCCCAGCTCACCTTACTGGCCTGCTCAAAGAGAGCAACAGAAGGCATAAAGCGTTCTAAGAAATCTTTGTCCCTCTGGTGCTGGCGGAGAGCTGTCGCTGAGGCAAAGTCCGCCTCCTTGTCCACAGAATGGTAACCCGCACCCTGACGTTGAATTGGATGCAGTTTGATGTTTCGTCCCGCAACCGCCTTGGCATAGGCCAGAGCTAGGACATGATTAGGTGTGTTGCCTGAAAAATCAAGACCAGCAAACTCCTTCCACATGGCTTGGGTTTTCTGAGGATAAGAGAGAGCATCAGGCAGATTTTCCACAAAATTCTCCATCTCGGTACCTTTCTCTGTGTATAAGTCAGAAATTTTCTGGTAATCCAGAACTTCCTCTGTCCCAAAAGCTAGTCTATCAATCCCCAATCGAGCCAAGATATCCACAGCTCCTTGGCCAAAGAAATCTGCCGCCTGAACACTGACTAAAAAGGGCAATTCCACTACCAGATCCGCTCCATTTTCAAGCGCCATCTGAGCCCGTGTCCACTTGTCCACGATAGCAGGCTCTCCACGCTGCATGAAATTCCCAGACATGGCAACGATTTTCAGCCCCTTCGCCTGCTCAAGCAGGTATTTATGCCCATTATGAAAGGGATTGAACTCCGCGATAATACCTGTGATGGTCATGATGTTCTCCTACTTCTGCGCGACAAAAAACCAACGGGTAGTGGTTGCTGTTGGCTCCTTGTCCTCAAAGTCCGCATAGAGTTTGAAGGACTTGAATCCAGCCTGTTCCAGCAAAATATCATAGGTCAAAACCTCATAAGTTCGCTCCTCATGCACTTCATCGTGGCGACTAAAGGAACCATCAGCCTCCTTGATAAAGAAGGTCAACTCATGTACGATGGAGTGAGGTGCAGCGTCCTCATAGGTATCCCAGAGCATGGCAAAATCTTCTGCATTTTCATGGTAAGAATAGCCTGGAAAAACCTCATCAGTCTGGTAGATTGAATGCACATCAAAGATGAATACACCATCTTCGTTTAGGGCATTATAGACTTCCTTAAAGACATCCCCTACTTCCACCTCATCCTGCATGTAGCAGATAGAGTCCGAATAACACGTGACAAAATCATATTTACCAGCCTTGGACAAATTCAACATGTTGCCTTCAATAAAATCAATCTTTTGCTTGGACGAAGCCGCTCTTTTCTCAGCAATCTTCAACATATCCGCACTCAAGTCAAGTCCTGTCACATCAAAACCAGCCTGAGAAAAGCGGACAGACTGGATACCTGTTCCACAAGCCAGTTCCAAAAGTTTCTTTCTCTCCTTGGTCTTAGGCAAATGACGTAGCGAAAAATCCGTCCATTTATCGTATAAACTATCGTCCATCACAGCATCGTAAACAGCTGCAAAGGTTTCATAAGTTGCCATAATTAAGATACAAAGAGCGTTAAAAGCAAAGAGAAAATAGGAATCTTACCGACGTAGCGTCAGATACAAGGGAAGGTTATCTTTTTCTCACTGCTTTTAGCTCGTGTTCAGTTTCAACATCAACCAAACACCACACTCTTACCTTTCTATCACTTTCCTTTTAAAATAAGCAAATAAACCCAGTTGACTGCAACTGAGTTCATATCCTATGCCAAGGCTTCTGAAATGTCTACTGAATCCGCCTCATGCCATAGTTTTTCTAGGTTATAGTGGGCACGCATTTCTTCTGAGAAGATATGCACGACGACACCACCGAGGTCCAGCAAGACCCAGCCTCCAGCTGCATCGCCTTCAACATGACTGCCTTTAAAGCCTGCTTGAGCTACTTTTTCACGGATATTGTCAGCAATAGCGTCCAACTGACGGCTATTCATCGAGCTAGTGATGACAAAGTAGTCCGTCACGCTAGTCAAATCTTGTACGTCAAGTGCGAGGATATCCTCCGCACGTTTCTCATCAGCCGCTTTCACGACTAGTTCTAGTAATTCTTTTTCGTTCATTTAGTCCTCTTTCAAATAGTGCACAAAGGCGTTATAGGTTTCAAGGGTTTGGGGATAGATGGGGAATCCCTGATGAGCCAAATGTTTCACAGTTCGCGCTGTCTCATAGGCCACAGCCTTATTGAGCGATAAACTTGCAATCTCACGCGCCACATCCACTCCCGGAAAGGCACGATTGTGCTCGATATAGTCTGCTACATAGATAACCTTATCTAGGTCTGTCATCTGACCAGCACCGACTGTATGGATTTCAATAGCTCTTAGTATCTCCGGATCACGCAAATCCAAATCTTCCTGAATCTTGTAGATGCCAACCATCCCATGCCAGACATTATTACCCCAGTTTTTGAGGTCAGGATCTAGCTGATAACGGTCAATCAAGTCTAGAAATTCCTGATCTGACAACTTTTTAGCATAGTCGTGGAGAAGGCCTGCTAGGCCTGCTTTCTCACTATCCACATCAAAGCGCTGAGCCAGTTCTATGGCTGCACGCTCCACACCCAAGCAATGGGTTAAGCGTTTTTCAGGTAGAAGCTCTGCCATTTTTTCCAACAAAGCCTCACGTGAACAGTTGATATAGTCTTGATAGGCCATCAGTAGAGCCCCTCCTTCTCGATGTAGTCTAGCACTGGCTGAGGTAGGAGAAAGTTGGGTTTCCGACCTTGGGCAATGAAGTCACGCACCATACTGGAGGAAATGTCCATGAGAGGCACATCCACCCAGATAACTGGATAGGAAGTCCCTGCCTTGTAGCGTGGGCGCTGAACCCCTACAAACTGAACCATGTCGACCAGCTCATCAATTCGGTACCATTTAGGCAGATAGTCCACCATATCAGCTCCGATAATGAAGTAATAATCCGTATCTGGATGTTGCTCTGTCAAAATCTTCATGGTGTCGTAGGTGTAGGAAATGCCCTTGCGCTCTAGCTCAATGGTTTCAATGGCTAGGCCTTCAATCCCCTCAATCGCCAACTCAAGCATCTTGAGACGATGGTGCTCGGGGATGGTTTCCTTTTTATCTACATGAGGAGGTTGGTATTCGGGCATAAGCAGAACCTGGTCCAGTCCTAACTGTTGTCGTACTTGGTCCGCAACGATCAGATGGGCATGGTGAACAGGGTTAAAATTCCCTCCTAGAAGCCCAACTTGTTTGCGTTTTTTCTCCTTGATTTCTGGCTCCAACTCTACCTTGGTAAAGGGAGTCAATAATTCGATTGCCATAGGCTCGTCTTCCTTTAATTCTCTGTAAAAACAGTTGTTTGGAGTAGGGGTTTAGATTTCTTTGACTTTTTTAGAAATCTTGCGATTTTCTTTCTTGCTGGATTGTTTAAACAAAATTAAGATGCGTCCGATTTTTTGGACAGTATCCACACCGATTTCTTCTTCCAAAATTTCAGCTACTTCATGGATGTTTTCATCTGTGTTTTGCAAGAGCGTGACTTTAATCAATTCGCGAGCGTCAAGAGCTTGACGGACGCTGGTTTTGATTTGGTCGTTGAGACCATTTTTCCCGATTTGAATGATGGGTTTGAGGGTGTGTGCCTGGCTGTTGAGGAAGGCACGCTGTTTCGATGTTAATGACATGATTTCTTTAAAAGAGTTTCTTTTTATACTTTTCTAAAGTGGTAACGGACGTCAGCAAGGTCCTTCGAACTTTCATGACTAAAATTTGAGCCTAAGGTCTCAAATTTTCCGCAGTTGGTACAATCACTTGTACCAACTAACACCACGGCGAAAAGTATTCTCTACGGGCTCGCAACGCTCGCCTTAATAAAGACAACCCTTTCCTTTCTGTGTTTAAATAATTGCTTTTCGTGTGACGACGGCGACACCTTCTGGTGCCCAGACGGCTACTTTTGCAGTGCCTGTTACTCGGATCCAGCCTAGTCCTGAGATGACTAGGTCGGTTTTGTCCTTGATATTAAATACATGCTGGACTAGTTTTGGAAAGTCCTCTTTTTCCTTGCTATTTGGTGGCGTCAAAAGGGTTCCTAAGTGCTTGTCATAGAAAGCACTAGCACCTTCTAGCTTGGTACGGTGGAGTTTGAGTTCATTGTCAAAGAAAGCAGTAAATCCTTGCTTTTCTCCTGTAATGAAGTCAAATCGTCCAAGACCACCTAAAAACAGGGTTTGTTCAGGGTTAAGTTGATAGGTTTTGGGCTTGATTTCCTTTTTAGGGCTGACATACTTGAGGTTTTTAGCCGTCAAGTAGTGGGCCATCTGGTGGCGGTGGATAATCCCTGGCGTATCGTAGATATAAGATCCGTCATCAAGCGGAATCTCAATCTTGTCCAAGGTTGTCCCCGGAAAACGCGAAGTCGTGATGACATTCTGGTCACCTGTGATTTCTTGGATAATAGCGTTGATGAGAGTTGACTTTCCAACGTTGGTTACCCCAACTACGTAGACATCGCGGCCCTTACGGTAGTGTTCAATCTTGTCAATGACTTCCTTAATAGCATGCTTATTCTGAGCCGAAGTCAGGACGACATCCACAGGGCGAAGTCCTTCTTCGTGGGCACGCTCCATGAGCCACTGGCTAATCTTGCCCGGTTTAACTGATTTGGGCAGGATATCTTTCTTATTTCCGACCAAGAGGACATCATTGCCCGATACAAAGCGCGGTAAGCCTGGGATGACAGAGCCATTAAAGTCAAAAATATCTATGACATTGACCACTAAGGCATCACTGTCTCCTACCTCGTGCAAGAGTTTGAGGAAATCATCATCCGTCAACTGCACATCCGTGATTTCATTGTAATGGCGGAGACGGAAACAGCGTTGGCAATAAACTTCACCAGTCTCCAACCCTTTTTCAAGTGCCGACTGGGGTGTAAATCCAAGACCAGTCTTGTCTGTCGTCTGAATGGTTGCTCCACAACCAATACAGAGAATTTCTTCCATAGTTAAATTCCTTTTTTATATGTAATCGGTCCGTACTTTTCAGTGATTTTGCGCATGACACGGCGCTCGCGAGCTCGGTTAATCTGCGTTTTAATAGAGTCGTGTTGGACCAAGGGTTTGACCAAGATTGAGCGAATGCCTGCACGATGCGCGGCCCGAATATCCGTCATGAGTTGGTCGCCGACCATGACCACTTCATTTTTCTCGTAGTGGAATTCCTTCATGGCATGGTCAATCCCAAATGTGAAGGGCTTCAAGGCCCAATAAACGTAATCAATTCCAAATTTCTCAACTGCGCGTTGGACCCGTTTTTTGGTGTTATTTGAGACCAAGATGACACGAATACCTGCGTCACGAAGGTCATGTAGCCATTGCTTCATCTCTGGCGTTCCATCAGGGTTGTTCCAAGCAATGAGGGTATTGTCCAAATCGACCAAAACAGCCTTGATCCCCTGCGCTTGCAGGCTTGGGACTGTCAGATCATAGACTGCTCCCACAGCAAAATCTGGCATATAATTTTCAATTGCCATTCTGGCTCCTTTTCTTTTTAATTTCTAGCAATTTTCTTTAAACATTGGGCTAAGACTGCCCATAAAATGAGACTAGCTATCAAAATATAAATCCAAGCATTCGGTTCATCTGTAAACGGTAAGGGAACATTCATTCCGAAAAATCCTGTAATAACTGCAAGGATAGCTAGCAAAACTGAGATAATTGTCAAAGTTGTCAAATTATCATTTAGATTATTATTCAGGATGTTGTTGTAAGAGGCTGAGAGTTGTTGCAAAACTTGAGAAATCAAGTCTGTCATCGAAACCAACTGATGCGCTTCAATCATAGCATCATCAAACTGCTCTCTTTCTACCTCATTAAGATTGCGATAAAGAGCATGCCCTTGGATATGTTCCAAGAGGAGACGGTTTTGTTTGGCAGCAGCTGTCAAGTAAACCATACCGGTTTCCAAGTCAGAGAGGGCAAAAAGATTTTTTTTAGTTGTTTTTTGACGAAGAAGTGCACTGATTTCATCCTTACTTTTATCCATCTCTTCAATAACTGGATAATAAGCATTACTAATAATCTCTAAACTGGCAAAAAGAAATTTGTAGATGGAAATAATTTCATGGCTTTCAAGATAGGTCGCCATGCGTTTAATCACATAAGTATTCTTGTGATTGCTGATGGTGATCAGCCGTTGTTTTTCAACGATAAAGGTCATCGGAATCGCTTCATAATATTCTTTGTCTTTTTCTAAATCAAGAACATTATAAATGAAGGTTACCGTCCCCGTTTCACGATTATAATCCATGTGGGCTCGTTCATTTCTATCTAGAGCATACTCGATGGTTTCCTTGTCCAATCCATAGACGTCAGAAAGATCTTCCATGTTTTTAATCTTGTCCACATCAAGGTCTATCCAGGTACAATCATGACCTAGTTTTTTCTCTACAAATAACATACTCTCTCCTTTACCAAACTCTTTCTATTGTACCACAAATCTGCCAAAATAGCAGACCTACTCTGTACGAGAGAAGTTGCTGACAACAGTGATATTTCGGTTGGGAACAAAGTGAAGGGCTTGGTCGTCACTGCGAAGTTGGGTCGTACGGATTCCTACACTGACAACCTTTCCAGATACGGTAATAGGGCCATTTGTGAGGACCACTTCGTCGCCCACATCGAGCTGGCGTTCAAAGAGGATAAAGAAACCATTGATAACGTCGGACAGAAAACCTTGTGCGCCCATCCCAATGGCCACCCCAGCAATCCCTGCCCCAGCAAGGAGGCTGGAAACTGGCAAGCCCAAAATAGACAAGATACAGTAAATTAAAAAGAAATAAAGGGTGTAGTTAAAGATATTCTCAAGCAAACGAGAGATGGTCTTTTGTCTGCCTGCATCTCGATTTGAAAATTTAAGCGAGGGTTTGACAATCTTTCGTACAGTCGCATGAAGCATCTTTTTAGCTATATAAAATAACAGAAACAAAATCAAAAGAGAAATCACCTTGGTCAAGAGATTCTCTAATACAGTTGTTACATCCAATTTATCAAGATAACGTTGAAAAAATTCTTGCATACAAAACTCCTTTTTAGTATTATACCACAAATCATCCCGTTCAAATTCTTCATAAATATTCCGATATTCCCCAAAACTCAAAAAAAGACTTGCCTCAACGGCATATTTATACTATAATCATAAACAATACATTTTGAAGGAGACTATTATGAAAAAAATCATTCGAGCCTGGAACAAGGCCAGCCTCATCAAACGTATCCTAATCGGCATGCTTCTTGGAGCCTCTCTAGGGCTACTTTTTCCTAGTCTGTCGGGGCTCGGCATTCTCGGTGACCTATTCGTTGGGGGTCTGAAAGCCATCGCTCCTGTCTTGGTCTTTACCCTCGTCGCAAATGCCCTCTCACAACATCAAAAAGGGCAAGATACCAATATGAAGACCGTTATTTTTCTCTATCTACTCGGTACCTTTGCAGCTGCCTTGATTGCCGTACTGGCTAGTTTTCTCTTCCCCGTCCAGATTACTCTCAGCAGTGCGAGCACAGAGATTGCCCCACCAGACGGCATCGGTCAAGTTCTCAGCAACCTCCTACTGAATCTCGTGGACAATCCCCTCAATGCCATTGTCCAAGCTAATTATATCGGGATCCTATCCTGGGCTGTTGTCTTTGGACTTGCTATGAGAGAAGCTAGCAAAAACAGCAAGGAATTGCTCAAAACCATGGCTGGTGTAACTTCCAAGATTGTGGAGTGGATTATCAATTTGGCACCTTTCGGAATTATGGGCTTGGTCTTCAAGACCATCTCTGATAAAGGAATTACCAGCCTTGCTAACTACGGAATTTTGCTAGGACTCTTGATTGCAACTATGGCTTTTGTGGCCCTTGTCATCAATCCCCTCATTGCCTTTTTCTTTATGAGAAAAAATCCTTATCCCCTTGTTTTTAAATGTTTGCGTGTCAGTGGAATTACAGCTTTCTTTACTCGTAGTTCTGCCGCTAATATCCCTGTCAACATGAAACTCTGCCAAGATCTAGGACTCAATCCAGATACCTACTCTGTTTCTATCCCCCTTGGCTCGACCATTAATATGGCCGGTGCAGCTGTAACCATTAACATTCTGACTCTAGCTGCAGTCAATACGCTAGGAATCTCTGTCGACTTTGGTACAGCTTTTGTGCTCAGTGTAGTGGCTGCCATTTCTGCCTGCGGAGCTTCTGGAATCGCTGGTGGATCACTCCTCCTCATTCCCGTCGCTTGTAGTCTCTTTGGGATTTCAAATGACGTTGCTATGCAGGTAGTCGGAGTTGGTTTTGTCATCGGTGTCGTCCAAGATTCCTGCGAAACTGCCCTAAACTCTTCTACCGACGTCCTCTTTACAGCAGTAGCTGAGTACGCGTCGGCACGTAAAAAATAGATTTTTTAAGACAAGTCTTCCAAGCCTTGTCTTTTATACTCTTATTCTAGTATTATAGGAAATTCTCATGTCTATCACCCAACGTACGACAAAACTGATCTTAGCGACCTGCCTCGCTTGTTTTCTAGCTTATTTTTTAGATTTATCATCAGCGGTTTCAGCTGGAATTATCTCCCTCTTAAGCCTATCTGACACGCGCAGAAGCACACTGAAATTGGCACGTAACCGCCTCTTTTCCATGCTCCTAGCACTGGCTATCGGTGTTCTAGCCTTTCAACTAACAGGATTTCACATCTGGAGCCTCGGGCTCTATCTGGCTCTCTACGTGCCCCTAGCCTATAAAATGGGTTGGGAAATTGGCATCACCCCTAGCAGTGTCTTGGTCAGTCATCTTTTGGTACAAGAGTCTACCTCTCCAGAGCTCTTGCTCAATGAAGTACTCCTCTTTCTCATCGGGACAAGCTTTGCTCTATTGGTCAACCTTTATATGCCCTCTCGTGATAAAGCCATCCAAAGCTACCACCTTCAAGTCGAAGAAAAGTTAAAAGGCATCCTCCTTCGCTTTAAGTACTATCTGTCGAGGGGAGACGGACGCAATCAAGCCCAACTCGTTGACCAATTAGACAAGTTCCTTGATGAGGCCCTCAAGCTGGTCTATTTGGATCACTCAGACCACCTCTTTCACCAGACGGACTACCATATCCACTACTTTGAGATGAGGCAACGGCAAAGTCGTATCCTGCGAAATATGGCCCAGCAGATCAATACTTGTCACCTAGCCGCAAGTGAAAGTTTGATCTTGGCCCAGCTCTTTTCTAAGATTGCTACCCAGCTAAGCCAGACCAATCCTGCTCACGATCTACTTGATGACATCGAACGCTATCTGCAAGTCTTCCGCAATCGGAGTCTCCCTAAAACACGTGAGGAGTTTGAAACCCGTGCTACCCTCCTGCAGCTACTACGCGAAGCCGAAACCTTTATCCAAGTCAAGGTCGATTTTTATCAGAAATATGGAAACTAGAAAAACCTCATAAGAATTCATGTAACATGATTTCTCTGAGGTTTTTAATTTACCTTTGACTTCAATTACCTTTACTATATGAAAAAATCCACGAATCGATATTATTCGCGGACTTTTCCTAGTAAAGCATTTAGGTAAGCCACCATAGCGGTCACCGATTGTTAGATTACGACACTGAGTTTTACAAATCGATTTCATTTGTAAAACCCAGTTAGTGAGGCAGTTAGGTAAGTCTAATAGGACTTACTGAATCACATCTTCTCTTCCAACTCAACGTCTGGATATTTATCCGCAAACCAGCGGAGGGCAAAGTCATTTTCAAAGAGGAAGACTGGTTGGTCAAAGCGGTCTTTGGCCAAGATATTTCGGCTTGATGACATCCGTTCATCCAAGTCCTCAGGCTTGATCCAACGAACGGTCTTTTTACCCATTGGGCTCATGACCACTTCTGCATTGTACTCGCCTTCCATGCGGTGCTTAAAGACTTCAAACTGGAGTTGACCAACAGCGCCTAGCATATACTCGCCTGTTTGGTAATTCTTATAAAGCTGAATGGCTCCTTCTTGTACCAATTGCTCAATCCCCTTATGGAAGGATTTTTGCTTCATGACGTTCTTAGCAGAAACTTTCATGAAAATTTCAGGTGTAAAGGTTGGCAGTGGTTCAAATTCAAACTTGTTTTTTCCAACCGTCAAAGTGTCTCCAACCTGATAAGTACCGGTATCGTAAACCCCGATGATGTCTCCTGCAACAGCATTGGTCACATTCTCACGACTTTCCGCCATAAACTGGGTAACATTAGAAAGCTTGGCAGTCTTCCCAGTACGAGGCAGATTAACACTCATACCGCGCTCAAATTCCCCCGATACGATACGGACAAAGGCGATACGGTCACGGTGACGAGGGTCCATGTTGGCTTGGATTTTAAAAACGAATCCTGAGAAATCCTTGTCATAAGGATCGACAATTTCACCGTCTGTCTTCTTGTGTCCATGTGGTTCTGGAGCAAACTTAAGGAAGGTCTCAAGGAAGGTCTGCACCCCAAAGTTAGTCAGGGCTGAACCGAAGAAGACCGGAGTCAGTTCTCCTGCAAGAATAGCTTCTTCTGAAAATTCATTTCCTGCTTCTTGCAAAAGTTCGATGTCATCCTTAACCTGAGCGTAGAAAGGATTGCTTCCAAAGAGCTTGTCTCCTTCTTCCAGACTGGCAAAACGCTCATCCCCTTTATAAAGTTCTAAACGTTGGTTATAGAGGTCATACAAGCCCTCAAAAGCTTTCCCCATCCCGATTGGCCAGTTCATCGGATAACTCGCAATACCCAAGACTTCTTCCAATTCTTGCAAGAGGTCCAGTGGCTCACGGCCATCACGGTCCAGCTTGTTCATAAAGGTAAAGACTGGAATACCACGATGTTTGACAACCTCAAACAATTTCTTGGTTTGGGCCTCGATACCCTTGGCAGAGTCCACGACCATGACCGCAGCATCCACCGCCATCAAGGTCCGATAGGTGTCTTCTGAAAAGTCCTCGTGCCCTGGTGTGTCGAGGATGTTGACGCGTTTGCCGTCGTAGTCAAACTGCATAACAGATGAAGTTACCGAAATCCCACGTTGTTTCTCGATATCCATCCAGTCAGACTTGGCAAAAGTCCCTGTTTTCTTTCCTTTTACAGTACCAGCCTCACGAATCTCGCCCCCAAAGTAGAGCAACTGCTCAGTAATGGTTGTTTTCCCCGCGTCCGGATGGGAGATAATGGCAAAGGTACGGCGTTTCTTAATTTCTTCTTGAATAGTCATAAGTTCTCTTTCTTTGATTTTCTATTTTTAGTTGTTTCAGTAGCTAAGAATGATTTTTACATTGGATTTTACCATTCCTTTCAACTCTTCATTATATCGGATTTTGGGGAGTTTTTCAATTGCTCATCCGATGAAAAAGGTAAGCTAGAGCACAGATTTCACCTGATTTCTCTTTTTCCACCGTTTCTTGAACAAGATATCAAAGAGAAGCAAAGCTAGAGAAAGAATAACCGACACAAGGAGGTACTTTATCCATAGAGGTGCATGAGAGATAAACGGTGTATCTCTTAAAAGGCCATAATTTCCACCCGTCAGCTGATTAACCCCAACTAGAAAGAGGTTGAGGATAAAGGTATAGGCTACAATCATATATTTCTTGAGCAGGCTCTTGTCATAGTGATTCATCAAGTAGACCAAGGAATTCACCAAAAGGGCATAGTGCCCAATCAAAAATGAAAAACTAGTGATATGGGGGAAGTCATAGGGGTCAAAAACGGGGTAAACCAGGGCAAAGACCGCTCCACTTGCTCCTAAAAGGGCAAAGTATTGCTTGCTCCGCCATTTATCTGGCAAGAAAACCACTGCAAACATAGCCAAACGACAATGATAAAAAGGAAGGCTATTAGAAAACGGAATCCCAAAACCAACATACCAACTATAAAGAGCTAGTAACTGGAGAATCTGAATCCCCTTAAACAAGTAGACAAATTTTGGATTTTTGTGATAAGCAAGTGCTCCATAAATACAAAGCACCAAAGTAAGAATCATAACCCCATACCAAAAGAGCGAAATGGGAGGTGGTACGGTTTGGAATCTTGTAAAAAAATTATGTAGCATATTTTCTATCCTAACTCATCTTTCGGGGAATTCTTCCTACATTAATCTCTAGTCTCACTCAATTTTTCTTTTAGTTTAACTATTATAGCGAATTAAAAGCGATTTTTCAATTTCTATTTCTTTTCAGTTTGCCTTAGCTTATTTATAGGAAAATATGGTAAAATAGAACAGACTAAAAATCATCATTTCACGAAAGGATGCAAGATGAAAATTACGCAAGAAGAGGTAACACACGTTGCCAATCTTTCAAAATTAAGATTCTCTGAAGAAGAAACTGCTGCCTTTGCAACAACGCTGTCTAAAATTGTCGATATGGTTGAGTTGCTGGGCGAAGTCGACACTACTGGTGTCGCACCTACTACAACGATGGCTGACCGTAAAACCGTACTCCGCCCTGATGTGGCCGAAGAAGGAACTGACCGTGATCGCTTGTTTAAAAACGTACCTGAAAAAGAAAACTACTATATTAAGGTACCAGCTATCCTAGACGATGGAGGAGATGCCTAATGACTTTTAATAACAAAACTATTGAAGACTTGCACAATCTCCTTGTCTCTAAGGAGATTTCAGCAACTGAATTGACCCAAGCAACGCTTGAGGATATCAAGTCTCGCGAGACAACTATCAATGCTTTTGTTACCATCGCTGAAGAGCAGGCCCTCGCTCAAGCTAAAGCCATTGATGAAGCTGGAATTGACGCGGACAATGTCCTTTCAGGAATTCCAATGGCTGTTAAGGATAATATCTCTACAGACGGTATCCTGACAACTGCAGCCTCAAAAATGCTCTACAACTACGAGCCTATCTTTGATGCGACAGCCGTTGCCAATGCCAAAGCCAAAGGTATGATCGTTGTCGGAAAAACCAACATGGACGAGTTTGCCATGGGTGGATCCGGTGAAACTTCTCACTACGGTTCCACTAAAAATGCTTGGAACCACAGCAAGGTACCTGGTGGTTCATCAAGTGGTTCTGCGGCTTCTGTAGCTTCAGGACAAGTCCGCTTATCACTTGGTTCTGATACTGGTGGTTCTATCCGCCAACCTGCTGCCTTCAACGGGATTGTTGGTCTCAAACCAACCTACGGAACCGTTTCACGTTTTGGTCTCATTGCCTTCGGTAGCTCATTAGACCAGATTGGACCTTTTGCACCAACTGTTAAGGAAAATGCCCTCTTGCTCAACGCTATTGCCAGCGAAGATGCTAAAGACTCGACTTCTGCCCCTGTCCGCATTGCTGACTTTACTTCAAAAATTGGCCAAGACATCAAGGGCATAAAAATCGCTTTGCCTAAGGAATATCTTGGCGAAGGGATTGACCCAGAAGTTAAGGAAACCATCCTCAAAGCCGCCAAACACTTTGAAAAACTCGGTGCTATCATCGAAGAAGTGAGCCTTCCTCACTCTAAATACGGTGTTGCCGTTTACTACATTATCGCTTCATCAGAGGCATCCTCAAACTTGCAACGTTTTGACGGTATCCGTTATGGCTACCGCGCAGAGGATGCGACTAATCTTGATGAAATCTATGTAAACAGCCGTAGCCAAGGTTTCGGTGAAGAAGTGAAACGCCGTATCATGCTGGGTACTTTCAGTCTTTCGTCAGGTTACTACGACGCCTACTACAAGAAGGCTGGACAAGTCCGTACCCTCATCATCCAAGATTTCGAAAAAGTCTTTGCGGATTACGACTTGATTTTGGGACCAACTGCTCCAAGTGTTGCTTATGACTTGGACTCACTCAACCATGACCCAGTTGCCATGTACTTGGCTGACCTCTTGACCATCCCAGTCAACTTGGCAGGTCTCCCAGGAATTTCTATTCCTGCTGGATTTGCTCAAGGTCTCCCTGTCGGACTCCAATTGATCGGTCCTAAATACTCAGAAGAGACCATTTACCAAGCTGCTGCTGCTTTTGAAGCAACAACAGACTACCACAAACAACAACCCGTGATTTTTGGAGGTGATAACTAATGAACTTTGAAACAGTCATTGGACTTGAAGTCCACGTAGAGCTCAACACCAATTCAAAAATCTTCTCACCAACTTCTGCCCACTTCGGAAATGACCAAAACGCCAACACCAACGTGATTGACTGGTCTTTCCCAGGAGTACTTCCAGTTCTCAATAAAGGGGTTGTCGATGCCGGTATCAAGGCTGCTCTTGCCCTCAACATGGACATCCACAAAAAGATGCACTTTGACCGCAAAAACTACTTCTATCCTGATAATCCAAAAGCCTACCAAATTTCTCAGTTTGATGAACCTATCGGTTATAATGGTTGGATTGAAGTGGAGCTCGAAGACGGTACGACTAAGAAAATCGGTATCGAACGCGCCCACCTAGAAGAAGACGCTGGTAAAAACACCCACGGTACAGATGGCTACTCTTATGTAGACCTCAACCGCCAGGGAGTTCCCTTGATTGAGATTGTATCTGAAGCTGACATGCGTTCTCCTGAAGAAGCCTACGCTTATCTGACAGCCCTCAAGGAAGTCATCCAGTACGCTGGCATTTCCGACGTTAAGATGGAAGAAGGTTCTATGCGCGTGGATGCCAACATCTCTCTTCGTCCTTATGGTCAAGAGAAATTCGGTACCAAGACTGAGTTGAAGAACCTCAACTCCTTCTCAAATGTCCGCAAAGGGCTTGAATACGAAGTACAACGCCAGGCAGAAATCCTTCGCTCAGGTGGTCAAATCCGCCAAGAAACACGCCGTTACGATGAAGCCAATAAAGCAACCATCCTCATGCGTGTCAAGGAAGGTGCTGCAGACTACCGCTACTTCCCAGAACCAGACCTACCCCTCTTTGAAATCTCAGACGAGTGGATTGAGGAAATGCGAACAGAATTGCCAGAGTTTCCAAAAGAACGCCGTGCTCGCTACGTTGCTGACCTTGGCTTGTCAGACTACGATGCTAGCCAGCTGACTGCTAACAAAGTCACTTCTGACTTCTTTGAGAAAGCTGTTGCCCTTGGTGGCGATGCTAAGCAAGTCTCAAACTGGCTCCAAGGTGAAGTCGCTCAATTCTTGAACGCTGAAGGAAAAACACTCGAACAAATCGAATTGACACCAGAAAACTTGGTTGAAATGATTGCCATCATCGAAGATGGCACTATCTCGTCTAAGATTGCCAAGAAAGTCTTTGTCCACCTGGCTAAAAATGGTGGTAGTGCGCGTGAATACGTGGAAAAAGCAGGCTTGGTGCAAATCTCAGATCCAGCTATCTTGATTCCAATCATCCACCAAGTCTTTGCGGATAACGAAGCCGCTGTTGCCGACTTCAAGTCAGGAAAACGCAACGCAGACAAGGCCTTCACAGGATTCCTTATGAAAGCTACCAAAGGTCAAGCCAACCCACAAGTTGCCCTTAAACTGCTTGCACAAGAATTGGCGAAGTTGAAAGAAAACTAGACAGAACAAAACCAGCCCTAAGGTTGGTTTTTTCTTCTCTACCAACTCCCAATAACTATTTTGGCTTTATTTTCAGAGTATTTTATGGTAAAATGAAGAGTAATAATATTTATTAAAGAGGTAAAAACATGATTGAAGCAAGTAAATTAAAAGCTGGTATGACCTTTGAAACAGCTGACGGAAAATTGATCCGCGTTTTGGAAGCTAGCCACCACAAACCAGGTAAAGGAAACACGATCATGCGTATGAAATTGCGTGATGTCCGTACTGGTTCTACATTTGACACAAGCTACCGTCCAGAGGAAAAATTTGAACAAGCTATTATCGAAACTGTTCCAGCTCAATACTTGTACAAAATGGATGACACAGCTTACTTCATGAATACAGAAACTTACGACCAATACGAGATCCCTGTAGTCAACGTCGAAAACGAATTGCTTTACATCCTTGAAAACTCTGATGTGAAAATCCAATTCTACGGAACTGAAGTAATCGGTGTAACTGTACCAACTACTGTTGAATTGACAGTTGCAGAAACTCAACCATCTATCAAAGGTGCTACTGTTACAGGTTCTGGTAAACCAGCAACGATGGAAACTGGACTTGTCGTCAACGTTCCGGACTTCATCGAAGCAGGACAAAAACTCGTTATCAACACTGCAGAAGGAACTTACGTTTCTCGTGCCTAATCTCTAGAAAGAGGTCATTCTATGGGAATTGAAGAACAACTTGGCGAAATCGTTATCGCTCCACGTGTACTTGAAAAAATCATTGCTGTTGCTACTGCAAAGGTAGAGGGCGTACACTCTTTTTCAAACAAATCAGTATCTGATACCCTTTCAAAACTTTCACTCGGCCGCGGCGTTTATCTTAAAAACGTGGACGAAGAACTCACAGCTGATATCTACCTCTACCTTGAGTACGGAGTAAAAGTTCCTAAGGTAGCTGTTGCTATCCAAAAAGCTGTCAAAGATGCAGTCCACAATATGGCTGATGTAGAACTCGCTGCTATCAATATCCACGTTGCAGGTATTGTTCCAGATAAAACACCAAAACCAGACTTGAAAGACTTGTTTGATGAGGACTTCCTCAATGACTAGTCCACTATTAGAATCTAGACGTGAGCTCCGTAAGTGTGCCTTTCAAGCTCTTATGAGTCTTGAGTTTGATACAGACGTCGAAACTGCTTGTCGTTTCGCCTACACACACGATCGTGAAGATACGGATGTGCAACTCCCAGCCTTTTTGACAGAGCTCGTTTCTGGTGTTCAAACTAAAAAGGAAGAACTAGACAAGCAAATCACACAACATCTAAAAGCAGGTTGGACCATTGAACGTTTAACGCTCGTGGAGAGAAACCTCCTTCGCTTGGGAGTCTTTGAAATCACTTCATTTAACACTCCACAGTTGGTTGCTGTTAACGAAGCTATCGAGCTTGCAAAGGACTTCTCAGATCAAAAATCTGCCCGTTTTATCAATGGACTGCTCAGCCAGTTTGTAACAGAAGAACAGTAAATAGAAAAAGTGTTTGACAAATATCAAACACTTTTTTCTTTGCCTTCCACTATCTAAAAAAGTGGTAATAGATGTAATATTACAAGTTTAATATTCATTTTTTTAAAAATATTTTAAAAAAATGTTCTGCTTACATCTAAAAACTAGTAAGAAGAGTTAAATTATCTACTTTTGTTGTATAATTACATTTTTTAAAAATATAATAAAAAAGCGTTATAATTAACCTAAATATCTCTTATAGGGTATATTTGTTATAGATCCTTTTCTTCTAACTTTCGATAAAAGTTTTTATTCTCTTGGTGTCGAGCTTCCAGTACATTCTCTATACGATTCTTATACAGTTGATGATAGCTGTCTAAATTGTTCTCTATCTCAAAGATATATGGTTGAATTTCAGCAAAACTACTGTCTCTACATGCATAGGAAAGCGCCTCTAGGAGATGATCCGTCTCCCTGCTAAACTTGTGGAAATCATCATCCAAATCCATCTCCAAACGCTCTAAGTATCGCAATTTACGATTGTGTTCATCCTCTAATTTCTGAAGTTCCTTTTTATCCATGACCCATTTTCTCCTAGCTTTTGATCGGACTCTGTAAAGTAGGTGTTTGCAAGGTCTGTGTCAAGTAAGTTTCGGCAGCATCTGCAGCTTTCCCCTCAAATCCACCCTTAATATTGTTCACATAGGTCTTAGAAGCGTAGTCTTGCATATCTGTGGCTGCTTCCTGCAACTTTTTAGCTAACTCAGCTCCTTTAGCAAGAATTGACATCTCTTTTGCAGTTACCAAGGCCCTGACTGCTTGGCGTTCTTGTTCCTTCATTCTTTCCTTGAAGCCTCTGTCGAGTTGCTCTCTTGTAATTAAGGTATCCTCATCAGTTAGCACTACCATTTTTACCCCTCCATGTTTGTTTTACATCCGCCAATAGATTATTAAAATCTTCAGCACTATCTGTATCTATGGTCTCAAAGGAGCCACTAGCTTTAACCAGGCTTTCCCCTAATTGCTCAATTTGTGTCAGGAAGGATGTTGCTGCGGTCTTCGTGTCACTTTCTACGCCTTCATCCCAAAAGCTTGTTGTATCAAAACCAGAAAGTAGATTTGTAACTTCTGAACTTGACAAATATCCAACCATGTCAAAGGCTGTCTGTCTTGTTTCTTTTATCATGTTTTGAATATCTTCCTTAGCATCTGAAAGTAAGGTTTTCACAGATTTTACTTTATCTTCCATGTCAAAATTTGCCAACTGGGCTGCTGTCTGAAGCAACTGAGCTCGAACCAAGATTCTTTGATTTCCTGAAAGATTGCCACTTCTCAGTTGTTCCTGATAACGAGGAATAGCTTCTCGATCCCACTTTATAGATTCCTGACGAGCTTCTTCGACGATTTTACTATATTCAGTTGTAAAATTCTCGTAAACTGAATAACCAATAGCTGCCTTTATTTTAAACTCACCTCTCATAATGGAATTTAAAACATTTGAGGCTACATTTTCATCGACTCCTAAAGCCCTGAGAGAATCCAAAGATGTCGCAATTAATCGAGCCAACTTTTCACCTGCCCTGAGCAATTCCGGGTGAAAATCCTCAGACGCAGTCAATAAATTTCCCTTTCCATCCGATTGGAAAACACCAAAGTCATGGGAGCTTTCCGGATCAGTAATCTGGGTATAATGCAAGGGGACCAGGACATTGACTTTACCGACGGGTTTCTTGAGGGGTTCATCGGAGTCCCCAGGTAATTTAGTGATGGTATGCTCACGATTGAGCATACCCACGATATCAAAAGGATTGACATAATACTCTATCTTTTCGCTAATCTTTTGGATTTTCTCATCACTGAGGCCCATTTTCTTTAAGCTCTTTGTCGTGTCTGGACCGTCAAAAAGAACTACTTTTCCGATTTTCTCCAGTTCTTCATCAGTGAGGCCAGCTACCCCTTGCGCAGAGACAATGGTTCCTAGGGAATGACCTGTGATGTCCATCGTAGCTTGCGGAGCTTTTTCGCGCATCTCTGCGATTTTAGCTTTCATACCTGCCGTCGCTAACTTAGCTTGCGGTGTATGGATGTGGTTGAGAGCGAACTTCGCATCGTTGTCAACCCAGTCGTTCCAATTTTCTTTACTGATGGCATCACTTCCGCGGATAGCCATATAGGTTTTCTTGGTATCATGAGTCAAAGTTGGCGTATCCGTTAAGTAGTAGGCACTGAAACCAGCTTCATCATCAGTTAACAATCCTTTTTGATAACGTTTGTGATGAATATCCTGCCTCATTCCATTCGCATT
>NZ_AFUB01000028.1 GCF_000222705.1 Streptococcus mitis bv. 2 str. SK95 | reverse complement strand
TATCAGAAATTTTATTGATAATGTATAGCGTAACAGGCAGTAGAATATAAAACCAGTAATTAGGAGAAGATGTTTCCTCTAGCAATACCTTATTCTCCCAATCAAAATGATAATTTTTGTTCTCCCATATCCCTAAATTAATAATTGTTTCCATATGTACATCCTTTTTAATTAAACACACTACCTAATCCCGAGAAAAATCCATTAACTGCATCTCCCGCACTGTCCCATATTTTCTCAGCTGTATCACCAACAGATTTCATCGTATCACCTACTACTTTCTTTGTTCCATCCCAAACATCACCAGCAAATTCCACGACTTTATCCCCATATTTATCATATAGATAATCAAATCCCATTGACAATCCTACACCAGCAAAGAAACCAATCGGACCACCTACAGCACCTAAAGCTAATTGAATCAGGAGATGCCCACCTGTCTTAACTGCGGCATCTCCAACATCTTCGCCACCTAATAATTGCCCTGCAAAGTCAAGTCCCGCTCCTAATCCAAATGGTAATGCTTTCGCAAATTTAGCACTCCCTAAAAATCCATCTAATTTATTCACTAACGGTATTACACAATCTCCAATTTTCTCAATGGTTTCTCCTACCCTTATAGTCAATCAGCAAGAAAGCCACATCATGAGGGTGGAAGTTGACGGCAAGGGACAGGATATTTTTTTGTAAGTAGCAGAGCAGATAAGCAAGCGAAAAATATAGAATTTTCAAGGTACTAGAAAGAAAATGTTCTTGTTCTATTATACCACAATATTAAAATACACCTCTTCCCATGGGAACAAAGCTATATTTTTGCACCATTAATTTATACTTATAGCCACACCATTTTAACTTAAGAAAAGGAATAACTAAAAAACGAGGAGTTTCTTTAATGTCAAAGCAGCTCCTCGTTTTTTATTTTTATTTAAAGTATAGTGATATTTTTAACAATCTCTAAAAATATAGCTTATTTGAATTTTGTTACACTTTTAATGGTTTCAAAGCTTTCAGCAAAAAGACAGAATTAGCATTACTACATCCAATATAGAGAATCTATGATAGTTACTCCATTGTAATTCTATTTTATCTCTTTCTTAGGAATCGTGAGTGTTTTCGTCCACTTCTCATAAACTTCTAAAAAACGTCCCTCTTCCTCATCTGAATAACCTACAAAAACGACTTTGTCAATATTTTCATGTTGAAAGAAAAGCGTCGATTCCGTTTGAAAGCCCATTGGGTACAAAATACCCATATAATCAGCAAATGCTTTTTCTCCAGTTTCCTCGTCGTCAAAGATAACTCCACGACCAATAATCATTAATTTCTGCGTTCCTTCTTGAAGATAGACAATACTTCCCAACGGTAATAATTCTGTATTTTTATTATTCATTTTTTAATAACTCCTTGTGTTTTTTAAATATTTTTTTCCATACCATTCTTCCACTGATTTTCCTTCCCACTCGCGGTATTCTTCAGGATATTTCCATTTGTAGAATGCTTGTAAATAACTAGGAAATTCGATGTAAATTAGCATAGCAATCACAGCAATATTTAGGATAATCCATGTTATCAAAAGACCTAATCCTTCCAATGAAGTTGAAAATTTTATGGAAAAACTTTTTATAATAAAGTTTATAATTACTCCAATTCCCAAAAAACTCATTCCATAAATCGCTATCTTATTGGCAATTTTGTTGCGAAGAGAAGAGCCACTCCCATTACCATACATCAGTTTTTTAAGACTTTCAATTTCAAGGCTAAACATAAAATAGGCTAATACAGTAATAAAAACAAAAATAGCAGCAACCATCCAAATAGATAAAGTTGGTAATGACATATCAATCGCTAACAGATTAAATTCAAGACTAAGCCAAATTAGAAATGTGATGACATGAAAATGATTACGATAAGGCAGTATAAAAGCTTTTCTAAAAACTTTACCAATCAATATGATAAATACCCAAATTAAGAAACAGACTATATATACCTCAGCTGTTAGTAATGGATGTTGATAGATAGGCAATCTTAAATCTTTAGGATCAGAGTCGTGCAAGGACAGTGAGAAAACAAGAATCATAAAGTTTATAAAGACAGGACCGATAAGAGTGAAAACAATATTCTGAATATGAAGAACTAGTTTAGACTTTCCTTCCCTATAATATGTTTCTAACTTAGAGAAAACATTTCCTTTCTGATACTGTAAAAAACCATCATCTTCTAGATTCAAACTCTCTTCAAAACTTGCTTTAAAAATTGATTTCTTCATACTTTTCACCCGAATCCTAGTGCCTTACCAATTCCACCAATTCCGTTGGAAACTGCATTCGCAACTCCTTTGATTCCGTTTCCAACCTTGTTAACAATATTTTTGGTTCCCTGTACTGGATCATCAAAGAATTTAGGCTCAAACCACTTGATTCCTTGGATAGCTGCTCCAACAACTCCACCTATTACTGCACCCGCAGTTGTTCCTAATATAGGTACTGCGCTACCTATTGCAGCTCCTATCGTTGCACCTTCTAATGGACCAACACTAGCTATAGCTGAAAGTGCACCTTTCCCAGCAGCTTTTCCTATATCCTTAGTTTTGCTATATTCGTCTACTCCACTAGAAATCGCTGTAATCCCAAGATCAGCAAACGTCATTACTGTCCCTACTTTCCCCAGAACCTTAGCTACTTTTGGGAAATATTTGAGCCCTTTTCCTAATAAGCCTGTTGCTTCTTCTCCCCCTTTTATATATTTGCCAAATTTCGCCATTCCAGCATCTCTGGCACCTTCCAATCCTTTTTTTACAATAGTTTCTACAGGGCTTGCGATATCAGAAATACCATCGAAAATCTTTTTCAGTGTCCCTCCCTTATTTCCTAGTGATTCATACCAAGCCATGGTACTCATTACACCACTTACAAATTTTCTACCTTTTGTCCCCTTATCAACTGATCCCAGCAATCCTATGACGCCGTCCGATTGTAGAAAAGCCTTAGTCAAGCTTTTCGGTGTTAGTCCAAGTATTTGGGCTCCTCTCTTAAACCAGTCATTATCTGAGATTGCCGTAACTACATCATACCAATTCTTCGTATTATACTTAACACCATCATCACCAAGTGCTTCAGCTAATGTCTTTTCATAGATGTGTTGCTCAATAGCATTAACTAATGTATCTGGTAACTCTTTACTTGGATGACGTTTTTTATAGGATTGAATTACCTCCATATCCTTCTCTGTCAGTCCCTTACCATCCTCAATTTTTTTGAGAACCTTCTTATAATCTCCATCAATCTTAACCTTATTTTCCCACTCACCCTCGATATTCTTTGCCCATCCCAGAGTATGCACAGAGTGCTTGGGAAAAGTACCACTAAAACTTGCAAACTCTGTTTGGATTTGACTTAAACCCGTTTGGAGATTTTGAGCTAAGTTATCAACTAAGCTACTACCTTCCCCTACAGAAAAAACGTCATTGGAGCTTCCAGCAAACATATTTAGCTTACGGAGTTTATCCATTTTTTCATTTCTTTGTTTTAGGAGGACATCCATACGATTTGAGAGACTACTTAAAGTGCTTGCACTTGTAGATTCGTCTCCAACCATAGCATTGTACATCCCTCTAATACTATGAAGACTAGATTCAAGACTACGGATTTCACTCTCAAGTACCTCTGAATCAAGGTCATCATCTCCAACTTCTGAACGATATTTTGATGGAAGAGCTGGAACAGCTTCGCTTACTAATTCTGAGTACATGATAGCTCCCTTGAGCAAGGGAGTGATTACATTCATACCATATTGTTTACCACTATCATAGGCCGCCCCTTGCAAATCTCCTGCATTATCAAATGCTGATAATGCAGAAATTGCTTGATCGTAGGAAGCTATTCTAGCTTCTCCCACAGAAGCCATTGTCTGACCCTGCGTATCAGAAGATCCTAATACCATTTTTACCATATTACTTCTGCGACTCCTGTTCTATCATTAATTTCTTTCGAGCATGGGAGAGTTCATCTAACTCTCTTTCCAACCGGTCTTCTTGTTTCTTGATTGAGTCTTTTCGTTCCTCCGACCACGCTTCTACTAATGCACCTACACTGCCTATGTCCATTATCAAATCTTGATAAGTTTGATAATCTTTTGACGATAGTGGCAATTCTAAGATTTGTCGCAATGGAAGCAAACTTTGTCGATGCATTTCAAATAGTTCCTTTTCTTTGCGAATAACCTTCTTCTTCTCCAAACTTAGTTGATTTAGAGAATTATCCAGTGCTTTTGATTTATTATCGATTTCTTCTAATGTTAGTGTCTTCATTATTCCTCTTCTGAAAAATAGCTCGTATTTGGAACAAATGTAGTATTATTCTTTGGAACTGCACTTGTTTGAGGTAGCGCAGAAGTATTGGTATCTATGTTTGCAGCAAGCTGACTATCCACTGCTACAAATTCAGCGGCTGTACTCTGTATCCGTGAAACAAATCCATTTAAAACCTCTGCAATAGAAGACGCGTACTCAGCTTCTTTAGGAATCTTCTCCGCAGCTGTACTATTTCCTGGATACTCACTCGATTGGTCTAGAACAACTTTATTTCCAGATATAATACTACTAGATGAGCTAGCAATTCCAGATGCAATAGAACTAGCTACTTCTTCTTTACTTTGTATTGGTGACATACGAATCCCTCCAAATTAGTCATTTTTAGTAATTTTTAATTTAACGGCTTGTTTACGATCATGCAGATAAACCTCATCCAACTCTAGTCGAGCTTCTCTATTATTATAAGGTTTATCTAAAAACATTTGATCCATTAAACGCATCCCCAACATAACCCACTGCGCATTGGATTTAAGATATTTCGGAACTTCATGGATGTTATTCCCAATATATGAATGCTCACCACCAATTACAAAATGCAATCCTACACGCAAACCATTTTTGAATAAAAAGTCCAAATCTTTTTCTGACAGACCATGTTCAACAATTACTTTTATATTTGGCATAAAAATCAACCAATCAGAGTATAAGTCTCCTTCTAGTCGGCGATTCACCTCAAATATTAATTGTTGAGCTATTTCAGAAATCTCTTTTTTACTACTAATATACGTTGACACTTTTTCACTATAAGATCTATATTCCTCCAGTGGATCTACAAGCATCACTCTTAATTTCTTTCCAAAACAGAGTGATGTATTTAATAAATGATGTGTTTGATTTTCTAATGACTCAGCAGAATCAGACAGATAAATCAAGCTTTTTAATTGATTAAACGAAATAGCAATACTCTGTACCATTTCAAACTCCAAACCAATCGGCAACTCACGATTCTGAATTGCTTCTTGAGTTGTAGGCAAATTGAGAAATACATCCATGGTCAACTCCTCCGGCACCATCGGAATAGCACTTGGGCGCTGTCCTGTCCAAGATTCTTGGAGAGAAGCGACTTTCTGGCGCAGGTTGTTGAGGACTTGGGTGTCATTGGCTCCAGAGACGGGCAGAGCCAGCTGGATCACATCCACCTCTTCACGCTTCATCAGTGCCCGTCCCTTGATATCTTCCATGGTCATGGCAAGGGGCGTAGAGCCCACGATTGCCCGTACCTCGCTCA
>NZ_AFUB01000029.1 GCF_000222705.1 Streptococcus mitis bv. 2 str. SK95 | reverse complement strand
ATCACAATTTAGTAAACGTTAATCAATACGATTATATCAACGTTTCGAAACACTTCATGGTTCACACCATGGGGTGTTTTTTTTGATGATTTTTAGCAAAATTCACACCAAATTCACACCATTATTTATTTAAGGAACGATAAGCGCTCTCTCCAACAGTCATTGGGATTACATTTCTATTTATGAAATCTATCATTACGAAAGATTTCATGGAATCGGATAAATATGTGGTGAAATATGAGAAAGAAATCGCACATTCTGACTATCTAGGCCATAAAACATCTAGGGATTCTTCTCAATTAAAAACGATTTTTAAACTCGATTTTCCTATAGAAAATATAAGAATTGGAGTTTTGCAGGTTCAAGAAGTCATCTATAAAAAGGGAGTTTCGTAAGAAATCAGAGTCAGCTCAAACAGCCATTAAAAAAGGAGCCCATTCTTATTTGGAGAGGGCTCCTCTTTTCTGTTAAAAAGTAGATATCAAATAGGTAATGAGACGATATACATGTATATGGTTATCAAAATACTTTAATAAGAGCATAATTTTCAAAGGATAGTGTATTTACAAGGGAGATAAGGGTCTGATATAATGGTAATGTGGGAGAGATTACATGAAAATTTTAAGGTTTAGTTTGTCATTAATTGCAATGACTACAGTTTTATTTCTAGGTCTAAAGATCTTGGATGGATTCGAACAGAACGCTGTGGAGCAGCGTTCCCAAAATGCAGTAGAGACGAGGTTTCATCAGAATCCAGATGTCTTTGCTTGGTTAACAGTCGAAGGGACTCGAATTGACTATCCAGTCGCTCAACATTCAAGGGATGATACCTATTACCTATCTCACAATATAGATGGTGAAGAGACTTATTATGGAGCCATATTCACAGAGCTGGTCAACAAAAAAACATTTGAAGATCCTGTCACTATTATCTATGGACATGCTATGCTAGATGATTCTATGTTCGGATCTTTAGATTATTTTGCGAAGCCAGCTTTTTTTAACGAGCATGAGAGCATCAAAATTGATACGTTGACTCAGCATTTTGAATATGAGGTGCTGGCAGCCCATTCTTATACCGATGATCATCTTTTTCATACGTTCGAATTAGGAAGTCGAGAAGGCCTCAGATATTATTTAGATACATTACAGACAAGAACATCAGACTATGGGGGATTCTATCGCCAGATAGCCACTGACCCTAAAAAAGATCGGTTTTTAATCTTATCAACCTGTGATGTTGCTGGAAATGATCAACGATTTGTGGTTACTGCTCGTTTAAAAAGTGTCAAAGAAAGGACAAGTACATGATAAAAATATTAAGATTCTCAAGGTTTTGGAGACTAGCTACTGGCCTACTGTTTTTAGGAGTGGGGCAACGCCTTCTATTTACAGGTGTGATTTCCCCTGCGGTAGTCGAGGAAGGTTTATCGCTCATTCTGACCTTACTCAGTCTGCTATTTTTAATGATAGGAACAGTTCTTATTTTTCCAATAACGATTTGGTTTTATAAGCAGTACCGATCAGATCAACGCTTAAATTACACCATTCTGATTTACTTGTTTAGTGCGATTTTATGTGGCATCCTCATCGGAGGCTTGGGTCAAGTTTTATACGATAATACGAGCTTGGAGTATGATCATGTCAAGATTACTATCTGGGCTTTTACTACAATTATACAAACTTTTCTTAAAGTAATCTTATCCTATAGCCTAGTTAGTATTTACAAAGCTTTACCAATTAAAAATAGGGTAGATCAAATGCGCCTACCTGTTCTGGTATCCATGCTTCTTGTTGCCTTTTGTTTAGCTATCGCTGTATGGTTCCCAATACTAGGTTCCTTCGTTTTATCCATCGGTGATGCTCTTATTTTAATTTTTACACTTTATTATTTTATTTATCTTACAAAGGAGAATGATGATGAAAAGACTTCGTAAGACCATACAGTGGTTATTATTGCTGAGTTTATTTATTTCTAATACCCCGCTTATTTATGCGGAAGAAATAAGCCATGCAATTAAGCAAGGTCAGGCGGAGGTCGCGTATAAAAAAGCTGTTACAGAGGCGAGTGACCAGACTGTAGGTTCTGAAAATGCGAATACGGAACATTCGACGAGTGCTGACGCCTCAAAACCAGCAAAGGATGGTGGAGATGCCCTACAACAACCAAAGGTGGTCAACGAAGAGAGTAAGGCAGAGGCAGAACTAAAGAAACAATATGGAGAACCAGTAGCGGTTAGTGGGCAAGAACAACTGTTTCGGGTGGATGAGACTCACTTTGTGACGCATATTGGGAGTGATATTAAAACCTATACTGATCAAGAAGGGGTAGAAGTTCCTGTTGACTTATCTCTCTATTCTTATCATGCCAATGGGAAACACTATTATCTACCTAAAGAATCTCCAGTAGGCGTAGTTCTTCCGAGCGAAGTCAAAGAAGAAACCCCTATTGATATTACACATAAGGATGACAAAATTTCCCTGTATCCGCTTGATAAAACGTATGATCAGGCAACTGTAGAAAAGAATGCCATCCTATACAATAATGTTGATGGCAAAACAGATGTACAATATACGGTACAGCCTAATGGGGTAAAAGAAGAGATTATCCTAGCAGAGTGGGGCGGAAAGAACTCCTTTACTTACGGTTTAGATGCATCTAAGTATGATGTTTCTTTGAAAGACAATCAAATCCTTGTTCGTGAAAAGGGCAAAACGAAGCTCCTCTTTGTACTAACTGCCCCAATGATGGTGGACAGTGCCGGTGCTACTAGTAATGTCATAACCCTTGGATTGAAAAAAGGGGATGGGCGACATGAAGTTACCGTAACAGCTAGTAAAGAGTGGTTGTCTGCTTCAGACCGTAAGTATCCTGTTCGGATCGACCCGACTGTAACGGTTCCAAGAGAAAAAATCCTTGATGTTGTGACTTCATCCGTACATGGTCAGTACCAAGGTTATGCCTATGGATATGTTGGGTATATGACAGCTGAGATGATGGGGATGGCTGGTATTCCAGGTGTTCGTGATATCGGTCGCGCAAGGATGTACTTTAAGATTAACTACGATTTTCAAAAGAGTATTCCTAAAGAAGCGCGTATCGATAGTGCGAGTTTAAATATCTATGAATACACTGCTCCAGATTCTCAATCAACCCAGTTTGCGGCTTATCGCTTGAAGCAAGATTTTGATATCAATACCCTTACATGGGATACTTCTGTGGGTCTTGATATGGAAATCGCAGGAAAAAATGCGACCAGTGGTAAGAAGATTGGGATGCACAACTTTGATATCCGCGAGACTGTAAATGCATGGGTTCAAGGTTTGGAGCCAAACTATGGTTTAGTTGTAGCCGCAACCGACGAAGGCTCAGACGGTGGTGCCTTCTATACAACTGAAGCTACTGCAGATAATGCAGGACAGATTGGGTTTACCCCAGACAAGGCTCCGAGTTTGACGATTAATTGGTCTGTTCCAGATCCGGTTGATGTCAATTATCCAATTGGGAACACTACCATCAATCTTCGGACCATGGTGAAGACAGATAAGAAAGGAAAACTGCAATTTCAGGGAGTCTTTGCGGATGGTCTGACAACACCGGGTGCTCAGGTTGATTATAATCTTAGTGACACTGCTAAAGACTACAAGGGTCAAAGTTCTGCAAGTTTTTCTTACAAATACCCTGATAGTAGTTCCTTTGATGCAGCCTTTGAAAAAGGAACAACTAAATATAAAGACAAGCTCTCAAACTGGCAGACTCAGGTGCCTTTCACAGAACCTGAACTAAACAAGGTTTATACGATTGACGCAGAGAGTAAAAAGGATGGTCAAACCAGCGGTAAAAAATCAAGTGATACTTTTTTGATTTACAAAGTTACCCAGTTTGATACCCTTCCAAAGATTGCGGCTTACTATGGAGTACCACTGAATCAACTTGCTTACGATAATCGTATCCAGGATATGATGGTTGTACAAAATAATACCCTTTTTATTCGCAATCCAAGAAAGAATACTGATAAACCTTATAATCCACCAGCCCTGACATCTAATACCAAGGCAGAAATAGACAGACTTTTAATGGGACGCGGTCTTCACTGTGAGTTTGGATTTGAGCCAATCAATCTAAACACGGGGAATTTCTACCTAGATCGAACAGATGTTTCTATCACAGATGTTGACGGAAAGTTTGAAATTACTCGCGCCTATAACTCTAAAGTAGCAGGGATCAATAGTCTCTTTGGTCGTGGTTGGTCATTTGCCTTTAATGAGCAGTTATCGAGCGATGAAGATCAAAATCTTTACTATACTCGTACAGACGGGTCTATTCTTAAGTTTACGAAAGATGGTGATAACTATCGTGCTCCAAGCGGTTATGACCTCACTCTCGAAGTAAAAACAGTTGAAACGAAGAAAGGCGACTTTGGCGGAGACGAAAAAGAAGACTATGATGTTAAGGAATACCGAGTTGTTGATCACAATCATCAAGAGAAAATCTTTAACTATCACGGCCTCTTAACGAGTCAGACGGATGAAAAAGGTAACAAAACAAGCTTTGATTATAATGAAAATTACCAGCTGACCAAGATTACATCTCCTACAGGCTTGATTTATAGTATCACCTATAACTCAGAGGGCTATATTGGTGCGATTCAAATCCCAAATGGCTCGACTTTGACCTATGAATATGACACGAATGGTCATTTGACCACCTATACGGATGCGACAGGAGTTCCTACTCGTTATGAATATGACGATAAGGGACGTATGACAGCTTGGTACGATGGAAATGGCACCAAGGTTATCCAAAACGAGTACGATGAGGAAAATCGTGTCACCAAGCAAACAGATGGTGCAGGCGCTGTTTCAACTCTCTCTTATAGTGAAGGTCAGACAATCACTACCGATGGAAATGGCAATCAAACCGTATATACTTACGATGAGCAATATCGTACAACGGGCATTCGCTATGCTGATGGAACTAGTATCTCAAAAACGTATGATGACAACAACCGTCTGTCAAGTGTGACGAATGAAGCAGGTCAAACGACTCGCTACACTTATGACAGCAATGGTAATACCTTGACAGAAACGCGTTTTGACGGTGCAGTAAAAACTTCTAGCTATGATGAGAAGAACCATCTTCTGTCTCTCACTGACTTTAGTGGTGCATCAACAGCTCATAGCTATGATGCCAATGGCAATCTAATCCAGACGACATTACCAGATGGCTCTAAGATTACTTATACTGTCGATCAGCAAGGGCGCATCTTATCTACGACAGATGCGGCTGGTCATACAACCTCCTTTGCCTATCAAGGTGCGAATTTGGTAAGTCTTACCAATCCTTTGGGAGGCGTATCAACCTTTACCTACAATGCACACAATCAAGTCACCAGCATTACGAATCCTCTCGGTGGGGCAAAGACCTTTACCTATGATGCTGAAGGTCGCAAGCTGAGTGAAAAAGATGCTGATGGTGTTGGGACGAGCCATACTTTTGACAAGGCAGGTCAAGTGACAGCTGTGACAGAAGGTAATGGTAACACGACTACCTTCACCTATGATGGTTTCGGTCGTAAAATCGGTGCTTCGAATGGAGAAGGAGGGAACTATAGCTACACTTATGATGGTGTTGGGAATCAGCTTTCCGTTACCGATGGAGAAGGACACACTACTAGCTATACATATGATAGCAAGGGTCGTTTCCTAACAGAAAGCAATGCTTCAGGTCAAACGACTACCGTTACTCGTGATGCACTGGGTCGAATTGTCACTCGAACCAATGAAGCAGGTAATAGCAGTAGCTTGACTTATGATGATAGAAATAATGCCGTTAAAACCATCACAGATGCTCTGGGGCAAGTTACTCAAAACACTTATGATGCTGCAGGCAAACTAACCGCGGTCTCTTACCCAATTGGTACAAAAGCTGAGACTACTTATGATATCATGGGCCGAGTGCTCTCTTACACCGATGAAGCAGGTCAGACAGTGACCTACACTTATGACAGTGTTGGAAATAAACTTAGTGAAACCAAAGGGAAAAAGACTACCAGCTATACCTATGATGCAGCGGGGAATGTTACTGGTATTACCTACCCAGATGGTAGCAGTGTTTCATATGTGTTGGATGCGATGGGGAATATCCTGTCCATGACAGATGCCCTTGGAAAAGAAACGACTTATGAATACAGCAAGGCAGGGCGCCTGATCGCAACAACCAATGCCTTGGGTCACCGCACCAGCATGACCTATGATGCCAATGGCAATCAAAATAGCCTAACAGATGCTGCAGGCTATACTGCTAGCACGACCTATACAGGTCAAAATCAAGTTTCCAGTATTACAGATGGTTTAGGCAATAAAACTACGATGGCCTATAACCAGATGGAACAGTTGACAGAGTTGACAGATGCCTTGGGC
>NZ_AFUB01000030.1 GCF_000222705.1 Streptococcus mitis bv. 2 str. SK95 | reverse complement strand
ACCATCACCTATACCTACGACAAGAATGGCAATCGCATCGCTTCTGAGAAAAACTCAGAGAAGCTAGACTACATCTATGATACAGAGAACCGCCTGCTTGCGATCAAGGACAAGAAAGGCCTGCTCATGGCTGCGCTTTATGATGGGGATGATAACCGTGTCTTCACTGCCAGTCGCAAGGAAGGCAAGAACACCTACCAGCTCTTCCAACGCAAGCCAAAGGATATCAAGTCCGGTCGTAAGTCACCATACACAGCCCCAAGTGGGGAGCAACACTCCCTCTTCTGGTATGGCTTTAGTCAGAATGTCCTCCAAGCCCTGTCTGCTTTACCACAGACAATAGGAAGCATCTGGCACAGCATCTTTGACGATGTGTCGACAGCCTACCACCAGAAGGTGGCTAAGGATCGAGCGACCAAGGAGGGGATCGTGGTCAACCCACCAGAACTCGGGAACTTACCGGGTCAGGGAGAAGTGACCTATACCAGTCAGGTTCAGGATGTCCTCATCCCTTACACCACACGAGAGGAGACCTACAACTACTACGAGGAACGCAACTATGTCAACGATGTCAATCGTGAACATACAGAAGTCCTTGAAACCTATGACCATGATGGCAAGGCACGAGAGACCTATAGTTATGGCAAAGGTCGAGCTAGCTACCTCAACAACCAAACAGGTGACAGCTACAACTACTTGACCAACCAATCAGGCTCTGTGACAGGCTTGACCAAGGATGGACAAGCCGTCGCCTCAACTAGCTATCATCTCTATGGGGCAAGAAAGACAAGCACAGATACAACAGGCAATCCATTTGCCTATAACGG
>NZ_AFUB01000031.1 GCF_000222705.1 Streptococcus mitis bv. 2 str. SK95 | reverse complement strand
GGCAAGACTCAGTACACCTATAATGAACTGGGCTATCCGATTCAGGTCACCGATGCCAATGGCAATGTCACTAAGATGACCTATACCTCAACGGCTCAACTGGAAGAAGTGACTCTTCCAGACGGAACCACCGTAAAGCAAGAATACGATGCCCTTGATCGTCTCATCAAGCAGACGCATTCTAGTGGTTTGGTAACAGAGTACAGCTACGATGCCGCCAACCGTGTAGTGAACAAAAAAGATAATCAGGATCTCAATGAGACCTACACCTATGATAAGGCAGGAAATCGTCTCACTTTAACAAACAGCTTGGGTGAGGTTACCCAATACAGCTATAATAGTGACAACCAACTGACTAAGGTGGTCTACGCAGATAAGACCAGCGAAACCTTCACCTATGATGTCATGGGCAATGTCGCAAGTTCAACTGACCAAGAAGGAAAGACCAAGACCTATCACTATGATCAAAATGGCAATCTGCTCAAGACTGTCGATCATCTGAAACGTGAAACCAAGTATAGCTACGATGCTCTCAACAGAGTGGTGACAGAGTCGGATGCCGATGGCAATACCTCTACTTATGAATATGATGTCCTTGGCAACCTATCTAAAATGACCGATGCCAATGGCCATTCAAGTAGCTATGGTTATGATGCCAATAAGAAATTGGTACTCTATACGGATCCAAATGGTCATGCGACAGCCTTTAAGTACGACCCATTAGGACGAATCATTGAAACAGTAGCTCCGACAGGAAGCAAGCAAAGTTTCAGCTATGATGCTTTGGGAAATCGCTTGAGTGAAACCAGTGGTGAAGGTCATACAACGACCTACAGCTATGACAGTATGAACCGTGTCAGCAGTAAGAAACGCCCAACAGGTGGAGTGACTCAGTACGCCTATGATGCTACAGGTAGCTTGGCAAAAGAAACCGATGCCAACGGTCATAGTACCAACTATGTCAATGACCTTTATGGTCGTGTAACCAAACGCACTCTGCCAAATGAGGCAGCTTACACCTATGCCTATGACGCCTTGGGCCGTCTCACCAAGCAAACAGGTCCACAGGGGCTATCAAAAACCTATAGCTATGATGTATCTGGAAACTTGGTGCAAGAGACAGACCAATCCGACCGAAGCAATCACTATAGCTATGACAAGGTTGGCCGTCTCCTAACGGCTAAGAACGCCCTTGACCTTGAAACCAAGTATAGCTACGATGAAGCGGGGAATCTAACCAAACTGACCAAGCCATCCGGTGCTACAACCACCTTTGACTATACGACCCTTGATCAACTAAAAACAATCAAAACGCCAACTGGTCGAACGGTGGAATCAAGCTATGACCCCGTCGGTCAGGTGACCAAACGAACTATCAATGGTAAGCGCGAAACGACCTATACCTATGACCCGAATGGCAATCTCCTTGAGGAGACGAATCCTCTCGGTCAAGTAACTAAGAGAACCTATGATAGCCTCAATCGCCTCACCTCAGAAAGTGATGCGGCAGGCCAGTGGACTAAGTATCGCTATGACCACGATAACCATCTCACGAAGATCACAGATGAGGCTGGTGGCGTCGCAAGCATGACCTATGATGCCAATGGCAACCTCACCAGTGTCACATCCGGAAGCAAGCGTGTCAAGACCTACACCTATGACCTAAAGGATCAGTTGCTTACAGCGACGCAAGGAAGTGGAGAGAAGGCTTCTACCTCTAGCTATACCTACGACAGTGTGGGCAATGTCACTTCGGTCACGAATGGAAATGGCAAGGTCACAAGCTACAGCTATGACCAACTTTCCAATCTAGTGGAGCGCTTGACCAGTCTCGGAGATAAGGAAACCTATACCTACAATGTCAATAACCAGCTCGAAAAAGTAACCAAGTCCGATGGGAAAACCATCAGCTACGACTACAACAAGCTGGATCAATTGCTCAAGGTGGAGTACTCTGAAAAGCAAGATGGTCAAGTCCTCTATACCTATGATGCGGATGGCCGTCGGGTGTCTATGAGTGACCTGACAGGAACCAGTCAGTACGCGACCAACGAAGAAGGCGAAATCACGGGTGTTCGTCAGGGAGATGGGAGCTTGATCCAGTACGAGTATGATGCCTATGGTAATATCTCGAAGATGATTTACCCAGATGGTAGTACAGTCTCTTACACTTACGAT
>NZ_AFUB01000032.1 GCF_000222705.1 Streptococcus mitis bv. 2 str. SK95 | reverse complement strand
AAGGATGGACATGTCCTTCTTTACGGAAGTCCGGGAACAGGGAAGACCACCTTCCTTCAGACAGCTGGTATGGACTTGGCTCGCAAATTCAGTCCCAAGGCTCTTACCATGTACTTGATGGACTTTGGGACCAATGGTTTGGCGCCCTTGTCCAAGCTTCCGCAGGTGGCAGACACCATGCTTTTGGATCAGGCAGAGAAGATTTCTAAGTTTGTGCGGATCATGGAGCGCGAACTTAATCGTCGTAAGAAACTCCTAGCGGACTATGGTGTAGGGACTTTAGAGCTCTACCGAGAGGCTAGTGGTCAGCAAGAGCCGGCTATTGTTATCCTCTTAGATAGCTATGAGGCCATCAAGGAGGAGGCTTATGAGGCAGAACTCTTTAAACTTTTGGTGCGCATCTCTCGTGAAGGTCTCAGCATCGGGGTGCATCTCTTGATGACAGCGAGTCGACAGTCCAACCTTCGGGCTCAACTCTACTCGAACTTCAAGCACCAGTTGAGCCTTCCACAGAATGATG
>NZ_AFUB01000033.1 GCF_000222705.1 Streptococcus mitis bv. 2 str. SK95 | reverse complement strand
TTTATAATGGTTATGCGGGTGTAGTTTAGTGGTAAAACTACAGCCTTCCAAGCTGTTGTCGCGAGTTCGATTCTCGTCACCCGCTTTGAACTTTGTTCAAATTACCAAGTTTTTAACTTGGGCGCGTAGCTCAGGTGGTTAGAGCGCACGCCTGATAAGCGTGAGGTCGGTGGTTCGAGTCCACTCGTGCCCATTAATAGGAGAATTACTCAAGAGGCTGAAGAGGACGGTTTGCTAAATCGTTAGGTCGGGTAACTGGCGCGGGGGTTCGAATCCCCCATTCTCCGTATACAGAGAGCTATAAAGCGAGTGTAGGAGTTTAAATCAACTTATACCTATTAATTAAATATTTTGGAGAATTACTCAAGAGGCTGAAGAGGACGGTTTGCTAAATCGTTAGGTCGGGTAACTGGCGCGGGGGTTCGAATCCCCCATTCTCCGTGATACAATTTGAGAATCTTTATCAACTCTAGTGGGTTGAAGAAAAGCTAAGATCGAGAAAGGACGAATTTCGTCCTTTCTTTTTTGATGTTGAGAGCGATGAAAATCCTTTTTTTGAAGTTTTCAAAGTTCCGAAAACCAAAGGCATTTCGTTTGATGAGTTTAATGAGATTATTAGTCGCTTCCAATTTTGCGTTGGAATAAGGTAACTGAAGGGCGTTGACAATCTTCTCTTTATCCTTGAGGAAGGTTTTAAAGACAGTCTGAAAAAGAGGATGAACCAGCTTGAGATTATTTTCAATGAGTTCGAAAAAATTCTCTGCCTCCTTGTTCTGAAAGTTAAAAAGCAAGAGCTGATAGAGATTATAGTGTTTCTTCAGGTCTGTGGAGATAGCCAAGCTTTCAGCGATGACCGTCATAGGGACTTTCTCGATTAATTTTTGAGCGATTTGGTGGTTTTTCTTGACTAAGGGAGTCTCTGCGACTGCCATTTTTTTACAGACTTTACATCGGAAGCGCCGTTTCCTTAGACGAATTAGAATTTTGTATCCCGCACATTCTAGATAAGGGATTTTAGTTCTTTTGAAAATCATATTTCTTCAGTGATTTCCTTGTGGGTATCCATATTGAAAATATCCACACTCTTGATGTTAGGGTCTTTAATGTCTAGTAGGTTTGTGATAAAATGTAATGGTTTCATAAGATTCTTTCTAGTGATGGTTTGGTCGCTTTTCATTATAGATCTTTTGGGCCTTTTTTCTAGGCATCTCCATAGTGGTTTTACTCACTACAGAATTATAGAGCTCTATTATCTAATGCCATTTCACTAACTTTCATACTAGAAAAAATCATAAATAGACTAGATTTAGTGGTATACTAAGGTTAGGGACTTTAAGTGGCTGGGGATAATCGAGATGAAAAATGGAGTAAAATTTCACAGTATTTTTTATAGATTTATACTATTTATCTTTCTAGTATTTCTAACTGTGATTTCAATGATCTTAGATGCAAAAAAAGCGCAAATTCGCTTTTTTAACCTATCCTTGACTATCGGGCAAGAGGAGTTGAAGATTGTTACAGTTGCGGTTTTGCTCCTTACTTTTCTTTTATCTTTCATGTTCAAATGGAAGTGTTTAATCCATAAAACTGGGATTTATCTAAGAAAAATTGATTTATTTGTAGATTGGAATGCGATTAGAGGTCTTAGCCATGTCTGGATAAATGAATATCATCGTGGACCTCATGGTTTCCTGTTCTATAATCGTAAGACGCTGGTTATTTATAGAGAAAATTATCAGCCGATTTGCCTTTATAATATTCCAATATTGGCCTTATATGTGGCTAAATGTTATCATCCAAAATTAAAAACCAATATAGTTTCAGCAACGTTAGCAAGTCTCTTCAATATGGCTTTAAATGCATGGTTCTTGTATGAGATGTTTAGTAAAAATTTGGTGAATATAAATGCTGAAGTCTTTATGTTTTGGCTGCTTTTATATGCTGTTAAAGTTTTTGCACTTCCATTGGTCATGCTTGGACACGAAAATCACTGCTATGGGGTTTCTTTGGTACATAGCACGGCATATAAAAAGAATGCCTCGAAAGCTATCCACCTGTAAAGTGTTGGTAGGAAGCCAGTTATTTATATATCAGTTGCTTTCTGCATTCAAAAAGCACTATATGATGTTACTAGTTGAGGTTCTAGACACCATATAGTGCTGTTATTAAGTCCAGCTAGTGAGTGAGATTTCACCACTATTGAGCCAGATTTCTGTCTGGTCATCAAGCTGGATAAGGAGTTGTCCTTTGTCGGAGATGTCTTTGGCAACTCCTTTTTTTTCAGTCCGATCTTGGATAAAACTGACCTCTCTTCCTAGAACAAGAGAGTGTTCTTTATAAAGATAGAGTAGTTCTTCGGGTGCTGTTTGGTAGAAACAACGCCAAATTTCTGAGATTAGTTCGTTTCGTGTGATAGGAGCTGGTGGTGTAAAGAGACTTCCAGCTTTTTCTTTTATCTCTTTGGGAAAATCGCTGATGGCAAAGTTGATTCCAACGCCGATAATGACGTCTGTTACTAGGCCTGTTTCCACGGACGTCATGGCTTCGGTGAGGATACCTGCTATTTTTTTATTTTAAAGTAGATATCATTTACCCATTTGATACCCACGTCAATCAAGGTGAGGTTTTTAATAGCTTTGTAAATGGCACCTGCTGTAAGTAATGTGTAGGCAGGAAGCTGGTCATAGGTGAGATTTGGCTGAATATGTAATGACATATAAATACCTCCCTGAGCAGGAGAGTAGTAAGGGCGTTGAAAGCGACCACGACCTGCTGTTTGATATGTGGAAAGATAGAGACTATTTCCCTGGCTTCCACCTTCAATACCTTCTTTTGCATCTGTTTGAGTAGATTTTGTTTCAGGTTTGTAGCGAATGGTTAAGTTGGTTTTCTCCTGAATCAAATCAGGCAATATCAGATCGCCTTGAATGAGCTTGTATCCTCTATTTTTGATACTGTCAATTTCTAGGCCTTCTTGTTGAAGACGTTGGATCGCTTTCCATATGGATGTACGGCTTAAATTCAGTTCTTCTCCGATTTTTTCTCCGCTAACATAATCGTTTTCTCTAGCTAATATTTGGTAAACTAGTTGGTGTGATTTCATTGATTTTCCTTTCTAGCTAAGAGGGAGTGAGAGAGTTCTTTTCGAGTTTGACTCGGTGTTTTATGAAAAAACTGCTTGTAGGCTTTTGAGAAATGGAGTGGATCTGAAAAACCGACGGAGTACGCAATGACTTTAATAGATTCTTCAGTATGTTCCAGAAGTTGTTGTGCACGATGCATCCGAACGTAGAGTAGATACTCTTTTGGAGAGAGTTGGTGAAATTCTTTAAACACACTAGTTAAGTAACTTCTATGAACCGATAGCTCTTTAGCTAAATCTTGAATGGTGAGCGATTGTGGATAGTGACTATCTATCAATCGTTTGCAGTCAAGATAGAGTTGGTGGGTTGATGAAATATTCTTTCTTTTCTGATTGGGAGCAATAGTTCCTAGATGAAACATTAGTTCATGGAGTTGTCCCATGATGTGGAGTTGAGCCAATTCATTTGATTTTGTAATCTGAGCGAAACGGACAATATCTGAGATGAGTTTTGCAGTTGTTTGTGTATGACAGTTATTTGACTGGATGAGGTAGGATTGGTCAGAAATTTGAGATAGAGCAAAATAGTCAGGTGCCCTCCCTCCAGTAATCCCTAACCAGTAGTAAGCCCAAGGATTCTGGCTATCTGCTTGATAGAAGGTTAATTCATCTGGTTTTAGTAAAAAGAAATCTCCTGCCTTTAAATCAACAATTTTCCCCTTATAATGGAATTGACCTTTCCCTTTAGTAATGTAATGTAGTACATAGGTATCTCGAATAGCTGGGCCAAAAGAGTAGTTAGGCGTACATTCTTCATAACCGTAAAAGCTAAGAGAAAGATCAATTGTTCCAGTCTGGTATTCTGAAAAAACGAGCATGTGCCACCTCCTACCTAACATTTTACCATACTTTGTAGACATTTTTCTATTTTAGAAAGCGCTTTTATTTGCTAAAATTTTATCAGGAAATCGATGAGGTGATATATATGGGAATTCGGATAGAGAATAATCTATTTTACGTTGAGAGTAAAGGTTTAAGTTTGATTATTGAAAATAGGGATGGGTTCTTATTATTAAAACATTTAGGAAAGACTATTAAGAACTATAGAGGAGCTAATAGTGTTTATGAACGCGATCATGCTTTTTCACCTAATCCAACAGCTACTAATCGAACTTTTAGTTTGGATACGCAACGTCAAATTTTTGGACAACATGGTTTGGGTGACTTTAGAAAACCAACTTTACAGGTTCAGCACGATGAAACTGAAGTAACAGACTTTCGATTTGTAGAAGCAAAGATTTTAAAAGGTCAGAATGGTCCACAGGGCTTACCTTCTCCTCACAGCATGGATGATACAGAGACGCTTGTCTTGATTTTAAAAGATCCTCAAGCTAAACTTAGTCTGACTTTGTATTATACAGCTTTTGAAAATGATGCGACAATTGCTAGCTACAGCAAATTGGAGAATAATAGCAATCAGGAAGTTGTCATTCATAAGGACTTTTCTTTCATGGCTGATTTTCCTGCTGCAGCTTACGAAATAGTGACTTTACAGGGAGCTTATGCTCGTGAAAAGACTGTTCGACGTCAACAGGTAGAACAAGGAATCTTTTCAATTAGTTCGAACCGTGGTGCTTCTGGTCATGCTCAAACACCAGCTCTTCTATTATGTGATCAAGGAGTCACAGAGGATGCTGGGAATGTGTTTGCCCTGCAACTACTGTATAGTGGAAACTTTGAAGCTTTTGTTCAAAAGAATCAGTTGAATGAAGTTCGGGTGGCTATTGGCATTAACCCAGAAAACTTTTCTTGGAAGTTAAATCCTGAGGAAAATTTTGAAACACCGGTAGCTTTAGTGACCTATTCAGATAAGGGATTAACTGGTATTAGCCATGAAAGTCAAAATTTTGTACTTAAGCACATTATGCCAAGTCAGTTTTCTAAAAAAGAACGTCCAATTCTAATCAATAACTGGGAAGCAACTTACTTTGACTTTCAGAGAGAAAAACTGTTAGAATTGGCAGATGAGGCTAAGAAAGTTGGAATTGAACTTTTTGTATTAGATGATGGGTGGTTTGGCAATCGCTTTGATGATAATCGTGCTTTAGGTGATTGGGTTGTTAATGAGAAAAAATTGGGTGGAAGTCTTGAAAGTCTGATTTCAGCCATCCATGAAAGAGGTTTGCAGTTTGGGCTTTGGTTAGAACCTGAAATGATTTCTGTAGATAGCGATTTGTATTGCAAACATCCTGACTGGGCTATTCAGGTTTCAGGTTATGAGCATACCTATTCTAGAAATCAATTAGTACTTAATCTTGCCAATCCCCAGGTAGTGGAATATTTGAAAAATGTCTTAGATGAACTCCTCTCTCATCATGATATTGACTACATCAAATGGGATATGAATCGTAATATTACTAACCTAGGGAATGGTTCGAACTATCTAGAGACACAAATGCAATCTCATCGGTACATGTTAGGACTTTATGAACTTGTTTCTTATCTGACAGAGAAGCACAGCCATATTCTCTTTGAGTCCTGCTCTGGTGGTGGAGGACGAAATGATCTTGGTATGATGCGTTATTTCCCACAAGTCTGGGCTAGTGATAATACTGATGCTATAGCACGTTTACCAATTCAATACGGCTCATCTTATCTCTATCCAACCATTTCCATGGGAGCTCATGTGTCAGCAGTACCGAATCATCAGATGGGACGAATGACACCATTGGAAACTCGTGGTCATGTGGCAATGATGGGAAATCTGGGTTATGAGCTTGATTTGACAAGTTTATCAGATGAAGAGAAGGCTGAGATTGCTAATCAGGTGAACTTGTATAAAGAATTGCGGCCAGTAGTCCAGTTGGGAAATCAGTATAGGTTAATCAATCCCGATGCTGCATCCAATGAAGCAGCTGTACAATTTAACTATGAAAATCAAACGATTGTAACCTACGTCCGAGTCTTATCAGTTGTGGAAACAATGGAAACAACTTTAAAGTTAAAAGATTTGGATGAAGAGGGATGGTATGAATTACAGGAAAATGGTGTAGTTTACTCAGGTGCAGAACTCATGTATGCGGGTATTACTATGGAGCTTCCGCAGGGAGATTATCTCAGCAGGCAGTTACATTTCATTAGAAGATAAGGAGATAAAATCATGAGATGGTATAAAAAGATGAGCTTAATTGCTACTACAGGACTCTGCCTTTTGGGACTGTCAGCTTGTAGTAGTCAAGAGGAGTCAACTGATGGCAAGGTAACGATTGAGTTTTTTAACCAGAAGACCGAGATGGCAGATACCTTGCAAAGGATAGTGGATGATTTTGAAAAGGATCATCCTACTATTGATGTAAAACTGACGACTGTTCCCGCAGCTGGAATTGTTCTGAAGACTCGGATTTTATCAGGAGATGTTCCAGATATTATTAATATCTATCCTCAAAATATGGATTTTCAGGAGTGGGCAAAAGCAGGTTATTTTGCAGATATGACAGGGAAATCTTATCTTGAGAACATCAAGAACGACTATGCCGAAAAGTATGCAATCAATAACAAGGTTTATAGTGTGCCCTTAACAGCTAACCTTTATGGAATCTATTACAATAAAACGAAGTTTAAAGAATTAGGACTTGAGGAGCCGAAGACTTTTAAAGAGTTTCAAGAGATTGTTAAAAAGATAAAAGATAGTGGGAATTCTCCATTTGCAGTTGCAGGCAATGAAGGCTGGACATTAAATGGTTACCACCAACTTTCTCTCATCACTATTACAGGTAGTGGAGATGCGGCTAATAACTACCTTCGCTTTTCAAAACCAAACGCTATCTCTGCAGATGATGCTATTTTAAAAGCCGATGCAGAACGACTAGATTTATTGGCAGATAATGCTCAAGATGGTTGGCGTGGTGCTTCTTATAATGATGCGGTGGTAGCATTTTCGAGTGAAACAGCTTTGATGATGCCACAAGGATCATGGGCATTAGCGGCAATTAATCAACAGGATCCAAAATTTGAGGTGGGGATGTTTGCCTTCCCAGGAGAAGAAGTAGGAAAAGAAGTTACTGTTGGTGCAGGGGACATGGCATTATCAACTTCGGCTACTACTAAACATCCGAAAGAAACCGAAGAATTTATCAGTTATATGACTAGTCCAAAAGCTATGCAGTCATATTATGATGTAGATGGATCACCAGTTGCGGTGAAAGGCATACAGGAAAAAGAAGATTCAGCGCTTGCAGCTATTTCTAAACTGGCATTTACGGACAAACATTATGTTTGGTTGGGCCAACGCTGGAACTCTGAAGAAGACTTTTTTAATCTAAGTACAGGTTACCTGATGGATAAAAATCTGAAAAATATGGCAAAGAATCTCAATGCTTTCTTTAATCCAATGAAGGCAGATTTGGACTAGAATAGGAGTTAAGATGACATGGCTATTCGAAAATTTTTAAATAAATACTGGGGTTGGACATTTTTGCTCATCCCGCTTGCTTTACAAGCTATCTTCTTTTACTTTCCAATGGTACAAGGTGCTTTCTATAGTTTGACTAACTGGACTGGATTGACCTATAATTATAAATTTGTTGGTTTAAATAACTACAAATTGCTGATGATTGATGGGAAATTCTTCACAGCCATAGCCTTTACTTTGATTTTAACTCTGGCATTGATTATTGGAGAGATTACGATTGGGGTGGTTGTGGCACGAGCCTTAAATTCGAAGATGAAGGGGCAGACCTTCTTTAGAGCTTGGTTCTTTTTCCCAGCTGTTTTGTCTGGTTTGACAGTTTCCTTGATTTTTAAACAATTCTTCAACTATGGTCTTCCAACGATTGGAAAAATTTTAGGGATTGGTTTTCTACAAGAGAGTCTATTAGGAACACCTGTCGGAGCGGTAGTGGCAACTATTTTTGTTCTTCTATGGCAAGGAGTAGCAATGCCAATCATTCTCTTTCTTGCTGGTCTTCAGAGTATTCCAACTGATATTTTAGAGGCAGCATCAATTGATGGTGCAACAAGTAAACAAACCTTTTGGAAGATTGAATTGCCCTATTTACTGCCAACGATCTCAATGGTTTTTATCTTGGCTCTTAAGTCTGGTTTGACAGCCTTTGACCAAATTTTTGCCTTGACGAGTGGTGGTCCAAATAATGCTACAACGTCTCTTGGACTGTTAGTCTACAACTATGCTTTCAAGAGTAATCAATATGGATATGCGAATGCAATTGCCTTGATTTTATTCTTAATTATTGGAATTGTTTCTCTGATCCAAATCAAACTATCAAAGAAATTTGAAATCTAATAGAGGAGTCCTACACATGAAAAAAGAAGAAAAATTGAATCAGTTTTGGAAATACGTCCTCTTGATAGTCGGTGGTATTCTTATACTTGTTCCTTTGTTGGTAACAGTATTTAGTTCTTTCAAGACAACTAAGGATATCATGAATCATTTCTTTAGTTTGCCCAATCCTTTTACGTTGAGTAATTATGAACGATTGATTTCGGATGGAATTGGAGGCTATTTCTGGAATTCAGCTGTTATTACGGTGTTATCATTGATTGTAGTAGCTTTCTTTATACCAGCTGCAGCTTATTCCATTGCTCGAAACATGTCCAAGAAAAAAGCCTTTGCAATTATGTATTCGCTCTTGATCTTAGGGATATTTGTTCCATTTCAGGTGATTATGATTCCCATCACAGTTATGATGAGTAAACTCGGTCTAGCAAATATGTGGGGGCTAGTAATACTCTACCTAACTTATGCTATTCCACAGACTCTCTTCTTGTATGTTGGTTATATAAAAATCAGTGTACCAGATAGTTTGGATGAAGCTGCGGAAATTGATGGGGCTGATCGTTTTACAATTTATCGTCGAATCATTTTTCCAATGTTGAAGCCCATGCATGCGACAACTTTGATTATCAATGCTCTCTGGTTCTGGAATGACTTTATGTTGCCACTGTTGATTCTGAATAAGGATTCCAAGATGTGGACTTTACCTCTCTTCCAATACAACTACCAAGGTCAGTACTTCAATGACTATGGTCCAAGTTTTGCATCTTATATTGTGGGAATTGTAACGATAACCATTGTCTACCTCATCTTCCAAAAACATATCATTTCAGGAATGAGTAATGGGGCAGTGAAGTAAGAAAGTGCTTAGGGAATCTATAATTCCATACATAGAGGGAACAGTTTAGCTTGTTGACAGTTCTATGTAGAAAAAAGAAAGTAGTACTTAGTTGCTTGTAGTCTATATTAGTACTGAACAAAAATCTAAAAATATCTTTCATTTACGAAGCCAGGTCATATAAGACTTGGCTTTCATCAGAAAAAGGAGAACATCTATGACCATTCAAAATAAAACTATGTTGATTACTTACTCAGATAGTCTTGGAAATAACCTTAAAGACTTGTATGAGAATTTGGAAGAACATTTTGGCGATGCTATTGGGGGAGTTCACCTTCTACCATTTTTCCCGTCAACAGGTGATCGTGGATTTGCACCAGTTGACTATGATGAAGTGGATCCAGCGTTTGGTGATTGGGAGGATGTTAAGCGTTTAGGTGAGAAATATTATCTTATGTTTGACTTTATGATTAACCATATTTCTCGTCAATCTAAGTATTATAAGGACTATCAAGAAAAACATGAAGCTAGTGAATTTAAAGATCTCTTTCTAAACTGGGATAAGTTTTGGCCGGAAAATCGTCCGACACAAGCTGATGTAGATTTAATTTACAAACGTAAGGATCGTGCACCAAAACAAGAGATCGTTTTTGCGGATGGTTCAGTAGAACATTTGTGGAATACCTTTGGTGAGGAGCAGATTGATCTTGATGTGACTAAAGAAGTAACGATGGGATTCATCCGTAAGACGATTCAACATCTAGCAAGTAACGGGTGTGATTTGATTCGTCTAGATGCCTTTGCTTATGCAGTGAAGAAATTGGATACCAATGATTTCTTTGTGGAACCAGATATTTGGAATTTATTGGACAAAGTCCGAGATATAGCAGCTGAGTATGGGACAGAGCTCTTACCTGAGATTCATGAACATTATTCGATTCAGTTTAAAATAGCGGACCATGATTACTATGTTTATGATTTTGCCCTTCCAATGGTGACTCTTTATACTCTTTACAGTTCCAGAACAGAGCGTTTGGCTAAGTGGTTAAAGATGAGCCCGATGAAGCAATTTACGACACTAGATACTCATGATGGGATTGGAGTGGTGGATGTCAAGGATATCCTGACAGATGAAGAAATTGACTATGCTTCAAATGAGCTCTATAAGGTTGGAGCGAATGTCAAACGTAAGTACTCTAGTGCAGAGTATAACAATCTAGATATCTACCAAATCAATTCAACCTATTATTCTGCGCTTGGAGATGATGATGTCAAGTACTTCCTCGCTCGTTTGATTCAAGCTTTTGCTCCAGGCATTCCTCAGGTTTACTATGTGGGTCTATTAGCAGGAAAAAATGACTTAAAATTATTAGAAGAAACCAAAGAAGGTCGAAATATTAATCGTCATTACTATAGCAATGAGGAAATAGAAGAAGAAGTTCAACGTCCTGTGGTGAAGTCTCTTCTCAATCTATTTTCTTTCCGTAATCAATCAGAGGCCTTTGACCTAGAAGGGACTATTGACGTTGAAACACCAACAGCTCACAGCATTGTAATCAAACGTCAAAATAAAGACAAGTCCGTAACAGCAGTAGCAGAAATTGATCTGCAAAGTCAGACATATCAAGTAGTGGAAAACGGCAGAGAAATTCGGTTTTAGTACCATATCAATAACAGAGTTTTTTTGTGGCGAAAACGTGTTCATTGTTCCCAAATGACGGAAAAAATGGTAAAATTAAAAGATAGTTTAGCATTTATCTTCTGGAGAAATCCAGAACAGAAAGGATCCGTTTTGAAATCAATTGGATTACTGGATAAGATAAGAGGGCTTTCGAAAAAAGATTTCTTTTTGTATTTGATGATCATAAGTATCTTTTTACCTTTTTATTTGTTCTTAGCTCTCTTTGCTTTATATTTGATAGGTTTACTTGTTACTGGGGAGATGAAGGGAATTATCAAAGGATTAGCCAAACATCCTGTACTTCTCTTTTTTATTGCCTACAGTAGTATCATCTCCATCGTCGCCAAGAACTGGCTTGGATTGGTTGCATCTTTACTGATGTGTCTCTTCCTCATTTTCTTTAGTTTTTACCAGAAACGTCTGACGCATGCTTTCTTTCGACTGATACTGCAGACAATCTTGTTTGGTAGTGTGCTCTCTGCGGCTTTTGCTACCTTGGAGCATTTTCAAATTGTAAAGAAATTTAACTACGCCTTTCTTTCGCCCAATATGCAAGTATGGCACCAAAACCGTGCAGAGGTGACCTTCTTCAATCCTAACTACTATGGGATTATCTGTTGCTTCTGTATCATGATTGCCTTTTACCTCTTTACAACGACGAAGTTAAGATGGTTAAAAATCTTTTGTGTGCTAGCAGGTTTTGTGAATCTATTTGGTTTGAATTTTACACAAAATAGAACAGCTTTTCCTGCCATCATCGCTGGTGCAATCATTTATCTCTTTACAACCATTAAAAACTGGCGTGCCTTCTGGCTCAGTATTGGAGTTTTCGGGATTGGCCTTTGTTTCCTCTTCTCAAGCGATTTGGGTGTCCGTATGGGAACGCTAGATTCTTCAATGGAGGAGCGTGTTTCAATCTGGAATGCGGGTATGACTTTGTTTAAACAAAATCCGATCTGGGGTGAGGGTCCACTGACCTATATGAATTCCTATCCGAGAATCCATGCACCCTACCACGAACACGCGCATAGTCTTTACATCGATACTATTTTAAGTTATGGTTTGATTGGAACCATTCTCCTATCCATTTCTTCGGTTATCCCGGTTCACATGATGATGGATATGAGTCAGGAGTCTGGTAAACGACCAATTATCGGTCTTTATCTCTCCTTCCTTACGGTAGTCGCTGTACATGGAATTTTTGACTTGGCTCTCTTCTGGATACAATCAGGATTCATCTTCTTGTTGGTTATGTGCAGTCTACCACTGGAACATCGAACCTTGGTGTCCGAAATGACAGATTAAGTTGATCAAGATTAGAGATCTTCTACTTTAGGTAGGAGGTCTTTTTTTGTTTGGTGGAAATTATTTCTAAATCGAAATAGTTGACAGATGGAATGATAAGTATTACAATGGAATATAATTCGATATAGAAATAAAATGGAGAGATCATGAAAGATAGTCATTTAGTAGCCCATCATATTCGTTTGTTGAATGGGCGGATTTTTCAAAAGTTACTGAATCAGGATCCTGAAGCCCTTTATCGGAGTGAACAGGGCAAGATTTTAGCGGTTTTATGGAATAGTGAGACAGGATGTGCTACAGCCACAGATATTGCACTAGTGACAGGACTTGCTAATAATACGCTGACAACTATGATAAAGAAACTTGAGGAGCAAAACCTGGTCATCATTAGCCCATGTGGAATAGATAAGAGAAAAAAATATGTCAAGTTGACGGAGCGTGGTTGGTCTCAGAAAGAAGTTGGCAGTCGTGTCAGTCAAAAATTAGATGCAATTTTTTATAAAGGCTTCTCAGAGGAAGAAATTCGCCAGTTTGAAAGTTATCAGGAACGCATTTTGGACAATCTGAAAGAGAAGGAAAATGAGGTTTAGAATATGTCAAAACAAGTTGAAAATGCGCAAAATCTATATATTCACGCCATTCAAGACGGACGAGTTGCTGAGGCTCAAGCCCAGTCTGTAGGAGATACTTATATCCAACACTCGACAGGTGTGCCTGATGGGAAAGAAGGGTTTGCAGCCTTCTTTGCAAATTTCTTCGAGCGTCATCCAGAGCGTGAGATGAAAATTGTTCGCACTATTGAGGATGGCAATCTAGTCTTTGTTCATGTTCATCAATATCTGAATGGTGGGGAAGCGCAATGGGTGACAACGGATACTTTCCGTGCGGATGAGAATGGACGTATCGTGGAGCATTGGGATGTCATTGATTACTATCGCACTCCAGAAAATGAACAGTTAGATCAGATTTTTGGTGATTTTGAAATTACGGATTTGGACAAGACAGCAGAAAATAAAAAAACTGTTCGCCGTTTCTTGACAGAAATTTTCCAAAACGGGGAGCTAGAGCAATGGAGTGATTATGTGGCGGACTATTTGATTCAGCATAATCATGAGATTGGACAAGGAAGTGCTGCTTATAAAAACTATGTGGCTGACCATGGTGTTACTTTTGACTTTGTTTTCCAGCTTTTGGGACAAGGAAACTATGTGGTTAGCTACGGTCAGACTCAGATTGATGTGGTTGCCTATGCTCAGTATGACATCTTCCGTTTGGAGAACGGCTTGATTGTGGAGCATTGGGACAATAAAGAAGTCATGCCTAAGGTAGAAGACTTGATCAACCGAGGGAAGTTTTAAAAGGAGATACTAAGATGAAAGCTGTGCTTGTCAAGGAAGCTGGAGGACCAGAAGTTCTGCAGGTTGTGGAAGTTCCAAAACCGACTGTTAAAGAAGGTTGGACCTTGGTCAAGGTGCAAGGATTTGGAATCAACCATAGCGAGATTTTTACTCGTCAAGGACTATCGCCGTCCGTTCAATTTCCACGGATTTTAGGCATTGAATGTGTGGGACTTGTAGAGGAGACCAATCGTCCCGATTTGCAGGTTGGGCAGCAAGTCATCTCCATCATGGGAGAAATGGGGCGTGCTTTTGATGGTGGTTATGCTGAGTATGTTTTGCTACCAGATGAACAGGTTTATCCTGTGAGGACAAAGCTTGCTTTGGAAAGTTTAATCGCACTGCCTGAAACCTACTACACAGCATTTGGCTCTTATCTCAATCTCAAGATTGAGGAGGGAGATCGAGTTCTGGTTCGAGCGGCGACTAGTGGTGTTGGGATTGCTTTTGCAAAGCTTCTCAAAGGGCAATTTCCAAAAGCCTATCTGGCGGGAAGTAGTCGTAGTCTGGGCAAGGAAGAGCAACTAAAAGAGGCAGGATTTGACCAGGTGATTTTGGACAAGGATGGTGTCTTGCAAATGGAAGAGCAGTTTGACAAGGTCTTGGATCTTGTCGGTCCGAGTGCTATTCTTAATACATTTGCTCGGACGGCAGATTGTGGTATCATCTGTTCTTGTGGCTTGCTGGGCGGTCAATGGACTATTCCAGACTTTGACCCGATCGAAATGCTTTACCGCAATCTCTACTTGACAACCTTTGCTTCTGGTAATGTGTCTCAAGACAAGCTTCAAGCTTTGGTGGACTTTGTGGAGCGTTATCGGGTAGATGTACGACCTGAAAAAGTATTTTCTATTGAACAAATCCAGGACGCGCATGCTTATCTGGAAAGTAGTCAGTCTTTTGGTAAAGTTATTATAAAAAATGAGGGAAATCTATGATTGAATACAAAAATGTAGCGCTACGCTATACAGAAAAAGATGTTTTGAGAGATGTCAATTTACGGATTGAGAATGGGGAATTTATGGTTTTAGTTGGGCCTTCTGGGTCCGGTAAGACGACCATGATTAAGATGATTAACCGTCTTTTGGAACCGACTGATGGAAATATTTATATGGATGGCAAGCGCATCAAAGACTATGACGAGCGTGAACTTCGTCTTTCTACTGGTTATGTTTTACAAGCCATTGCTCTGTTTCCTAATCTAACGGTTGTAGAAAATATTGCCCTGATTCCTGAAATGAAGGGGTGGACTAAGGAAGAGATTGCTCAGAAAACTGAAGAGCTTTTGGCTAAGGTTGGTTTACCAGTAGCCGAGTATGGGCATCGCTTACCTAGTGAACTATCTGGTGGGGAGCAACAGCGTGTTGGAATTGTACGGGCTATGATTGGTCAGCCTAAGATTCTCCTCATGGATGAACCTTTTTCAGCCTTGGATGCAATTTCGAGAAAGCAGTTGCAGGTTCTGACGAAAGAATTGCATAAAGAGTTTGGGATGACAACGATTTTTGTGACCCATGATACGGATGAAGCTTTGAAATTGGCGGACCGTATTGCTGTTTTGCAGGATGGAGAGATTCGTCAGGTAGCGAATCCTGAGACGATTTTAAAAGCTCCTGCCACAGAATTTGTAGCAGACTTGTTTGGAGGTAGTGTTCATGGCTAATTTGATATCAACTTTTCAGGAGCGTTTTGGTGATTGGGTAACAGCTCTATCTCAACATTTGCAGTTGTCGCTTTTGACCTTGTTACTAGCTATTTTTATTGCAGTTCCCTTAGCGGTATTTCTTCGTTATCATAAAAAGATGGCGGACTGGGTTTTGCAGATTGCAGGGATTTTCCAGACTATCCCGTCACTGGCCTTGTTAGGGCTCTTTATCCCCTTGATGGGAATTGGAACCTTGCCTGCTTTGACGGCTCTAGTGATTTATGCGATTTTCCCGATTTTACAAAATACTATCACTGGGCTGAAGGGAATTGATCCAAGTCTGCAAGAGGCTGGGATTGCCTTTGGGATGACCAGATGGGAGCGTCTCAAGAAATTTGAAATTCCACTTGCTATGCCTGTTATGATGTCTGGGATTCGGACGGCAGCGGTTTTGATTATCGGTACGGCAACCTTGGCTGCCTTGATTGGTGCAGGGGGGCTGGGTTCCTTTATCCTTTTGGGAATTGACCGCAATAATACCAGTCTGATTTTGATTGGGGCCCTGTCTTCTGCAGTGCTTGCCATTGCCTTTAACTTCCTACTAAAAGTGATGGAAAAAGCAAAATTACGGACGATTTTCTCTGGTTTTGCCTTGGTGACCATATTGCTCGGTCTGTCTTATAGTCCAGCTCTATTAGCTCAAAAAGAGAAAGAAAACTTGATTATTGCTGGGAAATTGGGACCGGAACCAGAAATTTTGGCCAATATGTATAAACTCCTCATTGAGGAAAATACCAGTATGACTGCGACTGTTAAACCGAATTTTGGGAAAACAAGCTTCCTCTATGAAGCTCTGAAAAAAGGGGATATTGATATCTATCCTGAATTTACCGGTACGGTGACTGAAAGTTTGCTTCAACCCTCACCTCAAGTGGGGCATGAGCCAGAACAGGTTTATCAAGTGGCGCGTGATGGCATTGCCAAGCAAGATCAGCTAGCCTACCTCAAACCTATGTCTTATCAAAATACCTATGCCATAGCTGTGCCGAAAAAGATTGCTCAAGAATATGGCTTGAAGACCATTTCGGACTTGAAAAAAGTGGAAGGGCAGTTGAAGGCAGGCTTTACACTTGAGTTTAATGACCGTGAAGATGGAAATAAGGGCTTGCAGTCAATGTATGGTCTCAATCTCAACGTAGCGACCATGGAGCCAGCTCTTCGCTATCAGGCAATTCAGTCGGGCGATATTCAAATCACAGATGCCTATTCGACGGATGCAGAATTGGCACGTTATGATTTACAGGTCTTGGAAGATGACAAGCAACTCTTCCCACCTTATCAAGGGGCACCACTTATGAAAGAAGCTCTTCTCAAGAAACATCCAGAGTTGGAAACGGTGCTTAATAAACTGGCTGGTAAAATTTCTGAAAGCCAGATGAGCCAGCTCAACTATCAAGTTGGTGTTGAAGGCAAGTCAGCAGAACAAGTAGCCAAGGAGTTTCTCCAAGAACAAGGTTTGTTGAAGAAATAAAAAGAGAGGAAAGTCAGGAGCAGCCACTAGCCACTTTCTTCAACAGACAAAATCCCATCTCGTCTATAATTCGAGATGGGATTTTTAATGTTAGAGTAAGATAAACAAGAGCGCAATCAAAGCCGCTAGTGTGCCCCTTATAATGTGGTGCGATATATGTTGACTTTCTTGCTGTTGCCCATTCCAGTAAGCACCGTAGCAGATGATGCTAGAGCCCACTATCCATAAGACGACAGTTGCAAGCGGGATAAAGAAAAAGATAGCAAGAGCTAGTGAGGTGAGACAGCTCCCTACCAAGATACACATGTTCCCTTGACAGTAGTTTTTTTCTTTCATGGCTGCGAAAGCAGCTGCGAGATGGAGAAGTGAAAAACCGAGAGCTAGTACAATTGTCAGAATTCCTAGGATAATAGAAGTTAACATGGTTGATTCCTTTCTTCGTAACAGGATTAGATATCAAGTGATTTTGTAGAAGTCATCTCAATCACATCTAAGTAAAATCTCACTACTTGGTCTTCTGTATAAGATTTTCCTTTTTTTAGCCACCAGGTCAGTGTTTCGATAAAATTGGTTACTACAAAATGTTTGAGGTAGGAGGCTGGTATGTTCGGATAGGCCTCTTGCAAATCCTCCGCTACCATGGGGTAAACATGGTGTTCAAGTTCCCTGTGTAGTTGGCGGAGAAAGTAGTCATTTTTTGAAAAAAGAAGACTGGTGACATGGTCCTGGTTTTTTTGAAAATGTAAAAAGATATGTGCGAGGTAGTCTTCTGTAGTTAAGTGTTCGTCCCTTTCAAAGAGATGATGAAAGAGGTAGCGACAGAGTTCATCTAAAAGCAGTTCCTTGCTCTCATAGTGACAGTAAAAGGTCGAGCGCCCAACATCTGCCAAGTCAATGATATCTTGGACAGTAGTAGCATCATAGCCCTTGTCGTTCAAAAGTTGTAAAAAAGCTTGATAGATGGCTTTTTTTGTCTTGTTGACTCGACGATCTCTTTTTAGCATATAGACACTTGAGACAAACTGTTCAGAACTGAATAAGACTGACCGTTTGCTTCTATCCTTTCTTTGGATTTTATTAGATAATACAAATGAAAGAAGTATGTATATACCCATTATACCAAAGGAGGGAGAGAAATGAGTTCTAAAACATCAATCTGGTTAGCTTTTTTCTTAAATTTAAGCTATGCTATTGTTGAGTTTATTGCAGGAGGAATCTTTGGTTCGAGTGCTGTTCTTGCTGATTCTGTTCATGACTTGGGAGATGCTATAGCCATTGGCATATCAGCCCTTTTAGAAACAATCTCAAACCGAGAAGAAGACGGGCAGTACACCTTGGGTTACAAGCGTTTCAGTCTTTTAGGGGCCATCCTAACGGCTGTGATTCTTATGATAGGGTCTGTCCTAGTGATATTGGAAAATATCACAAAGATAGTTGACCCGCAACCTGTCAATGAGGAAGGCGTCCTCTGGCTAGGAATCATTGCAGTAAGTATCAATGTGATAGCTAGTCTAGTAGTTCGTAAGGGAAAGACAAAGAACGAGTCAATTCTGAGTCTGCATTTTTTGGAAGATACTCTTGGTTGGTTGGCTGTCATTCTAATGGCGATTATCCTCCGATTTACAGATTGGTATATCCTTGATCCGCTCTTATCGCTTGTCATCTCCATCTTCATTCTAACAAAGGCCATTCCTCGTTTTTGGTCAACACTTAAGATTTTCTTAGATGCTGTGCCTGAAGGGATCGAGACCGCCGAGCTAGAGAAAGAGTTAGCAGCGCTAGTTAATGTTAAAAGTGTTAATCAACTCAGTATTTGGTCTATGGATGGTTTAGAAAAAAATGCCATTGTTCATGTTTGTCTAGAAGAGATTGAACATATAGAGTATTGTAAAGAATCCATTCGTAATTTACTCAAAGATTATGGCTTTCAAAATGTTACCATTGAAGTTGATGCAAACCTAGCAAGTCACCGAGCCCATAAGCGAAAAATTGAGGAGTTGGAAGTAGGTCAAAGTCATGGACATCATCATTCATAAGAAGTCGATTTTCCATTTGTTGATTATTTTTGATGAATTGTAAATGTAACATATTTACTCCAGTATGAAATTGTGATAGACTACATATATCACTGAAAGGGGATAGGCGATGTTACAGCTACAGCACATTTCAAAAGTCTATCATACGGGCAATCAAGAGTTCCACGCGCTAAAGGATATTTCGATTCGCTTCCGTGAGAGTGAGTTTGTCTCCATTCTCGGGCAATCGGGTTCTGGGAAAACCACCCTATTAAATATCATCGGGGGACTCGATCAATATACATCTGGTGATTTACTCATCCAAGGAAAATCAACAAAGCAATTTAAAGACCGCGATTGGGATAGCTACAGAAACCACACCATCGGTTTCGTCTTTCAGTCTTATAATCTCATCGGGCACCAAACTGCACTCTCTAACGTAGAAATTGCAATGACTCTTTCGGGCGTTTCAAAAGCAGAACGTAAGAAACGTGCTATCGAAGTGCTCGAACGCGTAGGCCTAAAAGATCATTTATATAAGAAACCAAGTCAAATGTCTGGGGGACAAATGCAACGAATCGCGATTGCGCGTGCTCTTGTTAATGATCCAAAAGTCGTTTTAGCCGACGAACCGACAGGAGCGCTCGATTCTGAGACTTCTGTTCAAATCATGGATTTATTAAAAGACATCGCCAAGGAACGTTTGGTTATCATGGTGACGCATAACCCAGAGCTGGCACAGAAGTACTCCACACGTATCGTACAAGTATTAGATGGAAACATCTTGAGCGACTCAAACCCTTGCGAACCAACAGAGGAGACAAAGCAAGTCGACATCCAGTTCACGAAGACGAAGATGAGCTTTATAACCGCCCTTGTACTTTCCTTTAATAACCTATTGACGAAGAAAGGTCGTACCTTACTAACAGCTTTTGCGGGTTCTATCGGGATTATCGGGATTGCTCTTATTTTAGCCCTTTCCAATGGTGTGAGTGACTACGTTAAAAAGGTGCAGGAAGATACTCTCGTCTCTCTCCCACTGACGATTAGCGAGCAGAACCAGAGCAACTTGTTGGCGACCTCTCCAGATTTGAGCGAGAAGCCTTACAAGGATAATCATGAGCTCGGTATCAATACGGTTTTAACGAATTTATTGAAAAAACAAATCGGAAAGAACGACCTAGCTTCCTTCAAGACTTACTTGGAGGAACACGCTTCGAAGGTTGAATCTCTCACAAAAGACATTCGTTACCGATACAATTTACAACCGTTTATCTATGCAAGTGATACTTCCAACGGACCCAAAAGTATTCTGCCTTCAACCTTAGCTGATGAAGTAGAAACAGCGAACCAAACGATGAAGGGATACTTACAAAACCTCAACTACTGGAGTGAACTTTCTAGTGATTCTTCAATGCTAGAAAGCAAGTACGACGTGTTGGAAGGACGCTTCCCACAAGACAAGTCCGAGGTCGTCCTTATCGTAGATGAAAACAATCAAATTAGCGATTTGTTGCTCTATAGTTTACGTATCAAAGAACCTAGTGAATTGAACGATACGAAGAAGCTCGACGAACTCTCTTCTCAAACGTATCAATATAGTGATTTTATCGGAAAAACTTTCAAAGCAGTTGTCAATACAAAGCGCTTTGTGAAAGAAAATAACTTATGGGTCAATAAGATTGATAATGCTTCTTATATGAAAACTCAAATCGAGAATGGGCTCCAACTTAAAATTGTGGGTGTCCTTCGCCAAAAAGAAGGCACAAGTTCAGGCGTGAATGCTCCTTCAGGAGGAATCGCCTACACAAGCGCCCTTATTGATTACACTTCCGAACACATTCAAAATAGTGATATCGTTAAGGAACAGGAAGCCAATCAAAATCTAAATGTATTTACGGGTAAAGACTTTGCCAAAGATCCTAAACCATTCAGCTCGGAGAATTTAACCGAAGAAGAAAAAATTCAGTTGGCTAAAATGACGCCTGAAGAACAGGCGCAGTATATCCAACAATATAACGACAATTCGGCTTCAACTTACGAGGAAAACCTCGCAAAAATGGGCGTCATCAACAAATCCAAACCAGCTGCCATTGAGCTCTACACCTCTTCGTTCCAACAAAAACAAGACTTAAAAGAGTTCATAAACGCCTATAACACAGCGAAAAAAGAAGCTGGAGAAGACGATAAGGTACTCGCTTATTCAGATGATATCCAAACTATCATGTCTTCAATTACGACATTGGTTGGCGTAGTGACAACAGTACTCGTTGGCTTTGTGGCCATCTCACTCATTGTATCTTCTATAATGATTTCGATTATCACGTACATTTCAGTTCTCGAACGTACAAAAGAAATCGGAATCCTACGTGCAATGGGGGCTTCGAAGAAAGATATTCGTCGTATCTTCACTGCTGAAACAGCCATCGAAGGATTTATCTCTGGGGTGCTCGGTATCGCGATTACCTTTCTTGCGACATTCCCAATCAATGCGATTGTTGCGAAAATGACAAATGTGGGAAATGTAGCGCAATTACCAATAGAAGTAGCTCTAATCCTTATCGGTATTTCGATTGTCCTCACCATGTTAGCCGGTCTAATCCCTTCACGCATCGCTGCTAAGAAAGACCCAGTCGAATCGCTTCGTAGCGAATAACAATTAAATCCCAAAAAGGTGGATAAAGGAATATTTCTTTATTCACTTTTTCTATTCATTCCTCGTACTTTCCCTCAGAGTCAGTCTAGTTCCCAGCATGGTCAGACTAGGAATTTTGCGACCGTGGAGAACTTCTTTATTAAGAATATCCATCCCTGCTCGGCCCATTTCTTCGGTATAGACGGTGATGCTCGATAGGGGAGGATAGACCTGCTTGGTCAGGCTGGTGTCGTTGAAAGAAATGAGGCTGACGCGATCTGGCAGGCTAATTCCAGCTTCTTGGAGGGCACGGAGGGCACCGATGGCTAAACTATCACTGGCGGCGAAAAAGGCTGGTGGGAGTTGGGCACCCAACTTGTGAATAGCCTCCTTCATCAGGTCATAGCCAGACTGGGCAGTAAAGATCCCCTGAAAGATCAGTTCTTCATGGTAGATACCTTTTGCTTGGGTAATGTCTTTGAAATTTTCTAGTCGCTTATCCTGGATAATTTCTTCCTGGTCGGTTGTTTCCTCAAGGCCTGTGAGAATTCCAATACGGTTCATACCTTGGCTGAGGAAATGGTCTACAACTTGTTTTACAGCAGTGTAAAAGTCAGTGATAATACAGGTGTGACCTAGTGAGAGGGTATCGCTGTCTATAAAGACTAAAGGTTTTTGGTATTCTTCAAAGGCAGAAATCTGAGCTCGGCTGAACTTTCCAATGCAGAGAATGCCAATCACTTCCTCGCTTAATGTAAAAGGATGGTCGTTAAAATAGCGCAAGATATCATAGTCCAACTCTTGGGCTCTTTTTTCAATACCGAGACGAATCTGATAGTAGTAGAGGTCGTCCAACTCCCCTTGTTCGCTGACCCATTGGATAATGGCAATATTTTGCTTGGGTTTGTGGGATTCGCCTGTCTTGAGGTGCTTGGTGTAGCCCAGCTCTTCAGCGACGGTTAAAATGCGGTGTCGGGTTTCTTCTGTGACAGATAGGCTCTGGTCGCGATTGAGGACACGAGATACGGTCGCGATAGAGACAGAGGCTAGCTGTGCAATGTCTTTTAAGGTAGCCATAAATCCTCCTCCTTTTAGGTTAGTATATCATATTTTTCTTCTTTTTACCGATTGTTTAGTAAAACTTTAGTAAAAAGGATTGACCTTGGTAAAAGCCTTGGATACAATAGAAGAAAACGATTACACGTTAAGGCGACTTAACGGACAGTCAAAGGAGAATTCATATGACACAACATCTTACTGCTGAAGCCCTTCGCAAAGACTTTTTTGCCGTTTTTGGTCAAGAAGCAGACCAAACTTTCTTTTCACCAGGCCGTATCAACTTGATTGGTGAGCACACAGACTACAACGGTGGGCACGTTTTCCCAGCAGCTATTTCCTTGGGGACATACGGGGCAGCTCGCAAGCGTGACGACCAAGTTTTACGTTTCTACTCAGCCAACTTTGAGGACAAGGGTATCATCGAAGTTCCTCTTGCTGACCTCAAGTTTGAAAAAGATCACAACTGGACCAACTATCCAAAAGGGGTTCTTCATTTCTTGCAAGAAGCAGGCCATGTCATTGACAAAGGTTTTGATTTTTATGTTTATGGGAATATCCCAAATGGTTCTGGCTTGTCTTCTTCAGCATCCTTGGAACTCTTGACAGGAGTCGTGGCAGAGCATCTCTTTGATTTAAAACTAGACCGTTTGGATTTGGTTAAAATCGGAAAACAAACAGAAAACAACTTTATCGGAGTCAACTCAGGCATCATGGACCAGTTTGCTATTGGTATGGGAGCTGACCAACGTGCTATTTACTTAGATACCAATACTCTAGAATACGACTTGGTGCCACTTGATTTAAAAGACAATGTCGTTGTTATTATGAATACCAATAAACGCCGTGAATTGGCGGACTCTAAATACAACGAACGTCGTGCCGAGTGTGAAAAAGCAGTAGAAGAATTGCAAGTTGCCTTGGATATTCAGACCTTGGGTGAATTGGATGAGTGGGCCTTTGATCAATACAGCTACCTGATTAAAGACGAAAATCGTTTGAAACGTGCTCGCCATGCTGTGCTTGAAAACCAACGTACTCTTAAAGCTCAAACAGCTCTTCAAGCAGGTGATTTGGAAACATTTGGTCGCTTGATGAATGCATCTCACGTTTCTCTTGAGCATGACTATGAAGTGACTGGCTTGGAATTGGACACACTTGTTCACACAGCTTGGGCACAAGAAGGTGTTCTCGGTGCTCGTATGACAGGGGCAGGTTTTGGTGGCTGTGCCATTGCCTTGGTGCAAAAAGATGCCGTTGAGGGCTTTAAAGAAGCTGTAGGCAAACGCTACGAGGAAGTCGTTGGATATGCTCCAAGCTTCTATATCGCTGAAGTTGCAGGTGGCAGTCGAGTTTTAGACTAGGAGAGAAGTAAATGGAAGCTGTAATATTTGATTTAGATGGCTTATTAGCTGATACTGAGATCATTTCTCTAAAAGTTTATCAAGAATTGCTTGAAGATTTTGGAATTCCTTTCACAGAAGAAACATATTCTAGAGAATACAGTGGACATAGGGAAGAGGAGAATGTTCAACGATTTTTGGATACCTATGATTTACCTTGGAACTTTGACCAAACCTTAGAAAAAGTTTATGAACTGGAAGCTCGAATATTAGCCAAAGGTGTAAATTTAAAAAAAGGTGCTAATAATTTGCTTGCTTTTTTGCAAAGAGAAGGTATTCCAATCGCTCTAGCAACTTCAAGTGTTGAATCTCGAGCTAGAATGATATTGGATAGCAATGGTATACTATCCCTATTTGACCATCTAGTTTTTGCAAAAGATGTAAAGCGAAGCAAACCTTACCCTGATATATTTTTAAAGGCCTGCAGTGATTTGAATGTTTTACCAGAGAATTGCTTAGTACTAGAGGATAGTGAAGCAGGGATTGAAGCAGCGTATAGAGCTGGGATACCAGTCATTTGTATTCCAGACTTAAAAATGCCGGCACAGTCTTTCTTAAATAAAACAGAACAAGTTTTTCAGGATTTAGATGCTGTCAGAGACTATTTAGAAAGTAAGAAGGAGAATCAATGAGTCAGGGAGTTCTAGATGCATTTATCACAGAAGTCATTACTGAAAGTTCATTTGAGGAAATGGATCGAATCTACCTGACCAATCGTATTTTGGCTCAAGTGGGCGAAGGTGTTTTGGAAGTTGAGACGGATCTAGATGATTTGATTGACCTCAAGGACCAGCTAGTCGAGGAAGCGGTTCGATTAGAGACGATTGAGGATAGTCAGACTGCGCGTGAAATCCTTGGTGCTGAACTAATGGACTTGGTAACCCCTTGTCCAAGTCAGGTCAATCGTGACTTCTGGACAACCTATGCCCAATCTCCCGAACAGGCAATAGCAGCTTTCTACCAACTTAGCCAGAAAAACGACTACATCAAACTCAAGGCCATTGCTAAGAATATTGCTTATCGTGTTCCATCAGACTACGGAGAACTTGAGATTACCATCAACCTCTCTAAACCTGAAAAGGATCCAAAAGAAATAGCTGCGGCCAAGTTGGTTCAAGCTAGCAATTACCCACAGTGTCAGCTTTGTCTAGAGAACGAAGGCTATCATGGTCGAATTAACCATCCAGCTCGTAGCAATCACCGCATTATCCGTTTTGAAATAGCTGGTCAGGAATGGGGCTTCCAGTATTCGCCCTATGCTTATTTTAATGAACACTGTATTTTCTTAGATGGTCAGCATCGTCCCATGGCGATTAGTCGGCAGAGCTTTGAGCGCCTGTTGGCTATCGTAGAGCAGTTTCCAGGCTATTTTGCGGGCTCAAATGCCGACTTGCCGATAGTGGGGGGGTCTATACTGACCCATGATCACTATCAGGGAGGCCGTCACGTATTTCCTATGGAATTGGCTCCCTTGCAAAAGGTATTTCATTTTACTGGATTTGAGCAGGTCAAGGCTGGGATTGTCAAGTGGCCTATGTCAGTGCTACGTTTGACTTCGGATTCCAAAGAAGATTTGATTAACTTGGCTGACAAGATTTTACAGGAATGGCGCCAGTATTCAGATCCTGCAGTGCAGATTTTGGCAGAGACAGACGGGACACCGCATCACACCATCACACCGATTGCTCGTAAACGCGACGGTCAGTTTGAGTTGGACTTGGTATTGCGGGATAATCAAACCTCTCTAGAGCATCCTGACGGCATCTATCATCCCCACAAGGATGTCCAACATATCAAGAAGGAAAATATCGGCTTGATCGAGGTGATGGGCTTGGCAATCTTACCACCTCGTTTGAAAGCAGAAGTGGAGCAAGTTGCCAGCTACCTCGTGGGAGAAGGGGTTACAGTTGCCTCTTATCATCAAGAGTGGGCAAACCAACTCAAAGCCCAACATCCAAACCTAACAGATAAAGAAAAAGCCCTTGAAATCGTCAAGGACTCTGTGGGTGCTATCTTTGCGCGTGTACTTGAGGATGCCGGAGTCTACAAGCAAACGGAGCAGGGACAGGCAGCCTTTATGCGCTTTGTTGAGCAGGTTGGAATTTTGCCAGACTAGTGAATAACTCTTGCCTAGTCTTGTAAAAAGTAGTAGTATGATATAGTGTTTGAAATTTAGGAGGAAAATATGAAAGATTTTCATTTTGACGCTATATCTGCCTTTGAAAATTACGAAATTGAACAAATGAGAGATGGTCACGTTGAGGTGACGACCAAAGTAGTGGACTCGTCGCTCAACTACTATGGCAATGCCCATGGTGGCTATCTCTTTACCCTTTGTGATCAGATTAGTGGTTTGGTGGTCATTTCACTAGGGCTAGATGGAGTGACGCTTCAGTCCTCTATCAACTACCTCAAGGCAGGAAAACTCGACGATGTGCTGACCATTAAAGGAGAATGTGTCCACCAAGGTCGTACAACCTGTGTCGTAGATGTCGATATCACCAATCAAGAGGGCAGAAATGTCTGCAAAGCAACCTTCACCATGTTTGTCACAGGACAAAGGTCAGAAGAAAGACAGGTGAGGATATAAAGTACTGAGAGTTGAACTGCACTCTAAGAGTTAGACATTTCTCTGTCGAACTTTTGGAGTGCAGGTTAGTTTTGATTCTCGCAGATGAACCAACTGCTTCACTAGACCCCAAAAATTCTGAGGAGCTACTTTCTATATTAGAATCTCTAAAAAATCCGAATCGAACGATTATTATTGCGACCCACAATCCTCTTATCTGGGAGCAAGCGAATTAAGCGATTCGAGTTACCGATTTATCTCATCGATGATAAGAGAACATTAAGTTAGAAGAAAGAGTCACAAATACACTTTGTGGCTTTTTTATTTCCATAAAAATGGTAAAATAGTAGGAGTAGAAATGGAGTTTGAGACATGAAAGTAATCGATCAGTTTAAAAATAAGAAAGTCCTTGTTTTAGGTTTGGCTAAGTCTGGTGAGTCTGCGGCTCGTTTGCTGGACAAGCTAGGTGCTATTGTGACAGTAAATGACGGCAAGCCTTTTGAGGAAAATCCTGCTGCTCAAAGCTTGCTAGAAGAGGGAATCAAGGTTGTCACTGGAGGGCATCCTTTGGAGCTCTTGGATGAAGATTTCGCTCTGATGGTGAAAAATCCAGGTATCCCGTATAGCAATCCCATGATTGAAAAAGCATTGGCAAAGGGGATTCCAGTCTTGACTGAGGTGGAGTTGGCTTACTTGATCTCGGAAGCGCCAATTATCGGTATCACTGGTTCAAATGGGAAAACAACCACAACGACTATGATTGGGGAAGTTTTGACTGCTGCTGGGCAACATGGTCTCCTATCAGGGAATATCGGCTATCCTGCTAGTCAAGTGGCTCAAACTGCGACAGCCAAGGACACGCTTGTCATGGAACTTTCTTCTTTCCAACTGATGGGTGTCCAAGAATTCCATCCTGAGATTGCGGTTATTACAAACCTCATGCCCACTCATATCGACTACCATGGTTCTTTTGAGGAGTATGTGGCAGCTAAGTGGAATATCCAGAACAAGATGACAGCAGCTGATTTCCTTGTCTTGAACTTTAACCAAGATTTGGCAAAAGAATTGGCTAGCAAAACACAAGCCACTGTTGTTCCATTTTCAACACTGGAAAAGGTTGATGGAGCCTATCTAGCAGATGGTCAACTTTACTTCCGTGGGGAAGTGGTCATGGCAGCGAGTGAAATCGGTGTTCCAGGTGGCCACAATGTAGAAAATGCCCTTGCGACCATTGCAGTAGCTAAGCTTCGTGGTGTAGACAACCAAACCATCAAGGAAACTCTTTCAGCCTTTGGTGGTGTAAAACACCGTCTCCAATTTGTGGATGAGATTAAGGGTGTGAAATTTTATAACGACAGTAAATCAACCAATATCTTGGCCACTCAAAAAGCCTTGTCAGGATTTGACAACAGTAAGGTTATCTTAATTGCAGGTGGTTTGGACCGTGGCAATGAGTTTGACGAATTGGTTCCAGATATTACTGGGCTCAAGAAGATGGTCATCCTCGGTCAGTCTGCAGAACGTGTCAAACGGGCAGCGGAGAAGGCTGGTGTGGCTTATGTGGATGCGACAGATATTGCAGATGCGACCCGCAAGGCCTATGAGCTCGCGACTCAAGGAGATGTGGTTCTCCTCAGTCCTGCCAATGCTAGCTGGGATATGTATGCTAACTTTGAAGTACGTGGAGATCTTTTCATCGACACAGTAGCGGAGTTAAAGGAATAATATGAAAAAAATAGTATTTACTGGTGGGGGAACGGTTGGACATGTTACCCTCAACCTTTTGTTAATGCCTAAGTTCATCGAAGACGGCTGGGAAGTTCACTATATTGGTGATAAACACGGAATCGAACACCAAGAAATCCTCAAATCAGGCTTAAATGTGACCTTCCACTCCATTGCGACTGGGAAGTTGCGTCGTTATTTCTCATGGCAAAACATGCTGGATGTCTTTAAAGTTGCCTGGGGTATCGTCCAATCCCTTTTTATCATGCTAAGACTTCGTCCACAAGCTCTTTTTTCTAAGGGAGGATTTGTCTCAGTACCGCCTGTTATCGCAGCGCGTGTGTCAAGAGTGCCAGTCTTTATTCACGAATCGGACCTATCTATGGGCTTGGCCAATAAAATTGCCTATAAATTCGCAACCAAGATGTATTCAACCTTTGAGCAGGCTGCTGGTCTCGTAAAAGTCGAGCATGTGGGAGCTGTAACCAAGGTTTCAGACCAAAAAACTCCTGAACCAGACGAGTTGGTGGATATCCAAACCCACTTTGATCCTAAATTGCCAACTGTATTATTTGTCGGTGGTTCTGCAGGAGCTCGTGTATTTAACCAATTGGTGACGGATCATAAGCAAGAACTGACCGAACGTTACGATATTATCAATCTCACTGGAGATTCTAGCCTCAATGAATTGAGTCAAAATCTCTTCCGTATTGACTATGTGACGGACCTCTATCAACCCTTGATGGAGATGGCAGATGTGGTGGTGACGCGTGGTGGTGCCAACACAATTTTTGAGCTTTTGGCAATGGCGAAACTCCATCTCATCGTACCATTGGGTCGTGAAGCAAGTCGAGGAGACCAGATTGAAAATGCAGCCTACTTTGTTAAGAAAGGCTACGCAGAAGAACTTCAAGAAAGTGACTTGACCTTGGAAAGCTTGGAGGAGAAACTCAGTCACCTGCTTAGTTACAAGGACCAATACCAAGCTAATATGAGGGCTTCAACTGAGTTGAAATCTCTTGATGATTTTTATGCCCTACTAAGAAAAGACTTATCATAAGGAAAATCAATGTCAAAGGATAAGAACAAAGAATCAAACCAGAAACAAGAATTGTCTGAATGGCAGAAACGAAACCAGGAATACCTGAAGAAGAAGGCTGAGGAAGAAGCTGCCCTAGCTGAGGAGAAGGAAAAGGAAAAACAAGCTCGAATGGGGAAAAACTCTAAGTCGTTAGAGGAAAGTAAGAAGTCATCAAGTGATTCCGACCAGAGCGAAACTGTTCCAGACAAGGAACCATCCGAAAAAGAAGAAAAATCTAAAAAGGATGATCCTAAAGTCAAAGAGGAAAAAGAGAAGAAGAAAAAAGAAAAACCAGAAAAACCTGCCAAGCCTAAAATTGCGCCTGTTCATATTTGGCGAGCTGTGAGTATCTTGGTACCGAGTGTTCTGGTTCTTCTCCTTTCTATCTATCTCTTGACCCCTCTTTCGACTATCAAGCATATCGAGGTTAAGGGCAATGTCCAGACTCAAGCGGATGACATTAAACAGGTTTCTGGCATTCAGGATAGTGACTATACCTTGTCTTTGTTATGGAACAAGGAGAAGCACGCTGAGAAGATCAAGTCTAATCACTGGATAGAGTCAGCAAAGATTGACTACAAATTTCCGACAAACTTTACGATTGAAGTCAAAGAGTTTGAGATTGTTGGCTACTATGTGACAGGTGAAGACCACTATCCAATCCTATCTAGTGGAACAATTGACTCAAGCCCTGTCAACCTTTTGAACCTGCCTGAGACCTACCTAACAGTCACCTTTAACGATGAGCAGCAGGTGAAGGATTTGATAACGGGTCTTTCTAGCATCAGTGAGGATATAAAGAGTCAAATCCAGAAGATCGAACTAGCTCCAAGTAAAGCAACTGCCGATCTTTTAAAAATTACCATGCTGGACACAGATGAGATTTTGGTTCCCTTGTCAGAGTTGAGTAAGAAATTGCCTTATTACAGCAAAATCAAGCCACAGTTAACAGAACCGAGCTTCATCGATATGGAGGCAGGAATTTATAGTACCAGCCTAGCTGATAAACGTTTAGAAGAAGCTGAGGAAAAGGCTAAACAAGAAGCTAAAGAAGCAGAGAAGAAAAAACAGGAAGAAAAAAAAGCTGAAGAAAAGAAACAAGAATAAGAATCTTCAGTTTTTACTTGACAAGTGTCGTTATAAATAATAGAATAGTAGAAAACTTTTAAAGCAGTCCAGAGAGGCAGCTAAGGTTAGACAGTGAAAGGGTGGAAACTACCCGTTTTTCGTGGAACCTAGCTGCTAGCAGGTTCCTTTTTTTTGCAATGGACTGTTAACAAAGAATAGGAGAAAAGAATGCGTGAGAGTCGCCCAGTCATTGCTCTGGATTTTCCAAGTTTCGAGGAAGCCAAAGAATTTTTAGCCCTTTTTCCAGCAGAGGAAAAACTCTATGTCAAGGTAGGAATGGAAATCTACTATGCAGTAGGGCCCGAAGTTGTGCGTTATTTGAAATCATTGGGACATAGTGTTTTTTTGGATCTCAAGTTGCATGATATTCCAAATACAGTCAAGTCAACCATGAAAATCTTGTCAAGTCTGGGTGTCGATATGACCAATGTTCAGGCTGCAGGTGGACTTGAGATGATGCAGGCTGCGCGTGAAGGCCTTGGTGATCAAGGGATTCTTATCGCGGTGACCCAATTGACCTCAACATCCGAGGAACAGATGCAAGACTGTCAAAATATCCAAACTAGTCTGCAAGAATCAGTGATTCACTATGCTAAGAAAACAGCTGAAGCTGGATTGGATGGAGTGGTTTGCTCAGCCCAAGAAGCCCAACTCATCAAGGAGGCGACAAACGAAGATTTTATCTGCTTGACACCAGGTATTCGACCAGCAGGTGCTGAAGCAGCGGATCAAAAACGCGTAGTGACCCCTGGTCAGGCCTATCAAATCGGTAGTGACTACATTGTAGTAGGCCGTCCTATCACACAGGCAGAAGATCCTGTAGCAGCCTACCATGCTATCAAGGAAGAATGGACACGCGACTGGGTCTAAAGCGTATTTGATTATAGATTTAAGGATAAGAAGGAGTATACCATGACACTTGCTAGAGACATTGCTAGCCATCTATTGAAAATTCAAGCAGTTTATCTCAAACCAGAAGAGCCTTTCACTTGGGCATCTGGGATCAAGTCACCTATCTATACAGATAACCGCGTGACTCTGGCTTACCCAGAAACTAGAACCTTGATTGAAAATGGTTTTGTGAATGCTATCAAAGTAGCCTTTCCAGAGGTTGAAGTGATTGCAGGAACTGCGACAGCAGGGATTCCACACGGAGCTATCATCGCGGACAAGATGAACCTACCATTTGCTTATATCCGTAGCAAACCAAAAGACCACGGAGCCGGAAACCAAATCGAAGGCCGTGTAGCCCAGGGGCAAAAAATGGTAATTGTAGAAGACCTGATCTCAACTGGTGGTTCAGTTCTCGAAGCGGTAGCAGCTGCCAAGCGTGAAGGAGCAGATGTTCTCGGTGTCGTAGCTATTTTTAGCTATCAACTAGCAAAAGCAGATAAGAACTTTGCAAACGCAGGCGTGAAACTGGTGACTCTCTCAAACTACAGCGAGCTCATCCACTTAGCTCAAGAAGAAGGTTATATCACACCAGAGGGATTAGCTCTCTTAAAACGATTCAAAGAAGACCAAGAAAATTGGCAAGGATAGAGAAACTCATTTCTTAGATTTTGATGGAACTGATGCATAGCATCAGTTCTTTTTAGTTGACAAATGTAGATTTTCGGAGTATACTAATAACTGTAATCGACAAATGTAGATTTAGGAGGTGTGATTATGCAGATTTCAGATGCAGAATGGCAGGTCATGAAGATTATTTGGATGCAAGGAGAGCAGACCAGTACGGATTTGATCAGGGTTCTGGCGGAGCGGTTCGACTGGTCCAAGTCGACCATTCAAACTCTTTTGGCTCGTTTGGTTGAGAAAGAGTGTCTGACAAGGAAAAAAGAAGGCAAGTTCTTTGTCTATTCAGCCCTTTTAACTTTGGACCAAAGTCGGGATTTACTTGTCCAAGATATCAAGGACAAGGTTTGTTCTCGTAGGATTAAGAACTTGTTGGCTGATTTGATTGTCGAATGTGATTTTACTTTGACTGATCTGGCAGACTTGGAAGCTGTGATTTCTGAAAAGAAAGCCAGGGCAGTTGCTGAAGTAAAATGTAATTGTATGTAAAGGAGACGCTATGTTAAATCTATTTGTATCTATTGTTGTTTTAGGAATGATTGCTTTTATCCTCTTTTGGTTTTTCAAAAAACCGCAAGAAGATGCTAAGAGAGCTCAGCAAAAGAATGGCTATCAAGAAATTCGAGTGGAGGTCATGGGAGGATATACTCCAGAAACCATTATCCTCAAAAAATCGCAACCTGCTCGCATTATTTTTGATCGAAAAGATCCTTCACCTTGCTTGGATCAAATCGTTTTTCCAGACTTTGGAGTGCATGCAGATCTGCCTATAGGAGACCAATATGTGGTTGAAATCACACCTGAAGAAGCAGGTGAGTATGGTTTCTCTTGTGGCATGAATATGATGCACGGTAAGATGATTGTAGAATAGGAGAATATTATGACTGAAATTGTAAAAGCAAGCCTTGAAAATGGTGTTCAAAAAATCCGTATCACGGCAGACAAAGGCTACCATCCAGCCCACATTCAACTGCAGAAAGGGATTCCTGCTGAGATTACCTTTCATCGTGTGACACCATCAAACTGTTATAAAGAAGTTCTCTTCGAAGAAGAAGGGATCCTAGAACCAATCGGCGTAGATGAGGAGAAAGTCATTCGCTTTACTCCTCAAGAATTGGGTGAGCATGAATTTTCATGTGGCATGAAGATGCAAAAGGGGAGTTATACCGTAGTTGAGAAGACTCGAAAATCTCTATCACTTTTACAGCGTTTTTGGATTACTAGTATCTTTACTGTGCCTCTTGTGATTCTCATGATTGGGTTGTCGACAGGAGGAATTAGTCACCAAGTCATGCTTTGGGGAACTTTCTTAGCTACGACACCCATTATGTTGGTATCTGGAGTTCCTTATATCAGAAGTGCTTGGGCTAGCTTTAAAAAACATAACGCCAACATGGATAGTTTGGTAGCTCTAGGAACCTTGGTAGCTTATGTCTATAGTTTAGTTGCCCTCTTCACTGGTTTGCCTGTTTATTTTGAAATTGCAGGATTTCTCCTCTTTTTCATTCTTTTAGGTGCAGTATTTGAAGAACGCATGCGCAAAAACGCTTCGCAAGCAGTCGAAAAATTATTAGACCTACAAGCAAAAACAGCAGAGGTTTTGCGTGATGATGTTTATGTTCAAATACCTCTAGAACAAGTCAAAGTTGGGGATCTCATTCGCGTTCGACCAGGTGAAAAAATTGCCGTTGATGGTATTGTTTTAGAAGGTGAAACTAGTATTGATGAGTCAATGGTGACTGGGGAAAGTATTCCAGTAGATAAGTCTGCTGGTGATACTGTCATTGGTTCAACCATCAATAATAGTGGTACGATCATCTTTAGAGCTGAAAAAGTTGGTTCTGAGACTATGTTGGCTCAGATTGTGGACTTTGTGAAGAAAGCGCAAACGAGTCGTGCTCCTATTCAAGATTTGACCGACAAGATTTCTGGGATTTTTGTACCAGCAGTTGTCATTTTAGGACTTCTTACTTTTTGGGTCTGGTTTGTTTTACTTGGAGATAGCTTTGTGACTTCTCTTCTTTATGGAGTAGCAGTTTTGATAATTGCCTGTCCTTGTGCACTAGGACTCGCGACACCGACAGCACTCATGGTTGGAACAGGACGAAGTGCCAAAATGGGGGTTCTTCTCAAAAATGGTACAGTTCTACAGGAAATCCAAAAAGTCCAAACGGTTGTTTTTGATAAGACAGGAACCTTGACCGAAGGGAAGCCAGTAGTGACAGATGTTGTCGGAGATGAAGGAGAAGTGATCAGCTTGGCTGCTTCACTGGAAGATGTATCTCAACACCCGCTAGCTCAAGCTATTGTTAATCGTGCATCTGAACTAGGAATTAGCCTTTACCCAGTGGAAAACTTCCAAGCCTTGCATGGAAAAGGTGTGACTGGGATTATTAATGGTAAACAAGTTTTGCTGGGGAATGCTAAGCTCTTAGCTGACCTTGCTATTCCACATGATTATCAAGAACGATTTGATTTGCTTGAGAAAGAAGCAAAAACAGTTGTCTTCCTATCCGTGGATGGTCAGTTAAAAGGCTTAATTGCCTTGCAGGATGTCCCTAAGGAAAATGCTCGAGAAGCTATTGCTAAATTGAAAAAACGTGGTCTTAGAACGGTCATGCTTACCGGAGATAATGCTGGAGTAGCGCATGCGATTGCAGAGCAAATTGGAATTGAAGAAGTGATTGCAAATGTCTTGCCAGAGGAAAAGGCACATGAAATTCACAAGCTTCAAAAGAATGGTAAACTTGCCTTTGTTGGAGATGGCATCAATGATGCGCCAGCCCTCAGTGTAGCGGATGTCGGAATTGCCATGGGCTCTGGGACAGATATTGCCATTGAATCCGCAGATCTTGTCCTTACAACCAACAATTTACTAGGATTGGCACGTGCTTTTGATATGAGTAAGAAGACCTTTAATCGTATTCTACTCAATCTTTTCTGGGCTTCTATCTATAACCTCATTGGTATTCCGATTGCAGCAGGAGTTTTTTCTGGTATTGGTCTGGTGCTCAACCCAGAACTGGCAGGTCTAGCCATGGCCTTTAGCTCTGTATCTGTTTTGATCAGTTCACTCATGCTAAACTTTACTAAGATAGACTAAAAGCGGTGGACACCGCTTTTTTATTATAAAACAGTTTTGTAGAGCGTTTTCAGTCTGTGCTGTAATAGAGAATGAAAACTTCTGAGCACATTCTTAGGATACTCAAAGTAAATGTGGTAAATTAGGATTGTAAATTTACTGAATCGCTTTCAAACAACATATAAAAGCGCTTTTTGTAAATGTATGAAATTATTTTGAAGGAGAGTTATTATGACTCAAGGGAAAATTACTGCATCTGCAGCAATGCTCAACGTATTGAAGACATGGGGCGTAGACACTATCTATGGTATCCCATCAGGAACACTCAGCTCACTCATGGATGCTTTGGCTGAAGACAAAGATATCCGCTTCTTGCAAGTTCGCCACGAAGAAACAGGTGCTCTTGCAGCGGTTATGCAAGCTAAATTCGGCGGCTCAATCGGGGTTGCAGTTGGTTCAGGTGGTCCAGGTGCGACTCACTTGATTAACGGTGTTTACGATGCAGCTATGGATAACACTCCATTCCTTGCTATCCTTGGATCACGTCCAGTTAACGAACTCAACATGGATGCCTTCCAAGAATTGAACCAAAACCCAATGTACAACGGTATCGCTGTCTACAACAAACGTGTCGCTTATGCTGAGCAATTGCCAAAAGTAATTGACGAAGCTTGCCGTGCTGCAGTTTCTAAAAAAGGTCCAGCTGTTGTTGAAATCCCAGTAAACTTCGGTTTCCAAGAAATCGACGAAAACTCATACTACGGTTCAGGTTCATACGAACGTTCATTCATCGCTCCTGCCTTGAACGAAGTTGAAATCGACAAAGCAGTTGAAATCTTGAACAATGCTGAACGCCCAGTTATCTACGCTGGTTACGGTGGTGTTAAAGCTGGTGAAGTGATTACTGAATTGTCACGTAAAATCAAAGCACCAATCATCACAACTGGTAAAAACTTTGAAGCTTTTGAATGGAACTATGAAGGTTTGACAGGTTCTGCTTACCGTGTTGGTTGGAAACCAGCCAACGAAGTGGTCTTTGAAGCAGACACAGTTCTTTTCCTTGGTTCAAACTTCCCATTTGCTGAAGTTTACGAAGCCTTCAAGAACACTGAAAAATTCATCCAAGTTGACATCGACCCATACAAACTTGGTAAACGTCATGCCCTTGACGCTTCAATCCTTGGTGACGCAGGTCAAGCAGCTAAAGCTATCCTTGACAAAGTAAACCCAGTTGAGTCTACTCCATGGTGGCGTGCAAACGTTAAGAACAACCAAAACTGGCGTGATTACATGAACAAACTCGAAGGTAAAACTGAGGGTGAATTGCAATTGTACCAAGTTTACAATGCAATCAACAAACATGCTGATCAAGACGCTATCTACTCAATCGACGTAGGTGACACTACTCAAACATCTACTCGTCACCTTCACATGACACCTAAGAACATGTGGCGTACATCTCCACTCTTTGCGACAATGGGTATTGCCCTTCCTGGTGGTATCGCTGCTAAGAAAGACAATCCAGATCGCCAAGTATGGAACATCATGGGTGACGGTGCATTCAACATGTGCTACCCAGACGTGATCACAAACGTTCAATACGACCTTCCAGTTATCAACGTTGTCTTCTCAAATGGTAAATATGCCTTCATCAAGGACAAATACGAAGACACAAACAAACACTTGTTTGGTTGTGACTTCCCTAATGCTGACTATGCGAAAATCGCTGAAGCTCAAGGAGCTGTTGGATTTACAGTTGATCGTATCGAAGACATCGACGCAGTTGTTGCAGAAGCTGTGAAACTCAATAAAGAAGGTAAAACTGTTGTGATCGATGCTCGCATCTCTCAACACCGTCCGCTTCCAGTAGAAGTACTTGAATTGGATCCAAAACTTCACTCAGAAGAAGCAATCAAAGCCTTCAAGGAAAAATACGAAGCAGAAGAACTCGTACCATTCCGCCTCTTCTTGGAGGAAGAAGGATTGCAATCACGCGCAATTAAATAATTCTTCTCGTCGAAAATCAAATTTTAAATTTGTAGACTTTATTCTATGATTTTCTTAGAGAGGAACTTGAAAAGATCGGAGCAGTCCGGTCTTTTTGTGGAGGATAGTAAATGAATTTAAATCAATTAGATATTATCGCTTCAGATGTTCCCCAGGTCTGTGCTGACTTGGAGCATATTTTGGATAAAAAGTCAGACTATGTTGATGACGGTTTTGCTCAGTTTACGATTGGCAGTCATTGTCTTATGTTGTCCCAAAATCATTTGATTCCTTTGGAAGATTTTCAGTCAGGAATCATTCTTCACATCGAGGTTGAGGATCTAAATCAGAACTACCAACGATTGAAAGAAATTGGTGTCGAGATTTTACACGGCCCAGCTTTAACCGATTGGGGGACAGAATCCTTGCTTGTAAAAGGTCCAGCTGGTTTAGTGATTGATTTTTATCGTATGAAATAGGGCGCGTAGTCATTTGACGTTAACCTTAGCTATTTTTAAAACAGAAATTGAGGATGTGAATTATTAAAAGATCGGAGTAATCCGGTCTTTTTCTGTTTCCTCTTCTTATCACAAGATTGTGATAGTTTACATCTTCATAACAAAAGCTTCAAAGTCTTGATTGTTTTGAAAAAAGATTATAAAATATGATTCATAAAAATGAAAGAGGTTTTGAAGATGTCTGAAAAACAAATGAAAATTTTGGGTTGGGTAGCGACCTTTATGTCCGTTATGATGTATGTGTCTTACTTCCCACAAATCATGAACAATCTGGCAGGTCAAAAAGGAAACTTCATCCAACCCTTGGTTGCAGCCATCAACTGTAGTCTTTGGGTTTACTACGGCTTGTTCAAAAAGGAAAGAGATATTCCACTTGCAGCTGCTAATGCACCGGGTATCGTCTTTGGTCTAGTAACGGCTATCACGGCTTTGGTTTAAAAAGTTTAAAATAGTTAGTATTCTTGTATCCTTTTTTATATTCTGTTAAAATAGAAGCCTAACGAAAGTTTAGGAGTGAATCAAGATGTCGACGAGTTTCTTTTTATTATTTGGCTGTATGATATTAGCGTTTGCTGCCTTTACGTATTTTATGTTCAATGAGTTGATTTTTAGTAGTTATTTAGATGATAAAAAATGTACTGAAAAAACTGAAGGAAAAATCACAAGATATTCTGCATTTCTTTATAACGATGTTAGTCTCCCAGTTGTAGAATATACTGTTGACGGGAATCAGTATAAGGTAGTGGGACCAAAATTTCTTTCTAGCGTATCAAAAACAGTTGCAACACCACTTAATTCTATCGTTTCTGAAGTAAAGTTGGAAGGTTTCGATAATGGAGAAATTCCACAAGTGTTAAGGTATCAGGTACGGCGAAATAGTTTCATTTCTGTAACAAAATCACCACTTATGGAGCGCTTCCCAATCGGCGGAAAGGTTACTGTTTACTATGATCCGAACAAACCTAAACTTTCTTACGTGGAAAGACCATTAAAGCCAGGTCGCTTTTTATGGCTGACTAAATTATCAGTCTATCTTCTTATCCTAATGATGCTTGCTTCAGCTGTTTACATCATATTTGTTCTTCCAAATCTTGTCAAATAGAAATTGATTATTTTGTTCTCAAGCTCAACTTTCCATCATACGGTTCTATATTTATACATAGAATCGTTTTTTGCTGAAGAAATCTTTGAAGAGGATTTCTTTAAAAAATCGAACCCTGAAAATTTGTCGGATTAAATGGGATCATATAATAGTATCATTATTCCGCAGTATTTCACAAGTAAAGGTCTGGATATTGGGGTATAATATAAGTAAATGAAGCAGTAAATAAGAAAGTGGATAGAGATATGACTGAAAAACTAACTTTTCCAGAAGGATTCCTCTGGGGTGGTGCTACGGCAGCTAATCAATGTGAGGGTGCTTATAATCAGGACGGTCGTGGTCTTGCTAATGTGGATGTGGTACCGATCGGTCCAGACCGTGAGGCCATTATCACAGGTCAGAAAAAGATGTTTTCTTTTGAGGAGGGCTATTTTTACCCAGCAAAGGAAGCCATTGATATGTACCATCATTACAAGGAAGATATTGCGCTTTTTGCAGAAATGGGATTTAAAACCTATCGACTTTCCATCGCTTGGACTCGGATTTTTCCTAAGGGAGATGAAGCAGAGCCAAATGAAGCTGGTCTAGCCTTTTATGAGGATTTGTTTAAGGAGTGCCACAAGCATGGGATCGAGCCACTGGTGACCATCACGCATTTCGATTGCCCCGTGCACTTAATCAGGGAGTACGGTGGTTGGCGCAACAGTCGTATGTTGGACTTTTACGCAAATCTTTGTCGCACCCTCTTTACCCGTTACAAGGGCTTGGTCAAGTACTGGCTCACCTTCAACGAAATCAATATGATTCTGCATGCCCCCTTTTTAGGAGCAGGAATTTGTTTTGAAGAGGTAGAAAATCAAGAACAGGTCAAATACCAAGCAGCCCACCATGAGTTGGTAGCTTCAGCCCTTGCGACTAAGATTGCCCACGAAATTGACCCAGAAAACAAGGTGGGATGTATGTTGGCAGCAGGGCAATACTATCCCAACACTGCCCATCCGAGAGACTACTGGGCAGCCATGGAAGAAGACCGCAAGAGTTACTTCTTCATTGACGTCCAAGTGCGTGGTGAATACCCAAACTATGCCAAGAAGCAGTGGGAGCGTGAGGGAATTAAGATTGAAATGACGACAGAAGATTTGGACCTGTTAAAGAATCACACTGTTGATTTTGTTTCTTTCTCTTACTATGCGAGCCGAGTGGCTTCAGGCGATCCAGAAATGACGGATCTGACAGCTGGAAATGTCTTTGCCTCTATCAAAAACCCTTATCTGGAATCCTCAGAATGGGGTTGGCAGATTGACCCACTGGGGCTTCGTATCACTCTTAATGCCATCTGGGATCGTTATCAAAACCCCATGTTCATCGTAGAAAATGGACTCGGTGCTATGGATACGCCAGATGAAAATGGCTATGTAGCGGATGACTATCGGATTGCTTACTTAGAGGCCCACATCAAGGCTATGCGAGATGCTATTTACCAAGATGGCGTTGAATTGCTTGGTTATACGACCTGGGGCTGTATTGATCTGGTTTCGGCTGGAACAGGCGAAATGAACAAGCGCTATGGATTTATCTATGTGGATCGTGATAATGCAGGTCAAGGAAGTCTCAAACGAAGCAAGAAGAAATCCTTCTACTGGTACAAGGATGTCATTGCCAGCAATGGTGCAAGTATTAAGTAGAGCACATTTGTTCACTATTTTTATAAAATCTTCTCTCTACTTTATAAGATGTGAAAAAGAGTTCAATAAGACCAAGCTTTTTGCTATAATGAGGGAAGAAAAATAGACAGGAGAATAAGATGTCAGAACCATTATTTTTACAATCAGTTATGCAAGAAAAAATCTGGGGTGGAACCAAGCTACGTGATGAGTTTGGCTATGACATTCCAAGTGAAAAAATCGGAGAATACTGGGCCATCTCTGCTCACCCCAATGGGGTTTCTAAGGTAGCAAATGGTCGCTACGAGGGTACAGATCTAGCTACATTGTATGCAGAACACCGTGAATTGTTTGGCAATCGTCCAGAACCTGTGTTTCCACTTTTGACTAAGATTCTCGATGCCAACGACTGGCTCAGTGTCCAAGTTCACCCAGACGATGCTTACGGACTCGAGCATGAAGGCGAACTTGGAAAAACAGAGTGCTGGTACATTATCGCTGCGGAGGAAGGTTCAGAGATTATCTATGGCCACAATGCCAAGTCAAAAGAAGAACTCTGCCAGCAAATTGAGGATAAGAACTGGGATGCCTTGCTGACAAAAGTGCCAGTTAAGGCTGGAGATTTCTTCTATGTACCAAGTGGCACCATGCACGCTATCGGGGCGGGTATCTTGATTCTTGAAACCCAGCAGTCTAGCGATACCACCTACCGTGTCTATGACTTTGACCGCAAGGACGACAAGGGCAACTTGCGTGAACTTCACCTTGAAAAATCTATCGATGTTTTAAACATTGGAGAGCCTGCAAATAGCCGTCCTGTCACTGTCAAAGCAGATGATCTACGTTCCACTCTCCTTGTATCCAATGAATTCTTTGCAGTTTACAAGTGGGAAATTACTGGAAAAGTTGACTTTGAAAAGACAGCTGACTACAGCTTGTTTAGCGTCTTGGCTGGTCAAGGTCAACTTACTGTTGACGGAAAAAACTATCCAATCCAAAAAGGCAGTCACTTTATCCTACCAAGTGATGTTGAAGCTTGGACCCTAGAAGGGCAAGGCTTGGAATTGATTGTTAGCCATCCATAAAAAAGAAAGGGCCTGAGTTCATTACTCAAGTCCTTTTTGATTACATAAATTGGGCTATAAAAACCACGATGATGATAATAGGAATGATAAAACGAAGGAGGAAGAGCCAGACTTGGAAAAGTCCTTGTTTCCAGGCTCGTTCATCAAGATGCAATTCTTCCATAGCAAGAGCTTTCCTAAAGATGTAGCCTGTAAAGAGTGAAAGGCAGAGGGCACCAAAGGGCATGAGGAGATTGGAAACCAAGAAATCCATGGCATCAAAGAAGGTTTTACCCAAAATGTGAACATCTGCCATAACACCGTAAGATAGGGCTGAAGGAATTCCGAAAACAAAGGTCAAGATTCCTAAAATGGCACTCCACTTAGCCCGCTTGCTGTTGTCCTGATTGGTGATATTGCCCACATTGATTTCCAGCATCACGACTGAAGAAGTGACTGTCGCAAAAAGGAAGAGCAAGAGGAAAAGGATGTAGAAAATGGTTCCAAAGGGCATCTTGTCAAAGAGTTGAGGCAAGACGATAAAGAGCAGGCTTGGTCCCCCTTCAGACTGGATATTGAAGGCTGACATGGCTGGGAAAATGGCTAGACCTGCCATGATGGATACTGAGATGTTCATGGCTACAATGGAAATCCCTGATTGGACCAGATTAGTTTTCTTGTCCAAGTAAGAAGCATAGGTCAGCATGGCTGTCACCCCTAGTGAGAGGGCAAAGAAAGATTGTCCCAGAGCATAGAGGAGACCAGCGCTAGTTAGTTTTGAAAAATCTGGTTTGAGGAAGTAGAGAACGCCTTCCATGGCATTTGGCAAGCTGAGAGAGCGACCGATGATAACAACAAAGATGATAAAGAGCAGGGGCATCATGACTTTCGAAGCTCTTTCGATCCCTTTTTGAACCCCACGTGATACAATAAAGATATTCAATAAGATAAAGACTGCTTGAGCTCCTAGGGCAATGGCTGGATTTGAAATGATTGAAGTAAATAACTGAGCATAATCACCCGTTCCACCAAGTTGGAACAATTTCCCAAACTCAATACCCAGATAGACTAGAATCCATCCTCCAATAACACTGTAAAAGGAGAGAAGGATAAAGAGGGCAAAGGCACCAATCCAACCGATAAAGTTATACTTGTTATTGTTGCCAAGTTTTCCAAAGGTTCTGATAGCGGAAATGCCAGCACTACGACCAAGGGCAAATTCAGCAAGCAGGAGCGGGAAACCGATTAAAATGGTAGAAATAAGAAAGACTAGTAAAAAGCCTCCACCGCCATTAGCAGCAGTCATGTAGGGAAACTTCCAAACGGCACCAAGCCCGATGGCTGAGCCAGCAGATGCTAGAATAAAGCCAAGTTTCGAGCCCCATTGCGATTTTTCTGACATAGTTGAAACTCCAATCTCCTTTTTTAAAATAAGAAAAGGCTACTTGAGTTGTCAAATAGCCTTCTCTCAATGGCTCTCTATGAGCCTTCTGTTTGATTGATAGACTTGACTATCCTATCATGTTTTCAAAGGTCTGTCAAGAAAACCATTTTCAAGTTTTCACACCTTTCTCAAAAAGTTAAAAATTTTTCTCAAAAACGCTTGACTCTGACCTAAGGGGAGGGGTTATACTATTTCTTGTAAGGAGGAAATCATGTACCATATAAAAGAAGCTGCGCAGCTTTCAGGTGTCTCTGTCAAGACTCTGCACCACTACGATAAGATAAGACTCTTGGTTCCCTTAAAGTCGGAAAACGGCTATCGAACCTACAGTCAAGAGGATTTGGAACGCCTTCAAGTCATTCTTTACTACAAATATCTAGGCTTTTCTTTAGAAAAAATAGCAGAGCTGTTAAAGGGAGAAAGGACAGATTTATTGCCTCATTTGACCAGGCAGTTGGACTATCTAACTCGAGAAAGGCAACATCTGGATACCTTGATTTCCACCTTGCAAAAAACCATTCAAGAACAAAAAGGAGAAAGAAAAATGACGATTGAGGAAAAATTCACTGGATTCAGCTATCAAGACAATCAAAAATACCACCAAGAGGCGGTAGAGAAATATGGTCAAGAAGTCATGGACCAGGCTCTCGAACGCCAAAGTGGTAGAGAAGATGAGGCTACGGCTGCCTTTAACCAAGTTTTTCAAGCTTTGGCTCAAAACCTTAAAAATGGACTAGCTGCAACAGCGACCGAAAACCAAGAGCAAGCAGCTAAGCTCTTGCAAGCCCTTCGTACTTATGGGTTTGACTGCTCTATAGAGGTATTTGGCCATATCGGTAAAGGCTACGTCTACAACCCAGAGTTTAAGGAAAATATTGACAAATTTGGAACTGGAACAGCCCAGTACACATCGGATGTCATTGCCCACTATGTTCAAACTCAGATAAAATAAGCATCGCTGGAGATTTGTCCTGCTCCGCTAAAAAAACTAAATCTTATGTTTAACTTTTTTAGGGAGCAGGTCATTTTAGTTGTTACTTTTTTGAAAATCATCCTTGTCCCAGACTCTTTACTTTGTTACTAAAAGAAAATCCTTCTTTAAAGTTTTTGTAGTGACAACTCTGAGTGATTAGTTCGCCTTGATAAAATCAGTAAAAAAAGATATGATAGTAGGAGAAAAATGAGGTTAAAAGTGATGGACAAAAGTAGAATTAAAACAGAAACACAGCAGGTAATTGAAGATGTTTTGGAAAAGGCTGGATTGCGTGAAGGAAGCCTCTTTGTCCTAGGTTTATCCTCTAGTGAAGTTTTAGGCGGCCATATTGGCAAGGAATCCAGCCAAGAAATTGGCGAAATCATTGTGAAGACGATTTTAGATGTCCTCGAAGGGAAAGGAATTCATCTAGCTGTTCAAGGTTGTGAGCATGTCAATCGGGCCCTCGTTGTTGAGCGTCAAGTGGCGGAGCAGTTTGGTCTGGAAATCGTCAGTGTCCTTCCAACTCTTCATGCAGGCGGTTCAGGTCAGTTGGCGGCCTTCAAGTTTATGCAGGATCCAGTTGAGGTGGAATTTATCAAGGCCCATGCTGGATTGGATATCGGAGATACTGCGATTGGCATGCATGTCAAGCATGTTCAGGTCCCGATTCGTCCCGTACTGCGTGAAATTGGGCATGCACATGTAACAGCTCTAGCTAGTCGTCCCAAACTAATCGGAGGTGCGCGTGCGCAGTATCCACAAGATTCTATTAGAAAGATGTGAGAATGAAAAAAAGAAAAGAACAGTTTCAAAAAAACCTAAAGTATTCTATTCGTAAATTGACTGTTGGAGTTGGTCCTGTAGCAATCGGGGCCTTTCTTGTTGGTGCTAGTTTGTTATCAGCTGGTAGAGTCCAAGCAGATGAGTTAGCTGAAGTGAATTCAGTCCATTACCGTTATCTGGCGGAGCAAGAATTAACCGAATCTGAAAAAGCCTTGATTCATCATGAAGTTCCTACAGAATTTCAAGATGAAGATATCATTTATGTCGTTTATCGCAAGAAGGCAACTAACAGTCAACAACTTCCCTATACAGGAAGTAAAGAATTTGCTTTAGCAGGTCTTGGTCTTGCAACAGCATCTTTAGCTGTTTTTTTGGTGTCTAAAAAACATCGTCGGAAAGTTCTTGGAGTGCTTTTGATTAGTTCTCTTGGTGTCAGCAATTTCATTCCTTTTGCTACTTTTGCCTTTGAGAATAAAGAATTACTTTCTTACAATCAAACGATCTCGGCCTCTTCAAATGAAGAATTAGCGAAAGGTGTGATCGATATTGAAGGATATGAGTATATTGGTTATTTTAAAGGAACTGACATAAAAGTAGCTGGTTTCTCTAAAAGAGGGAAGCTCCTCGATCAAGATAGTTTGCCAGCGTACACTGGCAAGCTTGAAAGCAAGGGCACTCAGGAGTCTGGTAAAGAAGGCGACTCCCTCGTTCGAGATAGTTTGCCAGCCTATACTGAAAAGCTTGAAAGCAAAGGCACTCAGGAAGCTGGCAAGGAAGGTCAATCCCTTGTTCAAGATAGTTTGCCAACGTATACTGGAGAACTTGAAAGCAAGGGTACCCAAGAAGTAGGTAAAGAAGGCGACTCCCTTATCCAAGATAGTTTGCCAGCGTATACTGGCAAGCTTGAAAGCAAGGGCACTCAGGAAGTAGGTAAAGAAGGTGATTCCCTTGTCCAAGATAGTTTACCAGCCTATACTGAGAAACTTGAAAGTAAAGGTAGCCAGGAAGAAGGCAAAGAGGGTCAATCGCTTGTTCAAGACAGTTTGCCAGCCTATACTGGAAAACTTGAAAGCAAGGGCACTCAAGAAGAAGGCAAAGAGGGTCAATCCCTTGTCCAAGATAGTTTGCCAGTGTATACTGGAAAACTTGAAAGCAAAGGTACTCAGGAGTCTGGTAAAGAAGGCGAGTCCCTTGTCCAGGATAGTTTGCCAGCCTATACTGAAAAACTTGAAAGCAAAGGTACTCAGGAATCTGGTAAGGAAGGCGACTCCCTTATTCAAGATAGTTTGTCAGCCTACACTGAAAAGCTTGAAGCTAAAGGGACTCAGGAGCCAGACAAAGAGGGTCAATCTCTAATTCAAGATAGTTTACCAGCCTATACTGGAAAACATGAAAGTAAGGGTACCCAAGAAGAAGGCAAAGAGGGTCAATCCCTTGTCCAAGATAGTTTACCAGCCTATACTGAAAAGCTTGAAGCTAAAGGGACTCAGGAGCCAGGCAAAGAGGGTCAATCTCTAATTCAAGATAGTTTGCCAGCCTACACTGAAAAGCTTGAAAGTAAGGGTACCCAGGAAACTGGTAAGGAAGGTGACTCCCTTGTTCAAGATAGTTTGCTAGCCTATACTGAAAAACTTGAAGGCAAAGGTACTCAGGAAACTGGTAAGGAAGGTCAATCACTAATTCAAGATAGTTTGCCAACGTATACTGGGAAACTTGGGAGCAAAGGTACACAAGAACCCGGCAAGGAAGGTGACTCCCTTGTTCAAGAGGACCTTTCAGAATATACAGTAACTGAAGAAACAATTACTAAAGACACAATCGCAGAGATTGACTACCAGACGGAAATCATTGATGATCCTACAAAGTACACTAATGAAGAAACAGTGGTTCAAAACGGTGAAAAAGGGATCCAAGTTACCAAAACGACTTATAAAACTGTCGAAGGTGTTGAGACTGACCAAGTTTTAAATACAACAACCACTGTCATCAAAGAACCAGTCACTAAAAAAATAAGCCGTGGTACGAAACCAATAGAAGGAACTCTTGTAGAAGAAAGTCTTGAAAAAATTCCGTTTAAAGAGATAGTCGAAGAAGACGCGCAATTGAAAAAGGGCGATAAAGTTACGGTCCAAGAAGGAAAAGACGGTCAGAAAAAGGTTATCAAAACCTACAAGATCATCAAAGGAATCAAGACGCAGGAAGCGCCTGAAATTCTTGAACAGGTCATCGAGTTAGCCCAAGACCGTATTGTTAAACTAGGTACCAAAAACTTCGAAAAGCCAGTGCTGACTTTTTCAAGGGTTGATATTCAGGATTTGAAACGCTCATCTCAGATTCACTATAATCTGGAAAATCCAAGTAAGGCAGCGATTAAATCGATCACTTTAACCCTGAAAAAAGGCGACGAAGTCGTCAAAACCATGACGGTTTCACCGGATAACTTGACTGCAACTCTAACAGATCTGCAGTATTACAAGGATTATAAACTCGAAACAAAAATGGTTTATGATCGTGGCGAAGGAAACGAGGAAGAAATTCTCAAAGAAGAACCACTGAGAATTGATTTAAAAAAGGTTGAAGTTAAAAATATAAAAGAAACAAGCCTCATAAGTGTTGACGACAATGGCGTGGAAACGGATAGTAGCTTCTTAACTTCTGTTCCAAGTGATGTAAGGCCTTACTATCTAAAAATTGCTACACGTGATAATAAGGTGACGCGTCTTGCGATTGACAAAATTGAAGAAGTGACAGTTGATGGGAAAACACTTTATAAGGTCACTGCCAAAGCGCCTGACCTCGTTCAGCATACAGATGGTAACCAGCTCAGTGAGGAATACATCTATTACTTTGCCAAACAAAAAACTCATGAGGAGAATGTCTACTACGATTTCAATGAACTTGTAAAAGCTATGCAGGCCAATCCATCTGGTGAATTTAAAATTGGTGCGGACTTGAATGCGGTCAATGTTCCTGCAGCTGGTAAATCATATGTAACGACGAAGTTCCGAGGCAAGCTATCAAGTGTGGACGGTCAGCGATACACGATTCATAACTTGGAACGTCCACTATTAGGTGATACCGAAGGCGCCCACATCCATGACCTTAACCTTGGTAAGGTAAACATTCATATGCCATGGGCAAATAGAGTTGCTCCCTTGGCTGCTGTTGTAAAAAGCATAACGATCAATAATGTGAAAGTAACGGGTACAGTTGTTGGAAATAATGACGTATCAGGTTTGATCAATAAAATTGATAATAACGGTAGATTAACAAATGTGGCATTCATTGGTAAGCTTCATGCTGGTGGGAATCAAGGCGCCTTTCTTGCTGGAATTGTTGGAGAAAACTGGAAAGGTTCTGTTGAGAAGGCCTATGTTGATGCACAGATAACAGGTAATAAAGCGAAAGTTGCAGGTATCGCCTATTGGTCACAAAATGGTGGGGACAACCATGCAGTTTATCGGGACGGAGCCATTAAAAAATCTGTAGCTAAAGGTACTATCGATGTGAGAGAACCGATTAGCGCGGGCGGTGTTGTAGGCAGTACAAATGCCTTGGGCTCCGTTGAAGATACTGTTTCAATGATGAAAGTTAAGAACGGTGAGATTTTCTATGGCTCATCTGATATTGATGATGATCCTTATTGGACAGGTGACCGTTTAAATCGAAACTTTGTTGTTACTGGTGTGAGTGAAGGAAAATCTTCATATAAATATTCTAAACAACAGCATCGTATTAAGTCTATTTCGCAAGAAGAAGCAGACAAGAAAATTGCTGCTCTGGGAATCACAGCGCATGAGTATGAAATCAATGAGCCTGTTGTAGATAAATTAAACCGTTTGACACACCGTGAAGATGAGTACAAGGCCATTCAAGACTACAGAGCTGACCGCGAACTTGCCTATCGCAATATTGAAAAATTACAACCATTCTATAATAAGGAGTGGATTGTCAATCAGGCTAATAAACTAGATGCTAGCTCAAACTTGGTGACCAAAGAAGTCCTTTCTGTTACTGGTTTGAAGAATGGACAGTTTGTAACAGACTTGTCAGCTATTGATCAGATCATGATTCACTATGCTGATGGTACCAAAGAAGAATTGGCCGTTACTGCCAAAGCTGACTCTGATGTAAAACAAGTCAAAGAGTACGAAGTGACCAACCAGAATATTGTTTATACGCCAAATATGCTAGTGAAAGATCGTGCTGGTTTGATTGCAAAGGCAAAAGAAACATTATCCAGTGTAGAATTGATTTCTCCTGAAGTGCGCGCTCTTATGGACAAGCGGAACAAACCGCAAGAAAACACGGATGAACGAAAAAATGGCTACATTCGTGATTTATTCTTAGAAGAAAGTTTTGATGAAGTAAAACAAAATCTTGGAAACTTGGTGAAACAAATTGTTGAAAATGAAGATCATCAACTAAATGATGATGAAGCTGCTCAACGTGCTTTCATTAAGAAAGTTGAAGACAATAAGGCCAACATTATGATGGGGTTTGCTTATTTGAACCAATACTATGGCATTAAATATGATGGATTGTCGATCAAAGATATTATGATGTTTAAACCAGATTTTTATGGTAAGAACGTGAATGTCTTAGATCGCTTGATCACTATCGGCTCAAAAGAGAACAATCTTAAGGGTGACCAATCCCAAGATGCGTATAGTCGAGTGATTGCAGGTGCTACAGGTAAAGGAAGCCTTCATGAGTTTCTAACATATAACATGAAATTGTTTACAAATGAAACCGATATGAATGTTTGGTTTAAAAAGGCAATTGAAAAGAATGCTTATGTGGTAGAACAGCCATCATTGAACCCCGATTTTGCTCATAAGAAGTATCGTCTATATGAAGGGATTAATAATGGCGTGCATGGTCGGATGATTCTGCCTTTATTAAACCTGAAGAACTCGCATCTCTTCATGATTTCGACCTATAATACCATTTCTTTCAGTGCTTTTGAAAAATATGGTAAAAATACTGAGGAAGCTCGTGAAGCTTTCAAGAGTGAAATCAATAAGAGAGCAAAAGAGCAGGTGAACTACTTAGACTTTTGGTCAAAATTAGCTGCCGATAATGTACGCAATAAGCTCCTCAAGAGTGAAAATAGTGTTCCAACACCTGTTTGGGATAATCATGATGCGCCGGGTATCGGTTGGGCAAACCGATATGGTCACAAGGATGGGAAACCAGATTATGCTCCGATTCGAGAGTTCTTTGGACGGATCCATAAATATCATGGCTATCAGTATGGATATGGTGCTTACGCCTATATCTTTGCCGCTCCAAATCAGCAAGATGCTGTCTACTTTGTTATGACAGAGTTGATAAGTGATTTTGGTACATCGGCTTTTACGCATGAAACGACTCACGTGAATGATCGTATGGCTTACTATGGTGGTTGGTATCATCGTGAAGGGACGGACTTAGAGTCCTTTGCGCAAGGTATGCTCCAGTCACCATCGTTGACAAATCCAAATGGTGAATACGGCGCCTTAGGTTTGAACATGGCTTATGAACGTCAGAATGATGGCAATCAAATCTACAATTATGATCCAAATAAGTTAAAAAACCGTGAAGAAATTGATCACTATATGAAGAACTATAACGAGGCTCTGATGATGCTGGACCATCTAGAAGCAGATGCAGTTATTGGAAAACATTTGGACGACAACAGTAAGTGGTTCAAAAAGATGGACCGAGAATGGCGTACGAACGCTGAGCGAAACAATCTGAAAGGCGAGCCACATCAATGGGATAAATTACGTGATTTAACGGATAATGAGAAGAAATTGACGATTACGAGCATTGATCAATTGGTTGATCATAACTTCGTTACAAAACATGGTATGCCAGGGAATGGACGTTATCGTTCGGAAGGTTTTGACAGTGCTTACCAAACCGTAAATATGATGTCGGGTATCTTTGGTGGTAATACTAGCAAGAGTACAGTTGGTTCGATTTCATTCAAACATAATGCTTTCCGTATGTGGGGATACTATGGTTATCTTAACGGATTTATTGGTTACGCTTCAAACAAATATAAGGCGGAAGCTAGCAAGGAAAACAAAGGGTTGTTGGGTGATGACTTCATTATCAAGAAAGTCTCTGATGGCCAATTTGATACTCTTGAATCATGGAAGAAACATTGGTATAAAGAAGTCTATGACAAAGCTCAAAACGGCTTCACTACAATCGAAATCAATGGCAGATCTATCTCTACTTATGCTGAGTTGAAGTCCTTATTTGATGAAGCTGTTCAAAAAGACCTAGATAGCATGGAAAATCCAAATATAAAGAATCATTATAAAAATACTGAAGATCTTAAATGGAAGGTTTACAAACAGCTCCTTCAAAAATCAGATGGATTCTCTGGAGATTTATTCGCCAAAACATCGTTATAAAGTCGAAATGACTAAAAAGGTGGATCAGCTTAAGCTGCATCTGCCTTTTTGTGCTATACTAAAGGTATGCATAGAAAAACAGTGATTGATTTTAGGGCTTTGGGGGAGAGATACACCTTCACTCAGCCTATCAAAGAGTTAAAAACGAGAGATTTAGCAGAAGTGGCAGACTTGCTGGCACAAGTGGAAAGCTACCAAGAGCAAGGCTACTATGTAGTGGGCTATGTCAGCTACGAGGCTGCACCTGCATTTGAGGAGAAATTAGCAGTTCATAAGACTCCCTTACTTGCAGAGTACCTGCTATATTTTACAGTTCATGATAGGGTGGAAATATCGTCTATTCCTCTGGCTTATGAGGAAATAGATCTGCCTTCAAGGTGGCAGGAAGAAACATCTGCAGAGAACTATGAAGAGGCTATTGCCCAAATTCACCATCATTTGCGTCAGGGAGACACCTATCAGGTCAATTACACTGTCCAACTCAAGCAAGATTTAAGTGCCAATCCTTTTGCCATCTACAATCGCATGGTGGTAGAGCAGGAGGCGGGCTACAATGCCTATGTTAAACACGATGAGATGGCAGTGATTTCCATGAGCCCAGAGCTCTTTTTTGAGCAAAATGACCGGGAATTGACAACGCGACCAATGAAGGGAACAACCCAGCGGGGAGTGACTGACCAAGAAGACCTTGCCCAAGCTAGCTGGTTGGAGCAGGATCCTAAAAATTGCTCTGAAAATATGATGATTGTAGACCTCTTGCGCAACGATATGAACCGTATTTCTGAAGTTGGAAGTGAGCATGTAGAACGTCTGTGTCAGGTGGAGCAATATTCAACCGTTTGGCAGATGACTTCGACCATCAAGAGTCAGTTGCGAGCAGATATGGACTTGGTTGCCATTTTTCGTTCTCTCTTTCCTTGTGGTTCCATAACGGGAGCTCCGAAAATTGCGACCATGGAAATCATCAAGAACTTGGAGCCACAACCCAGAGGAGTTTACTGCGGAACGATTGGTATCTTGCTTCCAAATGGGCGACGAATTTTCAATGTCGCCATTCGAACCATTCAACTGCATCAAGGGAAAGCCATCTATGGAGTGGGTGGCGGCATTACATGGGATAGTACTTGGGAATCTGAATACCGAGAAGTTCATCAAAAAGCAGCTGTACTCTATCGTAAACAAGCACGTTTCCAATTGATTACAACTGGGAAAATCAGCCAGAAGAGTTTGCTGTTTGAAGAGCAACATTTGGAAAGACTGACAAAGGCGAGTCGTTATTTTGCCTATCCTTTTGATCCGAAAAACCTGAGACAAAAGATAGAGGAAGAGTGCAAAGTTTGTGATATTAATCAAGACTACCGTTTGCGAATTAGTCTCAGCAAATCTGGAGAGCTGGAACTCAGTCGCCAAGTATTAACACCCCTCAGTCAAAGTTTCTGTCAGGCTAAACTCTGTTTACAGGAAGCGGATTTACAGCAAGCATTTACCTACTTCAAAACCACTCACAGACCGCATTTGAGTATAGGGGAGCAAGAGAAGATTTACCACAATAAGTCAGGAGAACTGCTTGAGACCTCCATTGGAAATCTGGTTCTGAAAATTGCCGGAAAATTCTATACACCGCCTATCAGACTAGGAATTTTGCCAGGAATCTACCGCCAGCATTTGCTAGAAACAGGACAGGTAGAGGAAAAAGTCTTGACTTTGGCAGACTTGAACCAAGCAGAAGCTGTATTCGGCTGTAATGCGGTCAGAGGCTTGTATGAGTTGGAAGTGATATAACTATGGATTTTTCAATTAAGTTTTAGATTTATTTCTGAATATTTAATATTTGATTTGAAAGCAAAATAAAGTATATGGTATACTATAGGTATAAATCGTTAAAATAATGGAGATTTTTATGAAAAAATCAAAAAAATTTTAGTAACCAGCTTAGCAACTGCAACACTGGGACTTATTTCATTTGCAGATACAACTGAAGCCTTTCCTTTTTCGGCTCAGCATGTTTCTGCTCAAGAAAAGGATGCATCTAAAAATAGTAAGGTTATAAAAGAGAATACAACTTCGGCGCCAAATCAAGCTGAGAAATCGAAAACACCAGCGCAAAATCCTGCTGAGAAACTGAAAACACCAGCACCAAAACCTGCTGATAAACCGAAAACACCAGCACCAAAACCTGCTGATAAACCAAAAACACCGGCACCAAAATCCGCGTCGAAGCCAGCACCAAAACCCGCGTCGAAGCCAGCACCAAAACCCGCGCCGAAGCCAGCACCAAAACCCGCGCCGAAGCCAGCACCAAAACCCGCGCCGAAGCCAGCACCAAAACCCGCGCCGAAGCCAGCACCAAAACCCGCGCCGAAGCCAGCACCGAAACCCGCACCGAAGCCAGCACCAAAACCCGCACCGAAGCCGGCACCAAAACCCGCGCCGAAGCCAGCACCAAAACCCGCACCGAAGCCGGCACCAAAACCCGCACCGAAGCCGGCACCAAAACCCGCGCCGAAGCCGGCACCAAAACCGACTGAAAAAGCTAAAGAAACAACTCCTAAACAGGATAAATCACAATCTAAAGTTCAGTCTGGCTGGGTAGGAAATTACTACCTCAAATCAGATGGAAAGAGAGCTAAAAATGAATGGGTAGATGGTGGTCGTTATTATGTTGATTCTGATGGAAAAAAGGTTAAAAGTGACTGGATTTATGATAAAAACTATGGTTCATATTATTATCTAACAGCAGAAGGAAGCTCTGCTCGTAATAAATGGGTAGGTAGATATTATCTCAAATCAGATGGTAAGATGGCCAAGAATGAATGGGTAGATGGTGGCCGTTACTATGTTGATTCTGAAGGCAAAATGGCAAGGGATATATGGGTAGATGGTGGTCGTTACTATGTAGGATACGATGGTGTGCGACAACCAAAACCAGCAGCCGGGAATCCATACTCAGCAGCTTTAAAGACAGCAAAAGATTATAATTCGTTTTCACATATGTCAAAAAAAGCTCTCTATGACCAATTAACGTGGCATGGTTTTTCAAGTTCAGCAGTGCAGTATGCCATCGATCACTTGAATGCAGATTACAAAGCAAATGCCTTAATTCAAGCAAGAAAGTATACCAATTTATCGAAGACAAAAATTTATGAGAGACTAACTTCTCCTTGGATTGGACAATTTACAAAAGAAGAAGCAAACTATGCAATTCAAAAACTTAATCTACCATCAGAAGGCAGCCATGTTCGCAATAAATGGGTAGGTAAATATTATTTCAAATCAGATGGAAAGATGGCCAAGAATGAATGGGTAGATGGTGGCCGTTACTATGTGGGATCAGATGGTGAAATGGCTAGGGGCAAATGGGTAGATGGTGGCCGTTACTATGTAGGATACGATGGTGTGCGACAAACAAAACCGGCAGATGGGAACCCGTACAATGCTGCTTTAATTAAAGCGAGAAGCTATAATTCGTTTTCACATATGTCAAAAAAAGCTCTCTATGACCAATTAACGTGGCATGGTTTTTCAAGTTCAGCAGTGCAGTATGCCATCGATCACTTGAATGCAGATTACAAAGCAAATGCCTTAATTCGAGCAAGAGAATACCGAAAGAATACCAATTTATCAAAGACAAAAATTTATGAGAGGCTAACTTCTCCTTGGATTGGACAATTTACAAAAGAAGAAGCAAACTATGCAATTCAAAAACTAGGGGATAAATAGTTATTAATTATTAGATGTAACTTTTTCATGCAAAGCTTTGCACAAATCTAATGATTTTGTTATACTATATCTGTAAGCATTTTCAATTAAAAAGGAGAAGACGATGAGTCAAAAGATTATTGGGATTGACCTTGGTGGAACATCTATCAAATTTGCAATTTTAACTCAAGAGGGAGAAATCCAAGAAAAATGGTCTATTAAGACTAACATTTTGGATGAAGGAAGCCATATCGTAGATGATATGATTGAGTCTATTCAGCATCGTTTGGACTTGCTTGGATTGTCAGCTACGGATTTCCGAGGCATTGGGATGGGATCACCTGGTGTGGTTGACCGTGAAAAAGGAACTGTTATCGGTGCCTACAACCTAAACTGGAAAACCCTTCAACCGATTAAAGAAAAGATTGAAAAAGCTTTGGGTATTCCATTCTTCATCGATAATGATGCCAACGTAGCTGCTCTTGGTGAGCGTTGGATGGGGGCTGGTGAAAATCAACCTGACGTTGTCTTTATGACACTCGGTACTGGTGTTGGTGGCGGTATCGTTGCAGAAGGAAAACTGCTTCACGGTGTTGCTGGTGCAGCAGGAGAGCTTGGCCACATCACTGTTGACTTTGACCAACCAATCGCATGTACCTGTGGTAAAAAAGGCTGTCTTGAGACAGTTGCTTCTGCAACAGGGATTGTCAACTTGACTCGTCGTTATGCGGATGAGTATGAAGGCGATGCAGCCTTGAAACGCTTGATTGACGATGGTGAAGAAGTAACAGCCAAAACTGTCTTTGACCTTGCAAAAGAAGGGGACGACCTTGCTTTGATCGTTTACCGTAACTTCTCACGTTACTTGGGTATTGCGTGTGCTAATATCGGATCAATCCTCAACCCATCAACTATCGTTATCGGTGGTGGGGTGTCAGCTGCGGGAGAATTCCTTCTCCAAGGCGTGCAAAAGGTTTATGATGAAAATACCTTCCCTCAAGTACGCACATCTACAAAATTGGCTCTTGCAACTCTAGGAAATGATGCTGGAGTTATCGGGGCAGCATCACTTGTATTGCAATAAGATAATAAAAAGGGGGAAAAACACTACTTTAAAGCCAGTGATTTTCCTCCTTTCTTTTTTTATGCTATACTAGTTAGGACAATAAATGAGGTGAGAGCAAATGACAAAAGCTGATACGATTTTTAAAGAGAATATTGAACGAATCCTCAAAGACGGTGTCTTTTCTGAGCAGGCTCGTCCCAAGTACAAAGATGGGACAGTTGCCAACTCCAAGTACGTAACGGGTGCCTTTGCGGAGTATGATTTGTCTAAGGGAGAATTTCCTATCACAACCCTACGTCCCATTGCAATCAAATCTGCCATCAAGGAAGTGCTCTGGATCTACCAGGATCAGTCTAATAGCCTAGAAGTGCTCAATGACAAGTACAATGTCCACTACTGGAATGACTGGGAAGTGGGAGAGACGGGGACCATCGGTGAGCGCTATGGGGCGGTCGTTAAGAAGCACGACATCATTAATAAGATTCTCAAGCAGTTGGAAGCCAACCCTTGGAACCGTCGAAATATCATCTCGCTCTGGGATTACCAAGCTTTTGAGGAGACAGATGGTCTTCTTCCATGCGCCTTTCAGACCATGTTTGATGTCCGTCGAGTAGATGGGGAAATCTATCTGGATGCGACCTTGACCCAGCGTTCTAATGATATGCTGGTGGCTCACCACATTAACGCTATGCAGTACGTAGCTTTGCAAATGATGATTGCTAAACACTTTGGCTGGAAGGTTGGGAAGTTTTTCTACTTTATCAATAACCTTCATATCTATGATAATCAGTTTGAACAAGCAGAGGAATTGCTCCGTCGTGAGCCGTCAAACTGCCAACCTCGCTTGGTTTTGAATGTGCCTGATGGGACCAATTTCTTTGACATCAAAGCCGAAGACTTTGAGTTGGTCGACTATGATCCAGTCAAGCCGCAACTGAAGTTTGATTTGGCTATTTAAGAAATTAAAAAGAAGTTGAGATTTCTCAACTTCTTTTTATGCTTAATGTGATACGCGGCGGCGAGCTGCTTTTTTGCGATTTTCTTCGATGAAAGCTGCTTTTTGCTCTTCTGGCTCAATCACTTTCTTTTTAATTGCGTATACTGCACCTGCAACGGCAGCGACAGTTCCTGCGACACCTGTTACAAGACCTTTAGCGAATCCTTTAGCCATGAGTCTTCCTCCTTTATCTTCCCGATCAGCCAGGCTCCTCAAGTGGTAGCATTTTTCTGACTGACCTTTTTATGATATAATAATAGTAACGAAAAAATGGGAATTTTTCAAGGAAAAAAGATGAAAACAAAAATAATTGTGATTGTTGGACCGACTGCTGTTGGGAAGACAGCCCTTGCTATTGAAGTAGCCAAGCGCTTTGGTGGAGAGGTGGTCAGCGGTGACAGTCAGCAAGTTTATAGAGGGTTAGATATTGGGACGGCCAAGGCTAGCCCAGAGGAGCAAGCAGCTGTTCCTCATCATTTGATTGATGTCAGAGAGGTGACCGAGTCTTACTCGGCTTTTGATTTTGTTTCAGAAGCTAAGAAGGCTATTGAGGATATTCAGAGACGTGGCAAGCTTGCTATTATCGCTGGAGGCACAGGGCTTTATATCCAGAGCTTGCTGGAAGGCTACCACCTAGGTGGGGAGACACCTCATGAGGAGATTTTAGCCTATCGAGCTAGTTTGGAGCCTTATTCGGATGAGGAATTAGCCCAACTCGTTGAGCAAGCAGGCATTGAGATTCCTCAGTTTAACCGTCGTCGTGCTATGCGTGCCTTGGAGATTGCCCATTTTGGTCAGGATTTGGAAAATAAAGAGACCTTGTATGAACCTCTGATTATCTGCTTGGATGATGAACGCAGTCAGCTTTATGAACGCATCAATCGCCGAGTGGATCTGATGTTTGAGGCTGGGCTTTTGGATGAGGCTAAGTGGCTTTTTGACTATTATCCAGATGCGCAGGCAGCCAAAGGCATTGGCTACAAGGAACTCTTTCCTTATTTCCGTAGGGAGCAAACTCTTGAGGAAGCGAGCGAGAGTCTTAAACAGGCGACCCGCCGTTTTGCCAAGCGTCAGTTGACCTGGTTCCGTAATCGCATGCAGGTCACCTTTTATCAGATAGGAGAGCCTGGCGTGCAGGACTGCATTTTAAGCCAGATAGAGGAGTTTTTAGATGATTGAAACGGAGAAAAAAGAGGAGCGAGTCCTGCTCATCGGTGTAGAATTGCAGGGCATGGACAATTTTGACCTCTCCATGGAAGAACTGGCTAGTCTAGCAAAAACTGCTGGGGCAGTCGTTGTGGATAGCTACAGACAAAAACGTGAAAAATACGACTCCAAGACATTCGTAGGTTCTGGTAAGTTGGAAGAAATTGCGCTCATGGTGGATGCAGAAGAAATTACTACTGTCATTGTCAACAACCGTCTGACACCACGGCAAAATGTCAATCTAGAGGAAGTTCTGGGAGTTAAGGTTATTGACCGTATGCAGTTGATTCTAGATATCTTTGCCATGCGGGCTCGAAGTCATGAAGGGAAACTCCAAGTTCATTTGGCCCAGCTTAAGTACCTCTTACCCCGCTTGGTTGGTCAGGGGATTATGCTCAGCCGTCAGGCAGGGGGAATTGGTTCCCGTGGTCCTGGTGAAAGCCAGCTGGAACTGAACCGTCGTAGTGTTCGCAATCAAATCACAGATATCGAGCGCCAGCTCAAGGTGGTTGAGAAAAATCGGGCGACAGTCAGAGAAAAGCGTCTGGAATCAAGCACCTTTAAGATTGGTTTGATTGGTTACACCAATGCTGGGAAATCGACTATCATGAACACCTTGACCAGCAAGACCCAGTATGAGGCAGATGAGCTATTTGCGACTCTGGATGCGACGACAAAGAGTATTCATATAGGGGGCAATCTTCAGGTGACTTTAACTGATACGGTTGGCTTTATCCAAGATCTGCCGACAGAGTTGGTGTCCAGTTTCAAGTCGACTTTGGAAGAAAGCAAGCATGTAGACCTCTTGGTTCATGTCATCGATGCCAGCAATCCTTACCATGAGGAGCATGAAAAAACGGTTCTGTCTATCATGAAAGACTTGGATATGGAGGATATTCCTCGCCTGACCCTTTATAATAAAGCGGATTTGGTGGGGGATTTCACGCCTACCCAAACGCCGTATGCTCTCATTTCTGCCAAGTCTGAGGATAGTCGTGAGAACTTGCAAGCATTGTTTTTGGAGAAGATCAAGGATATTTTTGAAGTCTTTACTCTGCGTGTGCCCTTTTCTAAGTCTTACAAGATTCATGATTTGGAAAGTGTAGCGATTATTGAAGAACGTGATTATCAAGAGGATGGAGAAGTGATCACAGGCTACATTTCGGAGAAAAATAAATGGAGGTTAGAAGAATTTTATGATTGATATCAAAACTTTGGCTCTAAAATATGGGGGCTATACGAGTCTAGACAAGGTCTATCTGGATCAGCTTCTAGCTGGTAAAACAGAGCAGGAGCAATTGGCACTTATTACTCCTCCTCCGAGTGTAGTCAATGCTTACTTTGCAGAACTTTATCAGAAAAAGAGCCCTCAGGCTGCGACAGATTACTTTGCAGAACTCAGTCAGGAACTGAACCTCTACAATGCTGAGCCAAGTTTCACCTTTGAAAATAAGCCTTTTATTCGTCTTAATTTATCTGGCAAATCCTTTGGCTTTTGCTATGAGAGTGAGGGCTTGGGGCGGATTTTCTCTGAAAATGAAGAGGAAATCTCGGATGACTTGCTTTTTGAGATTGCGCAAATTTTCCCCCATCAACTCGTCTTTGAAGAGTCTGGAAAGATTTACATGAAGGATGCCGGAGAAGAGGAAGTTGTTAGTGTGGAGAGTCTCACAGCTTTGACAGATTTGGAAAGCTTGGCTGATGGTCGCAAACGTCTCAAAGGCTATAGCCAAGAGGATTTACTGCAAGAAGCTGCTGCTTTTTCTGGCAAGCGCTATTTTCGATCGGAAAATCGCACAGCTATGTTATATATTGATTAATTAGAAAGTATCGAATGGATATTCAATTTTTAGGAACGGGGGCTGGTCAGCCCTCTAAAGCCCGCAACGTTTCAAGTCTCGCCCTGAAACTCTTGGACGAGATTAACGAAGTCTGGCTCTTTGACTGTGGGGAAGGAACGCAAAATCGCATTCTGGAAACCACGATTCGACCACGGAAGGTCAGCAAAATCTTTATCACCCACCTGCATGGAGACCACATTTTTGGTTTACCAGGTTTTCTCTCCAGCCGTGCTTTTCAGGCTAATGAAGAGCAGACAGATTTGGACATCTATGGTCCCCAAGGCATTAAGTCATTTGTTTTAACCAGTCTTCGTGTGTCAGGTTCTCGTCTGCCTTACCGCATTCATTTTCATGAGTTTGACCAAGATTCTCTAGGGAAAATCCTTGAGACCGATAAATTCACTGTGTATGCAGAGGAGCTGGACCACACGATTTTCTGTGTTGGCTATCGTGTCATGCAAAAGGACTTGGAAGGAACGCTGGATGCTGAAAAACTCAAGGCTGCTGGTGTTCCGTTCGGCCCGCTTTTTGGAAAAATCAAGAATGGTCAGGACGTTGTTCTAGAAGACGGAACTGAAATCAAGGCAGCTGACTATATCTCAGCACCACGACCTGGTAAGATTATTACTATTCTGGGTGACACCCGAAAAACCAATGCGAGTGTGCGTCTAGCTGTTAATGCCGATGTCCTTGTCCACGAGTCAACTTATGGCAAGGGAGATGAAAAAATTGCTCGCAATCACGGTCACTCAACCAATATGCAGGCAGCGCAAGTAGCGGCTGAAGCCAGTGCTAAGCGCCTCCTGCTCAATCATATCAGCGCTCGTTTCCTTTCAAAAGATATCAGCCAGCTCAAGAAAGATGCGGCCACTGTTTTTGAAAATGTCCATGTGGTTAAAGATCTGGAAGAAGTTGAAATCTAGAAGATTGAGAAAGGATAAGTATGCGCACCATCATCATAACTGGGGCTAGCGGTGGCTTAGCCAAAGAAATGGTCAAACTCTTGCCAAATGACCAACTCATCTTACTAGGTAGAAACAAGGAAAAGCTAGCACAACTCTACGGAAATCATCCCCATGTAGAATTGATTGAAATCGATATTACTGATGACTCAGCCCTAGAAACTCTGGTAGCTGACCTCTATCTCCGCTATGACAAGATCGATGTCTTGGTCAACAACGCGGGCTATGGGATTTTTGAAGATTTTGACCAGATTTCTGACAAAGACATTCACCAGATGTTTGAGGTCAATACCTTTGCCCTAATGAACTTGTCTCGTCGCCTTGCGTCTCGAATGAAGAAAAGCCGAAAGGGGCATATTATCAATATCGTCAGTATGGCAGGTTTGATAGCGACTAGCAAGTCCAGTCTCTACTCAGCGACAAAGTTTGCAGCGATTGGATTTTCAAACGCTCTGCGCCTCGAACTTATGCCCTATGGTGTTTATGTAACAACAGTCAATCCAGGTCCAATCCGAACAGGATTTTTTGACCAGGCAGACCCAGATGGCAGCTACCTCAAGTCTGTTGATCGATTTCTCTTAGAACCAGATGTGGTTGCTAAAAAAATCGTCAAGACCATAGGAAAAAACAAACGAGAACTCAATCTTCCACTTTTGCTCAATTTAGCCCACAAATTTTATAGCCTCTTTCCTAAACTAGCTGATAAGTTGGCAGGGGGAATCTTTAATTATAAGTGAGAAAGCTGTTCCCTTGAGGAATGGCTTTTTGCTTTAATAAGGAGGAGTTGTTGATCAAAAATAATCTCTGAAAATACTGGTAGTTTATCTCTATTTGATAGTTTTGGAGTATAATTGAGATAAGAAAGTTCATTAGATAAATGAAGTCCCAAACCAGCTAGCTTACCCTAGATAATGCCCTATGTATAGCCGGAGGTTGACAATGGAATTATTGACAATTGACCAAATTATTTCCATTATTGAGGAAGCAATGCAAGGGCTTGACCCTGAGATAAGAGAAGGAATTGTCCCGAGCCATACTGAAGTGCCTGTGTCTGAACTGGATCGTTTGAAAAAACAACTGCAAATACAAGATTTGGATCCGATATTTAGGAAGTATATTTTGGCCTATAACTGGGGGCAGGTCGGTTTTTTAAGTTTCCAGTTTGGATATGGGGACGACACTAGTCTTACTTGGCTGATCAATCGCAATTTGGAATACCACGATTACTCGACTCTACAAGAAAGAGGCTTGATCATCATTGCAAATGGAGATCCCTACACTATTTTGCTGGATTGTCAATCTGGGGCGGTCTATGCTCTTGATGCAGAGATGAACTATGATGAAAAAATATGGCTGACACCAGATTTTCTAGCATTTGTTAGAGCCATGGGAACGGCCCAATCTGCAGTTTGGAAGGGTTGTGAAAGTGACTTCATCCACTTGATGACTAGAATAGGTCATGCGTCCAGTTTGATATTTTGGCAGAGTCTGGTCGGGTTTTATGATTGAAAATAGAAGGAGCAGGTCATGGAATTTATTGTAGCTGAGGAAGGGATTCCTCAAAATATCGGATGTCAGGGAGCCCTGATTGCCTATTATGGCAGTGAGATAGAATTTCATTATGAAACCGTTCCACCACACGGTGATGAGATTTTTTCTGCCAAGTTGCCTTTGTTGGGGCTTGATCTACCCTTTTGGATCTATGGGAGAAATCTCATATTTTTAGATGCTTACTACCTCTTAGCAGAAACAGTTAAGAAAGGGACTTGGAATCCCATAACGAGTATGCTCATCAACATTCATACGGGGGAATACTCCAGCCTAGACCACTGGTACAATCATATATCTATTGAGCAAAACGGCCTTGAGTTGAAAAATGATTATGATGGACAAGTCCTGACTTTGAAAACGGTTGACAAACTTCATTGGCTTGCCCTAGATGCTGAATCAGAAGAAAGGAACTAAAAATGGCAAAGAAAAGAGTTACATTACCAAAAGAGTTTAAGGATTTAATGGATGAAGGAAATATTGAAGCCCTTAAAGCAGTCTATGACCGTTGTGAATTAACCGCTCATGATGGAAGATTTAGCTTATGTACACCTCTGCATATGGGAGGAGTCCCGGATGAATTGGTTATCTGGCTTGTCGAACAGGGCTTGGATATCAATATCCCTGATTATTATGGAGCGACTCCTTTGTACCGTCAGGCAACCATGGGAAGAGAGACTGTAAAACTCTTGCTCGAATTGGGGGCAGATATTGAAAAAAGCAATACTTATGGAAATACACCTCTGCATATGGCAGCTGAGTTTTTTCATCCTAAGACCGTTGCACTTCTCATAGAAAAGGGAGCAAATGTTAACCCTAAAAATGATAGGGGACAGACTCCACTAGACTCCGTTCTCACTGTCTGTCGGGGAATCTATATTGCCCAAACAGCTGAAATTGCCTCTATGCTGTTGGATGCAGGTGCTAAGAAAACATCTGCTATGAAAGACAAGGTCGAAAATATCGGTAAAGATTTTGAATTTCATAGAGAAGGGATCAATCCCGACTATCTAGAAGCAGCAGATCAGGGTCTAGAAAAACTTTATGCTTTGTTTGATGTCAAGCCGGTAGCCAAACGAATAACCCACGATGGAGTTTCTCCGATTCTCGTAAAAGAAGGTAGCTGGGAGGAGCAATATGAGGAACTATGGTCTTTCTTGATTCCTTCAAGTGGAGCAGCCAAAACTGTTCAGGGAGAAGTTATTCGTATACCAGGTCGAGTTCGAGATGAACTGGATCGCAATGGTGGAGTCAACTGGGACAGGGACTATAGAAAAATGCTTCAAGCTCTCCCTCAATACTTGTCTCTAGGAATCCCCCCTTTCAGATCAAAAATTAGAAGAGACTAAAGAGCTTATTGCTCAAGTTCATGGGAAAGATTTTGATGACGAGCCTCGCCTAGACCGCCTGTGTCAGCTAGCTATTGCTTGGATTAAGCAAAATCCTGAACCCCTTCTCCTAGAAAAAACAAGTTATAAGCGGTAAAAAGCATTGGAAGACAGATAAAATAAAGAAATCATGGTGAAATGATGCAACTAATTGACCAAGTTAAAAAATAGAAACTTATATTTGTGAGTGTTTTGAAGACTGGGATTTGGATGATCCTGTAGAGGAAGGATATCTGGAAGATTATCAGGGCATTTCTGGTGCTTCTGAGGAAGAGCTTCAAGCCTTTGAGGAAATATTTGGCATTCGTCTACCTAGTGACTTCAAAGAGCTTTATAGCTATAAAAATGGGAGTAAATACCTCTCTATTTTACCTTGTGTAATTGACCAGAGAGATTTGACTTTTTCTCTCATGAGTCTACAGGAAATTGAGACTTGTAAAAAGTACTTTCAAAATAGAGATGCTCTGTTAACCGAATTTCCCGACTATTTTTCTAGTCAAGACCTAGAAAACATGCATGATAGTAGAATTAAGCCCTATCTTTTTAATAAAAAATGGCTTCCTTTTGCTCAGTATTGTGATTCTTGTTATCTTATGCTGGATTTTGATCCAGACCAGGAGGTTCAGGAAGGTCAGGTTATTTGCTACATCCATGATCCTGATGAAATTATCTATGTGGCAGAAAGCCTTACAAATCTGATTGAAGGGATAATGGATGAGATCATATGAACGGACAAATGTATCAGATAGCCTGTATCGTGGCAGCAGCTAGGAAGGCTTTAAAAAATGCTAAAGAAATATGCTATAAGCCTGAAAAATATACAAATAAATTGAGCTTTCAAATTTTGCCGTCAGAAAAGGGGGAAGTTATAGAACTATCTGTATCTGATTGGTTTGAAAATCTTAAGGAAAAAGGTTTGAAGGACTTAAAATTATTTTGCCCTATCTCAGTAAATGACAGAGGTATTTTAGGTTTCTCCAATACGACACAGAGTTCAATTCTCTGTTTTTATAAAGATGGGAAGACAAGTTATTTCCTACCAAATTGGGAAGCTGCTTCTGCAGGTAGGGGCTGGGATGTTACCTACACCGAGTATGAATGGGAAAGGTCTTCTCAAGACCTTCCCCACTATGAAAATAATATCGAAGAATTTAAGGACATATTGACTCGTATAGAAAATCTAGCAATTAAAATTGAATGTGACAACTTTGCCAAAGTCTTTCAATCTGCTAGAAACTTTTTGCTAGACCCAGAATCTGGTAAAGGACTGGCAGAACCTCAAATTCCACTGCGACATCTAAGCATATTTAGAGCTGCAAGCTCAGCGGATGTTTTTGGAGGAATGGGCTCCTGGAATGATGAACCTGGATGGCTGGCACAAGATAAGGGACTGGGTCAAGTTTACGATGAACTTTCAGATCAATTGTTAAGAAATATTAGATCAGCCATTCTATTTGCCATCAACGAGTGGTGATGGATTAGGAGAGAGAAAATGGGGAAGTTAAAGTTAAGTCTATTGAATAAATGGGAACTAGACAAGGACTACAATAGTGTTTTCAATTCTGTCATGTTACATGATGGTAGAGCCTTTGTCTTGATCAGTGAGAAGGAAGCTTTCAATCTCTACTGTCTGCTTGAAGTATCACCTTTGGGTATGAAGGAGATAGATGCTTGGTATTGTGACCATGTTTGGGAGGAAGAGCCTCTACTCTTTACAGATGGACAAAATATTGGCATCATCAAGGCTGGCAAGGAAATAGTCTATTACACTGGTGATTTTTCTAATCCAGAAATCATTGCCATAAAGGATCCGCAAAGTATACTTCCTAAAAAGGCACAAGAGAGATATTTTCAAATCGTATCAGATAGCGACCAGATACCCGTGTGTTTTGAAAATCAAGTTTATACAAATCAGGCAAGAAACTTTGCCCTTTTAGAATTTGATCGAGAGAAAAAGCAGGCGAAGTGGACCACTTATTCGCATATTGATAAAAAAGAGTTAAATCACCACGACACGAACTCAAGTTTTTATCCTAAAATCGATAGTATGAAATCTTGGAAACAAGGGCTCTATGCCTTTAGCTCTGGAGAAAGTCAAACCTCTGTCAATAAATGGGGCATGGACTATTATGCTCTTGTTAAAATCTCTAGTGATGGTCGTATTATCGAAAAGTTATTAGAATCTGAACATTTAAAGGCTTTAGGTAAAAAAGCTGGTGTCAATGGAATTTTTACGGATTCGCCTTATATTATCCTGAGCCCCCTATTTAAGAATGATGATTGGAAGGGCAAGCAAAAGCTATTTTCTCTGGCAACGAGAGAATTGTGCGACATAGCCTTGCCTAGAGGAATGAGTAAACACAAGCTTCAAAATATAACAGACAACTTTTGTTTAACCTTCCTGTACGACAGAGGATTAAAAGAACTTGCCCTTTGTCGGATTGACTAGGCTGTGAGGCTGAGTTTGGGAGCTTTTTATAGATAGGTGCTGATATTTCTTGATTAGTCTACAGTATTTATTTTGAGCTGTTTTCTTGTCAAATTTGACCAAGTATTGCAAATCGAATCTTAAAATAGTATACTAGAAATAGCAATTGTGAAAACGTTTGCGTTTTTGTTGATGATAATTATTTAGGAGACAAAATATGGAATTAACAGCCATTTATCATAGACAAGAATCAGAGTATGCTTATCTTTACAAAGAAGGTCAGCTACATATCCGAATCAGAACCAAGAAAAATGATGTCCAGCAGGTCATTTTACATTATGGAGATCCCTTTATCTTCATCGAGGATAAGTATGAAGCCAAGAAAGAAATGACTAAAGCAACCTCGGATGCTTTATTTGATTATTGGCAGGTTACAGTATCGGTTGATTTTGCACGGATTCAGTATCTCTTTGAACTCCTTGATGAGGAAGGTCAGGGTATTTTCTACGGTGATAAGGGTTGTGTGGAACATACTCAAGAAAACTTGGATGCGGAAGGAAATGGCTTTAAGCTTCCCTATATTCATGAAATCGACGGATGTCAGGTTCCTAGCTGGGTTTCAAATACCGTTTGGTACCAGATTTTCCCAGAACGATTTGCTAATGGAAATCCTAATTTGACTCCAGATGGAGCTCGAGAGTGGGATGCTGCCATTGCACCTAATAGGGATGACTTTTTTGGTGGAGATTTACAAGGGATTATCGACCATCTAGACTATCTAAAAGATTTGGGAATCACTGGACTTTATCTATGTCCGATTTTTGAAGCAACGACCAATCACAAGTACGATACGACGGATTATTTTGAAATTGACCGTCACTTTGGAGACAAAGAAGTCTTTGCTAATTTAGTCGAGGAAGCTCATAAACGTTGCATTAAGATTATGCCAGATGCTGTTTTCAATCATATCGGCTACCAGTCTGCCCAATGGCAGGATGTTCTAAAAAATGGAGAAAATTCCCCTTATAAAGATTGGTTCCATATTCAAGAGTTTCCAATTACAGAGGATAAACTTCAGAATCCAAGAGAACTCCCTTATCATACCTTTGCCTTTGCTAGCTATATGCCTAAGTTAAATACAGCCAATCCTGAAGTCAAAGACTATCTTCTCAGTGTTGCAACTTACTGGATTGAGAATTTTGATATCGATGCTTGGCGCTTGGACGTTGCCAATGAAATTGACCATCAGTTCTGGAAAGATTTTAGAAAGGCAGTTCTCGCTAAAAAGCCTGATTTGTATATTTTAGGTGAAATCTGGCATACGTCTCAGCCTTGGTTAAAAGGAGATGAGTTCCATGCAGTCATGAACTACCCGCTCTCTGAAAGTATCAAGGATTATTTCTTGCGTCAGCATAAAAAGACAGAGCAGTTCATTTCAGAAATCAATAGCCAGTCAATGTACTACAAGCAACAAATCTCAGAGGTTATGTTAAATCTCCTGGATTCTCACGATACAGAGCGTATTCTTACAACTGCCAAAGGAAATCTCCAACATGTCAAGGCTGCTTTAACCTTCCTCTACCTTCAAAAAGGGACTCCTTGTATCTATTACGGAACAGAGCTAGTACTAATTGGTGGACCAGACCCTGATTGCCGTCGTGGCATGCCTTGGGACCGTGTGTCTGAGGACATGGAAGTCAGAGAAGAGCTAAGGCCAAGAGCTAAGGCTTACGATGTAGCACCATTTTGGACCTTCTGTCGAGGTATTAAGGTCTTGGGAATTGCAAATGGCATCCCAGACTTCTTAGACATTCGACTTAAAACCAAGGAATTACACGCTCTGGGCTTTGTGGATTGTATTCCATTTCTGTCTATCATCGGGGATGGAGATGTGATTTTACAGGACTTTTACTCCAGCAAATTGCCGAGCTAGAAGAGCGTAAAAATGAGATGGTCAATCTTTTGGAAAAGGGGAAATCTAGTCAATAATCTATAAGGAAATACCAGTTTGATAGTCCGTAAAAGAGGTTGGGACAAAAGATCCCGACCTCACTTTTTTTAGCAATCAAACTTTGACGTGGTAGCTGATTGAACTTTTTGTTCGTCTTTTAGACTCCAAAAAGCTCCTAATCATCCTCGCGAGGCTGGGACTACGAAATCGAGACTTTGTCTATCGATTTCTGTCCCACCGCCTTTTTTAGTAAAACCATTCACTAAATCTACATTCAGATTTTTAAACTTTTCTACAAATTATAGAAAAAAGAATCAAAAGTATGATTTTTATGCTGCCAGTATTGAAGTTTCTTATATTGTTTTATAAAATAAGGGTAAAAGGCTATGAAAAAGTAATACGCTTACAAGGAAATGGAAGCGGTTACTAAAGGAGGATTTTATGGAAAAAGGCCATTGGAATCGTAAAAGAGTCTACAGCATTCGTAAGTTTGCCGTAGGAGCTTGCTCTGTTATGATTGGAACCTGTGCGGTTCTATTTGGAGGAAGTGTCATTGGAGAATCACCAGTTTTCGCGGATGAAACTCCAATTACTCACACCGTGGAACAAGCAAAAGAGGAAAGTCCGGCAGTGGAGGAAAAAGAAGATCAAACTGTAGCAGAGCACAAGGATGCTGCAAGTGTCGACCAAAGTCAAGCTGCTCCAATTGAAGCAAGCAAACCAGAGGTGAAAGAAGATGAACCTGTAGTTCCAAAAGAGGAGAAAGCATCTCTAAAACCTGAAGAAACAGCTCCGAAGGTAGAATCTCAAGTTTCAAGTCAAGAAAAGCCTGTCAAGGAAGATTTGAAAGCTGCGACAAATGAAGAAGTGAATCAAATGATTGAAGATAGAAAAGTGAATTTTAATCAAAATTGGCACTTTAAACTCAATGCGAATCCTAAAGAAGCTGTGAAACCAGATGCAGATGTATCGACATGGCAAAAATTGGATCTCCCACATGACTGGAGTATCTTTAACGATTTTGACCATCAGTCACCTGCCCAAAACGAAGGTGGACAGCTCAATGGTGGTGAAGCTTGGTATCGTAAGACATTTAAACTTGATGAAAAAGATCTCAAGAAAAATGTTCGTGTGACCTTTGATGGTGTCTACATGGACTCTCAAGTCTATGTCAATGGCCAGTTAGTGGGACATTACCCAAATGGTTATAACCAGTTCTCATACGATATCACCAAATACCTTCACAAAGATGGTCGTGAGAATGTGATTGCTGTCCATGCAGTCAACAAACAACCAAGTAGCCGTTGGTACTCAGGTAGTGGTATCTATCGTGATGTGAACTTGCAAGTGACTGATAAGGTTCATGTTGAGAAAAATGGGACAACCATCCTAACGCCAAAACTTGAAGAACAGCAACACGGCAAGGTTGAAACTCATGTGGCTAGCAAAATCGTCAATACAGATGATAAAGACCATGAACTAGTGGCAGAATATCAAATCGTTGAACGTGGTGGTCAGGCCGTAACAGGCGTGGTTCGTACAGCAAGTCGTACCTTGAAAGCACATGAGTCAACAAGCCTAGATGCGATTTTAGAAGTTGAAAGACCAAAACTCTGGACCGTTTTAAATGACAAACCTGCCTTATATGAATTGATTACGCGAGTATACCGTGATGGTCAGTTGGTTGATGCTAAGAAAGATTTGTTTGGTTACCGTTACTATCACTGGACTCCAAATGAAGGTTTCTCTTTGAATGGTGAACGCATTAAATTCCATGGTGTTTCTTTGCACCATGACCACGGAGCGCTTGGAGCAGAAGAAAACTATAAGGCTGAATACCGTCGTCTTAAACAAATGAAGGAGATGGGTGTTAACGCCATCCGTACAACTCATAACCCTGCAAGTTCACAGACCTTGCAAATCGCAGCAGAACTTGGTTTGCTGGTTCAGGAAGAGGCCTTTGATACTTGGTATGGTGGCAAGAAACCTTATGACTACGGACGTTTCTTTGAAAAAGATGCCACTCACCCAGAAGCTAGAAAAGGTGAAAAATGGTCTGACTATGATCTTCGTACCATGGTCGAAAGAGACAAAAATAACCCAGCTGTCTTCATGTGGTCTATCGGAAACGAAATTGGTGAAGCCAACGGTGATGCTCATTCTCTAGCAACTGTAAAACGTTTGGTCAAAGTTATCAAGGATGTTGATAAAACTCGTTACGTTACCATGGGAGCAGATAAGTTCCGTTTCGGTAATGGTAGTGGTGGACATGAGAAAATTGCTGATGAACTGGATGCGGTTGGATTCAACTATTCTGAAGACAACTACAAAGCTCTTCGTGCGAAACATCCAAACTGGTTGATTTATGGTTCAGAAACATCTTCAGCAACCCGTACACGCGGTAGCTATTATCGTCCTGAAAGTGAATTGAAACATAGTAACGGACCTGAACGTAACTACGAACAGTCTGACTATGGTAATGACCGAGTTGGCTGGGGTAAAACGGCAACAGATTCATGGACCTTTGACCGTGATAATGCTGGCTATGCTGGACAGTTTATCTGGACAGGTACGGACTATATCGGTGAGCCTACGCCATGGCACAACCAAAACCAAACTCCCGTTAAGAGCTCTTACTTTGGTATCGTAGATACAGCTGGTATTCCAAAGCATGACTTCTATCTCTACCAAAGCCAATGGGTTTCTGCCAAGAAGAAACCAATGGTTCACCTCCTTCCTCACTGGAACTGGGAAAATAGAGAATTGGCATCGAAAGTCGAAGATGCAGACGGAAAAATCCCAGTTCGCGCCTATTCAAACGCTGCAAGCGTTGAATTGTTCTTGAACGGTCAATCTCTCGGAGTTAAGACCTTTAACAAAAAACAAACTAGTGATGGCCGTACCTACCAAGAAGGTGCCAATGCTAAGGAACTCTATCTTGAGTGGAAGGTTGCGTACCAACCAGGTACTTTGGAAGCTGTAGCTCGCGATGAAGCTGGAAAAGAAATTGCACGTGACAAGATTACCACTGCAGGCCAACCAGCAGGTGTTCGTCTTATTAAGGAAGAACACGCAATCGCAGCAGATGGAAAAGACTTGACCTACATCTACTACGAAATCGTTGACAGTCAAGGAAATGTAGTGCCAACTGCCAATAATCTGGTTCGCTTCCAATTGCATGGACAAGGTCAACTGGTCGGTGTCGATAATGGGGAACAAGCCAGCCGTGAACGCTACAAGGCGCAAGCAGATGGTTCTTGGATTCGCAGAGCCTTTAACGGTAAAGGGGTTGCCATTGTTAAATCAACTGAACAAGCAGGCAAATTCACACTGACAGCCCATTCAGATCTCTTGAAATCTGGTCAAGTAACTGTCTTTACTGGTAAAAAAGAAGACCAAGAAAAGACCGTTCTCGGAACAGAGGTACCAAAAGTACGTACTGTTATCGAGAAAGAACCGAAAATGCCGAAGACCGTCGCTTTTGTCTATAGTGATGGCAGTCGTGAAAAACGTCCAGTAACATGGTCTTCTGTTGATGTGAGCCAAGCTGGAGTTGTGACAGTTAAAGGCATGGCAGACGGACGTGAGGTAGAGGCTCGTGTCGAGGTTCTAGCAATTGCCAAAGAACTACCAACTGTTAAACGTGTTGCTCCAGGAACAGATTTAAATGCTGTTGATAAATACGTTTCTATCGCTGTAACAGATGGAAGCGTTCAAGAATACGAAGTGGATAACTGGGAGATTGCGGAAGCAGATAAAGCTAAACTTTCAGTTGCTGGATCACGTATTCAAATGACTGGCCAACTGGGAGGCGAAACCGTTCATGCTACCCTTGTGGTAGAAGAAGGCAATGCTGCAGCACCTGTAGTGCCAAATGTAAGTGTTGGTGGTGAAGCCGTTACAGGCCTCACTAGTCAACATCCAATGCAATACCGCACTCTTGCTTATGGTACACAATTGCCAGAAGTCACAGCAAGTGCTAAAAATGCAACTGTCACAGTCCTTCAAGCAAGTGCAGCAAACGGTATGCGTGCAAGCATCTTTGTTCAACCAAATGATGGTGGTCCTCTTCAAACTTATGCAATTCAATTCCTTGAAGAAGCACCGAAAATTGACCACTTGAGCTTACAAGTAGAGCAAGCTGACGGTCTCAAAGAAGACCAAACAGTCAAATTGTCTGTTCGGGCTCACTATCAGGACGGAACGCAAGCAGTTTTACCAGCTGATAAAGTGACCTTCTCTACAAGTGGTGAAGGGGAAGTCGCAGTTCGTAAAGGAATGCTTGAGTTACATAAGCCAGGAGCAGTCACTCTCAAAGCAGAATATGAGGGAGCTAGAGGCCAAGTTGAACTCACTATCCAAGCCAACACTGAGAAGAAGGTTGCACAATCTATCCGCCCTGTAAATGTAGTGACTGACTTGCATCAAGAACCTACTCTTCCATCAACAGTAACGGTTGAGTATGACAAAGGTTTCCCTAAAGCCCACAAAGTCACTTGGCAAGCCATTCCAAAAGAAAAACTCGACCACTATCAAACCTTTGAAGTTCTAGGTAAAGTTGAAGGTCTTTATCTTGAAGCGCGTGCTAAAGTCTCTGTAGAAGGCATCGTTTCAGTTGAAGAAGTCAGTGTGACAACTCCAATCGCAGAAGCACCACAATTACCAGAAAGTGTTCGTACCTACGATTCAAATGGTCACGTTTCATCTGCTAAGGTTACTTGGGACGCGATTGATCCAGACCAATACGCCAAGGAAGTTGTCTTTACGGTTAATGGTCGCCTAGAAGGTACGCAATTAATAACTAAACTTCATGTTCGAGTATCTGCTCAAACTGAGCAAGGTGCAAACATTTCTGACCAATGGACCGGTTCAGAATTGCCACTTGCCTTTGCTTCAGACTCAAATCCGAGCGACCCTGTTTCAAACGTCAACGATAAATTGATTTCCTTTAATGACCGCCCAGCTAACCGTTGGACAAACTGGAACCGTAGTAATCCAGAAGCTTCAGTCGGTGTTCTATTTGGAGATTCAGGTATCTTGAGCAAACGTTCGGTTGATAATTTAAGTGTCGGATTCCACGAAGACCATGGAGTTGGTGTACCGAAGTCTTATGTGATTGAGTATTATGTTGGTAAGACTGTTCCAACAGCACCTAAAAACCCTAGCTTTGTAGGCAATGAAGAACATGTCTTTAACGATCCAGCTAACTGGAAACCTGTTACTAATCTAAAAGCCCCAGCTCAACTCAAGGCTGGAGAAATGAATCATTTCAGCTTTGATAAAGTTGAGACCTATGCGGTTCGCATTCGTATGGTTCGACTTGATAGCAAGAAAGGAACTTCTATCACAGAAGTACAAATCTTTGCGAAACAAGTTGCAGCAGCCAGACAAGGACAAACAAGAATCCAAGTTGACGGCAAAGATTTAGCAAACTTTAACCCTGATTTGACAGACTACTACCTTGAGTCTGTAGATGGAAAAGTTCCTGCAGTAACAGCAAGTGTTAGCAACAATGGTCTTGCGACGGTCGTTCCAAGCGTTCGTGAAGGTGAGCCAGTCCGTGTCATCGCGAAAGCTGAAAATGGTGATATCTTAGGAGAATACCGTCTACACTTTACAAGCAATAAAGACTTACTCTCTCGTAAACCAGTTGCTGCGGTCAAACAAGCTCGCTTATTGCAACTAGGTCAACCACTTGAATTGCCAACTAAGGTTCCTGTTTACTTCACAGGTAAAGACGGCTATGAGACAAAAGACTTGACAGTAGAATGGGAAAAAGTTCCAGCAGAAAATCTGACAAAAGCAGGTCAATTTACCGTTCGAGGCCATGTCCTTGGTAGTGACCTCGTTGCTGAGTTCACTGTACGAGTGACGGACAAACTTGGTGAGGCTCTCTCAAACAACCCTAACTATGATGAAAACAGTAACCAAGCCTTTGCTTCTGCAACCAATGATATTGACGACAGTTCACATGACCGTGTAGACTATATCAATGATGGAGACCACAATGAAAATCGTCGTTGGACAAACTGGTCTCCAACACCATCTTCTAATCCAGAAGTATCAACAGGTGTTATTTTCCGTGAAAATGGTAAGATTGTAGAACGGACTGTTGCGCAAGCCAAACTTCACTTCTTTGCAGATAGTGGTACGGATGCGCCATCTAAACTTGTTTTGGAGCGCTATATTGGTCCAGACTTTGAAGTGCCTACTTACTATTCAAACTACCAAGCCTACGAATCAGGCCATCCATTCAATAATCCAGATAACTGGGAAGCTGTTCCTTATCGTGCGGATAAAGACATTGAAGCTGGTGATGAAATCAACCTAACATTTAAAGCTGTGAAAGCTAAAGCTATGAGATGGCGTATGGAGCGCAAGGCCGATAAGAAGGGTGTTGCGATGATTGAGATGACCTTCCTTGCGCCAAGTGAATTGCCTCAAGAAAGCACTCAATCGAAGATTCTTGTAGATGGAAAAGAACTTGCTGATTTCGCTGAAAACCGTCAAGACTATCAAATCACCTATAAAGGTCAACGTCCAAAAGTGACCGTTCAAGAAAGCAATCAAGTGGCTTCAACAGTTGTAGATAGCGGAGATGATGGCCTTCCAGTTCTTGTTCGCCTCGTTTCAGAAAGTGGAAAACAAGTTAAGGAATACCGTATACAGTTGATCAAGGAAAAACCAGTTTCTGAGAAAGCAGCCCCTGCTATTCAAGAAGAAAATCCAAGTCTTGAGGTTGTCGAAAAAGAACTTGCCTTCCAGACCGTTGAAAAAGAAGATTCCAGTTTATATGTAGGTGAAAGCCGTGTAGAACAAGAAGGACAAGTTGGTAAGGAACGCATTCTTACATCTGTAAGTCCAGACGGAACTCGTGAAGAGAAACTCCGTGAAGTGCTTCAGACTCCTGTTAACCGGGTTCTTCTCGTTGGAACTAAACGTGGTACAGCCCAACCACTTGATGGGGTCAGAGATTTGGTTCATCACAAACCAGAACTACTAGTAGAAGAAGAGGAGGTTGATTTCCAAGTTCAAGAACGTAAGACTGACAAACTTTATGTGGGTGAAAGTCGTGTTCTTCAAGAAGGTCAAAAAGGTGTTCGTGTCCACCTAGTAGAAGTCGAAAACGGTAAGCGTACATTGAAAGAAACTTTTGATAAGATAGTTGCGCAAGATCGTATCGTGGAAGTAGGAACTAAACGTGGTACGGCTCAACCGCTTGATGGTGTCAAAGATTTGGTTCATCACAAGCCAGAGCTCCTAGTGGAAGAAGAGGAAGTTGATTTCCAAGTTCAAGAACGTAAGAACGATAAACTTCCAGTAGGGCAAACTCGTGTGATCCAAGAAGGCCAAAAAGGTGTTCGTGTCCACCTAGTAGAAGTCGAAAACGGTAAGCGTACATCGAAAGAAACCTTTGATAAGGTAGCAGCACAAGATCGTATCGTGGAAGTGGGAACTGCTGTAGCACAAGAAGAACTAAACCCACAAGTTCCTGTCAATCCAGATGCGCACCAACTGGCTCAAACAGGAGCACAATCTCAAGAAGAAAAAGTGACACAAACTGAAAAAGGTCACCTTCCAAATACAGGAAGTGAGTCTCAGGTGTCAGCTTTAGCAGCAGGATTGGCTATCTTGGGCTTAGGTGCAGGCCTTGCAGCTACTACTCGCAAAAAAGAAGATTAAGTTTAGTTACAAGCTAAACTGAACAGGAAAAGGCCAGAGTGACGCTCTGGTCTTTTTCGTCTGAGTTGTAATAGTAAATAAATGTTTGGAATAGTCATTCCTATTCCAAATGGATTTTGCTCAAAATTCATAAAGTGCTCTTCACACTTATAAAAAGAGAGGTCGTGTTTGAAAATAATTGATAAATATGCTACAATAGTAGGCACTGGTAATTTTTATAAATGATTTTTTAATGAGAAAAATCGGATAAAATCCATTCAACTTTCGAAAGATCATGATCAGATGAGAAAGCGTAAAATTTCTTACCTTTCAGAGATTTGGTATGGGAATGGTTTTTTTAGATGTTAATCATGGTGACAGAGTTGATATACTTATAAAAATTTTAAGGATTAAGTAGATCCGTTTATGCATTTGATAATGTTCAAATAGAAGAAATGGAAGAACAGGTGTTCTCACATGAAAATATTCAAGGATAGAAGAGAAGCTCCAAGTAGATTTACACTCATGAGGTGCTCCTGTATTTCGTAGGTGAAATATCATGGTAAGCCAGTTAATCCTATCTTGATTATCAGTGGGATGAGCCTGTTTTCTTGGGTTGTCTTGCTGTTACGATGGTACATGAACATTGCTAGAAAATGATCGCAAGACTTACTAAATATAAAGAATAAAGGATGACAGATGAAACATTTCGGTCTTAAGAAACAGAAACGAACAAGTATTTTTTTCCGAAGAGCAATTTTTACAATTTTGATCATTGCGATCTATTTACTTGGTCGCCATATTTTACTTCCAGGATACAATGGCAATACAGGTTTTTCACAAATAACTGAGCAAAATCCCTTGGCCTATTTGTATTCCTTGGCAGGAGTGGATGTCTCTCAGATTTCCATGTTTTCTCTGGGATTAGGTCCATGGATTACGACGATGATTGTCTGGCAGGTTATCAACTTGAATAAAAGTTGGAATATCCAGTCCTGGTCATTGAAAAAAGCGGATTTTGTGCAAAAGATTCTCACTTTGATTTTTTCCGTGTTACAGGGGATAGCTGTTATGTACACAGCTCGTTCGGAAAATGGACGCTTTTTGCTTCTTGTAGATGATTGGATTTATAATATGGCTGTACTAGCAACTGTTGTAGCAGGAAGCTTTGTTATTATCTGGTTGGCTGGTTTGAATGTTAGCAAGGGAGTAGGCGGGCAGACAATTATTATTATTTCAGGAATTCTGCTACAATTTGCTAACCAATTAGTGGTATTGATAGGACAATCTGTTTTTTCTAAAGAAGGATTAGCCTTTCTAGTAGGTGCGGCGATCTCATTTTTGCTCTTGGGCTATATCGCTGTGGTCTGCGAGAGAGCTGAAATTCGTTTGCCTCTAAATCGAGTCATGCTAAGTAGTCGTTACTACGGCAAATCTTACCTCCCTATCAAATTTCTTCCCTCTGGGGGAATGCCTATTATGTATGCCTCGAGTGTTATTATGTTGCTTCAGTTGGTATTAGACTGGTTTGGACATGGTTTTACAAAAAATTTTGGTAGTTTATTTGACTTTACAAAACCCCTAAGTTTAGCCTTTTACCTGCTTGCTATCTATCTTCTTGCAATTTTATTTGCCTATATCAACTTAGAACCAGAAGAAACAGCGAAACGTTTACAACGTCAAGGAGAATACCTAGATTATATCCAGCCTGGGAAAGCAACTTTAAAAGTTTTGAAACATTACATTTCCTTACAATCTAACGTAGGAGCACTCTACCTGATCGTTTTTATTGGTTTACCCTATTTCATTAATTTCTTCCTACCTCTTCCAAATTTGCTTTTGACTATACCAAGTACATTGATCATTTTAGTCAGTATGCTCTTGCCTTTGCATGAAGAAATACGTATCTTGAGAATTGGGACTTACTACCACAAAGAATTAGAATTTAAAGGAGAATAGAGGGATATGTTTTACTTTGTACCATCTTGGTATAGACAAGATCGGAAATGGTATTCTACCACCCTGCCTTTCTATTACGTGTCTAAAAATATGATGTTTGATGATGCGGTGAATTTGCTGCGAATGTTTCAGCAGTCAGGAGAGGCAAATACCACTCTGATTTTGAACTATTCACCACATATTCGAACCTTTCTTTATCAGCAAAGAATATTGCCAGAAACTGTATGGAATCTATTTGATACCATACAAGGTCTGACGGATGTATCTGTACGTAAAATTCGTCTGGAAGATATTAAATGGCCTCAAGGAGTAGAATTCTTCTATACTCCTTTTATGATTGAGGTATATTTAAATCAAGAACACTATGCTAAAATTAACTTTTCACAAACAGGTAATTTCTTTGATATTACTTATTTTGAGGGTGGGCAGACAAATCATCAGTTAATTTTTGATGATCGTGGATTTGTTTCAAGTGTCATTTATTTTGAAAATGATCAACCTTACTACCAAGATTATTTAAATTTACAAGGTACATGGCAGTTTAGGGAATTTTTGGGTACAGAAAATCATCAAGTGCTTATCAACCCTGAGGCGCAGGCTACATTTGCAAAAGAAGTTTACCGAGATATCGAAGAATTGATCAATGAAAAACTAGATCAGTATTTAACTTCTTCGCTAACCAAGGATGATACGATTGTGATTTCGTCAGATGTGCAGCACAATCACTTTTTCCAAAAGATTAAGGAAAACCATCATGTTATCTTGTCTTTTTTTGGAGATCGTTATCCAATTACAAACCAGGAGCAGCTGCTAACGGATTTGACAGACACGCCGTTCTTCGTTGTTGATAGTTTAAATAAAATTGAAACGATAGCAGCTAATGTGGATCTAGAACAGTTGCCGGGATTTTATGAGATTCCGCCTTATGATACTCATCTAAACCTAGGGCATAGTCAAAGAAAAAAAGAGTTAATTGTTTACGTCAATTACGACAATCTACCAGCAGATCAAATTCAATATGTGTTTACGACTTTGTTTGAAATGATGTTGAAAAATGAATGGATTGACTTGCTGGTTGGAACACAAAGTCAGGATTTTGGTCGAGAGGCCTATATAAAACAGGTACTAGAAAGCTATCGATCTCTTAAGCCAGAATATGAACAAGAATTGATTTTTGTTGATAAAGAGAAGAGAGCGAGAGGTGAGAACCGAGTTCTTGATGATGAAGAGGAGATTGTTCGCGAACGGATTGATATTGAGACCATTCATAGCGACAGCGATTTGATTAAAGTTCTGAAGTACGTTCGTATTATACTAGATTTGGGAACTCCAGCTGATGTGTTGACTCAAATCGCTGGCATTAGTGGAGGGATCCCTCAGGTTAACTTGTATAGTTCTTCTTATGTGAAGCATGGAGAAAATGGTTGGATTCTAGATGATATTTCAGATTTTGAAGAGGCACTCTTATACTACCTCACAAACTTAGAACATTGGAATCAATCTCTAGTTCACTCAGTCAAGAAGATTGAACAGTATACAAGGGGTGAGATTGTCGATATGTGGAAAAATACCATAAAGGAATTAAAAGGAAATGAAAAAATTAGTGTTTTGCAAATTGCTGATGAAAATTGGCAGGAGCAATATGAAATTCCTAGTAATATAAAATGGACATTTGTCAAACCAGAAGACATCGTCTCTTTATTGCCAGAAGATATCGGGATCTTAAATAGAGAAGTTGAGGCGGAAAACGGGAAAAAAAGAAGAAAAAAGTAGATAAACCGTTTGATGTCGTGTTGGTAGATACTGCTGAATATTTAGAGTATGTCACTATCTTGGAACAGAAAATTCAGGTTTACCGTTTGTTCTATCATGAGCGTTGTCAAATCACTACAAAAACGTTGGAACGATTTCTTTTGCGCAAAAAAGCTGTGAAAACAAATTTTGAAAATCCAGAGCAGATGCTACATATATTTTCACGTGGTTTTTTCTCTAAGCAAAATGGAACGAAACTAAGTGTTAATCATCTAGTCGCTGCACCATCTTTTGAGGGGCAAGTCAGTTATGAAGGGACAAATTACCTTCGTTTGTGTGGCCGATACGGCGAGGATTATCAGACTATTGCGACCTATCAACATAATGTTTTTCTGAGTGGGGAGATGCCCTTAGATCTGTGGCCTGAGTTCAGGGTTTCAGAAGGTTGTTCGATCCGCTACGTTGTTAAAGGTTTTCCAGCTGGAAATTCTCCCATGCAAGAATGGATTTATGATGAAACGAGTTTTGATCGGTCTTTGACGTTAGATGTAAATGATTCTTATTATTTGAGTATTAGCATTCAAGCAAAAGGACAAGGGATTGTAAAACTTGGTCCCTGCCACTATCGAGACTCCCATCTAGGTTATGGAGACTTGTTAGTCGGAGGAAAACGAATTAGCGATAAAAATAGAGAAGAACTGATTTATTTCTTTCATCCAGGAGATTTGAAACCACCGTTGAACATCTATTTTTCAGGGTACCGTCCTGCAGAGGGATTTGAAGGGTACTGGATGATGAATAATTTGGGATCGCCATTCTTACTAGTAGGGGATCCGCGTTCAGAGGGGGGCGCATTCTATCTTGGATCGGAGGAGCTCGAACAAAAACTTCTTCAAGTGATTCATAATTGCTTAGATGAACTTGGTTTTACGAAGGAACAACTGACCTTGTCAGGTTTATCAATGGGGACTTTTGGTGCCCTTTACTATAGTTCTAAGTTGGAACCTCATGCCGTCATTGTCGGAAAACCTCTTGTCAACTTAGGAGATATGGCAGAAAATGAGTCAACTATTCGTCCAGGAGGATTTCCAACGTCACTGGATTTGGTGTATCGTACAATAGGAGAATTATCAAGTGAAGCTACAGCTCAGCTTAACGAACGTTTCTGGACGGCTTTTGAGTCAGCTGATTTCTCAAGAACAAAATTCATTATCTCCTTTATGTATCAAGATGACTATGATATGTCTGCCTATCCTGATATGCTGGATGAGTTAGGACAGCGAGATTACCGCGTCAGCGTTATCAGTAAGGGATTGACTGGACGACATAACGATGATACACAAGGTATTGTTGAATGGTTCTTTAATCAATATAAAACGCTATTAATGAATAGTTTTGAAAGGGAGTTTAAATCGTGAGATACAAGGAAGAAGTCTATTTTGCTTATTGGGATATCCAAAGCATATCTCAGTATCTATACGGTTCATCTGTCAAACTGTTAGATGGTGGTCATGTTTTGTATGAAAACCAGTTCATGCCTTCGGGGACAGTTATTCATGAATGGCATTCACGGGCAAACTATCAGGCCTTACGCAATACGAGTCAGCTTCCTGAATTGAAACGTGGGCAAAACTATATTTTTGGCAGTCATATAGAAACCATCCCAGAAAATTCAACATACTTAAAAGTTGAATTTATGGATGCTCGAGATGAAGAAATTTCGAATCAAATCATTAAACAGGGAGAGAGAGTGAGCGTACGCGTTCCAGATAATACACAATATTATAAGGTGCAGTTAGTCAGCTCGGGTTGTCATCGCTTCCTGTTTGAAGGGATTTATGTTGCTGAGGAGCAGTTGGCGGATTATACAGTGGATCGCTACTGGATATCTGATTTGCTTCATCAGGATTCCGAGAAAGAAACGATGTATGTTTGCTTTACTGAACCTGAACTCAATCGAACAGGTTTTATCCCAGAACATGTTCGTGAACATTTCTCAAATGTATTGATTGTTAATTCGTCTTATAGAGAAGCGCTCTTATACATGGAGGAACGTTTTTACGAAACCTTGCTTGAAACGATTGAAGAATTAGCGCAAGAGCATCTTTTTGAAAAAGTGGCTTTTGTTGGTTATGGAGCGATTTCTAATATTGCGGCCTTGCATTACTCCAAACAATTTGGAAATTCATACGCTCTTGTGACGGATGAGTTTTTAAGCGAACTAGACTATCAACGCTTGCTGGAACGTTACCGTACTCGAGTAAATCCGCCTATTTTTAAAGAATTATTGCTACAGCAATTTAATCCGACAAAAGTTAAGGAATATGCGGACTTGAAGACTAGACCACGTGAACTAGCAAACATTGAATATTTATTAGATAAGTCATTTTTACTTCAAGCGATTGACTTGGAGAAGATTGAAGAGTGGATGAGAGAGAATGAAAACTAAACGATTCAATTTGACCAACTCCTATAAACTGATGCGTTACAAAAAGATTTTGGAGAAGGTTAATAAACTATCTGATAGTTATGCAGCTATGTCAAATGAGAAACTGCAAGCTCAGACAAAATGGTTTAAAGAACGCCTTTCTGGAGGAGAAAGCTTGCAGTCCATTTTGCCGGAAGCGTATGCAACCATTCGTGAGGCAGCCAAGCGTGTATTAGGATTATATCCTTATGATGTTCAGGTTTTAGGGGCCTTGGTTATGCAAGACAATCAGATTGCAGAAATGAGAACAGGGGAAGGAAAAACCTTGACAGCTATCCTTCCTTTATACCTAAATGCTTTGACGGAAAAAAGTACAATCCTAGTCACGGCCAATGAATATTTGGCAGCGCGTGATGCTAAACAAATGGCACCCGTTTTTCGATTTTTAGGAATGACAGTTGGGGTTGGTGTCTCGGACGATCCGACAAAAAAGCTTAAAATTCCTCAAAAACAACAAATCTATAAGTGTGATATTGTCTATACAACACATAGTGCGTTAGGGTTTGATTACCTAGAAGAAAACTTGGCGACATCTCAATCAAAGAAGTTTTTACCAAAATTTTATTTTTGTTTGGTCGATGAAGTAGATGCAGCCTTGCTAGATAGTGCGCAGATGCCCCTAATCATTTCAGGTTCTCCTCGGGTTCAATCTAACCTCTTTCTCTCGTGTGATGAGTTTGTAAAAACTCTAAAAGAAGGGGAAGATTTTAATCTAGATTCCACTCGGACGTCTGTATGGTTGACGAGAAAAGGAGTAAAGGAAGCAGAGGTTTATTTCCGCGTTCAGAATGCCTATGATCCAGATAATTACCAGCTCATTCGCCAAATTAACCTAGCTTTGAGAGCTAACCACTTATTTGAAAAAGATCGTCAGTACACAGTGGATAATGGCGAAGTTAAACTGATGGATGAGGCGACAGGACGTCTCTTGGAAGGAAATAAACTCCAATCAGGACTGCACCAAGCACTAGAAGCCAGAGAACGTGTGAAAATCACATTGGAAACGCGTTCGATGGCCTCTATCACCTATCAAAATTTATTTAGAATGTTTCCAAAATTAGCAGGAATGACGGGTACTGGTAAAGTTTGTGAGGATGAGTTCAGAGACGTTTACGACTTGGGAGTCGTAGTTGTTCCTACACGAAAACCCAATTTACGAATTGATTATCCAGATGAAATCTATCTCACGATTCCTCAAAAGTTATATGCTTCATTGGAGTATATCAAAAAATTACATAAAAAAGGCCAACCAGTTTTAATTGCGACAGGATCAGTTGGAATGTCTGAGATTTATTCTATGCTCTTACTCCAAGAGGGAATCGCCCATAATGTGTTGAACGCCCATAATGCAGCGAAAGAGGCTGAGATGATCGCCCTGGCTGGTAGACGTTCTGCAGTGACGGTAGCAACATCAATGGCAGGTCGTGGAACAGATATTATCTTGGAAGAAGGGGTTGCTGAGTTGGGTGGACTCGCTGTTGTTGGAACAGAGAGAATGTCCAGTGAGCGAGTGGATTTGCAGCTTCGCGGTCGTGCCGGACGACAAGGTGCCCCAGGGTTGAGCAAATTCTTTATTTCTCTTGAGGATGATCTTATTTCCAAGTCTGGTAGCAAATGGATTAGTGAGTACTATCATAAAGAAATTGCAAAACCAGAGGAAAAACAAAAGATTCATTTGACCTCTCGTCGTATTAGATATGCGGTTGAAGAAGCTCAGAAGAATAGTGATAACGCGTCAGCGGCTTCCAGACGTTCAACGGAACGATATGATGAAAGTATCCGTATTCAGCGACAGATTATCTACAATAAGCGTAATAAGCTCATCTCTCATCCAGACTTTGATTTGACTTATTTCTTGTCTATCCTATCGGATGCAGTGGACATTTATACAAGTAAAACACCGTTTAAAGAGCGGGCGGATTTATTTCGCTTTGTTTTGGATAACATTAGTTATTACTGCGAGGATATTCCAGATGATCTAGATGTCACGGATTTATGGCAAGTTAAAAAGTTTTTATCTGACCTCCTTGTTTCAGAGTACCAGCAGAAAAAAGATAAAATCAAGGATTCAGAGTTGTTCAATCAATTTCAACGAACTGTCGTTTTGAGAGCGATAGATGACTGTTGGGTTGAGCAGGTTGACTATTTACAGCAATTTCAAGGTTTGGTGTCTAGTCAAGGATACGCCCAAAAAAATCCTGTCTTTGAGTTTCATAAAGAAGCTTTTAAATCATACAAAAGAATGAATGCAGATATAAATCTAAACATTATAAAAAATATGGCATTGAGTTACATTAATATTAAGCCTTCTGGGAAGTTAGAAGTTTTCTTTGGCTAATACTTTGACAGATTCTGTTGTAGACTTTATAATGATGATATAACTGTATTTTTGGAGAAAATCATATTATGAGTAAAAATAATAACAAAGAGCTAAAGGGATTTAAACGTTTGATATCAAAGTTTAAGCAAAAGGGTAGGGAAGATAGTGATTACCGTAGCCTGGATGCAACTAAATCAAAGCCCGTTAGTCGAAAACTCAAAGAGCAAAAGGAAATTATTCTGAGTGCTAGTGAAGATCTCGAGTTACCAACAGAGTCAGTTTCTGTCATGGAAGCCTTAGAAGACTTTCAGGAAAGGAACAGTTTGGGAGTAGCTGACTTGATAAGGAATGTTAGTCAGAGTTTGTCAACTAGCGCTTTAGCTTCCCTCAGCCTTTCTGTCGCAGATTCGTACAGTGAGTCGTTTAGCCAGAGTATATCAGCAAAAGGACTCTCGCTTCGAGAGTCCATGTCTGAGAACTACTCATTAGTGGTCTCTTCTTCAGAATCTGAATTTGAGTCTCTTTCCTTGGTTGATAGCCTCTCTATTTCTGAGCATTTGACAGGGGAGTCCCTTTGTCAGGATACGGACGCATTCTCTTTGAGTGAAAGTATTGCATACTCAGAGCCTCTTTCCTTGAATGAATCAGAGCAAGCGAGTCAGAGTGTCTCTGAGTCCGAGTTCTACAGCCTAAGCCAGAGTGAGTGGGAATCTGATTCAGAATCCCAAAGCCTTTCAGAATCAGAGTGGTGGAGTTATTCCGAATCAGAGCAAGCGAGTCAGAGTGTTTCCGAGTCCGAGTTCTATAGCTTGAGCCAGAGCGAATGGGAATCTGATTCAGAATCCCAAAGCCTTTCAGAATCAGAGTGGTGGAGTTATTCCGAATCAGAGCAAGCGAGTCAGAGTGTTTCCGAGTCTGAGTTCTATAGCCTGAGCCAGAGCGAATGGGAATCCGTTTCAGAATCCCAAAGCCTTTCAGAAGCAGAGTGGTGGAGTTATTCTGAATCAGAGCAAGCAAGTCAGAGTGTTTCCGAGTCCGAGTTCTATAGTCTGAGCCAGAGTGAGTGGGAATCCGTTTCAGAATCCCAAAGCCTTTCAGAAGCAGAGTGGTGGAGTTATTCCGAATCAGAACAAGCAAGTCAGAGTATCTCCGAGTCCGAGTTCTATAGTCTGAGCCAGAGTGAATGGGAATCCGAATCCCAAAGCATTTCAGAAGCAGAGTGGTGGAGCTATTCCGAATCAGAACAAGCAAGCCAGAGTGTCTCTGAATCCGAGTTCTATAGCCTGAGCCAGAGTGAATGGGAATCCATATCTGAATCTCAAAGCTTTTCAGAAGCAGAGTGGTGGAGTTATTCCGAATCAGAGCAAGCGAGCCAGAGTGTTTCCGAGTCCGAGTTCTATAGCCTGAGCCAGAGTGAGTGGGAATCTGATTCAGAATCCCAAAGCATTTCAGAATCAGAGTGGTGGAGTTATTTTGAATCAGAGCAAGCAAGTCAGAGTGTCTCTGAGTCCGAGTTCTATAGCCTGAGCCAGAGCGAATGGGAATCTGATTCAGAATCCCAAAGCATTTCAGAATCAGAGTGGTGGAGCTACTCTGAATCAGAACAAGCAAGTCAGAGTGTTTCCGAGTCCGAGTTCTATAGCCTAAGCCAGAGTGAATGGGAATCCGTTTCAGAATCCCAAAGCATTTCAGAATCAGAGTGGTGGAGTTATTCCGAATCAGAGCAAGCGATTCAGAGTGTCTCTGAATCCGAGTTCTATAGCCTGAGCCAGAGTGAGTGGGAATCCGTTTCAGAATCCCAAAGCATTTCAGAATCAGAGTGGTGGAGTTATTCCGAATCAGAACAAGCGAGTCAGAGTGTTTCTGAGTCCGAGTTCTATAGCTTGAGCCAGAGCGAGTGGGAATCTTTTTCTGAGTCTCTTTCCTTGAGTGAGATGATTTCTCATCTACTTTCTGAGTCCGAGTCGTTAAGTTTGAGCGAAGTCCTCTATCTCAGTGAGTCTGAATCCTTAAGTCAAAGCCAGCAAATATCTGAATCCTTGAGTCAAAGTCAGAGTGTAGCTGATTCGGTGAGTTTAAGGAAAGCATCCCTATCTCAATCCTATAGTATGTTAGAATCAGAATTTGGTTCCTATAGACAGAGTGTGGCGGAGACAGAAGTATTCGCGCATGACCTGCATACTTCGGAGCGCCTGTATAAGAGCCTCTCTGAACTGGATATGAGTCCTCTAACTCACCATCAAAAAGTGCAAGAAGTGATGACACCTGAAATTTCTGAAGAAGGATCGTCTCAAGCACATATTGTTGAGGAGCAACAGGGGTCTGAAAATAGAGAAGAATTGATAAAGAATGTAGATTTGCAAGACTCTCTGAAACATCTGTCTCACTATTCAGAATCAAATGGTACAAATTTAAGGATGACAGAACGCCAACTCTACCACCTACTCAAACCAGGTTCGCAGCCCCTAGCACGTGACTTAAGAAATGTTGCAAGTGAATTGTCTGGTTTGGCTGCTATTACTCAAAAAAAGGAAGATGAGAAATCATTCTAAATAGAACTTGCAATCATTAAATAGAAATAATAAAAATCAAAAGGAGCCACTATGATTAGAAATATGATGTCAAATAGTAACAAAGGTTTGGGTACTACAGATGTATTACCAGTTGACCAGTCTCGGATAGAAGTTCTGAATGGAACAGTTAACTACAAAAATGTACCTTTAGGATCCTATGATATCCTAGGGAGATTTGCTTCAGCAGGTCAGAGAGATTATACGGAAGAACTGAATTTGATTCAATCAATGGGTTTTAATGCCTATAGAATCTCGATCTCTTGGGCACGCATCTTTCCAAGTGGTGAAGAGTTGCAGCCGAGTGAAGAGGGGTTGAAATATTATGAAGCAATCATCGATGACGTATTAGAAAAAGATATCGAACCGATTGTGACCTTGAGTCACTTTGACCTTCCGCTGAATCTATACGAAAAATATGGAGCTTGGAAAAGCCGCAAGATGATCGAACTCTTTGAGCGTTACGCAGAAGCTGTCTTTCAGCACTTTAAGGACAAAGTGAAGTATTGGATTACCTTCAATGAATTCAACGTTTTGCACCATTTGCCGTTTCTTGGTGGGGGATTGTCTTTTGGAGTAGATGACAATCAAGAACAGGTGATTTGGCAAGCAGCTCATTATCAATTGGTTGCTTCTGCACGTGCAATCAAGCTCGGAAAAACAATCAACCCAGAGTTTCAGTTTGGTGGGATGATGGTTGTTAGTAAAAATTACAGTCAGCAAACTGAAAGTGCTATTGATGTAATGGAAGCAGAAGTCAAAGATAGGGAAAATTATTTGTTTACAGACGTGCAAGTTCGTGGATACTACCCAAATCACTTTTTGCGTCGTTTGGAACGTGATCAAATCGCCTTGGATATTGAAAATGACGACCTCTTTGTCCTAAGAGATGGGAAAATTGACTTTGTCAGCTTCAGTTATTATGCATCAAGCAATTCCCAAGAAGTTTTTATCAACAAATATGTAAGTAATGGTCAAAATCGCATTGATTCTGTAGGACTTCGTCTCGTGATGAACAATCTTTACGATCGTTACCAAAAGCCGCTCTTCGTCGTGGAAGATGATGTGGTCTTGGATGATCCAAATGGTGTAGCAACTGAAGAGCTGAAAACGAACATCCAAGAGATCGTGAAAACAGTCGAGTATGATGGTGTGGAATTACTTGGCTATACACCACTTACTTTTACGGAACTAAATTTTTAAAATAGGAAGTAATAACTCGAATTATTTCTGGTTTAAGAGTAGTGTTCATGTTTTTACTTTCGAAAATGTCTGATCTATCAATCAGACATTTTTTTAGAAATAGATGAACTTTAAGCTAAGTTCGGATTTTGCTTGATAGTGCTTCAGAATATTTTCCTTATTTGGAGCTTAGAAAAGAATGGCAATTTACGCTATTTTATGCTACAATGAGGAGTAGTGGTGTAAATCAGAATAAGTAAGGAATAGAGGGAGCAAAATGAGACTTAAGAAAACATTGTTCGGTAACTACCGTGCTAAGGAAGTCGAAGATTGTATCGAAGCATTAGAGGAAGGGTTCGATCGTGAAATTCAAAAGAAGAATGAAAAAATCGAGTCCCTACGTAAAAAAATCGACTCTATGAAGAATCAAGAAAAAGAGATCGGTGAAGCAGTTATTTATGCCAAATCTCTTGTTATTGAAGCTCATGATAGGGCAGAAAAAGAAGCTAAAGAAGTTTTAGAAAAAGCACAAAAAGACTACTTGGATACGAGAGAATCTATTCTCGAAGAAATCGATGCTCTGACAAAAAAACGGGCAGAGGCTGAGAGATTGTATAATTTACAAAAAGAAAAAATTAAAAATATTATTAGTCGAATTGATGATTTTCTAGAACTGGACGATATCGATGGCAAACCAAAAGATATCAAAAAAATTCAAGAATTACGTAAAGAACTTGATAGACCAGAGGAAGTTGCTAAGGAGAAAGAAGAGGTGGTGCCTGAGAGAGAGAAAGTCCATCTCGAACAACCCCTTGCAAAAACAGGAACAGATAGTGCCATCTCTGTCAGCTACATCACTTCACGTCGCGCAAAACCTAAAAAGAAAGACGAAGATAAGTTAGATGATGATAAGGGCAAGAGAATCAAACGTCTTTCGAGAATTAAACGAGATAACTTTTTGTAAGAGGATAATCAAATATGACAATTTATAACATCAATTTGGGGATTGGCTGGGCGAGTAGCGGTGTAGAATATGCACAGATCTACCGTGCAAAATTGCTTCGTAGCGTTGGCTTAGAAGCGAAGTTCATCTTTATGGATTTTATATCTGCTGATAACATTGAACATTTGACAAAGAATATTGGCTTTGAAGACTCTGAGGTCATCTGGCTTTATCAGTATTTTACAGATGTTAAAATTGCACCGACGACCTATACGCTAGCACAGGTCTTGGCGAGTTTCGATAAAGAGCCCCTCGAAATTATCCGCGACACCGATATGAAGACGATCCGACTAGTATTTGGTGATGGTGATTTTGTGACTTGTTATGCCTGTGATATGGACAAAGAGTTGATTGAGCGCGCTGAAATTGTTTCGCGTGGTTGTTTGATTCAAAAAGAGTACTATACTTATACGAAGAATTTTATCGAGTATTTTAGTCCGATGAATGGTCATGCGCAATTATATCAACGTACCTGGCTCAATGAAGATGGCAGTGTGGCTTATGAAGAAATCATCAATGAAGTCGATGGTAGACAGGAGACGCAAGTCTATCGTTTCCCAAATCATGTTTTCTATTCTAAGCAAGAGTTTGTTGCGCATTTTATGAGAAGTTTGTCTCTGACGGACAAAGATTTATTGATTTTAGACCGAGAGACAGATATTGGTCAAGCTATCTTTGCTAATAAGGGCGCTGCAAAGCTAGTCGTAATCGTTCATGCAGACCACTTTAGTGAAAATCCTGCTGAGAAAGACTATATTTTATGGAATAACTATTATGAGTATCAGTTCGAATATGCTGACGAAGTGGACTATATCATTAACTCGACCGATGCGCAAACGAACCTACTCAAAGAACAATTTGCTCAATATACAAACATCAAACCAAAGGAAATCTTGACTATTCCGGTGGGAAGTTTAGATCAATTGCGTCATCCAGAAGGAGAGCGCAAGCCGTTTGGATTGATTACAGCTTCGCGCTTGGCAAGTGAAAAGCATATTGATTGGTTGATTCACTCTGTAGTGAAGGCACATGAGCAATTACCTGAAATCACTTTTGATATCTATGGTACGGGTGGTGAAAGAGCCATGTTGGAGCAGTTGATTCATGAGTTAAATGCAGAAGAGTATATCCGTCTGATGGGGCATCACCACATGGCAGATGTTTATCGAAATTACTCTGCTTACCTGTCTGCCTCCACAAGTGAAGGATTTGGCTTGACCTTGTTAGAAGCGGTTGGCTCTGGTCTGCCAATTATTGGTTTTGATGTACGTTATGGAAATCCAACCTTTATCCGTGATGGGGAAAATGGCTACTTGATTCCTGAGGCGCGTCCAGATGATCTGGATGCAATGACAACGGAATATGCAGAAAAGATTGTCCAGCTATTTACTCAACATTCCCAAGAAGATTTATCCCGTGTGTCCTACGAGGTGGCAGAACCATATCTTGATGAACATATCGCCCAGCGTTGGTATGATCTTGTTCAATCTGCACAGCATCAGTAGGGATTCGAAAAGAAAGGCATAAACACTATGATTTGTTTATTTGAACGCTATGATCAAGCGAGTTTTGATTTGTTACGTTCACTTAAGGCAGCTGGGCTGGACTGCCCTGTTGTCGTGATCCGAGATGATGGCTACCTCGCACCTGATGTTGAGTCGCCTTACAGTTACTTTACTGGAGATGTGGCTTCAGAGGACGATCTACCTCTTTATTTTAACCTTGTTCCAAAGCCTCATTTGTGGGAAATCCGCTCGAGTAATGTTAATGGTGAAATCTTAGATATGGGTAAGAAACGTGCCAATATCTTTTACCGTCAACCAACACACGAACGTCGCGTGCGTGCAGTCGAGTGGTTGGATGATCAAGGCCGTGTACGCGCTGCAGACATTTACAATCGCAAGGGACGTCTCTTTGCACAGATTACCTATGATGATGCTCAACGTCCAACTCATACACGCTACTTTAATCAAGATAACGTAACGGTGATTATGGAAAATCATCTAACAGAGGATATTGTCTTAACTCTTGATGGAAAACGCCATATTTTCAATTCTAAGCAGGAGTTTGTAATCTTTTACTTGCGATATCGTGGATATGATACAGATCGCATTATCTACAATTCTCTAGCAACACCATTTTTAGTAGCCGTTGGTCTGACTCCAAAAGAAGGACGAGCAGAGGATATTCTCTTCTGGCAGGAGCCGATTGGAGAGGAGTTGCCGGGTAACATGAAAGCAGCGATGCAGTTGCCTCATCGCAACATCCGTATTGCAGTACAGGATAAGCAAGTTTATGATAAAATCCTCAAGCTTGCGACACCAAAAGAGAAAACTTACTTCCGCAATGTTGGTTATCTCTATCAATACCATCGCCTCAATAATATGAATCCAGAAGCCTTGATCCTGACGAATAGTGACCAAATCGAGCAAATTGAGTCGCTTTTGACTCAATTACCAAATGTTCATTTCCATATTGGAGCGATTACTGAGATGTCAAGTCATTTGATGGAATTAAATCGCTATCCGAATATTTCCCTCTATCCTAATATTCGTCCAGCTAAGGTGAATGAGCTCTTTGCTCGCTGTGACTTGTATCTGGACATCAATATCAGTGATGAAATTCTCAATGGCAGTCGAACAGCTTTTGAGAATAATATGCTGATTCTCAGTTTTGAGACGACTTGTCACAATCATCGTTTCGTTGCAGAAAGCCACATTTATCCGGTGGAAAATGTATCAGCCATGGTAGGCAAGATTCAGGGAGTTCTCTCTCTTCCGTCTGAAATGGAGGCTGCTCTTACTAAGCAAAAACAGGCGGCGAATCAGGCTGATCTGGAAGCCTACAAGGCAATTTTATAAGCTAATAAGACAAGGGCTTGCTTTCGATGAAAGCAAGTTCCTTTCTATCAACAGAAAAGGAGGAGCACATGTCTAACAAGGACAATGGCATTTTACAAGAACATATACGAGAACAGCTAGATAATCGAAAGAAACCCCTAAAAAGGGAGAAGCAAGATTTTAGCATGATTGCTGTGTTGGGCGGAGTTCTCTTTCTCGTCACCCTTTTGGTCACACTACTCATGCAGTTGGGACACTTTTTCTAGGATCTTTTCTGGATGGAGGTGGCCTCTAGAAAAGATGAACCTTGACGATTTGCTCGTCAAGGTTTTTTGTCTCTATCTAATTGAACTAGTGTGAAAAGGGGAAGTAGGGATTTCGAAAGATAATAAAACGCTTCCAATAATTTGAAACTTAAAAGCGAATTTTTAACAAAAATTAAGTGTTTTCATTTGTCATTTCGCATATAATTACTTGAAAAGGGCAATCCGTTTTGGTAAAATGATAAATGGTATATACTAGATAAAAGCAACTGGTATATCCCATATGGAACCTGCTTTTTCTGAGTCAAAGGGATAAAAACTGAGACTGACTGCGGTTTGATTGTCTCTGGTTTTGAGAGGGCAGCGCAACTACGCTTTGTTAATGATCATGAGATTAACAAAGGGTCGCAATTGGATAAAAGAAAGGAATAGAATGTTTCGAAGTAAAAAATTTAACAAAGATTTCGAGATCGTAGATGAGAAAAAGCGTTATAAGCTTTACAAGTCGGGGAAAAACTGGGTAAAAGCCTCGAACTCTCAATTGGATCTCTTCCGTATTGGTGGGATGGGCGAAGTTGTCTCTAGTACCCTGTCAGACACTGAAGAACTTGATCACGCACACCTAAGCTTTAACACGCTAGCGGGTATAGGGGGAATCCTGGCCGCGGGAGCTGCAGGATTTGTGATGACTCAAGAGCAAACTGTATACGCAGATGAAACGTCTGACTATACAGAAAAGGATAAAACAGTCATCGCAGCTGAACCAAAAGCAGCTGAAACAACTGAAACAAGTACGAACTCAATCATCGCTCAAGCGCAAGCAGAAGTAAAGAAAGCTCAAGCAGAACAAGCATCTGCCACAGCTTCTGTATCAGTCAGTCAATCTGTTGAGGCTCAAGCGAGTGCGAGTCAGTCAGCTTCAGTCAGTCAATCTGCCTCAGCAAGTCAGTCAGTCTCAGCGAGTCAGTCAGCATCTGCAAGTGCTTCAACATCAGCAAGTCAGTCAACTGCTCCAGCATCTGAGTCAGCGAGCCAATCAACATCAGCTCCTGTATCAGCTTCAGCAAGTGCCAAAGCATCTGCATCAGTAAGCTCTACACCATCAGCGTCAGCGAGCGCTCCAGCACCTGCCTCTGTAGTTGAGAGTACATCAGCTGTTAGCGAACCATCAGCACAGGCTTCTGTGTCTACCTCAGCTTCAGCATCGCTCAACCTTAAGGTCAACCCTGCGGCAAGTCTTGTATCAGGTAGTGCTAACCAAAGTTTGGCAAGCACAGCTCTTAGTACAAGCCAAGCAGCAACGACCAGCAACAATATCGCAGCTGGTGTTGTAGCGGATAAGAACCAAGCCCAAGGTAAGGATACAACCAAGCAAGCTGAGAAAGACCAAAAAGCAGATAAGGCTGTAAATAATTCACCAAAAGAAGCAGGTCAGTCAGGTTTCCGTAGTGCTGGTTATTCAGGTTTCCGCAGATTGCCACAACCAGGTGATGAAGGATTTGATTGGGCTCCAAGACTTCAGGTCATAGATGGACCTGGGAATGTTGTTCTCCAACCTGGTCAAAAGTTCAATTTCACTGTAACTATCCATCACAGAAACTCTACAAACCAAGCTGTACACCCAGCTAAACTAACTCTGATAGATAATTACAGACGGATTAAACCAAATGGTGACTGGATAACATATAAATTTACTTCTAGTGGCTATGATGTTAAGATGAATGTTCGTGGTACTGTTCCAGAGAATCCTCAATCACTTACATATTTTGCAGCACTGCAAAATGAGGGAACAAATCAAAGGAGATTCCCGATAAGAGGCTTCTCAATGACTATTGATGGTAACGGTAGCATCTCTAAGTCAACATCAGCGAGCCAGTCGGCATCAACGTCAGCAATTGCGAGCCAAAGTGCTTCAGCATCTGTATCAGCAAGTATTAGTGCGAGCCAATCGGCATCAACGTCAGCAATTGCGAGCCAAAGTGCCTCAGCCAGTGCGAGCGTGAGCAGTAGCGTATCTGCTTCTGTATCAGGAAGCCAAAGTGCGAGTGCATCACTCAGCGCAAGTCGCTCAGCTTCAGCAAGTGCAAGTTCAAGCCGTTCAGCCTCAGCGAGCGTAAGCTCAAGTCGTTCGGCAAGTGCTTCAGCCAGTGCATCACTCAGCGCAAGTCGCTCAGCTTCAGCGAGCGTAAGTTCAAGCCGTTCAGCGAGTGCATCGCTAAGTGCAAGTCGCTCAGCTTCAGCAAGTGTAAGCTCAAGTCGTTCGGCAAGTGCATCGCTAAGTGCAAGCCGCTCAGCTTCAGCAAGTGTAAGCTCAAGTCGTTCGGCAAGTGCATCGCTTAGTGCAAGCCGCTCAGCTTCAGCAAGTGTAAGCTCAAGCCGTTCAGCTAGTGCATCGCTTAGTGCAAGTCGTTCAGCAAGCACATCAGTAAGCACATCAGTAAGCACATCAGTAAGCTCAAGTCAATCAGCTAGTGCATCAGTATCTGCAAGTCGCTCAGCTTCAGCATCAGTAAGCGCCAGCCAAAGTGCCTCAGCTTCAGCATCTGTATCAGCTAGCCAATCAGCAAGCGCATCTGTATCAGCAAGTCAAAGTACTTCAGCATCAGTAAGTGCAAGCCAATCAGTAAGCACATCAGTAAGCTCAAGTCAATCAGCTTCAGCATCAGTATCAGCTAGCCACTC
>NZ_AFUB01000034.1 GCF_000222705.1 Streptococcus mitis bv. 2 str. SK95 | reverse complement strand
AAAAGCTTTATATTTAAAGCTTTTTTTGTTGCTTATCTAAAAAATACTGCGACGGCTACAATCCAGTTAAGTACAGAAACCACAAGTCCTACGATATTGAGAATTTTTTCTGTTTTATAGTCTAATTGTGACTCTTTTTGATATGAAATAGCCAAGACCAATCCTACGATCCCCAAAACCAGACCTACAATTGGAGATAACAAACCGAGCACAATAGATAGGATACCTAAAACAAGTGAGTGTTTTTTCTTTTGTTGTGAATTCATATATAAAGTCTCCTTATGTTTAATATAAATGATGATACCTTAAAATACTAGCTTTATCTATCATTCGACAGCTTTTAATAGAACATTAGCTAGTCTTGACCTTACCATTCCAAGAATCCAAGCCATAGGATAGGATATAAATCTCAGAGAAACCTTGCTTTTTCAGATAGAGGGCTGCATTAGTCACTCGTTGTCCGCGTTGGTTTTCATAGAGAAGGACTGGTTTATCCTTGCGAAGGGCTGCAAGGCTTGACTTCAACTGATTTGAAGGAATATTGCGCGCACCGAGGATATGTTTTCTGTGAAACTCTGCTGGTTCACGGACATCAATCAACTGCCCTTTCCGAATCAAGGCTTCAAATTCTGCATTGTCTACAATCTTAGCCGCACGACGAATACGAAGGTAGTTATACCCCATCCATGCCGCCATTGCTAGTACGATTCCCCAAACAATCCAAATTGTCATAAGTTCATATCTCCATTTTTCTCTAAATAGTCTAATTCTATCTTGTGCTCTCTACGAAGAACAGCTTCCGCCTCTAGATAGTCTAGCTTGTCCATCAGACCCGCATCATAGATCCGAGAGAGTTCAAGCTTCATCAGTTCAATATCATACAAGCGCTTCCCCACATAGACAATAATGCCAAACTGTTTGAGAAATTGCTGCACATCATAGAATGTTTTCATAGCTTTCATTCTAACAGATTTTAGACTTTTTTTCAATACTGGATCGGCTCTTTTCCCCGATTTCCTTCGTCTTCATTGCCCATTCTTCCGCAAGTGTGGTACAATAAAAGCATGAGAATTCAACAATTACACTATATTATCAAAATCGTCGAAACTGGCTCTATGAATGAAGCAGCCAAGCAACTCTTTATCACCCAACCCAGTCTGTCTAATGCCGTTCGAGACTTGGAAAATGAAATGGGTATTGAAATTTTTATTCGTAATCCCAAGGGCATTACCTTGACCCGTGATGGGATGGAGTTTCTCTCCTATGCCCGTCAAGTTGTCGAGCAAACCCAGCTCCTCGAAGAACGCTACAAAAATCCTGTCGCCCATCGTGAACTCTTTAGCGTTTCCTCTCAACACTATGCCTTTGTAGTCAATGCCTTTGTATCGCTACTTAAGAAAAGTGATATGGAAAAATACGAACTTTTCCTTCGTGAAACTCGAACTTGGGAGATTATCGACGATGTCAAGAACTTCCGTAGTGAAGTCGGTGTCCTCTTCCTAAACAGCTACAATCGTGATGTTTTAACGAAAATGCTGGATGACAATCACCTGCTAGCTCACCACCTCTTTACCGCTCAACCCCATATCTTTGTCAGCAAGACCAACCCTCTAGCAAAGAAAGATAAGGTTAAACTAGAAGACTTGGAGAACTTCCCTTACCTCAGCTATGACCAGGGGACGCACAACTCCTTCTACTTTTCAGAAGAGATTCTTTCACAGGAGCATCACAAGAAATCCATCGTAGTCAGTGACCGCGCAACCCTCTTTAATCTCTTGATTGGTTTGGATGGTTACACCATTGCAACAGGGATTTTGAACAGCAACCTCAATGGAGACAATATCGTTTCCATCCCGCTGGACATTGACGACCCGATTGAACTAGTCTATATCCAGCATGAAAAAACCAGCCTGTCTAAGATGGGCGAACGCTTTATCGAATATTTACTAGAAGAAGTTCAGTTTGATAGTTGATAAACCATCAGACATATTTTATAATATTTCTTAGAAAATAATGATTGGAGAATATTGTTGAAAAAGTTTATATTGGCAAGTGCTGTTGTCCTTTCAATAGCAGGATTGGCACAAGCACCTATCTACGCAGAAGAAAACAATGCCAATCCTCCTGCTACCACTGAACAAAGCAACTCTAAGGAAGATAAGAAAGATCTTTCAATTAAAAATGAAGAGGAGACTACAACACTTCCAAAAGACAAGGCAAAAGAAGAAGCCCCTAAAAAAGAAGGATGGCAGGAAGAAAACAAACACTGGCGTTTCTATGAAAACAATCAGCCTGTCCTCAAATGGAAAAAAATTCAAGATAAGTGGTACTATTTTGACAACGATGGGAACCGACTCAGTGATACCATCTTTGATGGCTATGTTCTCAATAAAGACGGGGTCATGGTAGAAAATGGCTGGGTAGCTCTTGAGGGTAAATGGTACTACGTCAGTGAGTCTGGAAAAATCATCCAACAAAAATGGAAAAAAATCGGAGGAGCTTGGTACTACTTTGACAAAGATGGTGTCATGCTCAGTCAGACAATCGTTGATGGTTATCTCCTTACTAAAAGCGGGGCTATGGCTGAGAATGGCTGGGTGAAGGTTGACCAAAATTGGTATTATGTCACACCATCTGGCAGAATCTCGCAAGACAAATGGGAGAAAGTCAACGGTTCATGGTATTATTTTGACAAAAACGGCGTGATGCTCAGCAAAACGACTGTTGGTGCTTACCTGCTCGGCAGTAGCGGGGCTATGGCGGAAAACTCCTGGGTGAAGATTGATCAAAATTGGTATTACGCTAATGAATATGGGAAATACAGCCAAGACAAATGGGAGAAAATAAAAGGAACTTGGTATGCTTTTGAACAAAATGGAGTCATGCTTTCCAATAAATGGAAAGGAAGCTACTACCTCAAATCTAGTGGAGCCATGGCTGAAAAAGAGTGGATCTTTGACAAGGCCTACAACAGTTGGTTCTATCTAAAAGCGAATGGAACCTATGCGGCTCGTGAATGGATTGGAGCCTACTATCTCAAGTCTGGTGGCTATATGGCCAAGAATGAGTGGATTTACGACGATTATTACAAGGCTCGTTACTATTTGGACGATAGTGGCCATTATGTATCAGGAACCTACAAGATAGACGGCAAGGAACACTTGTTCCAAAAATACGGTCAATGGATTTCTGAAGTTTCAACCGAAGGTGGATTTGTAAAAGGTCAATACAGTAAAACGATCTTCCTTGATCCCGGGCATGGTGGTCGAGATTCAGGTGCCTTTTACTACAATGTAGCCGAAAAAGATCTCAACATGCAAATCTATCGCAAACTGCGTAAGAAATTAGAAGAATTAGGTTATACTGTCCTCACATCACGTGACAGTGATATCGATGTTGATTTTAAGACTGAGCGTTCAAGAATGGTAAATAAAACCAACTCTGATATCTTTATCAGTATCCATTTCAATGCTACTGGAAACATTCACTCGAAAGCGAGCGGTATTCAAACCTACTCCTATAGCGATGAACCTGATTATCCAAGTAAGATCAATAAATACTGGCACAATCACCCTGATCGTATGAGTGAAAGCAAACGCCTCGCTGCTGCTATCCACTCCTCTCTCCTAGCCGAAACTGGTGCCAAGGATGCTGGCTTATTGGAAAGTAGCTTTGCCGTTCTACGCGAGACTGCCAAACCAGCCGTCCTCCTAGAACTCGGTTATATGGATAATTTCACTGAGAATCAACGTATTCGTGAGGATCGATACCAAGATAGACTAGTCGCAGGTATTGTGAAAGGCATCCAAAAATATTACGCTGGTAAATAAAAACAAAGTCTCGAGGTTTCTCGAGACTTTTCTACTTGCCTTCTTTTTTATCTTTATCAGGAAAGAGGTAGCCAAGTCCTACACAAGCTAGCACTCCTGCACCAATCACCAAACCACTTGAAATTGGCAAAAGGTCCAAAATAGCATTTGCAATGATAAAGGCAATGATCAAGCACATCAGACTAGCCTTGTAGTCTTTTTTCAAAAAATTTTCTAAAGCGAAATAGAGGAACAATCCAACTGGAATCAGTGACCAGAGGTTGACATCCAAACTTGGCCATCCAATATAACCGAAATACAATACAACCGCTGCCGCTACTAAAAATACGATTCCCAATAATTTTTTCATTTTTTGTCTCCATTTTCTTTTTTTATTGACTTGAGTTGTCTGATACTGACTGCTCACGTCCCTTACATGAACCATTATAGCAGAGGGGGTTTTCAAGAACAAGGCCTTTTGCCTATCTGGTCTATATCTCGGTCTAAGTGGTTGAATACTCCTGATAAAAGAAAAGAAGCCCTAATGGACTTCTTCATTCTGCCGATTGCAGGGATCGAACCTGTGACCTACGCGTTACGAGTGCGTTGCTCTACCAACTGAGCTAAATCGGCAATTACTCTTTTAGTATAGCACTCTGAGAATAGATGTCAAGAAATTTTCATCTCCATTAGAAAAAGCCTGTCCTGAGACGAGGCTTTGAGTTTCTTCCTTTTACGAACCCGCACTTTCGTAGGCATCTAAGCCCTTGTCCCATAGTTTCAAAGAAATGACAAAGAAGACAAGGGAAATCAGAATCAAACCACCGATATTAAAGAAGACATCCTTGTCCTGTAAGAAATAGCTGGCAGGATAGTAGGCCGTAAAAGCGAAAGGTACGATAAAGCTAATCAACCAACGAAGAAGCGAATTGTAAATGGAAATTGGATACTTGGCAAAGTCATTAAACATATAAAAAATGTAAATCATGGCTCCTGACTGCTTGGTCCAAAAAGCGATACTGGCAGTCGCGATTTTCAAGGAAGTATAGATCAAGGTCGCAAAGGGTATACAGACTAGGAAAAGCAGGAATTTAGGAAGGCTCCAGGCAATGCTGCTCACCGTTGTCGCTAGCAGAATACCTCCGACCAATAGTTCCCCCAAGGCATCAATCTGAAAGGTTTCGACTAGGATGTGAAAGAGAGGATTGATGGGTCGAGTCAGATACTTGTCAAACTCACCTTTTCTCACCAAGCGTTGCCCTAGTGCCCAGAGATTGTCAAAAAAGAGATGGTCCAGACCCTTGGGAATCAAGGAAAAACCATAAATAAAAGCTATCTCTTGAAAAGTCCAGCCTTCTAGGGATGGAATATGTTGAAAGATGACATTGAGAAACAAGAGGTTCAAGCCTTGGGTCAGGAAAACACCTAAAACACCAACCACAAAATCAACCTTGTATTCCATAATTTGTTTGATGTATTGTCTGATAAAAATCAGATGCATGCGTTGATATTTTTTCATACTAACCTCCTTGAATGGTGATGAATGACTGAACTCGTTTCCAAATCAACTGAGACAAGCCCACCATCACTAAGAGCCAGAAAAACTGTAGCAAAAGCGCCTGAAGAATCTGACTGGCATCGTATTTCCCAACTATGATCATAACTGGAGTGTAAATCAAGGATGAAAAAGGCAAGAAGGACAGGATATCTGAAACGACCTTAGGAAAGAAAGCCAAGGGAATTAGACTTCCAGACATAAAGGCAACTATGGAAGTCTTGAGTAGATTGGAACCCCATAGATTTTTAAATACAAAGGCTGAAAATCCAAAGCAGATATTAAAGAAAAAGTTAATCAGGTAGGCGAGCGTCAAGCTAAATAGATAAAGGGTAGTTAGTCCCAGCACTTCTACAATACCTTGCCCAGATAAGATTTTCATCAACACAATAACACTTAAAAATGGCAGTCCAACAGAGATAAAAATCAACCACTTAGACCCAAGCTCAGTAAAGAGATAAGAGGCCGCAAAATGCACTGGTCGCAACAAACGCATGATAATGGAACCATCCTTGACCTCCTCCCCGATCATAAAGGAGCTATCTGACCTGGTCAAAAGATTAGTCACAAAACTCATGATAATGTAGAGGGTAATATCTGCCATGCTGAAGCCCTGAATCAAAGACTCTTGCGAGGAATCAAAGACCGCCTTCCAGAGATAGAAAGCGACAAAAGCTCCCATTACATCACCAATCCGATAGAGAATAAAGTTGACTCGATAGGTAATCAACTCCTGAATGCCCGCATTGATAAAGGGTTTATAACGTCTCCACAATTTGACCATCTTAGAGCTCCTTTCGGTAGAAGCGACGGATAATATCCTCAATATCCGTATCCATCATCTTCAAATCGCGAATCTCAAAATCAGACAAGGTTTGCTTGATAATATCAGCCGACTGGTAGCGGGAACTATCAAATTCAATATTGAGGCTATTTCCTTGTCTATCAATGGTCATATCAGGCAAGCCTTCATAGTGAGAAACGAGATGACTTTGCCCTGGCACCAGTTCAAAAGAAAGAGTCTTCATCTTGCCAAAGGTTTCCTTGAGCTGGCTAACCGTTCCATCAAAAATCTCTTGCCCCTTATCAATCATAAAAATCCGATCACAAAGTTGCTCAATATCACTCAGGTCATGAGTGGTCAAGAGAATGGTTGTTTCTTCCTCCTGATTGATTTGGGTAATGGCCCGACGAATGTTGTCCTTGACCGACACATCCAAACCAATGGTCGGTTCATCTAAAAAGAGAACCTTGGGATTGTGAAGCAAGGAAGCCGCAATGTCCGCCCGCATCCGTTGCCCAAGTGAAAGAGTTCGCACAGGGTCCTTGATAAAATCCTTCAAGTCCAAGACTTCATTCAAAAAGTCCATGCGCTTATGGAAAAGCGAGTCTGGCACATCGTAAATCTCTTTCAAGACCGTGTATGTCTCTTGCAGGGCCAAATCCCACCATAACTGAGTTCGTTGTCCAAAGACCACCCCAATATCCTTGACATAATCTTGGCGATTATCCTGCGGAATCTTGCCGTTAATCCGACAAAAACCAGATGTCGGTTTCAAAATCCCAGTCAGCATTTTGATGGTTGTCGACTTCCCAGCACCATTTGCCCCGATAAATCCTAAAATCTGCCCTTTTGGAACCTCAAAAGTCAAATCCTTGACTGCTTCAAAGGTTTGCTTTTCAGGATGAATAAAAGAGCGCAAAGCCCCCTTCAAGCCCGGTTCCTTAACTGTCTTCACAAAATTTTTCTGAAGATGTTCCACTTCTATCATTGCCATATCTATCTCCCTATCGCAAGGAGTAGCAACTTTGTATTTTTAACTACAAATATTCTAAATCCTTACTTTCTACACCTTCTACATTTTATTATTACAGAAGGCTTTATACCAACCTATTATAGTCCAATAAAAAACGGAATGCAAGCGTTTGCCTGTAGATTCTGAAATTAGAGATTTCACTCTTAAAATAATAGTTTTAATCAAAAATTCTGGTTTAATCGTTTCCTTAAAACACAAAAAAACCTGCACTTAGAGCAGGTTGGTTGATTAAATTAATTAAAAATATATCTAATACAGTAAAGTAAAACTCACAAAAATCTAAAAACCTAAACGTTCTTGATCCCAATTGCCATACTCATCATATCCAAATCCATCAGGATCCATTGCATCAATTCCACACTGTTCTAAAAAACGAAAACAGTCTTTGCAATAGTAAACTCCATCAATATGATCGCTACCATCCCAATTAAGCTCTCTCTTAGTGAACTCTCCACCACATTCTTCACATGTATATAATTTTGACATATAATTACCTCTCTTTGTCCTTTTTAAATTATGTTTCAATCAAATATAGAGTGTAAAACTACAAGTTATTCTCTTTACGGAATTCCTCTTTTTCTAGTTCTGTTCCTCCTCTTACAAAAGTATTTTCGCCTAGATGATATAAATGTACACAAGGAGATTTTCTTTCATCAGGATAAAAATGATTAATAGCTTGTTCTTCTTGTAGCAGTTCAGAAAAGGTTGAATCATCTAGTGATCTGTCTTGCTCTGTATCTTCCAATTCATTAATCCGTCTTTGATTAAGGCTATTCTTGTTAGTTATCAAACTTAAAATAATTAATATAAATTCAGGATTGTTTACAACAAAATTTAGACATTCCCTCCCACCTTTTGACATACTTTTGCCAACAGATTTTGATACTTTCATGGTAATGTTTAATGCACTATTTGCTTGATCTTTGATTCTTCGCGTATTAATTTTCATTTCTTTCCCACTTTTTTATTTCAATTTTATCTGATTTTTATTGAATTAACTACAATATAGGAGTTAATCAGTCCAATTTTGTATTTTTTGTTTAGTATTTTTGCACATTCTAAAACACTGAAGTCACTAGATTCTATAAAGGATAACTCACTACTTCTATTATCTACAATATACCTAGTTAACAGTCTTTTAAGATACTCTAGTTTTATAATCGATAATAACAATATACAAACCAATATCATAATACAAATAATTATAAAATTCATCATTAAGCTCCTTAATTTTTATTTTTTAATTATATCTTATCAAACAAAATTTGTCGTTCACTTCTACTGAACTTTCTTCAGTTCATCTAAATAATTATATATACGCCCCACATATTTATTTTTCATTAAAGATAAATCGCTCAAGATAGCAAATCCTATTTGTTGATTAATAGCATTATTAAGATTATTATCAACTAAACCTAAAAAGTAACGTAAACACATGAAATAATCACTTAATTGAATTAGTTTTTTTTGATATTTTAGTTCCTTTATTAATTCCAAAATAGTTTCATTTAAAAGATGGTACTCTGACCGTTCCTTATTGAGTTTATTTAAATTTCTACTTAAATATATCTCCGAAATAAAACGTTTTAATTCTTTTTTCTTAAACTTTTATTACTAAATTCAAAACAATCTTGAATACCATCCCATTCCTTTCCAATTCTATTGTAAAAAGCACATAAAAGAAACATACTCACAAGGTTAGCATTAGCTGAAACCGATTCCTCCTTATCAATTAGTTCCATATAAATATAACTTGTTTTATCATAATAGAAATCAAATTCCTCTTGATTATCTCCTCTAATCATACAGATTTTTAAATTCTTTTGACACTCAATTGCCTCAACTAACTTTAAATTTGATTTCTCAGACTCTAAAAGTATAACAGGAAATAAATTCATAAATAATTTTATTAATTCATCGGCACTATTAACATTACAAAAATATTTTATAAAAGAAAACTCGGAAGTTAAATCATCATTCATTAATTGATCAATTGTAACTCCATATCTATTCGAGATTCTATGTAAATTTTCTGACGAAGGAACATTATCACCACTTTCCCAATTTGCAACAGCACTCTTACTATTTAAATCTAGTGCATAAGCTAAATCTTCTTGAGTTTCACCCATGCTTAATCTTAAACTTTTAATATTATTTGCCAATTTATTCATTTTATATCACCTACATACTATACTGGAATAAACAAAGTT
>NZ_AFUB01000035.1 GCF_000222705.1 Streptococcus mitis bv. 2 str. SK95 | reverse complement strand
ACTAATAAGGTTCTATATGGTTAAAATCGCTGAAAAATTAAAATTAAAACGTAAAGAAAAAGGATTATCTCAACAAAAATTAGCTGAAGGTATTTGTGAACAAAGTCAAATCAGTAAAATCGAACGTGGTAACTATATGCCCGCAGCTGACTTGTTATACAAATTGGCAGTACGTTTACAGGTACCAATCGATTACTTCTTTAACGACAATTTTGAAGTTCCCTCAAGTCTAGAACATTTCAAAAGGCTTTCTTCAAAACTACTGGAAGATAGAAATTATGTAGATTTAGCATATTTGTACACCTTAGAAAAAGAAAAAGCTAATCAATTATCTGAGGAGGATAATGCATTTTTAGAGTGGACTAGTGCTATTTTGAATTTTTACCTATACGATAATAAAGAACAAGCTATAATACAGCTAGAACAACTTCTAACTCCTCTGAAAATAAAACAATCAGTTTATCTCCGTATTCTCAATACATTATCTAATTTTTATTCTTTGATGGGAAGAAACAATCAATATCTAGAGAATTATGAGTTACTAATATCAATTTACAAAAATGAAGATTTTAGTTCTTCAGATTATTTGTATGGCTATATTAGAGTGAAATATAACCATGC
>NZ_AFUB01000036.1 GCF_000222705.1 Streptococcus mitis bv. 2 str. SK95 | reverse complement strand
GTGTATCGCAGGGTTGAAAAAAGTAAAAAAAGTTTCAAAAAAGTGTTGACATAGGTAAACAGCTGTGATATACTAATATAGTTGTCGCTTGAGAGAGATTGAGTGACAAAGACCTTTGAAAACTGAACAAGACGAACCAATGTGCAGGGCACTACAACTGAAGTTGTAGTACTGAACAATGAAAAAACAATAAATCTGTCAGTGACAGAAATGAGTGAGAACTCAAACTTTTAATGAGAGTTTGATCCTGGCTCAGGACGAACGCTGGCGGCGTGCCTAATACATGCAAGTAGAACGCTGAAGGAGGAGCTTGCTTCTCTGGATGAGTTGCGAACGGGTGAGTAACGCGTAGGTAACCTGCCTGGTAGCGGGGGATAACTATTGGAAACGATAGCTAATACCGCATAATAGCAGTTATTGCATGATAACTGTTTGAAAGGTGCAATTGCACCACTACCAGATGGACCTGCGTTGTATTAGCTAGTTGGTGAGGTAACGGCTCACCAAGGCGACGATACATAGCCGACCTGAGAGGGTGATCGGCCACACTGGGACTGAGACACGGCCCAGACTCCTACGGGAGGCAGCAGTAGGGAATCTTCGGCAATGGACGGAAGTCTGACCGAGCAACGCCGCGTGAGTGAAGAAGGTTTTCGGATCGTAAAGCTCTGTTGTAAGAGAAGAACGAGTGTGAGAGTGGAAAGTTCACACTGTGACGGTATCTTACCAGAAAGGGACGGCTAACTACGTGCCAGCAGCCGCGGTAATACGTAGGTCCCGAGCGTTGTCCGGATTTATTGGGCGTAAAGCGAGCGCAGGCGGTTAGATAAGTCTGAAGTTAAAGGCTGTGGCTTAACCATAGTACGCTTTGGAAACTGTTTAACTTGAGTGCAAGAGGGGAGAGTGGAATTCCATGTGTAGCGGTGAAATGCGTAGATATATGGAGGAACACCGGTGGCGAAAGCGGCTCTCTGGCTTGTAACTGACGCTGAGGCTCGAAAGCGTGGGGAGCAAACAGGATTAGATACCCTGGTAGTCCACGCCGTAAACGATGAGTGCTAGGTGTTAGACCCTTTCCGGGGTTTAGTGCCGTAGCTAACGCATTAAGCACTCCGCCTGGGGAGTACGACCGCAAGGTTGAAACTCAAAGGAATTGACGGGGGCCCGCACAAGCGGTGGAGCATGTGGTTTAATTCGAAGCAACGCGAAGAACCTTACCAGGTCTTGACATCCCTCTGACCACTCTAGAGATAGAGTTTTCCTTCGGGACAGAGGTGACAGGTGGTGCATGGTTGTCGTCAGCTCGTGTCGTGAGATGTTGGGTTAAGTCCCGCAACGAGCGCAACCCCTATTGTTAGTTGCCATCATTCAGTTGGGCACTCTAGCGAGACTGCCGGTAATAAACCGGAGGAAGGTGGGGATGACGTCAAATCATCATGCCCCTTATGACCTGGGCTACACACGTGCTACAATGGCTGGTACAACGAGTCGCAAGCCGGTGACGGCAAGCTAATCTCTTAAAGCCAGTCTCAGTTCGGATTGTAGGCTGCAACTCGCCTACATGAAGTCGGAATCGCTAGTAATCGCGGATCAGCACGCCGCGGTGAATACGTTCCCGGGCCTTGTACACACCGCCCGTCACACCACGAGAGTTTGTAACACCCGAAGTCGGTGAGGTAACCGTAAGGAGCCAGCCGCCTAAGGTGGGATAGATGATTGGGGTGAAGTCGTAACAAGGTAGCCGTATCGGAAGGTGCGGCTGGATCACCTCCTTTCTAAGGATAAGGAACTGCACATTGGTCTTGTTTAGTCTTGAGAGGTCTTGTGGGGCCTTAGCTCAGCTGGGAGAGCGCCTGCTTTGCACGCAGGAGGTCAGCGGTTCGATCCCGCTAGGCTCCATTGGTGAGAGATCACCAAGTAATGCACATTGAAAATTGAATATCTATATCAAATAGTAACAAGAAAATAAACCGAAACGCTGTAGTATTAAAAGAGTTACTGACTGAAAGGTCAGAAAATAAGGTTAAGTTAATAAGGGCGCACGGTGGATGCCTTGGCACTAGGAGCCGAAGAAGGACGTGACAAACGACGATATGCCTTGGGTAGCTGTAAGTAAGCGATGATCCAGGGATTTCCGAATGGGGGAACCCAACAGGTACTACCTGTTACCCATATCTGTTAAGGATATGAGGAGGAAGACGCAGTGAACTGAAACATCTAAGTAGCTGCAGGAAGAGAAAGCAAAAGCGATTGCCTTAGTAGCGGCGAGCGAAACGGCAGGAGGGCAAACCGAAGAGTTTACTCTTCGGGGTTGTAGGACTGCAAAGTGGACTCAAAGATTATAGAAGAATGATTTGGGAAGATCAGCCAAAGAGAGTAATAGCCTCGTATTTAAAATAGTCTTTGTACCTAGCAGTATCCTGAGTACGGCGGGACACGAGAAATCCCGTCGGAATCTGGGAGGACCATCTCCCAACCCTAAATACTCCCTAGTGACCGATAGTGAACCAGTACCGTGAGGGAAAGGTGAAAAGCACCCCGGGAGGGGAGTGAAATAGAACCTGAAACCGTGTGCCTACAACAAGTTCGAGCCCGTTAATGGGTGAGAGCGTGCCTTTTGTAGAATGAACCGGCGAGTTACGATATGATGCGAGGTTAAGTTGGAGAGACGGAGCCGCAGGGAAACCGAGTCTGAATAGGGCGCACTAGTATCATGTCGTAGACCCGAAACCATGTGACCTACCCATGAGCAGGTTGAAGGTGCGGTAAGACGCACTGGAGGACCGAACCAGGGCACGTTGAAAAGTGCTTGGATGACTTGTGGGTAGCGGAGAAATTCCAAACGAACTTGGAGATAGCTGGTTCTCTCCGAAATAGCTTTAGGGCTAGCGTCGACATTAGAGATTCTTGGAGGTAGAGCACTGTTTGGGTGAGGGGTCCATCCCGGATTACCAATCTCAGATAAACTCCGAATGCCAAAGAATTATGGTCGGCAGTCAGACTGCGAGTGCTAAGATCCGTAGTCGAAAGGGAAACAGCCCAGACCACCAGCTAAGGTCCCAAAATAATTGTTAAGTGGAAAAGGATGTGGGGTTGCACAGACAACTAGGATGTTAGCTTAGAAGCAGCTATTCATTCAAAGAGTGCGTAATAGCTCACTAGTCGAGTGACCCTGCGCCGAAAATGTACCGGGGCTAAAACAATTTACCGAAGCTGTGGATACCTTTATAGGTATGGTAGGAGAGCGTTCTATGTGTGAAGAAGGTATACCGTGAGGAGTGCTGGAACGCATAGAAGTGAGAATGCCGGTATGAGTAGCGAAAGACAGGTGAGAATCCTGTCCACCGTAAGACTAAGGTTTCCAGGGGAAGGCTCGTCCGCCCTGGGTTAGTCGGGACCTAAGGAGAGACCGAAAGGTGTATCCGATGGACAACAGGTTGATATTCCTGTACTAGAGTATGTAGTGATGGAGGGACGCAGTAGGCTAACTAAAGCAGACGAATGGAAGTGTCTGTCTAAGCAGTGAGGTGTGAATTGAGTCAAATGCTTAATTCTATAACATTGAGCTGTGATGGGGAGCGAAGTTTAGTAGCGAAGTTAGTGACGTCACACTGCCAAGAAAAGCTTCTAGCGTTTAAACATACTCTACCCGTACCGCAAACCGACACAGGTAGTCGAGGCGAGTAGCCTCAGGTGAGCGAGAGAACTCTCGTTAAGGAACTCGGCAAAATGACCCCGTAACTTCGGGAGAAGGGGTGCTGACTTTAAGTCAGCCGCAGTGAATAGGCCCAAGCAACTGTTTATCAAAAACACAGCTCTCTGCTAAATCGTAAGATGATGTATAGGGGGTGACGCCTGCCCGGTGCTGGAAGGTTAAGAGGAGTGCTTAGGAGTAATCCGAAGGTATGAATTGAAGCCCCAGTAAACGGCGGCCGTAACTATAACGGTCCTAAGGTAGCGAAATTCCTTGTCGGGTAAGTTCCGACCCGCACGAAAGGCGTAATGATTTGGGCACTGTCTCAACGAGAGACTCGGTGAAATTTTAGTACCTGTGAAGATGCAGGTTACCCGCGACAGGACGGAAAGACCCCATGGAGCTTTACTGCAGTTTGATATTGAGTGTCTGTACCACATGTACAGGATAGGTAGGAGTCTATGAGATCGGGACGCCAGTTTCGAAGGAGACGTTGTTGGGATACTACCCTTGTGTTATGGCCACTCTAACCCAGATAGGTTATCCCTATCGGAGACAGTGTCTGACGGGCAGTTTGACTGGGGCGGTCGCCTCCTAAAAGGTAACGGAGGCGCCCAAAGGTTCCCTCAGAATGGTTGGAAATCATTCGCAGAGTGTAAAGGTATAAGGGAGCTTGACTGCGAGAGCTACAACTCGAGCAGGGACGAAAGTCGGGCTTAGTGATCCGGTGGTTCCGCATGGAAGGGCCATCGCTCAACGGATAAAAGCTACCCTGGGGATAACAGGCTTATCTCCCCCAAGAGTTCACATCGACGGGGAGGTTTGGCACCTCGATGTCGGCTCGTCGCATCCTGGGGCTGTAGTCGGTCCCAAGGGTTGGGCTGTTCGCCCATTAAAGCGGCACGCGAGCTGGGTTCAGAACGTCGTGAGACAGTTCGGTCCCTATCCGTCGCGGGCGTAGGAAATTTGAGAGGATCTGCTCCTAGTACGAGAGGACCAGAGTGGACTTACCGCTGGTGTACCAGTTGTCTTGCCAAAGGCATCGCTGGGTAGCTATGTAGGGAAGGGATAAACGCTGAAAGCATCTAAGTGTGAAACCCACCTCAAGATGAGATTTCCCATGATTTTATATCAGTAAGAGCCCTGAGAGATGATCAGGTAGATAGGTTAGAAGTGGAAGTGTGGCGACACATGTAGCGGACTAATACTAATAGCTCGAGGACTTATCCAAAGTAACTGAGGATACGAAGTGTAAGGTTTTCTTGGTATTTGATAGATATTCAATTTTGAGTAGGTATTACTCAGAGTTAAGTGACGATAGCCTAGGAGATACACCTGTACCCATGCCGAACACAGCAGTTAAGCCCTAGAACGCCGGAAGTAGTTGGGGGTTGCCCCCTGTGAGATATGG
>NZ_AFUB01000037.1 GCF_000222705.1 Streptococcus mitis bv. 2 str. SK95 | reverse complement strand
TAAATCTATAGACTAATAATTATTGAACTAAAATCACTTAAATAGTATAATAAGTTTTGTAAGAAAGTTGCTAGAGACTTTTGAGTTCATAATGAAAAGTGAAGGGATTTTATAGGATAAATGAATAAAGATATTCTAGTTAATAAAAAATATTTAGCAAACAAAATTTTAACAGAATTAAGATACAATAAAAGATATATGTATAACTGGGTTAAATGGTTTGGTAATACAGATAAAGACTCTTTAAAAATTAGAGAATATTTAGAAGCGGAAATTGAAAATGTTAATTATGAAATAAAAAATTCTCGATTTGATGTAGGGAATTGTTTTATCGATGCCGTTCCCTTATTCAAAAAAATTAGTCGTTCTGAGAATGAATTGAATAACAAAAATGATGATACTCTCTGTAAACAAGAAAAAAATGTTATCAGTTTTACTGCAGAAAACAAAATAAATGGTGAAATAGAATATAATTATTTCATACTTTCTGATTTGAAAATAATGATATTAGGAGCAATTTGGGTAGAAGTTATAGGTAGAGAATTAGATAATGGACAATTATCTAATGATGTATATGCAAATCGAGTGTCTCAAAATACAAATTCCATTTTTAAACCTTATTTTGAAGCCTATTCTGATTTTAGAGATGCAAGTTTTAAAGAAGTGAAAACTTTGATTGAAAATAATAAAACGGGTATTTTAGTACAGACAGACCTTAGCAAATGTTTTTATTCTATTAACATAGGCGAACTAAGAAGAAAAATTACATCTTTTCTTGAAGGTAGTAAAGTCAGTGAAAATGTAATGAGGTTAAATGCTTATGTTTTCAGTGTTTTAAAGAAATATAATGATTTACAAGCTATCACGGAGTACATAGAAAAAACATCTTCTCAGGAACATCATGAGGTTTTACCTATCGGTTTTTTTCCTAGTAATGTATTAATTAATATTTATCTTAAAGAGTTAGACAAAGAGATAAAATCTAGACACAATCCCATACAGTATGGAAGGTATGTTGATGATATATCTTTTGTTATCGTTAAAGAAATTAATAATGATAATAAAAATGAAATTGTTAATGATATCGAAGGAGAATTGGATAGAATAAAAGAAAAGCTAAAGAAAAAAGATATTTATATAAATCTTAATTTTGAAAAGACTCTATATTTTATTATAAGTGAGAAGAATGATATAAATTATTTGAAAAAATTTGAAAAGGAAACTTCAAGATTGTCTAGTGATAATCATAGGATTATTGATCCACTAGAGTTTGAAGACGAGTTTGATAAAGCATATATTTTGACAAAAGATATTACAAAATTATCAGATTTATTTACAATATCCAAAGATAAAAAGCATCTAAGTAGGATAATTTCAACAATTTTTTATTCTATTTATGGAACTATGAGAAAAGAAAATCATAAAAAAAATGTCGAACTTTCGAAAAAATTTATTAAATATTTTTATGATTTTGTTGATGATGAATTTTTTTTAGAACTATATGATTATTGGTATCAGTTATGTGCGATAGAAACAATTTCTCAAAATCTACATAAGTTAGATGGAAAAGTTCGAGATAAAACTATGTTTTACAAAAAACTAGAGAATATTAAATCTATTAATGATGAATTGATAGGTACTTTTGTAGAATATTATGAAGACTTATTAAAAAAATGTTTTTTTGAAAATGATAAAGAGTTGATTGTTAGTTTACAAGATAATTTCAGAAAACCAAAATATAAATATCAAGATGATAATTATTTACTTAACTACGAGATTCAACTAAAAAAACTATACGAGATATTCGAGCACATTGGTGAGGAAGAGTTTCAAAAGTTTAAAATAGAATCTAATCAATTTAATAAACTAAATGATTTACTCAAAGAGTGGAATAAAAATAATGGATATCCTAAAAAAATTGGAAACGAGGATATACTTTTAGAAGATTATGAAAAAAAATCAACTTTTCGATTTGCTCAAGCAAATCTCTATTCTTATGAAAAAAGATTAGAAATGTTTATTAAAACATCAGAAAATCTCTCCTCTCTTTCTGACATTGTAACTGTTTTAAATTTATCAGATAAATATAATGCGGATATTATTTCTTTCCCTGAGCAAGGGATTAGTATTGAAGATATTGTTACTGTCGTAAAGCATGCAGTAAAGACTAAAACACTAATAGTAGGTGGGTTAGATTTTATATTAATTAACGGAAGAATCTTAAATCTAACTATTGTTATTATTCCACTAAAAACAACAATAAAAGGTGTTGAATACAAAGATGCTCATATTCAACTAATTCCGAAGATATATCCTTCGCCAGAAGAATATGATAAATTTAGGCAGAGTAGGCCTGAAGGTAAGAATATTAATTGGACAATGTACATTCCAAAAGAAGAATTTAATCACACTTTTAGCTTCAGAGGATATAAGCATGCTTTTTTAAATTGTTATGAAGCGACTTCAATAGATTTGAAATATGAAATTTCTAAAGAAGAACCAACTGTCATACATCTAATTACTAATAATAAAGACATAAAGTATTATTACCAGATTTCTGAGAGTCTCTCTAGAGATTTGATGGCCGTAACGAGTATAACAAATTATTCTAAGTTGGGTGGAGTTCAAATTTTTATTCCTTATAAAGAGGAGTATAAGCGTGTGGTTTCGAGTCATAAAGGATCTAAAAATACACATGTGGATATTTGTGATATTGAATTTGATGACATAAATAATAAACGACGAAATAATTTAAATTTAAATATGAAACAGAATCCTCCAAAATACTATTATAGAAATGTAGAGGAGTATTATGATTAGTAAAATTAAAGAGTATGGACCAATTACATTAGCGTGGTTTGGTGGTATACAATTTTTACAGCCATTGATTCCAAACGATCCTAGAAAATATATTACTTGTCAAACATTAATCTTGTTAGTTTCATTTATAATTGCATATATTTACAAGAAGAATCGATATAAATTTTTGAGTAATACACAAAAATTAAATCTAAAAATTTATTATGATGATATTTTCAAGACGAAATATAATGATTATATCCGAGTTATTGCAACCGATGATGATTTAACGGTTGATAAAACTAAAATTAGTCCAAAGTCTGTATATTCTCACTTTCTTAATAGAATTAATGTGCTTGATTTAGAAAATGTAAGGAGGGAGACTAATCGAATTGTAACAATGCAAAATAATTCTTCTGTATATTATCTAATTAAAATTGCTTGCCTTGATGAAAATGATACGATGATTTTAGAAGATATTAGAGACTATTTTTCAATGTTGTATGACCTTTGTGAATATATAGAAAATAATGCAAAAGGAAGGAAAATAGTATGTCCTGTTTTGGGTGGAAGAATAAGTTTCAAAAATTCAACACCAACTAGTTCTGATAGGCTTAACCTCATAAAATTAGCATTTGAAACATATAATTTTAAACGAGAAATAGATATTCATATTGTCGTAAATAAGGATAATACAAGGCCTAAAAAGTATACTATTGTATAAGTGTATAAGAAAAATTTAAGTTAGGAACGGTATACTAAGTCCATAAGTTAAGAAAAACTTAACTTAAACTCCTAAAACTTTTTCATAATAATCTCCCTATAAAATAAAGTCGCCCAATCAGGCGGCTTATTTTTTGTCTGTAAGGAGAGCTAATAACTTAGCAATAGAAGAAAATGGGGAAATATGGTATAATGAAACGATAGATTTTTGAATAGGAATAAGATCATGTTTGGATTTTTTAAGAAAGATAAAGCTGTAGAAGTAGAGATTCCTGTACAGGTTCCTGCTCACATTGGCATCATTATGGATGGGAATGGCCGCTGGGCTAAAAAACGGATGCAACCACGAGTTTTTGGTCATAAGGCGGGGATGGAAGCTCTCCAAAAGGTGACCAAGGCAGCCAATAAACTGGGCGTCAAGGTAATGACAGTCTATGCCTTTTCAACGGAAAACTGGACGCGCCCAGATCAAGAAGTCAAATTTATCATGAACTTGCCAGTCGAGTTTTATGATAACTACGTCCCTGAACTGCACGCAAACAATGTTAAGATTCAGATGATTGGGGAGACAGACCGTCTTCCTAAGCCAACTTTCGAAGCCTTGACAAAAGCAGAGGAATTGACCAAGAACAATACGGGTTTGATTCTCAATTTTGCCCTCAATTACGGTGGGCGTTCTGAGATTACGCAGGCTCTTAAGTTGATAGCTCAGGATGTTCTAGATGCCAAAATCAATCCTGGTGATATTACAGAAGATATGATAGGGGATTATCTTTTCACACAACGCCTGCCAAAGGATTTGCGAGATCCTGATTTGATTATCCGCACGAGTGGCGAGTTGCGTTTGAGTAATTTTTTGCCATGGCAAGCAGCCTATAGCGAGCTTTATTTTACGGATACCTTGTGGCCTGATTTTGATGAAGCATCTTTGAAGGAGGCTATTACGGCCTATAATCGTCGCAATCGCCGTTTTGGAGGAGTTTAGGAGAAGATATGACCCAAGATTTACAAAAGAGAACGTTGTTTGCTGGATTGGCCCTGGCTATTTTCCTTCCAGTCTTATTTGTGGGAGGACTCTTGTTGCAGATAGGGATTGGTTTGTTAGCGATGCTGGCTGTCCATGAACTCTTGCAGATGAAGGGGCTAAAGACCATGACCATCGAGGGCGCCTTGACCCTCTTTGCGACATTTGCCCTCACAATCCCCCTAGAAAATTATCTAACTTTTTTGCCAGTTGATGGGAATGTGGTTGCCTACAGTGTTTTGATTACAATTATGCTGGGGACGACTGTTTTCAGTAAAAACTATACGATTGAAGATGCTGTTTTTCCAATTGCTATGAGTTTTTATGTTGGTTTTGGCTTTAACGCCTTACTAGATGCTCGGGTGGCAGGTTTTGACAAGGTGCTTCTGGCCCTCTTTATCGTCTGGGCGACTGATAGCGCAGCTTACCTAATAGGGATGAATTTTGGCAAGCATAAGTTGGCACCAAGAGTTTCTCCCAATAAGAGCATTGAGGGCTTTATCGGTGGTATTCTAGGTGCGGTACTGGTAACAGCAATCTTCATGCTAGTAGATAGCACAGTTGCTCTCCCTTATGGGATTTATAGAATGAGCCTCTTTGCCGTCTTCTTCAGTGTGGCAGGTCAGTTTGGTGATTTGATTGAGAGTGCCATGAAACGCCATTTCGGTGTCAAGGATTCTGGGAAATTTATCCCGGGACATGGTGGTGTGTTGGATCGTTTTGATAGTATGCTAGTTGTCTTTCCTATCATGCACTTGTTTGGTCTCTTCTAAAGAAAGGAATATTGAATGATTGGATTGCTAACCTTTATCCTGGTTTTTGGGATTATCGTGGTGGTGCATGAGTTTGGACATTTTTATTTTGCCAAGAAATCAGGCATTCTAGTTCGTGAATTTGCTATTGGTATGGGCCCCAAGATTTTTGCCCATATTGGTAAGGATGGCACTGCTTATACCATTCGGATCCTTCCTTTAGGAGGATATGTTCGTATGGCTGGTTGGGGCGATGATGCGACGGAGATCAAGACTGGAACCCCGGTCAGTTTAACACTTGCCAACGATGGTAAGGTCAAACGGATCAATCTATCTGGGAAGAAACTGGATCAAACAGCTCTCCCGATGCAGGTAACCCAGTTTGACTTTGAAGACAAGCTCTTCATTAAAGGCTTGGTCTTGGAAGAAGAAAAGACCTTTGCAGTGGATCACGATGCAACAGTTGTTGAGGCAGACGGAACCGAAGTGCGCATCGCCCCTCTGGATGTACAGTACCAAAATGCTTCTATCTGGGGTAAGCTTATCACCAACTTTGCAGGTCCTATGAATAACTTTATCTTAGGTGTTATTGTTTTTTGGATCTTGATCTTTTTGCAGGGTGGTGTTAGAGACACTCAGACCAATCTCTTTCATGTCATGCCAGAGGGAGCTTTGGCTAAGGTAGGTGTAGCTGAGACCGCTCAAATTACCAAGGTTGGTTCGCATGAGGTTAAGAATTGGCAAGATTTGACCCAGGCTGTGGAAGCAGATACTATGGACAAGACCGCTCCGACCTTGGATGTGACCATTTCTGAAAATGGTAGCGAAAAACAGGTTACTGTGACTCCAGAAGAGAATCAAGGACGTTATATTCTCGGGGTTCAACCGGGGATCAAGTCAGACCTCCTATCCATGTTTGTCGGTGGATTTACAACCGCTGCTGACTCGGGGCTCCGTATCCTTTCGGCTCTGAAAAACTTGATTTTCCATCCAGATTTGAACAAACTCGGTGGTCCCGTTGCCATTTTTAAGGCAAGTAGCGATGCTGCCAAAAATGGTCTTGAGAATGTCCTCTACTTCCTAGCCATGATTTCCATCAATATCGGGATTTTTAATTTGATTCCGATTCCGGCATTGGATGGTGGAAAGATTGTGCTCAATATCCTAGAGGCTATCCGCCGGAAACCCCTTAAACAAGAAATTGAAACCTATGTCACCATGGCTGGTGTAGTTATCATGGTTGTCTTGATGCTAGCTGTGACCTGGAATGACATTATGCGACTCTTCTTTTAGATAATCGAGGAATATTATGAAACAAAGTAAAATGCTAATCCCAACGCTTCGCGAAATGCCAAGCGATGCTCAAGTTATCAGCCACGCCCTTATGTTGCGTGCTGGTTATGTTCGTCAAGTTTCTGCAGGTGTTTATTCTTACCTACCACTTGCTAACCGTGTGATTGAAAAGGCCAAGAACATCATGCGCCAAGAGTTTGATAAGATTGGTGCGGTGGAGATGTTGGCTCCGGCCCTTCTCAGTGCTGATCTTTGGCGTGAATCAGGTCGTTATGAAACCTATGGTGAAGACCTTTATAAATTGAAAAACCGTGAAAAGTCAGACTTTATCCTAGGTCCGACACACGAAGAGACCTTCACAGCTATTGTCCGTGATTCAGTTAAGTCTTACAAGCAATTGCCACTCAACCTTTACCAAATCCAACCTAAATACCGTGATGAAAAACGCCCACGTAACGGCCTTCTCCGTACGCGTGAATTTATCATGAAAGACGGCTATAGTTTCCATGCTAATTACGATAGTTTGGATGTGACTTATGACGAGTACAAGGCGGCCTATGAACGTATTTTCACTCGTAGTGGCTTGGACTTCAAGGCCATCATCGGTGATGGTGGCGCCATGGGTGGTAAGGATAGCCAAGAATTTATGGCCATTACACCAGCCCGTACAGACCTCGATCGCTGGGTTGTCTTAGACAAGTCAGTTGCCTCATTTGATGAAATTCCTGCAGAAGTGCAAGAAGAAATCAAGGCAGAATTGCTCAAATGGATGGTTTCTGGTGAAGACACCATTGCCTACTCAAGTGAATCTAGCTATGCGGCTAACTTAGAAATGGCAACAAACGAGTACAAACCAAGTAACCGTGTCGTTGCGGAAGAAGAAGTGACTCGCGTCGAAACTCCAGGTGTTAAATCCATCGATGAGGTTGCAGCCTTCCTCAACGTAACAGAAGAGCAAACGATTAAAACCCTCTTCTACATGGCAGATGGTGAGCTTGTTGCAGCCCTTCTAGTTGGAAATGACCAACTCAACGAAGTCAAGTTGAAAAACCACTTGGGTGCAGATTTCTTTGATGTTGCGAGCGAAGAAGAAGTAGCAAGTGTTGTTCAGGCAGGTTTTGGTTCACTTGGTCCAGTTGGTTTGCCAGAAAATGTGAAAATCATTGCAGACCGTAAGGTACAAGATGTTCGCAATGCTGTTGTGGGGGCCAACGAAGATGGTTACCACTTGACGGGTGTGAACCCAGGTCGTGATTTCACTGCAGAATACGTGGATATCCGCGAAGTTCGTGAGGGTGAAATTTCACCAGACGGACAAGGTGTTCTAAACTTCGCGCGTGGTATTGAGATCGGTCATATTTTCAAACTCGGAACTCGTTATTCAGCAAGCATGGGAGCAGATGTCTTGGATGAAAATGGCCGTGCTGTGCCAATTATCATGGGATGTTACGGTATCGGTGTCAGCCGTCTCCTTTCAGCAGTGATGGAGCAACACGCTCGCCTCTTTGTCAACAAAACGCCAAAAGGTGAATACCGTTACGCTTGGGGAGTTAACTTCCCTAAAGAATTGGCACCATTTGATGTGCACTTGATCACTGTCAATGTCAAAGACGAAGAAGCGCAAGCCTTGACAGAGAAACTTGAAGGAAGCTTGATGGACGCTGGTTACGAAGTCTTGACGGATGACCGAAACGAACGTGTCGGTGTTAAATTTAGCGATAGCGACTTGATTGGGTTGCCAATCCGTATTACTGTTGGGAAAAAAGCAGCTGATGGCATCGTAGAAGTTAAGATTAAGGCGACTGGTGACACCATCGAAGTTCATGCAGACAACTTGCTTGAAACGCTTGAAATCCTCAGCAAGAAATAAAAACTATAATCAGAAGAAAAACAAGGCAAAAATGTAACTAGTTTTTACCTTGTTTTTTCTATATAATGGGAAAAATGAGTAAATGAAGAGGTAAAGCTATGCTAAAATTTCCAAAGGATTTTGTTTGGGGTTCCTCCACTTCTGGACCACAGACAGAAGGACGAGTGCTTGGTGATGGTAAGGGAGATAATCTATGGGATTATTGGTATCAGGTGGAGCCCAATCGCTACTACAATGGAATTGGACCTGATAAAACATCGACTTTCTATGAAAACTGGGAAAAGGATATTGAGCTTTTGGTAGAGACTGGACATACAGCTTTCCGAACTTCTATCCAGTGGTCTCGTATTTTCCCGCAAGGCCGTGGAGAGGTCAATCCTCAAGGTGTGGTTTTCTACCGTCAGGTCTTTGAAGCCATTAAGGCCAAGGGAATCCGTCTCTTAGTCAATCTCTATCACTTTGACCTGCCATTTGCCCTCCAAGAAGACGGCGATGGTTGGGAAAATAAGGCCACTATCAAGGTCTACGAAGATTATGCTCGTTTTTGTTTTGAGACTTACGGTGACTTGGTGGACCAATGGATTACCTTTAACGAGCCCATTGTCCCCGTAGAGTTTGGCTATTTCTATGATGCCCACTATCCTCATAAGGTAGATGCCAAAGCAGCGGTTAAGGTTGCCTATCATACGCAACTGGCTAGTAGTCTTGCAGTTAAGGCCTGTCATGAACTCTTACCTGACTCTAAGATTGGGATTGTCCTCAATTTGACACCAGCCTATCCACGTAGTCAGCATTCTGCGGATGTCAAGGCTGCTCGCATTGCCGACCTCTTCCAGGCTCAATCTTTCCTAGATCCGTCTGTCTTGGGAGCTTATCCAGAAGAGTTAGTAGAGATTTTAGCAGACTATGACTTGTTACCAGAGTACACTGTTGAAGAGTTAGAACTCATTCGCGAGAATACAGTTGATTTCCTTGGAGTTAACTACTATCAACCTCTGCGTGTTATGGCGCCACGTTTTGCCAAGCATCCAGACAGTCCACTCTTGCCAGAACATTTCTATGAGCCTTATATCATGCCGGGTCGTAAAATCAATCCTCACCGCGGTTGGGAAATCTATGAGCAAGGGATTTATGATATCGCTCAAAATATCAAGGAAAACTATGGCAATATCGAGTGGATGTTGACCGAAAATGGTATGGGCGTTGAAGGTGAAGATAAATTCCGTGAGAATGGCATGATTCAAGACGACTATCGTATTGACTTTGTCAAAGGGCATCTGCGTGAACTTCACCGTGCCATTGAAGACGGGGCCAACTGTAAGGGTTACTTGATTTGGACCTTTATCGATTGCTGGTCATGGCTCAATAGCTATAAAAACCGCTATGGTCTGGTTGAGCTTGACTTGGAAACGCAAGAACGCCGCCTGAAGAAATCAGGCCACTGGTTCAAAGAGCTCAGCGACAATAATGGATTTTAAAAATCATAACCACCCGTTAGACGGGTGGTTTGCACCAGGGCTATAAGCCCAAATCACCAGCTAGCGCCTAAAGACGCTGGCTTTCACGTTGTTCAATCCTCATCGCTCTTGACTCGTCACTTGCCTCTTAAAGAGACCTTGGTACTACTTACCACTATCCCTAAAGGGATCCTCATATTCTTTTACACTTAATTTATCTAATGCTATATCATGCTTTACTCGTTCTCGAATTTTCATACTCGTGAAGAAATCATCCACTGGATAATTTCTTTAATCTTGAATATATTTCCTAATTGTGGTTTCATTAAGTCCTACTGTACTCACGTAGTAACCTTCTGCCCAGAAATGCCGATTTCCAAACTTGTACTTGAGATTAGCGTGTTTATCAAACATCATGAGTGCACTTTTATCTTTTAAATATCCCATGAAACTTGAAACACTTATCCTCGGTGGAATACTTACTAACATATGTACATGATCAGGCATCAAGTGACCTTCGATAATTTCAACACCTTTATAGCTGCACAAACGATGAAATATTTCGCCTAAACTACTTCGATATTGATTATAAATGATTTTTCGTCTATACTTAGGGGTGAACACAATGTGATATTTACACCTCCACTTTGTGTGTGATAAACTATGTGCCTTTTGTGCTATATTTTTCTCCTTTCGCTTTACAATTGGCTTGAACACCTTTATTA
>NZ_AFUB01000038.1 GCF_000222705.1 Streptococcus mitis bv. 2 str. SK95 | reverse complement strand
CCCTTCCCATCTCACCTTTCCTTTACTTTTATACATCTTCTTTTACTATCGGTCTCCTTATATAAAAAGCGATTCATTTTGAACCGCTTTTTCTTATTTATCGCCCTTGTTACGAATAACAAAGCCTGTTTTCTTTTCGCTTGAAGTGTTGCGAGGTTTTTTATTGTCTTTATTACGGTAACGTCTGTCTTTATCAAAACGATCGTTCCCACGACTACCTTTCTTGAACTCATCACGACGACCATTGCCACGGCGATCACGGTCTCGACGGTCGTCTCCACGACGGCCTCCTCGACCTCCCTTGCCTTTGCCACCAAAGCCATTACCTGATGGTTTAAATGGCAGTGGTTTTTCACGCGCAATTTCCACTTCAGGAAGGCTGTCTGGATCTTGGACTGTCAGACTCAAGATATACATAGCCAATTCTTCTGGACTAAATTCTGCAGCTAACTTACGAGCATCTTTAGCAAATTTCTCAAAGTTCCCACGAATGGCTTCGTCCGCGAAGTCTCGCTCGATTTTCTTGAGCGCTACTTGTTTCTTAGCTTGAAAGGCTTCTTCTGCTGTTGCTGGTTTCAAGCCTTTCATGCGTTTCTTAGTCAAGTTTTCGATGATTTGAAGGTAGCCCATTTCATTTGGAGCAACAAAGGTAATCGATTGACCTGACTTACCAGCACGACCTGTACGGCCGATACGGTGAACGTAACTTTCAGGATCTTGTGGAATATCGTAGTTGTAGACATGGGTCACACCTGAGATATCCAAACCACGCGCTGCCACGTCTGTCGCAACCAAAACATCTAGATTGCCATTTTTAAAATCACGAAGGACACGAAGACGTTTGTTTTGGTCTAAGTCACCATGAATCCCTTCTGCACGGAAGCCACGGATTTTAAGCCCACGAGTCAATTCATCCACACGGCGTTTGGTACGACCAAATACGATAGCAAGCTCTGGTTGTTCCACATCCATGAGACGCGTCATAGTATCAAATTTCTCTTGTTCTTTGACACGGATATAGTACTGGTCCACCAGCTCTGTTGTCAATTCCTTGGCAGCAATTTTGACATGCTCAGGGTCTTTCATAAACTGAACACCGATACGTTTGATAGCATCTGGCATGGTTGCTGAAAAGAGCAAGGTTTGACGATTTTCAGGGACACGAGAGATAATAGCTTCAATGTCTTCAAGGAAGCCCATGTTGAGCATTTCGTCCGCTTCATCAAGGATGAGGGTTTCAATATCGTGCAATTTCAAAGCCTTGCGTTTAATCAAATCCAAGAGACGGCCTGGTGTTCCTACAACGATATGGGCACCAGATTTAAGGGCCTTGATTTGTTTCTCAATACTTGAACCACCGTAAACTGAACGAACTTTCACTCCCTTGCTACGGCCAAAGCGGAACAATTCCTCTTGGCTTTGAACAGCAAGTTCACGAGTTGGAGCGATGACCAAGGCTTGGATGGTTGCTTCTTCTGTACGGATTTTTTCAAGGGTTGGCAAGCCAAAGGCTGCAGTTTTCCCTGTACCAGTCTGGGCTTGACCGATAACGTCTTTTCCCTCAAGAGCCAATGGAATGGTCTGTTCTTGGATGGGACTTGCTTCTACAAATCCAGCTTTTTCAATCTCTGCTAGTAATTCAGCAGACAAGTTAAATTCATTAAATTTCACGTTTTTCTTCTTTCTAAAGGTGGTGCGAAGCCACCCTATAGCGCTTAGCATATACTTTTCTTTTCATGACGTATCTTCTTCAAAACGAGATACCGTGTTGCTTCTTTTCCACGAAAGAAAAGTACTAGTTTCTTTGCAACCTATTTAGTATAACACAAGAGCGAGGCAAAAGATAGTAGAATCCATTAGGAAAATCATGTAAACGATTTTCTAGCAGTAAAGTGGCATGAAAGTTGTTTATCAAAGAATTTGAAGGGAGCATTTCAAGCTCACTTCATTTCCCGTAGCAGATTTGTGCAAAAAGTGTTTTCTTGTGCTAGAATGAAAATCAAACAGGAGGACTATAAATGTTAACATATGATTTAATCGTTATTGGATTTGGTAAAGCTGGTAAAACACTAGCTGGTAAATTAGCTTCAGCTGGTAAAAAAGTGGCTCTTATCGAACGTAGCAAAGCTATGTACGGTGGAACTTGTATCAACATCGGATGTATCCCAACTAAAACCTTGCTAGTTGCTGCTGAGAAAGATTTGTCTTTTGAAGAAGTCATTGCTACCAAAAATACCATCACTGGTCGCCTTAACAATAAAAACTATGCTACTGTTGCGGGAACAGGTGTAGATATCTTTGATGCGGAAGCTCACTTCCTTTCAAACAAAGTCATCGAAATCCAGGCTGGTGATGAAAAACAAGAACTGACTGCTGAAACTATCGTTATCAACACTGGTGCTGTTTCAAACGTCTTGCCAATTCCTGGACTTGCTACAAGTAAAAATGTCTTTGACTCAACAGGTATCCAAAACTTGGACAAATTGCCTGAAAAACTTGGTGTCCTTGGTGGCGGAAATATCGGTCTTGAATTTGCAGGCCTTTACAACAAACTTGGCAGCAAAGTTACAGTCCTAGATGCCTTGGATACTTTTCTACCTCGAGCAGAACCTTCCATCGCAGCTCTTGCTAAACAGTACATGGAAGAAGACGGTATTGAATTGCTTCAAAACATCCGTACTACTGAAATCAAAAACGACAGTGATCAAGTCCTTGTCATAACAGAAAACGAAACCTACCGCTTTGATGCCCTTCTCTACGCAACTGGACGTAAGCCAAACGTAGAACCACTTCAACTTGAGAATACCGATATTGAACTAACAGAGCGTGGTGCTATCAAGGTCGACAAACATTGTCAAACAAACGTTCCTGGTGTCTTTGCAGTTGGAGACGTCAACGGTGGACCTCAATTTACCTACATCTCACTTGATGACTTCCGTGTTGTATACAGCTACCTTGCTGGTGATGGCAGCTACACACTTGAAGACCGTCTCAATGTGCCAAACACCATGTTCATCACACCAGCTCTTTCACAAGTTGGTTTGACTGAAAGCCAAGCAGCTGATTTGAAACTTCCATACGCTGTGAAGGAAATCCCTGTTGCTGCGATGCCTCGTGGTCACGTAAATGGAGACCTTCGTGGAGCCTTCAAAGCTGTTGTCAACACTGAAACAAAAGAAATTCTCGGTGCAAGCATCTTCTCAGAAGGTTCTCAAGAAATCATCAATATCATCACTGTTGCGATGGACAACAAGATTCCTTACACTTACTTCACAAAACAAATCTTCACTCACCCAACCTTGGCTGAGAACTTGAATGACTTGTTTGCGATTTAAGTTTTCAGATATTCTCCACAAGACAAGCATCCATTTCGATGTTTGTCTTTTTCTATCCAGTCTATAGTTTCCTTGCAAGATTATTTGTGCTTTTAGCTGTAAAAGCTTATAATATAGGTGTAGGATGTTGTCTTCATTTTCTGTTCAAAAAGGAGGCTAGTCACATGGGGAAGCAAGTTAAACTGTCAAAACACACTCCTTTTTCCTTTCTATCCAAAGAAAAAAGTATGGCTATGAAAACACTGGTTTTCTGTGTCAGTATAGTCTTTATTTTTCTCCTGCTTTGCTGGATGCTTTTTCGCTTGATTTTACCTCAAAAACAGCAATTCACGGTCAATCAGACTGCTGATTTTTACCTTGTCAATTCGAAATCAATCCAAAGTTATCAGTTGCAAAACGATCAGTTTCAGCTCACGAAGACTGAGGACGTCTCCATTGCAGAAGATGTCAATTTCTGGTTTCCTCAGGGACGGTTTGACAATCGCTATCTCGTCTTTTCATCTGGAAATACCAGAGGGAAGGCATCCACTCAGAACATCGTATCTCTTGACTTTCAGACAGGGGACATCCGGAAAACTTCAACTCCCTTCTATGCTTATTCGGGAGCTGGAGTATCAGACAAGTTCTTCTACACAGGCCAAACTACAACTGAGGATGGGGTGCTCAGTATGTTTGACATCTCAGGAAAGCTGATTACTCAGAAAACATTCTCCGAATCCACTTCCTTTCCGATCCAGTTTCATGGAAGAGGGAATCGCCTCTACCTCGGTCTGGGGTTTCACGATGAGTCCCGTCAACGACCCGCTTTAGTGTTTGATGGATATTTAGTAGAATTAGACGAAAATGATCAACTAAAAGAATTGTCTCGTACGCCTCTGACAAGCGAAGGCAAGATCGTTGAAATGCTAACTTCTTCTGAATTAATCGGTGACAATTATTACAGTAGCGTTGCCTATACTCGAAATACAGAAACTTTCTCCAAGGATTCAGACAATCGCATACTTGTCATGAACTTGTCTAGTAAGGAAAAGCACTTCATCACGCTACCAGAGGACAACCCCAATCTTCTCTATAAAACTCCAAAAGAGGATCGATTGATTGTAAAACATGAGGCGGATGGAAATGATCGCTGTGCCTTATCCATTGTCAATCTCTCTGATGAATCTAGCTATCTAATCAATGTCAGAAAAGATTTGCCTGACTCTACAGAAGAGATAATACACATCGATGCAAGTTTGACAAACAAGGTATTGATTGTAACCAATCAACATTTGTTATTGTATTCTCTAGAAAATGGCCAACTTCTAACCAAAACAAAACTGGAACTGAAACAAAACGACTTCCCAATCGCAACTTGGTTTCAGAACTAATCACTCACAGCCCTCATCGGGCTGTTTTTGTTTCTGCGAAATCTCAAATCTGTCTTTTCTTTCTTTTATGATATAATGTCCACACTTTACTTAGCAGTCCTAATTATATATTGAGTCTCAGCTCGCTCTTTTAAATATCAGCAATACATATGACTTTAAATAACTTGCTTCAACTCATCGTTTTATGAGTAATTTAAAAAGATATTTTGCAATGATTGTTTCGTGCCTAATTAGGTAAATTAGGCACTCTTCGCGCGGTCATGTGTGTATTTTCATCATTTGTGAGAAGATTTTACTGTTTGCAAATTGATGGCTAAGTCGATATATTTTTTCTTCTTAAATATTTTACAAATTATTTGATCTTTTTAAAGATAAGAATCACTTTCTAATCAATCAAAGGATACTTCAAATTTCTTCGTTCTTGATAATATGAGCAATACTCCGCAAAATGTTTAAACTTTATCATTGTAAAAAATATCGAAAGAAATCCCATATTACATTAGTATATATTTGGTATGGGATGAAATTGACTTTCGAAAATATTAACTATATAATGTCTGTAAACAAGAAATAATGAGGTAACGATATGAATAAAACAGAATTACTATTACAAAGACTAGATGATATTAGTCAGTCTCTAAAAGATTCTAAACAAGCACTAGCTTTGCTGGCACTTGGTTCTTGCGGAGCAGAAAGAGAACGATTGGATCAGTACTCCGATTTAGATTTCTTTGTTATTGTAAAAGATGGCTACAAGCAGGCCTATATCCAGGATCTAACTTGGTTAAGTAATCTAGAACCAATTGCATTTCACTACCAAAATACAGTGGACGGACATAAAGTTCTATTTGAAGATGATGTCTTTTGTGAATTTGCTATCTTTGAAGCTCATGAACTAGTAAACATTCCCTTCGCTGAAGGCAAGATTATCTGGAAGGAGGTCGGTTTTGATGGAACAATCTGCCAGCCACAAAGATTGCCATCAAAAGAAAATAGAGACCGTGAATGGCTGTTGGGAGAAATTTTATGCAACCTATATATAGGACTAAGTCGCTATCAACGAGGCGAAAAATTGGCTGCTTATGATTTCATCCAAAACAGATCTGTCAAGCTCTGGACTGAACTAATCAATTTGGAAAAAACTTCTAAATCTAATTTTATAGATATTTTTAACAGCAACAGACGATTTGAAAAAGGTTATCCAAATGAAGCCAAACAATTACCCTACTTTTTGCAAGGTTACGAACGAATTTCTGAATCTGCTCAGGCACTCCTAGAATATCTTGATAAACACTATCCTCTTAACGCATTTATAAAAGAAAAAATTCGTAATTTATTATAAAAGAGACTTTCCAAAAAATAATCTAAATTCCAAAAGCTAGGTATCTTTATCAGCTATAGGTATCTTTGTCAGCTATAGTAGATTAATGAAATTTTAAAACCTGTAGAGGATAATCGATGTCCTCTCCTTTCTTATGTTCAGAGTGAGAAAGATTTATTTCTTAAAGTTGCCAAAGTTATCAAATTCAAAGATATTGTATTTGATTGGTTTAATCAGAACCTAAAAAGCACCTCTAAGGTTACTTTTTTAGTTGATCTTAGAAGTTACTTTAGTTATTGGACTGCTGGGTGTAGTATGATATAATAGAAACATGAAATTAAAAACTACTTTGGGCCTTCTTGCTGGGCGTTCTTCCCACTTCATCTTGAGCCGTCTTGGCCGTGGAAGTACGCTCCCAGGAAAAGTCGCCCTTCAATTTGATAAAGATATTTTACAAAATCTAGCGAAGAACTACGAGATTGTCGTGATCACTGGAACCAACGGAAAAACCTTGACAACTGCCCTCACTGTCGGCATTTTAAAAGAGGTTTATGGTCAAGTTCTGACCAACCCAAGCGGTGCCAACATGATTACAGGAATTGCGACAACCTTCTTAACAGCCAAATCTTCTAAAACTGGGAAAAATATTGCCGTCCTCGAAATCGATGAGGCCAGTCTATCTCGTATCTGTGACTACATCCATCCTAGCCTTTTTGTCATCACTAACATTTTCCGTGACCAGATGGACCGCTATGGTGAGATTTACACAACTTATAACATGATTTTGGATGCCATCCGTAAGGTGCCTACAGCCACTGTTCTCCTTAATGGTGATAGCCCCCTATTCTACAAGCCAGCTATTCCAAATCCTGTACAGTATTTTGGTTTTGACTTGGAAAAAGGACCTGCCAAACTGGCTCACTACAATACCGAAGGAATCCTCTGTCCTGACTGCCAAGGCATCCTCAAATACGAGCTCAATACCTATGCCAACTTGGGTGCCTATATCTGTGAAAATTGCGGATGTAAACGTCCTAATCTCGACTATCGATTGACAAAACTGGTTGAGTTGACCAACAATCGCTCCCGCTTTGTCATTGACGGACAAGAATACGGTATTCAAATCGGTGGACTCTACAACATCTACAATGCCCTAGCTGCGGTTGCCATTGCTCGATTCCTCGGCGCAGATTCGCAACGGATCAAGCAAGGATTTGATAAGAGCCGTGCTGTCTTTGGTCGTCAGGAAACCTTCCATATCGGTGATAAGGAATGTACCCTTGTCCTCATCAAGAATCCTGTTGGTGCAACTCAGGCTATCGAGATGATTAAACTAGCGCCTTATCCATTTAGCCTTTCTGTCCTTCTCAACGCCAACTATGCAGATGGAATAGATACCAGCTGGATCTGGGATGCGGACTTTGAACAAATCACTGACATGGACATTCCTGAAATCAACGCAGGCGGTGTTCGTCATTCTGAAATCGCGCGTCGTCTACGGGTGACAGGATACCCAGCTGATAAAATCACTGAAACAAGCAATCTGGAGCAAGTTCTCAAAACCATTGAGAACCAAAATTGCAAGCATGCCTATATCCTGGCTACTTATACTGCTATGCTGGAATTCCGCGAACTGCTGGCTAGTCGTCAGATTGTTAGAAAGGAGATGAACTAATGGTTTATACTTCACTTTCCTCAAAAGCTGGCAACTACCCTTATCAGCTCAATATCGCCCACCTCTATGGAAACCTCATGAATACCTACGGGGACAATGGAAACATCCTTATGCTCAAGTATGTGGCTGAAAAACTTGGGGCACATGTAACAGTTGACATCGTTTCTCTCCATGATGACTTTGATGAAAACCACTACGATATCGCCTTTTTCGGTGGGGGTCAAGACTTTGAACAAAGTATTATCGCTGGCGATCTTCCTGCTAAAAAAGAGAGCATTGACAACTACATCCAAAACGATGGTGTTGTTCTAGCTATCTGTGGTGGTTTCCAACTATTGGGTCAATATTATGTTGAAGCTTCAGGCAAGCGCATCGAAGGTCTAGGGGTCATGGGCCACTATACCCTCAACCAGACCAATAATCGCTTTATCGGTGACATCAAGATTCACAATGAAGATTTCGATGAAACCTACTATGGATTTGAAAATCACCAAGGGCGCACCTTCCTCTCGGATGATCAAAAGCCACTCGGCCAAGTTATTTACGGAAATGGAAACAACGAAGAAAAGGTCGGCGAAGGGGTTCACTATAAGAATGTCTTTGGTTCCTACTTCCACGGACCTATCCTCTCTCGTAATGCCAATCTAGCTTATCGCCTGGTCACTACTGCGCTCAAGAAGAAATACGGTCAGGATATCCAACTCCCTGCCTATGAGGATATTCTCAGCCAAGAAATCGCTGAAGAATATAGTGATGTGAAAAGCAAGGCTGACTTTTCTTAAACCAAGGAAAATCATATCAAAGAACTCCGCTATCTTGTCGGAGTTCTTTTTTGCTTGCTCTTTTACCCTTCTCCCTTGCATTTTCTCTCATTTTTTGCCAAAATAGAGGGGTAGAAAGAAGGTAGCATATGTCTAAATTACAACAAATCGTAACATATCTTGAATCAGAAAAACTAGACGTCGCTGTCGTATCTGACCCCGTCACTATCAATTACCTCACTGGCTTTTACAGTGAGCCTCATGAACGCCAAATGTTCCTTTTTGTCCTAGCGGATCAGGAGCCTCTCCTCTTTGTTCCAGCCCTTGAAGTAGAACGTGCAAGTAGCACCGTTTCCTTCCCAGTTGTGGGCTATGTGGATTCTGAAAATCCTTGGCAAAAAATCAAAAACGCTTTGCCTCAGCACGACTTCAAACGTGTCGCTGTTGAGTTTGACAACCTCATCTTAACCAAGTATCATGGTTTGAAAACGGTCTTTGAAACTGCTGAGTTTGAAAACCTCACTCCTCGTATCCAACGCATGCGCCTCATCAAATCAGCTGATGAAGTCCAAAAAATGATGGTTGCAGGTCTCTATGCTGATAAAGCTGTAAAAGTTGGTTTTGATAATATCTCTCTTGATAAAACAGAGACAGATATCATCGCCCAAATCGACTTCTCCTTAAAACGTGAAGGCTATGAAATGAGTTTTGATACCATGGTCTTGACTGGTGACAATGCTGCAAATCCACACGGAATTCCTGGTGCAAACAAGGTCGAAAAAGATGCCCTTCTCCTCTTTGACCTGGGTGTTATGGTCAATGGCTACGCATCAGATATGACTCGTACAGTCGCTGTCGGAAAACCAGACCAATTCAAGAAAGATATTTACAACTTGACCCTTGAAGCCCAACAAGCTGCCCTTGACTTTATCAAACCTGGTGTGACTGCTCATGAAGTAGACCGCGCTGCCCGTGAAGTCATCGAAAAAGCTGGTTACGGTGAGTACTTCAACCACCGTCTCGGTCACGGTATCGGTATGGATGTCCACGAATTCCCATCTATCATGGAAGGAAACGACATGGTCATCGAAGAAGGCATGTGCTTCTCTGTTGAACCAGGTATCTATATCCCTGGTAAAGTCGGCGTTCGTATCGAAGACTGTGGTGTTGTTACCAAGGATGGCTTTGACCTCTTTACAAGCACCAGCAAAGACTTGCTTTATTTTGATTAATATTCTTCGAAAATCTTCCCACAATAAAACGCATAATATCAAGGTTTTTCAACACTTGATATTATGCGTTTTTCTGATTTTTAGAACTTTTCTCCAGCCGCTTTACTTAATTTTCTTAATACTCTGACTAAGCACAAACCCCACAACCATACCCAAGGTATTTTGCAGGAAGTTTGGTAGGATTTCTGGTAGGGCTGCTGCCCAGCCATTCATCAAAGTTGAACCCAAGGCGTAGCCCCCCACCATAACAATCGTTGCTAAGATAAGGCCTAGCCACTGAGTTTTTCCTTTAAATCCTGCGAAAAATCCCTGCAAGCCATGGTTTACCAAGCTAAAGAACATCCACTGTGGATAGCCTGATAAGAGGTCAATCAAGAAACCTGCTAGTCCTCCAACGACAGCCCCCTCTTTACTGCCAAAATAAAAGGCTGCAAAGAAGACACCCGCATCTAAGAGTGTTAGAATGCCTGTTGGCGTTGGAATTTTTAAGAAATAACCTAGAACCACAGAAAGGGCGGTTAATAGAGATACAAGGGCGATTTTAGTTGTTTTTGTTTGCTTCATATTGTCTTACTCCATATTGATCTGCTTGTGCAATGGCACGGTAAACGAAAGCCTTAGAGCTCTCTACCGCTGGTAAAAGTTCATCCCCTTTAACCAAGTGACTGGCAATGCTTGATGCAAAGGTACAACCTGCACCAGCATTTTGGCCTTGGATGACGGGATTTTCTAGGATAGTGAAAGCTTGTCCATCATAAAAGACATCCACAGCTTTGTCCTGACTAAGGCGATTGCCCCCCTTGATAATGACTGCTGGCGCTCCTAATTCATGCAATTTCTGCGCTGCAGTTTTCATATCTTCCAAGGTTTTAATCTCTTGACCGGCTAACAATTCTGCCTCTGGAAGATTTGGCGTAATCACACTGACATGAGGAAAAAAGCGGATCAATTCTTGGCAGAGTTCACTGACTGCCACGTCGTGCGTTTCCTTGCAGACCAAGACAGGGTCTAACACCACAGGTACTCCTGGGCGTTGTTTGATAAAATCCAAGGCTTTCTCAGCCACACTGACAGTAGGGAGAAGACCAATCTTGATTCCCGCAAAATCCACGTCACGCAAACTATCCAACTCATGTTGGAAAATAGTATCATCCGTAGGGAAAACTTCAAAGCCTTTTTCGGTCAAGGCTGTCAAACAAGTCACTGCTACAAAGCCATGCAAACCATTTAAAGTATAGGTAGCCAAATCAGCTGACAAACCGCCACCACTAAAAATATCATTTCCAGAAAGTGCTAAAATACGATTATTCTTCATAACGAATCTCCTTTAAATACAAGCCATTTGGTGCTGCTGTTGGACCAGCAAGTTGCCTATCCTTCTTCTCCAAGATCAGGTCAATCTGCTCAACTGGCATTCGGTTATTTCCAATTTTGAGCAGCGTCCCCACCATATTACGAATCTGCTTATACAAGAAACCATTTCCAGAAAAGGTAAAGGTCAAAAACTGCCCTGTCTCATCGACTGTTAAACTCGCTTCTGTGATGGTGCGAACCTTGTCCTCTACACTGGTACCAGAGGCCGTAAAACCGGTGAAATCGTGGGTTCCCTCTAGCTTTTTGATTGCCATCTGCATGCGTTCCACATCGAGTGGATAGGGAAAATGAGTGGTATAGTGACGACGCATAGGATTTTTGGGACGCCCCCTATCCACGATAAACTCATAGGTCTTGCTGTGCTTGGCATAACGGCAATGAAAATCATCCGCCACAATCTCAATAAAAATCACATCGATATCTTCAGGAGACTGGGTATCCAAGGCAAAACGAAGCTTCTCCTCATCCATCTGATGAGGAAGATCAAAATGAATGACCTGCCCCAGGGCATGAACTCCACTATCCGTCCTACCAGCACCGTGAACAGTAATCGCTTGTCCTTTATTGAGTCTCGTTAAGGTTTTTTCGATTTCCTCCTGAACGCTCCGCGCATGGGGCTGACGCTGAAAACCAGCAAAAGCGTAACCGTCATAAGAAATGATTGCTTTATATCTTGTCATAAGTCTTATTTTATCAAGAAATAAGACTGCAAACAAGTTTAAAAAACAATAATTGTCTGGGTACAGAAATAATAAAGAAAAAGCTAGGAAATCAATCCTAAGCTTTCTTTCGAAGAGAAACCATGACAAATACGGAAGTCACTATTAACCAGCATCCTAGAATGGTGAAGATCAACATACCGTTTTGAGTCACCAAGCCAATCGCCCCAAGAATGAAAGGTGTCGTAAAGGCTCCAAAGCTACATCCTAGCACTGCGAAAGATGTCGCCTGATTAAGGAGGTTAGCTGGAATTCTTTCAGAAAGAAGCTGAAAGACAGTGGTCAAGGCTACGCTGTAGGCAAAACCTGCCACAATACTTCCAACTACCATCACACCCAATGACGGAGACAAAGCTATCACAATCTGTCCCAATCCAAAGGTGATACCTGACCAAAGGAGCAACCTTTCTTTAAACAGAGATATAAAGAAAGAAAAACTCACACCTGCCAAGATACCAATCAACTGCATGATACTTAAAACCAAACTCGATAACTGGGCATCCCCTAGACCTCTTTCCACCATCAGACTAGGAATACGAATGGTGATAGCTGTGTTGGTGCAGACAACAACTGCTGCTTCGACAGCCAATAGAAAAATCAAGCCTTTCATCTGTCCTGTCAAACGAGTCGTTTCGGCCTCTTTTTTCTTTGTTTCTTTCTTTTCTTTGCCATAAGGGACAAAGAACAGATAAAGAATCAATACTAAAAATCCCGCACTGTAGGCCAAGAAGGTCACTGTCCATCCCAAGGATAAGAGTTGACCTACCACTAGAGTCAAAATCGACGCCCCGACAACTTCTGCTGATCCGCGAAGACCCAACATCTGGATCCGTGTCTTTCCATGATAGCGTTCGCTGATGATGGAAATGGCCTTGGCATTGATCATCCCAACACCCAAGCCAAATAAAATCCGCATAGCAAAGACAAAGTTGTACTCCTGATACCAGAAAGGGGCTGTTCCACCGATAGAAAGGATGAGAAGGCCCAGACTAATCTGAAGACGTTCAGGAAACAAACGCTCTAGCACCCCATTTAAGACTAGCATAATCATAATTCCAAAAGAAGGGAGACTGACCAGGAGCTCGATTTGTTCTTTGGGGTAGCCTTGATAGTAGTCAAACATGGCTGGTAAAGCACTCGAGATGGAAAAGGAGGTAATCAAAACGAGGGAGAGGGCCAAAATACTAGCCCGTTCTAAAAATTGTTTCATGGATTTTCTTTCTGTATATTTCTCACTGTTGATCCTTTTAAAAGGAAGATGACAAGAAAAGAAGGAGCCCGATTGAACTAGAGACTCCGTCCTAATTTCCCTTATAGGAAGACTATTTTCGCTTGATTTGCTTGATCAGATAGAAGATAAAGCCTGCAACCATATACGCCGCAAAAATGATCAAACACCATTTTATGACCACGTCCCAACCCTTAGCCACATTTAAGAAGAAATAAGGGAAGGGATTGTCCTTGGAATTTGGAATATTGAGTTTTAAAACCAGACCGTTAAACAAGGCAAAAATCATATAAACCAAGGGCAAGATGGTCCACAAGATTGGATCCCAGATCTTGTATTGACCCTGTTTATCAAAGAAGATGGTATCGACTAAAAACCAGAGTGGAACGATATAGTGACAAAGGAAATTCTCCACACGGTAAAAGTCTGTCGCAATCGGAGCAAGCATAAAGTGATAAATTACACAAGTAATCATGATACTCATGGTAACGCCACCCTTGAGACGAAGTAGGGTTGGACTTTGCCAATTTTCAGCTGAACGACTCATCACACGGAGTAGATAGCCAGTGAAAATCGTTACCAAAAGATTGGACAATACTGTGTAGTAAAGGAGCATTCCAAAGCCACCGTGCTTGGTAATCTCTAAATAAACTCCTGTAAATGCCGCTAAGAACAAGAGCACACGACTATAAAAGATAAATTTGTAATTCAGTTTCATGGCTAGATTTTCTTAACAAACTCTGACTTGAGTTTCATAGCTCCAAAACCATCAATCTTACAGTCGATGTTGTGGTCACCTTCTACGATACGGATATTTTTAACACGAGTTCCTTGTTTCAAATCCTTTGGCGCACCTTTTACTTTCAAGTCCTTGATGAGGGTTACAGTATCACCATCAGCCAATTTATTTCCATTGGCATCGATAGCAACAAGACCTTCTTCTACTTCTGCAACTTCAGCAGGGTTCCATTCATAGGCACACTCTGGGCAGACCAAAAGACTTCCGTCTTCGTAGACATATTCTGAATTACATTTTGGGCAATTTGGTAAGTTGTTCATAAATCCTCCTTAAACTGTCAATTATTCTTTGAAATTCATATATTATTGAACAGCAACTATTATACCGTAAAATCCTACTTTTGACAATGTGTCCTAAGTCCAGTAAACAAAAAAATCATGCAACTTTTTACAGTTACATGACTTTTAAAAGATATTGGTCATGGGCACTTATCAAGCACCTAATGATAAAAGGGGTAGCAACTATATCTTACAAACCAGGAGCTTGTCCAAGTTCTGCCGCAAGCATCCAAACTGTTTTCTCAAGTTCAGCCTTAGCCCCAACAAAGATATCGTTTGTAACATCGTCACCTTCTTCGTCAGTCACATCCAAAGCCTTTTGGAAAAGAGTGATCAGGTAGCGGTAAATCGCTAGAACACGTTCCAAGCTTTCTTCGACGTTACGGAATTCTCCTTCTTCTTCTTCGATTTCACTGTGTTGAAGGAATTCTGTCAAAGTTGAGTAAGGTTTGCCACCAAGAGTAATCAAGCGTTCGCTAATTTCGTCAAGATAGCCATCAAGACTGTCCATGTATTCATCCATTTTTGGATGCCAAACGAGGAAGCCACGGCCACGCATATACCAGTGAACTTGGTGAAGGGCAATGTGAGCCACATACAAGTCTGCTACTGCTTGGTTCAATACTTCCTTTGTTTTTGCCAATGCTACAGGCGCTGTTTTAGATAATGTTGTTACGTCTTTTACTGCTTCTTTTTTCAATTCAACCATATTTCTTACCTCTTTCATTTTTTTGTAACCATCTTCTTAGTGGTTACAATATAAGTATACTACTACCAGAAAACGATAGCAAGGAAAGTGTACTATCTGAGAAAAGTTTTAATAGACTGATAATTTAAGAAAAATCTATCTTTAGTTTATTAGCTGACTTGATCAGATTTGTTCGAAAATTGGCTTTGGTACAGATCATAATAAAAGCCTTTTTCTTGGAGCAAGCTTTCATGATTTCCCTGCTCAATAATCTGTCCATCCTTAAGAACGAGAATCTTATCCGCTTCTTGAATGGTAGAGAGACGGTGAGCGATGACAAAGCTGGTTCTTCCCTTCATCAACCGTTTCATAGCTTTTTGAATCAAGAGTTCCAAACGGGTATCAACTGAGGAAGTCGCTTCATCCAGAATGAGAATTTTAGGATTGGCTAGGAGAGCACGCGCGATGGTCAAAAGTTGTTTTTGCCCGAGGGAAATATTGCTCGACTCTTGGTTCATCTCCATGTTGTAACCACCAGGAAGCGTTCGGATAAAGTGGTCTACATTTGCCGCTTTGGCAGCTTCTATTATTTCTTCGTCACTGGCGTCAAGATTTCCAAAACGTAGGTTTTCTTTGATAGTACCTTCGTAGAGCCAAGCATCCTGCAAGACCATCCCAAACTGACGGCGGTAGTCTTGTCGTGACAACTGACGAATATCTTGCCCGTCAACCAAGATTGCACCTGCTGTGACATCGTAAAAACGCATGAGCAGATTGATTAAGGTTGTCTTACCTGCACCAGTTGGACCAACGATCGCTACCATCTCTCCTGGTTGAACTTCTAGATTAAAGTCTCGAATCAATGGTTTGTTTTCGACATACTGGAAATCAACCTGCTTGAAGGTTACCTGACCCGTTAAAGGTTCAAGGATTTCGAGTTCTTCTCCCTTGACTTCCTCAGTCTCATCCAAGATGTCAAAGATGCGGTCTAACGAAGACTTGGCACTTTGCATTTGACCCGCAAGTTGTGTAATGTTTTGGATAGGCTGGCTAACCTGCCAAACATACTGAACAAAGGCCTGCATATTCCCCACTGTCAAACGGCCCGCAATAACCTGCAAACCACCAAGAACTGCAACGATCAGATAGGTCAAGTCTGATACGACATGAAGGGCTGGCATCATAAGCCCAGAGATAAAGCTGGCTTTAAAGCCAACACGTTGGAGGTCGTCCGTAATCTCAGAAAACTCTTTATGAGAAGTTTCCTCACGACCATAGAGTTTCAAAACATTAAAACCTGTGAGATTTTCCTGCACATAGCCATTCATCCGTCCTAAAATAGCTGCCTGTTCTTTAAAATAAGGCTGAGAACGTTTCAGGATGCTTCTGGCACCAAAATAGGTCACTGGAATGGATAGAATCACCACTATAGCCAGTTGAAAGTTCAAGTATAAAACCATTCCCATCACGAGAACAATCGTCAAAACGGCATTGACAATTTGGAGAAAAGACTGTTGAAGAGCATTAGACACTGTCTCAACGTCACTGGTAAAGCGCCCCAACAAATCACCAAATTGGTGTTTGTCAAAGAAAGATACTGGGATACGATTGATTTTCTCGGTCATTTCATTTCGCAGATCCTGAGTCATGGACTGGACTGCATTGGTCATGAAATAGTTGGAATAATAAGACCCAAGTTCATACAATAGACCTCTAAAAAGGTAAATGATTAAAACAGTTCCGATGTAGCCAGTATTGATACGAGCACCTGCAAGACCATTAGCCATATCTAAGAGATTTTTTGTCAACTCCGTAATGGCTAGCCCCAAGACAAAAGGCTCCAAGACACTCATGACCACACTCAAAATTTTTAGAAAGACTGCAAAGAAGACAGAAAAACGGTAGGCTTTCAAATAGCTCCACAAACGAGCCAAACTAGATTGTGTTTTCATATTTCCTCCTATTCTTCTGTTAGCGATGCATTTTTCAACTGCGACTCAGCAATTTCACGATAGATGTCATTGGTTTCCATCAATTCCTCATGTCGACCGCGACCCACGATTTCCCCTTTATCAAGAACGATGATCTGGTTCGCATCCATGATGGTTCCGACACGTTGAGCAACAATTAAAACTGTAGCATGCTGCGTTACTTCCTTGAGACGACGGCGCAAAATGGCATCCGTACGATAATCCAAGGCTGAGAAGGAATCATCAAAAATATAGATATCAGGATTCTTTATAACCGCTCGGGCAATTGATAGACGTTGTTTCTGTCCTCCAGAAAGGTTGCTTCCACCTTCAGCTAGATGGGTCGCAAAGCCTTCTTCTCGGCTTTCGATAAAATCTTTGGCTTGCGCCACATCCGCTGCCTGATGTAGGTCTTTGTGACTAGCATCTTCCTTCCCATAGCGGATATTTTCAGCGATAGTTCCTGTAAAGAGCAAGGCCTTCTGCGGGATAAAACCAATCTTTTGACGAAGAGACTTGAGGCGGTAATCCCTCACATCGACACCATCAACCTTGATTTTCCCAAGCGTGACATCGTAAAAACGAGGAATCAATTGCACAAGAGAGGACTTGCCCGATCCGGTCGATCCGATAAAAGCAATGGTTTCACCTGGTTTGGCGCAGAACGAAATGTTGTGCAAAACAGGATTCTCCGTCTCACCAGGATAGGCAAAGGTGACATTTTCAAATTTCAAATAGCCATGGGTTGCTGTCTCTCTAACACCTCCTTCATTGGGATCAATGGAAATCGGCATGTCCATGACTTCTTTCAACCGTTCACTCGAAACGGCTGTACGAGGATACATGGTGAAGAGATTGGATAGGAAAAGGAAGGACAAGAGGGCGTGGAAACTATATTCGATAAAGGCCACCAGATCCCCAATTTGCAAGCTTCCTTGTTTGATAGGGTCCAGAGCGAACCAGACAATAGCCACAATCATGGCAATGATAATCTGAACAAACAAGGGTTCTGTCAGACCAGTTAGTTTAAACAGACGATTAGAATTATCTGCATAGACCGCATTTTGTCCTGCAAAGCGTTCCTCTTGAAACTCTTCACGAGCAAAAGCACGAATGACACGGAGCCCCATCAGATTTTCTCTAACGTATTGATTGATCTTATCTAAGGTAGCCTGCTGTTTCTCTGACAAAGGGCGAGTCTTGACAGCCACATAAATAACCACCACAGCCAAGAAAGGTACTGCAAAAGCTACTATCCAAGCCAATGACGGGCTGGTCAAAAAGATCATTAAAATACTAGACAACATCATCATGGGAGTGATGACACCCAGTTTTAAGGTCTGTTCTGCAAATTGCATGAGAACAAAGGCATCACTGGTAATACGAGTAACCAGTGAAGATACTCCTATCTTTTCATATTCATGATGAGAATACTCTTGTAATTTGGCATAGAGATCATCCCTCATATCCTTGACCATATTGGTCGTCAGCTTACTAGCTGCGTAGGACAAGACTATACGCCCCAAGGTTCCACATAGGATAATCACCAGCATGATAGTGGCCCAAACATACAATTGATGTTCATTTCCTTTATTCACACCTTCATCAATCATCCGAGCCAGAACAGTTGGCAGTCCAAGATTGACGATAACAAAGAAAACCGCGCCAAAGAAATCCAGGAATAACCACTTGGGATATTTTTTCAAATAAGACCAAATATAGAGCATAACTCCTCCTTTCATAACTTTTTAATACAGAAAAGAGCGCGCATCCGCACGCCTTTCTTTCCCTAAGGAACTTTACTAAACTAGAAAAAATTCCTCTTTCACAAGAGTACTCCAAGTAAAAACAAGACAGGCAGTCAAAGTCACCTAGTACTTTTGACTGTCTGTCTGGAAAAACCTAGATTATTTTACAAAGTCAAGCAAAGCCAAGAAGCTTTCTGCTTCAAGTGACGCACCACCAACAAGGGCACCGTCAACGTCTGGGCAAGCCATGTATGAAGCAACGTTTTCAGGTTTAACTGAACCACCGTATTGAACACGAACTTTGTCCGCAACTTCTTGACCAAAGTCAGCAGCTACAACGTCACGAACAACTTTACACATTTTTTGTGCATCGTCTTGTGAAGCTGATTTACCAGTACCGATAGCCCAGATTGGCTCATAAGCGATAACTGATGCAGCAACTTGTTCAGCTGTCAATCCAGCCAATGCAGCAGATACTTGAGCACCTACGAATTCAGCCGCTTTACCAGCTTCGTAAGTTTCAAGTGACTCACCACAACAGATGATTGGAAGCATACCGTTTGCAAAGATTGCTTTTGCTTTTTTGTTGATATCTTCGTCAGTTTCATGGAAGTAGTCACGACGTTCTGAGTGACCGATAACAACGTAGTCTGTACCGATTTCTTTCAAAACTTGTGGGCTAGTTTCACCAGTGAAAGCACCTGCATTTTCAAAGTAGCAGTTTTGAGCAGCAACTTTAAGGTTTGAACCTTTAGCAGCAGCAAGAACAGCTGTCAAATCAACTGCAGGAGCTGCGATACCTGCTTCAACAAGGTCTGATGAAGGAAGTTTTGAGGCAACGGCTTCAACGAATGCTTTTGCTTCTTCTGGATTTTTGTTCATTTTCCAGTTACCAGCGATAAATGGTTTACGTGACATTTCACATACCTCTTTTTTCATTTTATTTTCTATTATTTTATCATATTTATAAGGAGCTTGCAAATCTTACTCTAATTTACAAGATTTTTCAAATGGCTACTCTTGCCACAAATTCATGGCATCAAGGAAATCAGCCGAAGCTTGAACTTGTTTAGGATTGTTCGCTTCTCGCTCTGCTCGTTTGGCCTCTACCTGAGCCACAGATTGAATACCTTCATGGCGCCAGTTTCGTAAGATTGCCTGAATATATTTCCAGTTTGGCTTGCCATTGAGGACGGCCTCTCGGAGAGCCTCCTTGATCAAATCCGCCTTAACTCCGTCTTCTTTGACAGTCTTGGAAAGATCCTCGATTTCAAACGGTGTTAGCAAGCGTCCCAATTCCTGCTGAAAAGTTTCAACCAGATCCTTCAATTGATTTTGTGGATTTGGGGTAGTTGCAGCTGGAGTCTGGCTGTCCAACAAGTTATCCAAGCGTTCAAAGGCCAAACTAGCATCAAAAATAAGCTCAATTTCCCCATTTAGTTCAATCGTTCGATATTGTAGTAGCCCATTTTCAGTCAAGTTTGAAATGGATTGGTTGACATCTGCAAGTTCTTTTCCAATAGTTTCTGCAATTTGGCTTGGCGATAGCTCATCCAAAGCAGATGTATTTTGCAGATAAAAAAATTGCCAGACGAGAAAATCATCACTAGAAGGAAAGAGTTCCTTAAAATGCAAGAGCAGGGCACTTGGCAAAACCAAGTTCCCTGATTTAAAAGCGTCAAAATATGTCATAATTCCTCTTATAAATATCCAAATGAAGCTGCGTCATCCTCTACCTTTTTCCAGTCAAAGGGGGTTTCCTGATAAACAGCATAGTTAACCCAATTACTGAAAAAGAGGGCAGCTGATGAAGACCAACAGAGACAGGGTTTCTCATTCACATCATCATTTTTGAAGTAATTTTCTGGAATGTGAGGATTAAGTCCTGCCTCACAATCACGAAAATACTCTTTTGCTAGAGTATCACGGTCATATTCTAAATGACCAAAACTATAAATCTCACGAAGATCCCGACTGGCTAAAATAGAAACGCCGACTTGTTCTCCCTCAGAGAGGATTTCCAGATTGGTTTTTCCTAAAATTTCCTCCTTATAGATTTCTGTATGACGAGAATGGGGAGCTACATAGCTATCATCAAAACCACGAAAGAGAAGATGGCCCTCTTTCAAGGTGTCCTGCGGGTAAATGCCTGACAATTTCTGAGCCATCTGATGCTTTTCAACCCCATAGCGAGCATAAAGAGCTGCTTGGGCACCCCAACAGATATGCAGGGTAGAAAAAACATGTGTCTTGGACCATTCAATGACCTGTTTGAATTCTTCCCAGTAATCCACCTCATCAAAAGGCAAATGCTCCACTGGTGCTCCTGTGATAATCATTCCATCAAAAAAGTCATCCTTGACCTCTGGAAAGGTCTTATAGAAGGTTTCCATATGTTCGGCACGAGTTGTCTTGGAACGATGTGTTTCCATATATAAGAAATCAATATCTAATTGCAAAGGGGTATTAGCCAAATGCCGCAAGAGTTGTGTTTCTGTCACAATTTTTTGAGGCATCAGATTTAGAATCAAAATCTTCAAAGGTCGAATATCTTGGTGAGCAGCTCGTTGGTCGTCCATGACAAAGATATTTTCTGTCCTTAAAATCTCAACAGCTGGTAATTTTTTATCAATTCGAATCGGCATAATACCCTCCTAACAGTTCTCTATTTCGGGAATGATGTTGTCTGTTTGAAAGTAAAAACCTCCAAATACTTCTTCCCTTTATTATACTGTATGAAGGTATAGTTTTCAATTATAGTTTTTCTCTAACTAGCTATAGTTTGTTTATATAGCAGATGAAGAGAAAACAGCCCCAAGGACTGTTTTTCATTAATAATGCATAAGTACCTTGTAATCGTAATCTCCGATTTTTTCACGGCCTTTAAGCTCATCCAACTCAATCAAGAAAGCACAACCGGCTACAACTCCACCAAGTCTTTCAATCATCTCAATCGTTGCCTTGACAGTTCCACCTGTTGCCAAGAGATCATCTACGATGAGAACGCGTTGGCCTGGCTTGATGGCATCAGCATGCATAGTCAAGGTATCAATACCATATTCTTTCTCATAGTCAGCAGAAATGACTTCACGTGGCAATTTCCCTGGTTTACGAACAGGTGCAAAGCCAATTCCCAACTCGAAAGCAACTGGACAGCCTACAATAAATCCACGAGCCTCTGGGCCCACGATCATGTCAATTTTTTTGTCCGTTGCATACTGAACAATTTCACGAACAGCATAGCTATAAGCATTTCCATCTGCCATCAAAGGGCTGATATCACGGAAGGTGATGCCTTCCTTAGGATAATTTTCAATCGTTGCGATATAATCTTTTAAATTCATCTTTTTCTTTCTTTCAAAGTTTTTACTCTCTATTATACCACATTTTCTGTGAAAGAAGAAATAGAAGATTTTTATTTGCCACTCCATGATTTCATCCTGACTATTTGAGATTCAAGCTTTAATCCAACCATTGAATATAGGCTGTTTTATCTTCACTATTATAACCAGCTCCTTTATAAAAATTCTGAGTACTTGCATTTTTAGAACCTGTCAGGAGCATCATTTTATAACAATTTTCCTCTTTAGCTATCTTTTTAGCATATTGAAGACATGCGCTTGCATAGCCCTTCCCTCTATCTTCTTCTCTAGTCACCACATTTTCGATCAAAGCATAGGGTCTCACACCTCTTGTTAAATTGGGAATAATGACACAAATACAGGATGAGACTATTCTTCCTTCCACCTCCTTCACGATAACATGATGGCGCTGGTCAGAAATCATCTCATTCCATACTTGCTGCAAATGAAGACTATCTTCTGGAATCTATTTCTCATGTAAGGACATGTAGAGATTTAATAACTCAAATAAATCCTCCTGTACAGCTTCTCTCAACAATTTTATTTCCTCTAATCCTTTGTTAATAGATTTGAATAAAAAAACTCTGACCGAAGCCAGAGATTCTAGTTGATTAAAGTGAGTTCACGTCAACCTTGATACCAACACCTTGAGTAGTTGTGATTGTCAAGTTTGTTACGTAAGTTCCTTTAGCTGTAGCTGGTTTTGCTTTTTGGATTGTTTCGTTGAAAGCTTTAAAGTTTTCAACCAATTTTTCAGCTTCAAATGATACTTTACCGATGATTGCTTGAACGTTACCTGCACGGTCAGCACGGTAAGTGATCTTACCACCTTTAGACTCTTCAACTGCTTTAGCAACATCCATTGTTACTGTACCAGTTTTAGGGTTTGGCATCAAGTTACGTGGTCCAAGGACACGTCCAAGACGTCCAACAAGAGCCATCATGTCAGGTGTAGCAATAACTACGTCGAAGTCCAACCAACCGTCGTTGATTTTCGCAACAAGGTCATCTTCACCAACAAAGTCTGCACCAGCAGCTTTTGCTTCTTCAGCTTTTGCACCACGTGCGAAAACAAGAACGCGTGAAGTTTTACCAGTACCGTTTGGCAATACCATTGCGCCACGGATTTGTTGGTCAGCTTTTTTAACGTCGATGTTCAAGTTGTAAGCAACTTCTACAGTTGCGTCAAATTTTGCAAAGTTAGTTTCTTTTGCAAGTGCTACAGCTTCTTCTACACTGTATGCTTTTGTGCTGTCGATTTTCTCAAGAGCAGCACGAAGTTGTTTGCTTTTTTTAGCCATTTTCTATTCTCCTTGTAAGTGGTTCAATCGATTTTCATCTCCCACGTCACTCCTCGAAATGATGAAGTCTTGCGGGTTTTCAGTCTATTATTTTCCTTTTCCTACTTCGTTAAGTTCCTTTGCTGTACCCAAGTACAAGCATCAGTCACTTGCCTAGTATGAAAAGCAACTAATAGACTGCTGTGAGATTTTCTACTGTGTTATTGATTAGTCAACAACAGTGAATCCCATAGAACGAGCAGTACCTTCGATCATACGCATTGCAGACTCAATGTTTGCTGCGTTCAAATCTGGCATCTTAGTTTCTGCAATTTCTTGTACTTGTGCACGAGTAACTGTAGCAACTTTAGTTTTGTTAGGTGTACCTGATCCTTTTTCAACACCTGCAGCTTTTTTCAAAAGAACAGCAGCTGGTGGTGTTTTTGTAACGAAAGTAAATGATTTGTCTTCGTATACTGAGATAACAACTGGAATGATCATACCAGCTTGGTCAGCTGTACGAGCGTTGAACTCTTTTGTGAATCCCATGATGTTGATACCAGCTTGACCAAGAGCAGGTCCGACCGGTGGAGCTGGTGTAGCTTTACCAGCAGGGATTTGCAATTTTACAAGTTTTTCGACTTTTTTAGCCATTTTTAAATCCTCCTTTGTGGTTTTGGCGGTAATGTAAGATTTTTACCTCCCACAAGTATGCTTTACACATACCCATCTATTATACACTATTTATCTAAAAATGCAAGAGAAAACTTTCATTTTTAATCGACGTAATCTCCGCCTTCAAAGCCATAGTATTCTTCCAAACTGAGGCCACTTGCAGCAATTTCTTTGGCTTCTTTTCCAACGTAGCGGAGATGCCATTCTTCTGCCATGTAGCCAGTCTCTTTTTCCTTGCCTTTGAGATAGCGAACAACAAAGCCATAGTCAGCCGCATGATCTAAGAGCCACTGGGCTGCCTTCTCCTCTGTCACCAATTCTCCATTAGTCCCAATCAAATCAAAAGCAAGACCTGTTTGGTGTTCACTATAACCTGGTCGAGCCGAGTAGCGATCTGCTGCTTCCTTACCGTCTTGATTCACATAGTCTTGATAAAGTTTGATTTGGGTTTCATAACTTCTAAAACCACTGTAATGATCGCTGATTGGGTAGCCAGCTGCTTGCATGGCTGCAATGAGTTTGACCAACTCTGCCTTAGCTGTTGGATTTTCTCCTGGATTGTAGTCTTTTGACAAAGGATAGTGCTTATTAGCTATGACGATCTCATCATATTTTCCTTGTATACTATAGTGATCTCCCTTATTCACAACTTCTGCCTTTTTCTGACTAGAAGCTTGAGATTTGCTCCCTATAGTCCCTTCAGGTTGACTAGTTTGTTCCGTTTTTTGAGTGTTTTCTTCATTTTTAGGTTTTTCTTGAGAACATGCTGCTAGGGTTACTGCTAGCAAACCAGATAAAACGATGTATCTTTTTTTCATTTTTTCTTCCTCTCTTAGACCACGTGCTTCTCTAATTCATCAGATAAGGTTTTAATCATCTCTTCCAGTTCAGGCGATTGCACCTGGCAATCTTCTGACGCCATTTCTTCCCATGGCACCCACCAGACTGGACCACGGCCATTCAATCCATGCCCCCTCATATCACCTGACCGTCTTGGAAAGAGGTGCCAGTGAGCGTGGGCATCTCCATTTCCTAGAAGTTCGATGTTCATCTTTTCAGCTTTAAACGCTTTGGCAACAGCTTCTTGAACCAAACTCATTTCCTCTAGAAAACGAAGTTTTACAGAAGTCTCCATATGGTGGAGTTCTGTGACATGCTCTTTTGCCAGAAATAAGGTATAGCCCTTAAAGTATTGGTGGTCTCCAATAACAACATAGCCTGTTTCTAGTTCTTTTACAAAGTAAGGATTTTCCCCTGCCTTGATCCATTCAATTCTTTGACAAATCAAACACATATTAGTCTACCAATGTGCTCTTGAGATAGGCGTCTACCATACGCTCGGTCGCCACGACCGAATCAATGTGTGTTCGTTCGTAGGAGTGACTTGATTCAATACCAGCTCCAAGGAGGGCATGTTTGACCTCTGCTCCTGCTGACATAGCTGCGGAAGCATCCGAACCGTAAAATGGATAAATATCGAGCTTAAATGGAATATCTTGCTCCTTTGCCAAAACCACTAAATGTTGACGGAAGTCATAGTGATAGGGACCTGAAGCGTCCTTGACACAGATAGACACTGTATATTCGTCTGTCTGTTGGTCATCGCCCATAGCTCCCATATCCACAGCCAGATATTCTACTACCTGAGCTGGAATATTGGAGTTAGCACCGTGGCCCACCTCTTCAAAGACTGAAAAGGCAAAATGGGTTGTTACTGGCAAGTCGATTCCTTCTTCTTTATAAACTCGAAGGAGATTGAGCAAAATGGCTGCGCTGACCTTGTCATCCAAATGACGGGATTTGATAAAACCAGTCTCTGTCACGACAGTTCGCGGGTCAAAACTGATAAAATCACCGACCTCGATGCCCAAGGCGCGCGTTTCTTTTTCATTGCTTACTTTTGCATCCAAACGCACTTCCATATTGTCCTGTGTGCGTTCTGCAGTTCCTGCATCCTTGTAGACATGACAAGAAGTCTGGTGGATGAGGATGGTTCCAGATACCTTTTTACCTGTGCTAGCCACATGAATCGTACAGTTCTCCCCTTCAATCATGTTCCAAGGGAAACCACCGATACGATCCAATTTGAGACGACCGTCAGGTTTGATAGCACGAACAATAGCACCCAGCGTATCCACATGGGCAGTCACATAGCGTTGTTGCTCATCATTTTGACCTCTAATGGTCACATTGACACCGCCCTTGGCTGTACGAACCGGCTGGTAACCAAGCTCTTCTAAAGTACGGACTAGGTGGTCTGAAATCTCACGAGTAAAGCCCGTTGGAGATGCAATTGCGGTTAGTTCTTTGATATAGTTTACAGTTTGATTCATTTCTTCACCTCTTCCTTCCATTATATCACTTTTCCAGCTAGATCCCTTCTTAAAAGGAACTTAAGTATCTAGTTGATTTCACTATGGATCCGTGTTATAATACAAATACTTTGATTATGAAAGGAAAGTAATAGATATGAAATCATACTTTAAAGCCTCGCTAGCCCTTGTGACTTCACTTGTCCTCCTACTCGGATGTTCCAAACAAGCATCAACACCTGCAAACAGCAGTTCTAAAGAAGACACAACAACTCAGTCAAGTGAGAGCAAACAAAGCACTGAGCAATCTTCTGAGAAGAAAGAAACAGCCAAGACACATACTTTTGTCAACAAAAGCAATCCTGGAATCACTTCTACCTTGGTTTATACTGTAGAAGGCGACAATGTTACCAAGCAAACCGCTCAGAATGTTGCAGATCCTGAAATCCTTGGTGCAACTCCAGAAGAGGTCAAGAGTACACTCGAGGATACCTATAAAGGTTATTACGGGCTAAAAGGTGTTAAACAAACCATTGAAATCAAAGATGGAAAAGTTGTTCAAGATCTCGAAGTTGATTTCTCAACTGCAAGCCTTGACGAACTTAGAAAAGCACTCCCTGAAGAATATCCTGGTATTGGAAATCGTGTCAGTTTCTCAATCTCTAAAAATGGACTAGAGACAATGGGATTTACTGAAGAAACTAACTAATCCTCCAAAGTGAATATAGGCAAAAATCCTTGGCTCAAGCCAAGGATTTTTTTATTCCATTTCAAAAACATCGCTTTCTTGCTTGTTTGGTAAAACCAAGGAAAGCAAGATTCCGATAATAGCTGGCACTAACCATGGTAGAGAGGCAGCTGCAAACGGAAGAGCATTGACGAGATTTGCTAGAAACTCAATCTTAAAGGAACTTCCAAGAACACTTGCAAGAGCGATTGCTGTAACTACTCCTATTGTCAACTGCATACCCGGTTTTGATAGGGCAACAAACTTATTAACAATCACGATCATCACAATGGCGATGGTGATTGGGTACAAGATTACCAGTACTGGCACTGAATACTTAATGATTGCATCAAGACCAAGATTTGCAATAGCAAATCCAATCAAGGTAAAGGCAGTGGCATAGACCTTGTAGCTGATTTGTGGGAAACGACCGTTAAAGAACTCGGCTGTCGACACAATCAAGCCAACTGTCGTTGTGAAGCAGGTTACAGTTACCATAACAGCAAGGAAGAGTTGAGCTGTTGAACCAAAGATTTCCTGAGTTGCTTGTGACAAGATATAAACACCTGGTGTTCCACCCTTCATCGCTTCTGCTGGTACTGGGAAATGATTTCCAAGGAAACCTAAACCAATGTAAAGAGCGCTAAAGGCAAGAGCTACAACGATACCAACAACCCAAATAGTTGAAATGTACTCTTTCTTACTGGAGAATCCAAGTTGTTTCAAGGTTTGAACTGCAATCACACTAAAGGCAACTGAAGCAAGGGCATCCAAGGTATTATAACCTTCTAGGAATCCTGTACCAAAGGCAGAAGCTTGATAAGCAGCCGAAGCCGCTTGAGGGCTGGTTCCACCATATTTGAAGGCACCTAGTACAACCAAGATAACGATCAACAAAGCAAAGACTGGTGTTAAGATACGTCCAATGCGGTCCAAGATTTTTGATGGATTGAGTGAAATCAAATAGGCCGCTGCAAAATACAGCACCGTAAAGATAATCAATCCTAGACCTTTGTTTGCTTCAGATAAGAGAGGGCTAATCCCAACTTCGTAAGCCGTTGTGGCTGTACGTGGAATGGCAAAGAATGGGCCAATCGATAGATAGAGGACTGCAAGATAAAGAGTCGCAAACCAAGGTGAGATTTTCTTAGAAATCTCATAAATGTATCCTTTAGGATTGAGCGTTCCGATGATGAGCGTTAGGACGGCAATCCCGACACCCGAAAAGACAAAACCTGCGATGGCAGGAAGAAACTGTTCTCCAGATAGGGCACCTAGAGAAGGCGGAAAAATCAAGTTCCCCGCACCAAAAAATATTCCAAACAGGAGCAAGCCTGTTAGGGCACCTTTTTTAGCCATAAAAATCTCCTTCATATTTCTAAAATACTGACCTAGTATACCACGATTAAGAGTCTGAAAAAAGTATCCAAAATTAATCATTGAATGTTTTCAATATTTTTAAAAATAAGAATTATCTAAAAACAAAATCCCTCACTCAGTTGAAACCGAGCAAGGGAAGATTAGGATCTATCGCCATATAGGTTTAAAGATTTTCAAAGGCCGTCATTCCACCTTGAACATTGATGACCTTGTATCCATGCTCCTCTAAGAATTGACAAGCACGAGCTGAACGAATGCCCGACTTACAGATGACATAATAGAGTTGGTCAAGTTCCAATTCTTGGTAGCGATCCGCTAACTCAGAAAGAGGAAGAAGCTGGACTCCTTCTAAGTGAAGGGCATCATACTCCTCCTGCTCACGAACATCTAGAACGTGTAAGTTTTCTTTCTGATAAGCTTGGTAAAAGCTCGAAAATGGAATTTCTTTCATGATTTCTCCTATAGAATTTGTTATCGAAGTTTTAAAATTTCATAGCTAAAGTCAATAGCCTCTAAAAATCGGAACAAGTCTTGGGTTTTAATAAAGATGGTCTTTTCATTAGTATTGGGATGGAAAGTCATGATATCCTCCGATACAATGTCCTTATCAAAATAAACTAGAATGTCTTTTTCTTCATTATTTAACAAACCAAAAGGTGATACCGTTCCTGCTGGTAGGGTCATTTTCTCAGCCAAGGAGTCCAATGAGGCCATTCGAATCCGATCGGCTCCCACTTGAACTTTAAAGTCATACATATCCAATCGTTTCTTGTCATCCATTATAAGCAGATAGTACTGAGTTTTCTTTCTATTGGTCAAAAACATGGACTTAGTCCGGACTCCTTCCATTCCTTCAATATAGCTATCTGCCTGCTCTGTCGTAAATACAGGTGGGTGCTCCACCACATCAAAGGTAATCCCCAACTCTTGCAAGGTATTAGCTACTTGTTGATAAGCATCCATAGTTTTTCTCCTTTATTGATGAATAATCTTTTGTACCAATGCTTTCAAATCTGGCACCACTTCTGACTCAAACCAAGGATTTTTGGCCATCCAAATTTGGTTTCGTGGTGATGGGTGCACCAAGGGAAAATAAGTGGGCAGATAATCCTGATAACGTCGAACTCTCTCTGTTACCTTGCCACTAACTTTCTCATGTAAATAGTAGGCTTGGGCATACCGGCCGATTAAAAGAGTTAATTGGATATCGGGTAATTCTTGCAAGAGTTGGAGATGCCATTTTTCTGCAAAACCAGCTCGAGGCGGTAAATCTCCAGACTTCCCATGCCCTGGAAAGTAAAAATCCATTGGCAGAACTGCAAAATAACCCGAATTGTAAAAGGTATCTACATCCACACCTAGCCAGTCCCGCAAGCGATCGCCACTCTTATCCTTCCAATAAATCCCAGCTTCTTGCGTTTTAAATCCAGGAGCTTGTCCGACAATATTGATGCGAGCAGTTTTTGGCGCCGCAAAGAGCGGTTCGATTCCACGTTCTGTATAGCTGGCATTCTGCGGATCTGCCATAATGGCTTGCTTGATTCTTTCAATTTGAGACATCTGTTTTCCCTCCAAAAAGAAGTCTAAGATTAGAATCTCAGACTTCTAAAGGCTTATTTGATCAATTCATAGATAGCTTCAGCATAGATTGCTGCTGCTCGGAAGAGATCGTCCAAGGCGATAAATTCATTGGCTTGATGCATGGTGTCAATTGAGTCTGGGAACATGGCACCGTAGGCTACACCACGCTCCAGCAAACGACCAAAGGTACCACCACCGATGACCTGCTCATGACCTTGAAGTCCAGTTTGTTTTTCATAGACATTCAACAAGGTTTGAACAAGTGGATCTTCCATCGGTACATAATGGGGCGTATGACCATGCTCTGACAAGCTAACAGAAGCAACTGGCAGGTTTTCAAGAATTGACTGGATATGCTCAGGACTTGTTCCTTTTGGATAACGGAAGTTAAGGGCAATGGTATTGTCTGCACTTGCTTCGTCAAAGCGGAAAACCCCCGCATTCATAGAAAGGGCACCCATCTTTTCATCCACATGAGCAACCTTGAGATTTTCACCCTCATGGTCGTTCAAAAGAATCTTACCAGCGATGTCAAGGTAGTCTTTAGCAGGTCCAGCAAAGTCAAACTGACTGAGGAAAAGGGCAAGGTAGGTTGCACCATTGACACCAGAAGCAGGCATAGCACCGTGGGCTGATTTACCAATAATCGTCACCTTGTACTGACCGTTTTCTTCTTGAATTTCTCCTCTGAGTTTGTGCTCAGCAACAAAGGAATCTAGTTTAGCTTGCAAGTCAACCAGGTCGCCCGAAACAACTGCCATTGCTGATTCAGGCACCATGTTTTCACGCAAACCACCTGTCAAGCTATGAAGACGGGCAGCACCTGCATTTTCACCTGCAAAGTGAAGGTATTCAGTGATATTTCCTTTTTCACCATTGATGATAGGGAATTCAGCGTCTGGAGAGAAACCGAAGTCTGGTTTTGCAAGTCCTACGTGCTCGAAGTAGTAGTCCATGTCTGCCCAGCCTGATTCTTCGTCTGTTCCGACGATGAAGCGAACTTTCTTAGAAGTTGGAAGGCCCAATTCTTTGATGATTTTCAAACCATAGTAACAAGCTGTTGTAGGACCCTTGTCGTCTGAAGCTCCACGCGCATAAAGGCGACCGTCTTTGATAGTTGGTGTATATGGGTCTGTGTCCCAACCGCTACCAGCTGGCACCACATCCATGTGAGCAAAGATTCCGAGAACTTCTTCTCCATCACCAAACTCAAAATGTCCGGCATAGTTATCAACATTTTTTGTTGGATAGCCATCACGGTCTGCGATTTCAAGGAATTTTTCCAAGGCTTTTACTGGGCCAGGTCCAAATGGATGCTGAGCGTCCGCCTTGCTGTCGTCACGTTCTGAGTTGATTTCCAAAAGGCTAAACAAGTCATCTAAGAGGTCTTCTTTGCGTTTTTCTACTTCTGCTGTAAAATCAATTGCTGTCATTTTTTCTTCTTTCTATCTTTTCTCGATGATTTCATCTACTGGCAAGCGGTAGCTTGGTTCCAATTTTTCGTCAGTGTAACCTACCGTAATCAAGAGTTCTGGGCGGAAACGGTCTTCAATTTCCAAAACCTCATTGGTTTTTGATTTGTCAAATCCAAGAATAATGTTAGAACCGATTCCTTGGTCTGTAAGAGCCAGAACCAAGTTCATGGCAACCAAACCAGCATTGAGGGCTAGGTAGTCGCTGACTTGTTGTTCACTGTAACGTGCAAATTCAGCAGGCAAATTCTTCATATAATATTGAAGTTGCTCTTCTGAGAAGTTCTTTGCACCACCAACGCGGGCAATCTTGCGGGCACGTTTGGCAAGGTCTGTATCTGTAAACAAGGCAATGGTTACAGGTGCTGATGACACCTGCTCAAAGTTCGAACCATAAGCCAATTTTGCCAATTCAGCATTTTTCTCACGAACGACCACAAACTTCCATGGCTGGCTGTTGTGGGCACTTGGGGCCAAGGTTGCGATTTCAATAGCTGTGCGAACATCTTTGGGATCCACCGGTTTATCAGTGAAATGCTTGGTCGCATGACGTTTTTTATTTAATTCAAGAAATTTCATAATCGATTTCCTTTTCTAATTCTACTGCTTCCATTCTACCATATTTTGAAAGAGCTTGCAGGAATTTTTCATAGAATTAGTACTTCTTTCAAACTCTCTGCTATTAATTTGAAGCTATTTAAGTAGGTATCGCTTTAGATTTGAAGCAATCAAAAAGCAGGTGATCGAACACCTACTTTCTTATATTATTGACCAGATGTGTATGGAGCAATTGCTTTATAAGCCGCTTCCAGCGCTTTCTTCATTGTGTCACGTCCAGTTTTCAACTGTTGAACAAATAGAGTACGAGTTTGTTCTGGCACTACTGTATCATCAGAACCAATACTTGAAAGGCTTTCGTTAAATGACTCTCTTACAGTCTCCATAGATTTAAGCGCTGGTTCAACTTGGGCGTTATATGCTTCTTTTCCACTCTCTGGAATTTTTTCCCCAATTTCAACTGCATGCTTTTTATAATTGTCGACTAGTTTACCAAAGACTTTCTTCACATCTCCAACAGTTTTAGCATTGTCAATTTCTTCATCGGTGATCAAAACAACCTCATTATTTTCTGTCTTTGAACTAGACGTTGTTGATGAAGTCTCTGAAGAAGAAGTTTGTTCTACAGAGCTTGAAGTCTTAGTCGAAGAATCAGACGTTGTTTTCCCTGAACATGCTGCTAAAACAACAACAGATAAAAGAGCCATACTGGCTGTAATAATTTTCTTCATAATGTTCTCCTTTATATTAAGAATTAAGTTCATTGTATAACAAAATAATTTCAATGTCAAATTTTAGCTAAGCCATCTTTTCTTCCTTATTGTATGACTCTTTTCTAAGCGATTCGACTACAAACCTCACTTCAAATTAAGGGTGTCCATTTTATTTCTCACTTTGCAAAAAATCAAAATAATTCTTTACATCCTCTACATACCCATGCTTTTCAATTAATCTAGCTAAGAGTTCTAGATTGTGCCCCTGATAATTGTCATCTCGGCGTAGCTCTTCATACATTTCGATAAAAGGAAGGCCCTTGGACTTGGCCAATTCTAACTCCGCTTCATAGTCATAAGCAACCTTACGAAATTGGATATTTGCCAATTCCCCATCCTCAACCTCTATCACGGCATACTGGGCACGGTGATTTTTTAACTTTTCCCAATTAAAATAAGGCATACCAATGGTACCTGGATTGATGATTTGTTGCCCTTGGCTTCCATAACGAAGCAACTGCTTGTGGACATGACCGTAAATTGCTACATCTGTCTCCTCATCAAGTAGCTGGTCAAATTTCTCCGTATCATTGTCAACCAGCAAGTCACTCCCATAGTTTTTGTCAGGCAGGTTATGCGAGAGTGAAAAATGCAACCCATCAATTTCTTTCTTCACAACCATCGGCAGATTCCGCAGCCAAGCAATCTGATCGGGAGCCATTCGCTCCATTAAAAACTGGGTCATACGCAAGAGCTGGACTTCCTGTGGATCTTCTAAGCCATATTGACCATCTAAGGCCTCTAGGACACAATCATCCCAATTGCCTCGAACACTTGCTGCAATAGGAAGTTCCTTTAAAAGAGCGACCAAGTCATTTGCACCTGGACCAGGAAGAAAAATATCTCCCAGAAGCCAGTATTCATTGGCTCCTTGAGTTTTAGCATCTGACAGAACTGCCTTCAAGGCCGTGGTATCCCCGTGTATATCAGATAAAATCGCGATTCTGTGTTTCATATTATTACTTTCTATTGTTCATTTTCAAATGATTGTATTGATAATTCAAACTATTTAATTACAACCTTATTTATCCGCATTGGCACTACTTATATTTGCTTCAATCATTGCTCTGACCTGCTGGCGTTGTTCCTCATTTAGATTCAACTTCTGTAGTTGTTTTTCAATACTAAATTCTGAGGTATTGTATTTCTTATCATACATATCTAATAATTTATTACGAAGAATAGGCTCGCTGATCAAATGAATTTCTTTTAATAGTTCTTCTTCATTTCCTTCATGCTCCTCTTTTTCATTAAGTCTTTCAATCATAGAATTAATCTTCGCTAAGGCAAAATCACCATAAATATTATCAATCAAATTTTCCTTCATGATTTCTTGTATATTCTTAGCGAAAGTGTTTTGAAGAACTTTACCTTCTGAATATACAGTTTCTTGATTCTTTTCAAGCATAATCACATTTCCTGGTTTAATATCAGATAACATATAGGGAGAGTGGGTTGTGAAGATGAGTTGGAAGCTCATTCTCCCTATTTTGTTGATTTCATTTATATAGTTGACTAAAAAGTTTATTAAGCTTCTAGACCATTCGAGGTGCATACCTGTCTCTATTTCATCAATTAAAATTATGTAGTGATCACGGGAAATATTATTAGATAAAACTCTTTTAATCTCACTAATTAAAAGTAAAAGATTAGTTTCTCCAGTAGACATGGTAATTGCAATCTCAGAAAATAATCTTTTTTTCTTTTAAGACTTAGATTTTTATCATCTAAATATTTGTTAAAACTTTTATTAAATTCTAAAAATAATCTAGGTAACTCCTCTTGATATCTATAAACTATATTGGCTATTAAAAAATTTTGTTGTCTGTTAATATCCAACTCAGTTGTTAGTTTTTGCTCTTTTTTTAAGTCATATATAGTTCTCCAAACTTCACGTACTGATTCATCTTCTATTAAATCTAGTCCCTCGAGAAAGTCTTCTTTAAATTCGGCAAACTCTCCAAACCGTTCGGCTTTTGTCTTATTTTTATATTCCTCATATTTCATATAAGGAAATATCTCTTCTATGTTTTCAAGTTGTATTTCCAATTTTAATTTCAGGTCCGATTTAATTAGTCCATCCTTATACAAATTTTGATAAGTTCCAAAAATATCGCTAGGATATGCTTCTGTGAAATGTCTGTTAATAATAGTTTGATGATTTTTATTTTTATTATATACACTGTACCTCTTAAGTTTTTCTTTAAAACGACTTTGTAAGAAGCCAAGTATAATACTTGAAATGTTTGGATTTTTTCTACTATCTCTACTTTCTAAATTATATATAAAACTCTTAATACTCCCTTTGTTTTTTCCCTCCATAAAAGTAGAAAATCCAGTCATCAGCTCACCATCAAAATAAAGACTATATTTACTACTATCAAAGAAATTATAAACGTACTCAAAATATAATTCTGTTTCACTTTTTAAAACTAAACAATATATTTTATCTTCAATAAAAGCTTCCTTATTTTGAAATACATCATAATGTACAAGCATATTTAATATACTAGACTTCCCTCTACCATTTATCCCTGATATTAAACTAATATTATTAACTGATCTTCCATAAAAATTTTCAATATAATCTGGATTTTTATCAATTTTTAATTCATTCGTTTCAAAATCAAAATTTACTTTATATTCATCTGAAAAATTAAAAATCTGATTCTTAAAAAGCTCATCATACTGTTTAATCACCAAAGCAATTAATTTCATTCTTCTTCTCCTACTAGTCCAATTTCTTTGCTAATATCTGTAACCATTTTTGAAAGTGGTCTTTTCCCATAATTTTCTTTGTCTGTGTAGTGACCTGTTATAAAGCGATTCACCTCAGCCTTGCTCAATTCAAGGTTTGTTTGATTTAAGATTTCTGACAAACCCTCTCTATAACTATCTGTATATACTTCTTTTTTCCAAATCAATTCATTGACCACATCAATGTGGCTTTGATATAGCTCCTCTATACCCAAATCACGAATTCCATTTTCAAAGTTAATATCACAAGAAACAATTTTGATTTTAATCTCATCGACAGACTTTGGAATGTATGTAAACTTTACATCATCGAATGGAAAACTAGTATCATAAGGATTATATTCTAAATCCTTATTTGATTTCACATGATTACAACTATAACAACTAGGAATTAAATTATAAAATGAAACCGCAAATAGTGGATAGCTGTCTTTTGGAAAAAAGTGGTCTAGTTGAGCAGTGTTTACTACTTTAGTCTGACCACTAATTTCTTGCTTGCAACCCGGACATTCTTTTTCAACCTCATCAATTATAAATAAGTCTTGATTACAATTATTACAATGAAGTATTTTATATGTTGAGTTTATATAATTACGATTGCAATACGGGCATACCGAAACGTTCTTTAAATCAATTAATTTCTTCCTTAATCTCGAATCTATCTTTCCATAAGATTTTTTTAGATACTCTGCTAATCTAGGTTCTTCATCTACGAAATTATCCAACAATTCTTTAAGATTCTCTAAAAATGAATACTCACCTATCATTATCTTTAGAAAAGCATCCCTTTCACTTGCTAGCTCTAGTACATTACTGGCTACCCAACTATTTAAATCATTTTTAAATTCAGGATAACCTTGAAAACTCATTTTTTTATATAATTCCAAGCAAATTTTCTCAACTTCAGACGGATTTGATTTTTCTAAAGGTATCATAATTGACACTCCATTCTGGTTCACTTCTTTCCCATTATACCACAAAAGACCGTTTTTACGGCCTTTTATTTATATATTAATCATCTAAATCCGCCGAAGATTCTGCAATCACCGCTTCTAATGCAGTCACATTGCCATGAATATCTGATAAAATTGCGATTTTATGGTTCATGATGATTTCCTTCCGTTTGGTAATCTACTCTCTCTTCCGCTACTTGAGCCAACTCCACTTCTTCCTGCGGGTTCAACTTTCTCTGAACAGCTTCTGCGACTGCCCTTGGTACCCCAACTTCGACAATCTCATCCACACTGGCTTCCTTGATTTTAGTGAGAGACTTGAAATGCTTCATGAGATTCTGCTTGCGTTTAGGCCCCAATCCTTCAATCCCATCCAGTTGTGAAGAAAAAGAATTTTTTGAGCGCAGTTGGCGGTGGAAGGTGATAGCAAAGCGGTGTACCTCATCTTGGATGCGTTGGAGCAGGAAAAATTCCTGAGAATTGCGAGATAACTCTACCACTTCCAGTGGATCTCCGAAGAGCAGTTCATGGGTTTGGTGCTTATCATTCTTTTGCAGACCTGCAATTGGGATATCCAAACCTAGCTCTTCTTGGATGACTTGCTTTGCGATATTGACTTGACCTTGTCCCCCATCAATCACAATCAAATCTGGCGGAGTTAAATCTTCTCGTTGAACTCGACCATAACGCCTGCGAATGACTTCACGCATACTGGCATAATCATCTGGACCGACAACCGTTTTTATCTTGTACTTTCGGTAGTCTTTTTTACTTGGTTTGCCATTGACAAAGACCACCATAGCTGAAACAGGACTTGTTCCCATGATATTAGAGTTATCGAAGGATTCGATGCGGACTGGGGTCGGAATTTGAAGCAAGCGTCCCAGATTTTCAATAGCTCCTTGGGTCTTTTCAACAGATTTCTCTAGCAGATTGAACTTCTGCTCCAGACTAACACGGGCATTTTTTATGGCTAGATTGACCAGTTGTTTTTTCTCTCCACGTTGAGGTTTGAGAATTTTGGTATCCACCAAGGCCTTGACTGCTTCTTCATCGATATCTTGCGGAATCAATACCTCATTAGGAACCAGGTGAGATTTTTCTTGATAGAATTGTCCCACATAGGTCAAGAAGTCCTCATCCGGATCATTGTAGTAGGGGAAGAGATTGACGTCCCGCTCAATGAGCTTGCCTTGACGAACAAAGAAAACCTGAACACACATCCAACCCTTGTCCACATAGTAGCCAAAGACATCCCGATTTTGGAGATCCTTTGCCATAACCCGTTGCTTGGTCCGAAGCGTTCCAATGGCCTGAATCAGGTCACGGTATTCCGCCGCACGTTCAAACTCCATACTTTGAGCTGCCTTTGCCATCTTCCCCTTGAGGTCATCGATGATTTTGTCATCCTGTCCTTTTAGGAAATCAGAAACCTCCTGAGACATGGACTTGAAATAAGCCTCATCTTTCTGACAGATGGCGTGAGCCATACATTGCCCAATATGGTAATAAAAACAGACTTTAGAGGGCGGGTTGGTACACTTACGAAAAGGGAAAATCCGATCTAAAAGCCGCTTGATTTCATTGGCTGCCCCCACATCTGGATAGGGACCAAAGTAGAGACCACCGTCCTTTTTGACCTGACGGGTGATAATCAAACGAGGATAACGCTCATTGGTGATTTTGATGAAGGGATAGGACTTGTCATCCTTGAGCATGATATTGTACTTGGGCTTATTTTCCTTGATAAGGTTGATTTCTAGGAGAAGTGCCTCAATATTGGACTCAGTGACGATAAATTCAAAATCCACAATTTCAGACACCAGAGCCTCCGTCTTGGTATCGTGACTCCCACGGAAATAGGACCGCACGCGATTGCGCAGATTTTTAGCCTTTCCTACATAGATAATGGTGCCATTTTTATCCTTGTGAATGTAACAACCAGGGCTGGTTGGCAGGAGCTCTAGTTTTGATTTGATCAAGTTATTCATAGTTCCATTATAGCAAAAAGGCTGTAACAGGACGAACAAAAAGCCCCCACCAATCGCTTGATGGAGGGAGCTTTGATTTCATTTCGGATTGTCCCGACTTCAGTTAGTCGCTACTGGTATAGAGTTCTTGAACAGCTGTCACATCCCGAGGCTGAATTCCATAGTAGGAACCTGCTGGCTGCATGACAGAAGTCTCGTTGGTATGATCCAATCCGATGGCATGCCCCAGCTCATGTTCTGCCGTGTGCACGATCCGTTCGTAAGAATATCCATAGTTTGGATTGGATAGATAATAGTGATTCAGGCGAACCGTTACAGATATAAATTGATTGGTCAATAGATTGGTTTGACTCTCGGCTTGACCAGCTACAGCTGTCGATCCATCATTCATCTCACTTGCCACAATATCTGCTTGGCTAGGATCCGCAACCACCTCAAAGGTAAAGGCTCCCGTTTTATTCCAGTTTTTTATGGCTTCTGCATAGGCAGCTTGGAAGGTCTCATCCATTTGAGGCTCAATATAGATGCGAGCTGAGGCCTGAGCCCACTTGCCTTCTGCATGTTGGTGACTGTCTGTTTTAGATAAGACTTCCAGCGTTCCCGTCTCCTGCCACTGATTCCAGCCACCTTGACCAATCTGGCTCATTTTTTCAACCTGATTGACCGCAGAATGAAAATCACCTGTCAGATACCAAACCACTCCAAAAGCAATGAGCAGTAGAATGACCACAGTCCAAACCAGACGCCAGAAGAAACGCCAAATTCCCAAAAGAAATCGGAACAATAATCGAATAATCCAGAACATGACACTCCACCTTTCATAAAAATAAGAATCTATCTTAAAATCACATTCTCCTTGATCAAGATAGATTCTCCATTTTACTGAAGAAAGCTGAAAGAAACCTAAAACTAAGATAAACGTTCTTCCAAGACAAAGTCAATTGGTAGAGTAGCTAAAAAACGTTCCAATTGTTTTTCCCAGTAGTACCACTCGTGCTTACCTGGACTGTGACTATAGGTCACCTCAAAACCAAGCTTTTTGAGGTTTTTCACTGCGAGATTATTGGCAGAGTAGAGATAGTCTTGCTCTCCACACCAAGCCCATAGTTTAGTCTTTTTATCGGATTTTGCAGCCATGCTTTCAAGCGAATGAGGACTAGCTGTCCAGTCTTTAATCTCTCCAAAAACTCCTCTCCAGTAGGCAAGTGATCCCAGATCCTGACTTTCAGGAGAAAATTCTTGAAAACTGAGCGCACCAGAAAAACTAGCCGCATGAGAAAAACGATTGGTTGCGAGAGCCAGCTTAAAGGAACCATAACCTCCCATAGAGAGGCCTGCAATGAAGGTCTTTTCTCGCTTGCTGGTCATATTTGGGAAGAAACGTTTCATGACTTGGGGGAGTTCTTCTGCTAGAGCTGTATAGTAGTTATAGCCATACTGAGTATCTGTATACCAGCCATTGCTAGTATTGGGCATGATAACAATGAGATTGGTCCCGCGCAACAAACGCTCGACATTGGTTCGCTTGAGCCAGCTATTTTGGTTTCCTGACATCCCGTGTAAAAGATAAAGGACAGGAATATCTGTGCAATCTGGTTCAGTCACCCGACTAGCATCTGGATAGAGTACGGTAACGCCCCACTCCATATCCAAAACTTTTGAGTAATACTCAATATTCATAACTGCCATGGTTGTCTCCTTTTACTATTCTATAAGAAAAAGCCGAATTTCGACTTTTTCTGTAGGTATCCTGCTTATTATTTTGCTTCCATTACGACTGGCAAGATTGCTGGACGACGCTTGGTTTGATCAAAGAGGTACTTGGTTAGATTGTCGCGAACCTTTCCTTTGAGATCTGCCCAGTCAAAGTCATCACCTTGAAGATACTCTTCTACCGTTTGGTTAATCAATTCTGAGCTTTCACGGAGAATATCGCGGCTCTTCTTGAGATAAACAAATCCACGCGTATGGACGCGAGCCTTAGCCACAATCTTCTTCTCACGACGGTTGACAGTGATCGCCACGATAAAGATTCCATCCTCTGACAAGACCTTACGGTCACGAAGGACCACATTTCCAACGTCCCCGATGGCATTTCCATCAATCAAGACATCACCTGCAGAAACTGCTCCAGCTGGAACAAAGTCTCCATGTTCATAAGACATGGTCGTTCCCTTTTTAGGGATGAAAATGCACTCTGGCAACATCCCAACTGCCATGGCAGCCTTGGCATGCGCATCCAACTCACGATATTCCCCTTGGATAGGGAAGAGGTATTTTGGTTGCAAGAGATTGATCATCAACTGCAAATCACGCGCATTCCCGTGTCCGGACACTCGCAAGCTTTGGGTAATGAGTTTCACCACACCACCAGCTTGGTAGATCATGTTTTCAACACGCGCCATGACAGCTTCTTTGGCGATAGATGGAGTCGTTACGATATAGACCAAATCCCCATCTTTGATTTCCACATAACGGTGGCGTCCAATAGACATCTTACGAAGTCCATTAATAGGCTCACCCATACGACCTGTCTCAAGGATAATCAACTCATGGTCTTCAAAACGAGACATTTCTTTGGGTTTGATTAACAGACTTTCATTGGCCAAAGACAATTTTTTGAGACGAATCGCTGTTCGGACAATATTTTCAACATCAAATCCGGTCAAAACAACTCGACGACCTGTGTCCGCTGCAGCATCAAAGACCTGCTGGATACGAGAAAGGTTGCTGGCAACAGCTGCAACGATGATACGACCTTCCCAGTCCGCAATGGTCTGGGTAATTTCCTCTCCAACTTCACTCTCGCTCGCTACCTGGATATTGCTGTCCGCATTCGCCGAGTCACTGAGAAGAGCTAGGACTCCCTCACGACCAATCTCCGCCAAACGAGCAAAATCAGTCGCATAGGATTTACTAGCCGTTTGGTCAAACTTGAAGTCACCTGTATAAACAATGCTGCCCTTTGGAGTTTTCAAGACGACTCCCAAACTTTCTGGGATGGAGTGAGTTGTACGGAAGAAGGAAACCACAGTCCCTCCAAAATCAATCTCCGTATCCTCATCAATCACATGGAAGTCATTGAATTTCTTAACAGCATCATTTCCTTTGACAAAGAGTTTTGCCAACTCGATGGTCAACTCCGAACCAAACACAGGCACCTTAGCCTCTGCCAAAAGGTAAGGCAGAGCTCCAATGGCATCCGCATGCCCATGGGTCAAGAAGACCCCAGCGATACGATCACTATTTTCAAAAAGGTATTCCATATTTGGAATGACGACATCAACCCCTAGCTGTTCATTTTCAGGGTATTTAAGCCCCGCATCCAAAACAAAAATAGAACCATCGATTTCGGCGATGTACATATTTTTCCCGTTTTCACGTACACCACCTAGTGTTGTTAAACTGATATTACTCATTTTCCCTCCGAAACTTAATCTATCTTGATTATAGGGTAGGTTTACCCTCTTATTCTAAAAGTTCTAAAACTTTCAGCCGAATCTTTTCCTACCATTATACCATTTTTTTGATGATTTTCAAAATGAAGATTTGTTTCCAAAAAAGAGCTGGTTGCCCAACTCTTTCCTACCTTCTAGTTTTCTGCCATTAAAAAATCATACATTTCCTGCACCGTACCCAGCGCCATCATTTCCTGATTTTTTACAGTTTGTTTGAGATTTTGGTAAATCCGACTTTCTCCTATCTCTCGCTTTGGCGCTTCCTTATTGACTGTCATGACACCATCTTTGATCGTCACAAAGTCCAGCTCCTCAAATACTTGAATCATCTTGACCAGCAAGATTTGTTGGATATTGAGATAAGCTGCTAAATCTTTCAGCTTGTAGCGAATATCAAACTCTGGGAACTGGTAAATAGTCTTGTACAATTTTGCAAACTGTTCTCTAGTCCCATAACCTGTCAGATAGTAGGCCTTATCAATATCATTTTTGAAATAGACAGCAGAGAAATGCTGTTCTTGAAAAATGGTCTTCAGCAAGCTAATATCCTCAGGAATGGTTTTCACAATAACCGCTTCACTAGTCGCTAATTCTGGTAATTCTCCAGCAAAGTCCAAGACTGGAACCCCTTCTGGCAAGACTGCATTCTTCCCACGAATGTTAAAGAGTTGAACGCCTTCCACACGCGCATCTACCATCATCAACTGGAGGGCAGTTTGGCCATTCCATTGATTGACAGAAAGGGTGACTGCCAATTCTAAGTTTTTTGTTTGAGCAAACTCTGTCGCCCATCTACCTTGTCCGAAGGCTACTACTTCAAAACTCGCCTCACCCTTGGAGATCTTTAGTTTGAGGTGGGCGTTGCCTGCTCCCATGGTTCTAGCACTTTCGACCTGAAAATCCTTGATATAAAAGACCGGTTTCTGATTATCCATTCCAAAAGGCGCCAAGCGTTCAAAGCTTTTAACCGTTTCTAAACTAAGAGTCTCCAAGTCTAGCTCTTCATCTAGATTTAACTTGTTCTTACCGCTAGCATCTGCACCTTTTTCACGGATATAGTCTTCCAAGACCTGAGATAAATCTGAAAGTCTCTCCATTTCCAGCGTCATACCCGCTGCACCAGCATGGCCACCGAATGCGATGAAGAGGTCTCGATGGGGATCCAGAGCTTCAAAAATATCGACCGCTTCCACACTACGAGCACTACCCTTGGCACGACCATCTTCTATATTAAGAACGATGACTGTCTGCCCCAATTCCTCTAGCAAGCGCCCAGCTACGATACCCAGAACGCCAGGATTCCAGCCTTCCTTGGCCAAAACCTGGACCTTCTTCTCAGGATCCACCATGGTCTTAGCTTCTTCATAGATGGACTGAACGATTTCCTTGCGCTCTTCGTTTTTCTGATGAATCATGAGGGCAATCTCATGAGCTTCCTCGTCGTCAAATCCAGTTAACAAATCAATGGCTGGATTGGGATCATCCAATCGCCCCAAGGCATTTAAACGAGGAGCAATCTGAAAACCAACTGTTTCTTCTGTCACTTCATTGGCAGCAATCCCAGCCATATCCAGCATTTCTTGTAGACCGATGCGCTGAGTATGTCCCAACATTTCCAGACCATATTGAACCAAAATACGGTTTTCATCCGTCAAACTCACCATATCCGCAATGGTACCGATAGCGACCAAATCAAGCAATTCTACTTGCACTTCTTCTAAAAGAGCACAAGCCAGCTTGAAAGCCACTCCACATCCAGCTAGATATTTGAAAGGATAGTCCGCATCTGGATGCTCAGGGTGAACAATCGCATAGGCATCAGGAAGGGTTTCTGGCATGGAATGGTGGTCAGTCACAATGACATCCACTCCCATAGATTGGGCCAATTCAATGGCTTCGTGACCTGCAACCCCATTGTCCACTGTCACAATCAAGGAAATTCCCTCTTGCTCGATAAAGTATTTATAGACACTGGCATTGGGACCATAGCCATCGGTAAAACGATTTGGCAAATAAACACGGCATTCAGCGCCAAGCTGTTCCAAACTTTCCTTAACAATCGACGCTGAAGTCATACCATCCGCATCATAGTCACCGTAAACGAGGATATTCTCCCCTTCTTCAATGGCCTGACGAATCCGTTCCACTGCCTTGTCCATATCATGGAGCAGATAGGGGTCATGTAAATCCTCTAAAGAAGGTTCTAAAAACTTCTTTAGACTTTCTTCATCCTGAATCCCTCTTTCAAATAATAACCGAGCTACCTCAGGACCCAGTCCAGCCTTCTTGGCTATCTTTGTAAAATCCGCATCTTCTACCTGCGGGGCAAACTGCCATTCATAAGTAGGAGTTATCAAAAAAACATCCACTCTTTCTAAGAATTCTATCGTTTCATTATAACATGATTTAGGCTTTTTCTCTATTCAGATTGCTTTTTTATAAAATTTTAGTGAATTTTTTTCAGATATGATTTGACAAGAACATTCTTTTGTTGTAGAATCATGTTATAAAATATAACACAAAGGAGATCTCTCATGACTTTAGTAGAATTTAAACACGTCGAAAAATATTACGGAGACTACCACGCACTCCGCGACATCAATCTCCGTTTTGAAAAAGGACAAGTTGTTGTCCTGCTTGGACCTTCTGGTTCTGGAAAGTCCACTCTTATCCGTACTATAAATGGTTTAGAGGCTGTTGACAAAGGAAGTCTCCTAGTCAATGGACACCAAGTAGCAGGTGCTAGTCAGAAAGATTTAGTTCCTCTTCGTAAGGAAGTCGGCATGGTTTTCCAACATTTTAACCTTTATCCACACAAAACAGTGTTAGAAAATGTGACACTTGCACCCGTTAAAGTTCTAGGAATTGATAAAAAAGAAGCTGAAAAAACAGCCCAAAAATATCTGGAATTTGTAAATATGTGGGACAAGAAAGATTCCTATCCAGCCATGCTTTCTGGTGGACAAAAACAACGGATTGCCATCGCACGTGGACTCGCCATGCATCCGGAGCTCCTCCTCTTCGATGAGCCAACATCTGCCCTTGATCCTGAGACCATCGGCGATGTTCTAGCAGTTATGCAAAAACTGGCACATGACGGGATGAACATGATCATCGTTACCCACGAAATGGGATTTGCTCGAGAGGTTGCGGATCGCATTATCTTTATGGCTGACGGAGAAGTTTTAGTAGATACGACAGATGTCGATGACTTTTTTGACAATCCAAGCGAACCTCGTGCCCAACAATTCCTCAGCAAAATTATCAACCACGAAAGTGACAAAGTCAAATAAGGAGGCGCCTATGAAAAAGAAATTCTTTTTATCCGCATTATTGATTAGCCTTTTCAGCCTTGCTGCTACCAAACCAGTTCAGGCTGATACCAGCGTCGCAGACATTCAAAAAAGAGGCGAACTAGTTGTCGGTGTCAAACAAGACGTTCCCAATTTCGGTTACAAGGATCCCAAGACAGGGACCTATTCTGGTATCGAAACCGACTTGGCCAAGATGATTGCGGATGAGCTCAAGGTCAAGGTTCGCTACGTGCCTGTTACCGCTCAAACCCGTGGCCCCCTTCTTGACAATGAACAGGTCGATTTGGATATCGCGACCTTTACCATCACAGAAGAACGTAAAAAACTCTACAACTTCACCAGTCCCTACTATACGGACGCTTCTGGCTTTTTGGTCAATAAATCTGCCAATATCAAAAGTATTGAGGACCTAAACGGTAAAACTATTGGGGTTGCCCAAGGATCCATCACCCAGCGCTTGATTACTGAACTGGGCAAAAAGAAATGTCTAACCTTTAAATTTGTCGAACTTGGTTCCTATCCAGAATTGATTACTTCCCTTCACGCTCACCGTATTGACGCCTTTTCCGTAGACCGTTCTATCCTATCTGGCTACATCAGCAAACGCACAGAACTACTAGATGATAGTTTCAAGCCATCTGACTACGGTATTGTTACCAAGAAATCAAATACCGAGCTAAACGACTATCTTGATACCTTGGTCACTAAATGGAGCAAGGATGGTAGTTTGCAGAAACTCTATGACCGATACAAGCTCAAACCATCTAGCCATACTGCAGATTAAGGAGGACACCCCATGACAGATTTATCATCTTGGACAGCCTATTTTCAGGATTTTGGACAATTTTTCAATGGTTTCCTCTTCACCCTTGCCCTAGCGATTGGTTCCTTTATCCTCGCCATGGTTTTGGGCATCTTCTTTGGGTCCATGTCAACTAGTAAACGCCCATTCTTGCGCGTTTTGGCTCGTATCTTTGTCGAATTTTATCAAAACACTCCCCTCTTGGTGCAGTTTGTCATCGTCTTTTATGGTTTGCCTCTTATCAGTGAACACACCATCATGATTCCGATTTATTGGACAGCTGTTCTCTGCGTGGGACTCTATCACGGCGCTTATATCGCTGAGGTGATTCGTTCAGGGATTCAGTCTATTCCTAGCGGTCAGATGGAGGCCGCCTTGTCGCAAGGTTTTACCTATATCAGTGCCATGCGCTTGATTATCTTGCCTCAAGCCTTCCGTATCATTCTCCCTCCATTGACCAACCAAATTGTTAACCTCATCAAGAATACCTCTACCGTAGCTATCATCTCTGGAGTAGACTTGATGTTTGTGACTAAGTCTTGGTCGGCTCTCAACGGAAACTATATCCCAGCCTTTTTAGGCGCTGCTCTTCTCTACTTTGCCCTATGCTTCCCTGTTGCCCAGTTTGGTCGCAAGATGGAGCAAGCCAACAAAAAAGCCTATTCACTTTAGGAGGTTACTATGGAATCTATTTTAGAAGTTTTGACCCCAGATAACCTAGTCTTTATCTTTAAAGGATTTGGCTTGACCCTCTACATTTCTCTGATTGCTATCGTCCTCTCGACCCTTATCGGAACAGTGCTAGCCGTCATGAGAAATGGGAAAAATCCTGTCTTACGGATCATCTCCAACATTTATATCGAGTTTGTACGTAACGTTCCCAACCTCCTCTGGATTTTCACCATCTTTTTGGTGTTTAAGATGAAGTCCACACCAGCTGGTATTACTGCCTTTACCCTATTTACCTCAGCAGCCCTGGCTGAGATTATCCGAGGTGGCCTCAATGCCGTGGACAAGGGCCAGTACGAAGCAGGAATGTCGCAAGGATTCACTTCAGCGCAAATCCTCTACTACATCATTCTCCCACAAGCGATCCGCAAAATGCTGCCAGCCATCATTTCTCAATTTGTAACTGTGATTAAGGATACCAGTCTTCTCTACTCTGTTATCGCCCTACAAGAACTCTTTGGCGCCAGCCAAATTCTCATGGGTCGTTATTTCGAACCAGAGCAGGTCTTTAGCCTTTACATCCTGATTGCCCTCATCTACTTCAGCTTTAACCTATCAATCTCTAGCCTGTCTCGCATGCTAGCCAAACGTTGGCAACAAGCAGCAGAATAAAAAAAGAAATGTGAACTCAAAACAAGGGTTCACATTTTTTGCTATAAATGAAAAAGCAGCAACTTAATGCTATGCAAACGTTTTACTTTTTGATAAAATGACTTTAAAACCATAAAGCAAGGAGAAAAACAATGATCCAAGACCTTTACAAAGAATTCTCTCAACTGGAACAAGTAGAAGCTATCGCTCTTGGTGGTTCTCGTGCAGGACAAAACTATGATCAAAATTCTGACTATGATGTCTATGTCTATCTTAACTCACCTATTGATGAAAAAACTCGTCAAATCATTCTTAGCAACTATTGCTCCTATATGGAAATTGGAAACCAGTTTTGGGAATTAGAAGATGACTGCGTACTAAACAACGGTATCGAAATCGAGTTGATTTATCGTTCGCTGGAGTCGTTTGAACAGGAATTGAACTCAACCGTTTTTCAGCACAAAGCTCAAAATGCCTATACAACTTGCATGTGGCATAATCTACTCCACAGCAAGATTCTATACGACCCAAATGGACACTATGCTTCGCTCCAAAGAACCTACCAGATTCCCTATCCACAGGAACTCAAAAAACAGATCATCGAAAGGCAACTCCTTTTGCTAGAACAAGCCATGCCTGCCTTCTCTCACCAAATAGAAAAAGCTATCAAACGCCAAGATCTTCTCAGTATGAATCATCGTACGAGTGAGTTTTTTGCTTCCTACTTTGACTTGTTATTTGCGCTCAATGAGCAAACCCATCCTGGTGAAAAACGAATGTTGGAGTACGCAAAGACCAATTGTACACTCCTCCCTAAGCAATTTGAAGAAACTATTCGCAAGTATTTCCAACTACTCTACCAACCACAACAAGAAAAGCAAGCGGTCGTAACCTTACAAACTATTCTAAAACAACTAAAAGCCATTTTGCCATAAGCAAAATCGAACAATAATGACTACATGAATTTTACGAAAAATCTCCTAACGGAGATTTTTTTCACATATTACCATAGAACACCTCTATAAGAGAAAATCAGAGCTAAAATTAATAAAATATAAAAGGCAACAAAGAGCCATTTCATTTTTACACAAAGAGCTACATACTCACGAATAAAGGCTGAGGGAATATAATAACCAGCTGTCCGACAAGCCAAGCCATCTCCTTTCATACGGAGTTGTCTAGCATAGGTACTGGTCCGAAAAACATGATAGTCATTGGTTACAAAGAGAAAACGTGGATTTGCTACCAGTTTCTCTCCTATTTCTTTTGAGAAGAGAAGATTCTCATAAGTCGTCGTTGAGTCTTCCTCTAGGAGAATCGCTTCTCTCGGAACATCCGTCTCTTCCATCAAATAATTACAAATTGCCTGAGCTTCAGAAATTTTCTCGTCCCCACCTCGACCTCCACTGGCAATGAGTTTAACGTTGGGATTGGACGACTGACGATAAGCCTCTACGGCTTTGTCAATACGGTTCTTAAGTAAGGGAGTTACTTTTTCTCCATTCAATAAGCCTGCACCGTGAATAATAATAAAATCATAATGTTTTTTCTTAGGAATAAAAAGATACAGAATAGAATAAAGTAGAAATCCTGCAAAGGCAAAGCCGAAAATCAAATACGAGTAGATCAGAAAGAAAAAGAAAATATTCACTAGATGATTGGTGTAGAACAAGCCATTGGTATCGCTCATTCGAATCGCCATGATCACAAAAAAGAACAGAATCACGCACCCTAGCCCCAGAGACAAATAATTTGCCTTGGATTTCCCTTCTTTTCTCAATAACACAAATCCATTATAAATCAGGAAAAAGCCACTTAGAAAAACTAAAAAAGGGAGCAAGAGAAAAATCACTGCAAAGAAAATCATGTGCACTTCTTCCTGTCCAGCTTCATAAAAAAGATTGGCAATAGACAGGTAAGAAAAGAGCAGAGATAAAAGCAAGAGAGCTGGATTCCAGAGACTGCGATTGTCCCTAAAAAATGAAATCAAAAAAAGTAGGACGAAAAATCCTGTAATAAAGTACATAGTCTCCTCCTTTGATGACTACATTGTACCATAATTATGGTAATAGAAAAAGAGGAGCCTAGTCCTCTTATTTTGCTATTCTTGCTTCTGCATCTGCCACAACCTGAGCCAGACTCGTCTGACGGAGTTGGTTTTCCATCGCTTCTTGGATATCTAGTAGTTTTTGATCCAAAACTTCATGAATATTGGCCCCTACTGGACAGTTGGGGTTGGGATTATCATGGAAACTAAAGAGTTTACCAGATTTTCCTAAACATTCAACTGCCTGATAAACATCAAAAAGACTAATATCTTGTAAGTCTTTGAGAATCTCGGTACCGCCCGTTCCACGCGCAACCGATATCAGCTCTGCATTTTTGAGTTGGGACAAGGTTTTACGGATAATAACTGGATTGACCCCAACACTAGCAGCCAAAAAATCACTGGTAACTTTTGTTTTCTTCCCTTCTAGAGCGATGATAATCAACATATGCGTTGCAATCGTAAATCGACTTGAAATTTGCATCTCCTTCTCCTTTCACATCCTATCTGATACTCATTATACCCTTTTACGTTGTAATGTCAATTATTACCACTATCTAGCCATGCATCCAACTCGGCATCATGCCCTTGTTCTTGGGCAATTTCATACAGAAGTTCCTGGTTATGAGTGTGGTGAATCCCATTTACCAAACTTTCATAATAAATCTGGAAATAAGGAAGCTTTAAATCCTTAGCCAGCTGCAATTCAGCCTCTACGTCATAATCCACTCGACGAAAATCAATATCAGACAAACCTGCTTCATCAAATTCCAAAATCATATACTGGGCACGCAAGTCATTACGTAACTTCGCATCTAAAAAGAAGGGTTGCCCAATCGAACCTGGATTAAGAATCAACTGTCCGTCACTTCCGTAACGAAGTAACTGTTGGTGAATATGGCCATACACTGCGATAGAAGCATGCGGCTCCGTCACCAATCTATCAAAATCTTCTTGTTTTCCCGTATGAATCAACTCTCTACCCCAGTTTTTATCAGGGAGATGGTGAGTGATTCCTACTGTCAAATCACCAAACTGACGATGAACTTGCATGGGTTGATTGTGGAGGTCTTCGATTTCTTCAGGGCTAATCTCTTCTAAGATATACTGGCATTGGCGTAGGAGATAGCGATGACTCGCTTTTGTTGGATCTAGCTTGCGATGCAAACCACGCCAGAGACTGTTCTCCCAATTTCCCAGCACTCTTGCAGTGATGGGCAAGCTAGCTAAGAGATCCAATATCCTTCTACGTCCTGTTCCAGGCATGAGAATATCTCCCAAAAGCCAATACTCTTCTACCTCTGCCGCTCTTGCATCAGCCAGTACGGCTTCCAGAGCTGTCATATTTCCATGTATATCTGAAAGAACTGCTATTTTAGTCATTCTTTCTCCTCTTTTCCTCTTACTTCTTCTGTTAGTATTATAGCAGAAAACACTGCAAAAAAATCACTATCACTACTTACCTGATCAACTTGTAAGAGCTTCCAAATCGTGCTATAATATAGGTAGAGAGCTCCCCTTCATTTAGGATTATATGGTATTCAACCTCTCTCAATTTTTGCAGATTGGAGGACTATTGCCATGCGGAACTATCTTAAGTATATCCCATACTACCTTGTCATATTCTTCTTTTACTGGCCTCTCTATGAGTTGCTGTTACTGCTGATTTCTGACCCTTATACGCTGAAAGGACTTTACATTTATAACATTATCCTCTTTTCACCTTTGGCAACCTTCATCGTGTCCCTTCTTTATAGCTACCGTTTCCAATTCTCACTGTGGTGGCTACTCGGTATTGCTCTTCTCTATTGCTTTACCATCATCACTTTCAATGAATTCATTCTCGTTTATTTCCTAGCTTATGAACTCTTTGCCCTACTTGGTATGGCTTCAGGTTCAGGTATTAAATATATGCTCCAGAGAGGAAAAAATAAAAAACTTTCACAAAATCCTTGAAAAATCTCGCAATCATGCTATAATAATGCATAGAGACAAGTCACTTAGTCCCTTTCTACTAGAGAGTGCGTGGTTGCTGGAAACGCATAGAGAGCCTAAACTGATACTACTCTACTGACTTTTATGAAAACATAAAACGGTGGCCACGTTAAAGCCAATCAGAGGTGTAGGTCTTTTTGACCTGCATAAATGAAGGTGGAACCACGTTGCGACGTCCTTTTGAGGATGTCGTTTTTATTTTGTCAGAAGGAGGAAGAATGATGCTTTATATGATTGGCGGATCGCCTTGTAGTGGAAAGTCAACAATTGCCTCACTTCTTGCTAGACAGTATCAACTACTTCATATCAAACTGGATGATTTGGTAGAAGAGATGATGAGTCAAGCAAGTGCAGACTCACAGCCAATTTGCCTTCTTAGGCAGGATAGAAGTCCAGAACAAATCTGGATGAGAAATCCAGAAGAGATGGCAGATGAAGAATGGCGCTTTTATGAAGAGATTTTTCCTTATGTAAAATCTTACTTGATAAAAAATCAAGATAGACCTCTCTTGGTTGAGGGAGCAGGACTTTTGCCTCACTTGGTAAAGGAGCTTGAATGCCCAGCGTCTTCCTATCTATGCTTGACTCCGACAGCTGATTTTCAGAAAAAGCATTATAGACAGAGAGAATGGGTTCCTTATGTTTTAGAGGGAACAACCAACCCTAAGCAAGCTTTTGAAAACTGGATGCAACGAGACATTCTTTTTGCTCAAATGGTTCGGCAGGAAGCGATGAAATTAGGATATTCTAGTCTCGTAACAGACGGTAGTCAATCAGAAAATCAGACTGCGGAAGAAGTTGCTCGGCTCTTAAAATTGTCCAATAAAAATAGAATAAATATTTAAGGAGAAAACCATGATTAAGATTACTTTCCCAGATGGCGCTGTTCGTGAATTCGAATCTGGCGTAACAACTTTTGAAATTGCCCAATCTATCAGCAATTCCCTCGCTAAAAAAGCCTTGGCTGGTAAATTCAACGGCAAACTCATCGACACGACTCGTGCTATCACTGAAGATGGAAGCATCGAAATCGTGACACCTGATCACGAAGATGCTCTTCCAATCTTGCGCCACTCAGCGGCTCATTTGTTCGCCCAAGCAGCTCGTAGCCTTTTCCCAGACATTCATCTAGGAGTTGGTCCAGCTATCGAAGATGGTTTCTACTACGATACCGACAATCAAGATGGTCAAATCTCCAACGAAGACCTGCCTCGTATTGAAGAAGAAATGCAAAAAATCGTCAAAGAAAACTTCCCTTCTATTCGTGAGGAAGTAACGAAAGACGAGGCCCGTGAAATCTTCAAGAACGACCCTTATAAATTGGAATTGATCGAAGAACACTCAGAAGACGAAGGCGGTTTGACTATCTACCGTCAGGGCGAATACGTGGACCTCTGCCGTGGTCCTCACGTCCCATCAACAGGTCGTATCCAAATCTTCCACCTGCTCAACGTAGCTGGTGCCTACTGGCGTGGAAATAGCGACAACGCGATGATGCAACGAATCTACGGTACAGCTTGGTTTGACAAGAAAGACTTGAAGAACTACCTTCAAATGCGTGAAGAAGCCAAGGAACGTGACCACCGTAAACTCGGTAAAGAGCTTGATCTCTTCATGATTTCACAAGAAGTCGGACAAGGTTTACCATTCTGGTTACCAAACGGAGCAACTATCCGTCGTGAATTGGAACGCTACATTGTTGACAAGGAAATCGCTGCAGGCTACCAACATGTTTACACTCCACCAATTGCCTCAGTGGAACTCTATAAAACTTCTGGTCACTGGGATCACTACCGTGAAGATATGTTCCCAACTATGGATATGGGGGACGGTGAAGAGTTTGTCCTCCGCCCAATGAACTGTCCTCACCATATCGAAGTTTATAAACACCATGTACACTCATACCGTGAATTACCAATCCGTATCGCTGAGATTGGCATGATGCACCGATATGAAAAATCTGGCGCCCTTACAGGCCTTCAACGTGTACGTGAAATGTCCCTAAATGATGGTCATACTTTTGTAGCTCCAGAACAAATTGAGGAAGAATTCAAGAAAATTCTTCAATTGATTATCGACGTGTATGAAGACTTTAATTTGACAGATTACCGTTTCCGCTTGTCTTATCGTGACCCAGAAGATAAACACAAATACTTTGACAACGATGAGATGTGGGAAAATGCACAACGCATGTTGAAAGCAGCTATGGATGATATGGAACTGGACTACTTTGAAGCTGAAGGTGAAGCAGCCTTCTATGGTCCGAAACTCGATATCCAAGTGAAGACTGCCCTTGGAAAAGAAGAAACCCTTTCGACTATCCAGCTGGACTTCTTGTTGCCAGAACGCTTCGACCTCAAATACATCGGTGCTGACGGTGAAGAACACCGTCCAGTTATGATCCACCGTGGGGTTATCTCAACTATGGAACGCTTCACAGCTATCTTGATTGAAAACTACAAGGGGGCCTTCCCAACATGGCTTGCACCACATCAAGTAACCCTCATCCCCGTTTCTAACGAAAAACACGTGGACTACGCATGGGAAGTGGCTAAGAAACTCCGTGACTGCGGTGTCCGTGCCGATGTGGATGAACGCAATGAAAAAATGCAGTTCAAGATCCGTGCTTCACAAACTAGCAAGATTCCTTACCAATTGATCGTTGGGGATAAGGAAATGGAAGACGGAACTGTCAACGTTCGTCGCTATGGACAAAAAGAAACACAAACTGTCTCAGTTGATGACTTTGTTCAAGCTATCCTAACTGATATCGCCAACAAATCACGAGTTGAGAAATAAGAAACTAACAACAAAAGCCTCCATTCGGAGGCTTTTTCTCATTTATTCTTACTCAATAACAAGCTTCACTTCAGTGAATTTAATCCGTACGGTCGTTCCTTTTCCAACCTCAGACTCGATACGAATCTGGTGGCCCAGTTCTTCAGAAATTTTCTTAGATAGATAAAGTCCAAGTCCAGATGACTGCTGGGTCAAACGACCATTGTAGCCTGAAAACCCACGTTCAAAGACTCGGAGCACATCACTGTTTTTAATCCCAATCCCCGTATCCTTTATACAGAGCTCCTGACCTTCCATAGAAATCTCTAGCCCACCTTCCTTGGTGTACTTGAGACTGTTTGAAAGGATTTGTTCAATGACGACCAACAGCCACTTCTTATCGGTCACGATGATTTTGTCAAGGTCATGGAGATTGACTGTTAGTCCCTTCTGGATAAAGAAAAGTGCGTACTTACGAACCACTTCCTTTACCAGATCCTCCACTTGAACCTTTTCAAAGACCAAATCATCGTGAAAACTCTCTAAACGCAGGTACTGCAAAACCAGGTTGGTATAGGAGTCAATCTTGAAAATTTCCTGTTCCAGTTGCTGCTTGACCTCCCGATCAGAGACTTCTGCTACCAAAAGGCGACTAGCCGCAATGGGCGTCTTGATCTGGTGAACCCATAAGGTGTAGTAATCCAGCAAATCCGTCAGCTTACTCTGCGCTTCCGACTTCTTTTGATACAATTCAGACTCACGCTCTTCGAGTTTTTCTGCTAGCGCACATTCCAAAGGAGACTTGGGGTCTCTCTCAGCATAGAGTATTTCCTGCCGGTAAACCTGAGCTTCTGCAAACATGTCCCAAGCCAAAAATAGGAAGGTCAAAAAACTACTGAGCAGAAAGAAATAAAGAAAATAAGTTCCTAGACTAGCAAATAAAAACTGAAAGAGAAGGACGAGAAAGCCTAATGAAAAAATATAGGTAAAAACGCGACTGCGAGAACGCAGATAGGCTAGAAAAAATGATTTCCAATCAAGCATGTTTCAGTCCGTATCCTATCCCTTTCTTGGTTTCGATAAAACCTGCCAAGCCTTGTTCCTCCAACTTTTTGCGCAAACGAGCAACATTGACAGACAAGGTATTGTCATCGATGAAAAAGTCGCTATTCCAGAGTTCCCGCATCAGGTCATCACGCGCCACGATATTGCCCGCATGTTCAAACAGCACTCGCAAAATTTGAAATTCATTCTTGGTCAAACTCAGAACTTCCCCCTGATAGTGCAGGTCCATGGACTTGGTATTGAGGATCACACCCGCATACTCCAGCAGACTTTCATCTCGGCCAAATTCATAAGAACGGCGCAACAAGCCCTGAACCTTTGCAAGAAGCACCTGCTGGTCAAAAGGCTTGGTCACAAAGTCATCCGCTCCCATATTGATCGCCATGACAATATCCATCGCCTGGTCTCTCGAAGACAGAAACATGATAGGTACCTGAGAAATCTTACGAATCTCCTGACACCAATGGTAACCATTGAAAAGCGGCAGGCCAATATCCATGAGGACCAAATGAGGTTCCGACTGAACAAAAAGAGCCAAAACTTCCATAAAATCTTCTACCAAAACGACCTCAAACCCCCACTCAGAGAGCAATTTCCCCACTTGTTGCCGAATAACTTGGTCATCTTCTACTAGTAAAATCTTGTGCATGCGCTCCTCCTTTGCTATTTCTCAAAGTATCAAAAACCTTCATATCAGATCTACGGATCAGTGTCTCATACTGTTTAGCAGCCTATTCCCCACAAATCCAGATCAGTAAACAGATGCTATATAGAGAACATTCCCACTGATATCATACCTTATTTTTAAGTATAGTTCCAGCCTTATCCTATATTTTCCTTTTTGTGTTCATTTAGTTAGCGTTTCTTTCACTTATTTAATAGGTTTAGCCTTCTTATTGACAAGCTAGCCATGATTTGTTAGAATGTGAATGAATAAATCAATTTATTCATTCATTAAATAAAGGAGGTTAAATTAGATTGGACAAAAAACAAGCTTTAAAGACAGCGGCCTATGAAGTTTTTTCGAAAAAAGGTTACAAGGCGACAGGAATTTCAGAAATTGCTAGGCAAGCTGGGGTGGCAGTTGGCTCTTTTTATAACTATTACGAAAGTAAAGAAGCCATTTTTCTAGACATCTATATAGATGAAAACAACCGTGTTCGCCAAGCTATGATCGAAGAACTGGATTGGGAAATTGACATGACCGACCTCATTAGTCAACTCTTTGCTCAGTCCAGAACTCTCGTTTCTTCCAATAAAATCCTTGCAGAATGGTACAATCCTGCCATAGCAGATGAGTTACACAGCTACTATTCCTCGGAAGAAGGCAAAGTCGCAAATCCATTTCATCAGTTTTTAGTTAAAACTTTTACAAATCGTATGCAGGCTGAGGGGTATTCGCCAGAAAAGATTCAAGATATTTTACAGGTTTATAATCTGTTTTACTATATGGATATGCATATCACGGAAAAAGATTTTCCAGATATTGGCAAAACTGTTGAAATACTTGCAACCAACTTCATTAAAGGAGTTCTAAAATAAAGAATAGATTTCTTTATTTTTTGAAAAGATATGAATGAATTATTTTACAGTTCATTCATAAAATTAAGAACAGGAGTCATAAAAAATGAAAAGAGGTAAAAAAATGTTTATTATCATTCTATCAACACTTGGAGCGCTATGTATTATAACTTGGGGTGCCATCGCTTATCTTGGACGAAGCCAGACATTATCGATAAAATCCATCGAAAACCCCAGCGGAGATCTATATTTAATTCATATCACAAAACCGAGTCATCAAATCTGGAAAGCTGGGGCTTATGCTAAGTTTACACTCCCTGATACCTCATCTACTGCTAGTAAATATGAAGCTAAGGGAGAGCAAACCAGTCGATGGCTAACCATTGCCTCCACACCTGATGAAGATGAAATTCTCATTTTGACTCATAATAGTGGTAGCAACTTTAAGAACACCTTGACACATTTACCGGCTGGCAGTGAGATTGAGATGAGTTGGCTGGATTCCTCTTTGACTGTTAAAGATACGAATAAGCCACTAGTTTGTTTTGCATCTGATGTCGGCATTTCTGCTCTACGCCCCCTTATCAAAGAATGGGTTGGTAAATGTCCGATTATTCTCAACCATTTTGACAAAGGAGTGACTATTTTCGATAATGAGATGAAGGAACTGTCTCAAAAGACATCGAATTTTACTTATAAAACGAGCGATGAATTTTCTCAAAGTCAAGCATTTTTAAAACGTGCTATTGATGAATACGGCAATCAAGCCAGCTATCTCATCACAGGTCAGCCTGATGATGTAAATGAGATGAAGAATTTTTTAAAGGAAAATGGAGTCGATAGCAAAAACATTCAAGTAAGCTCGTTTAGAGGTTTGAAATAGGAGCAGCCTGTCTTCCATATATCTGAATCAATCCCTACTAGGTCATCCAAACAAGCCTACTAGCTAATTCTAGGTAAATGTGATAGGATAAACATAGAGAAAGGAGCTTTTATGGCCAATATTTTTGACTACTTGAATGATGTAGCATACGATTCCTTTTATGACCTCCCCGTGAACGAGTTAGATGTTCTTGCCTTGACCGAATTAACCTACCTTACTTTTGATGGTGTAGTCACCCAAGAACCCCAGCGCCTCATAGATCTTGCACCTCAAATCCCTAGAGAAACGACGATGCTGACCAATAAGAACCGCCTCCAGTTGTTGGATCAACTCTCTCAACACAAACGTTTTAAAAATTGTAAGCTCTCAGACTTTATCAACGATATCGATCCTGAATTGCAAAAACAGTTTGCGGCTATGACTTATCGTATCAGTCTCGATACCTATGTGCTTGTTTTTCGTGGGACGGATGATAGTATCATTGGTTGGAAAGAAGATTTCCATATGACCTATATGACGGAAATCCCAGCTCAAAAACACGCCCTTCAGTATTTACAGGACTTTTTTGCTCAACATCCTAACCAAAAAGTTATTCTGGCAGGACACTCAAAAGGGGGCAATCTAGCCGTCTATGCTGCTAGTCAACTCGATCCACTCTTACAAAAAAACATTGTCGCTGTCTATACTTTTGATGCCCCTGGGCTTCACAAGGAACTAACCGAAACAGCTGGCTATCAAAACATGATGAAAAGAACGAAAGTATTTATCCCACAAGGTTCTATCATTGGGATGATGCTGGAAATTCCTGATAAAAAAATCGTCGTTCGAAGCACTGCCCTAGGTGGTCTTGCCCAGCATGACACCTTTAGTTGGCAGGGTGAAGACAAACACTTTGTCCAACTGGACGAGACCAATAGTGACAGCCAGCAAGTCGATACTACCTTCAAGGAATGGGTTGAAACAGTTCCTGACGAGGAACTGCAACTCTACTTTGACCTCTTTTTTGGAATCATTCTTGATGCAGGCATCGCCTCTATCAACGACCTTTCTTCCTTCAAGGTCATTGAACACATTCATCAACTCTTTGTCCAAGCTCAATCCCTCACTCCCGAAGAAAGAGAAACCATGGGACGACTAACCCAACTCTTGATTGACGCCCGATACCAAGCTTGGAAAAATCGTTAAGGTAGAAAAATACTTTCTGATACTGTACCACACCAGCTTCTCTATCGCGCTTGACTTGAAGCCTGGTGCGGTACACTGAGAGGATAACGATAGACGGCTCTTGCTGACCACTAGACTCTCGGTAAAGCTCTAAGGTCCCTACACCATAGTCCGCAAGGAGTTTCTTACGACGGTTGAGTTCGCGCTCCATGATCCGCACAAACTTAGAAATCTTCTCTGCCTGATCCAAAAGCATGGTGTCTGCCACCTGCGGAAGCTTGGACAAGGGCGCCAATCCATTGGTCCCAAAGTCCAGCAAGTACATGGTAAGAGCCTTGGGACTGTGCTTTCTCGCCAAGTCCATACCGGCTGTCTGAAGGAAGGTGGTCTTCCCTGTACCAGGACTTCCGTAAAGAAGGACATGCCCATCCTTGGAGAGGTTGATAGAGACGGCTTCCTGCTTCTGGGCCTGCGGGATATCCGCCATCCCAAGTAGGAAGGAAAGGGACTTCTCTTCTTTCCAAGCAACTGCTGGCTGCACTTCTTCCAGTTCCTCTAACGCGATGCGCTCTTTGAGCGGAGGCAACCATGGCTGTGGTACTGGAGGAATTTCTTGCTCCTGACACAAAACTTGGATATGCTGCACAATCGCATCCAACTCTGTCGGAACTTCCTTGATTTCTTCGGCTTCTTCTAAACCAGATAGGTCTTCATTCAAGATTTCATATTGACCCAATTCATTGATTAGATAAATCGTGTGGTCCTCAATCCCCATATCGTCCTTGTCCGGCTGGTAATCCGCCCCTGACCAGGCTGAGGCGATGGATCTCCGCATTGATCGAAGCCAAGGCCCGCATGGATTGGGCTCCATCCAAGTTGGTAATGGTTCCCAAGAGGTGGGGCAGGTTCTTAAAGAGATTGGCCATTCCACCACCCTTGTAGTCAATCAACAAGAAAGCCACATCATGAGGGTGGAACTTGACGGCAAGGGACAGGATATTTTTTGAAAATAGCAGAAGAGATAAACAAGCGAAAATATAGAATTTTCAAGGTACTAGAAAATGTTCTTGTTCTATTATACCACAATATCAAAATAGCCCTCTTCCCATAGGAACAAAGCTATATTTTTGCATCATGAATTTAGGCTTATGAGCACGCTAATTCATCTTACGACATAGAACAGACAAAAAACGAGAAGTTACTTTAATGATAAAGTAGCTCCTCGTTTTTGATTTTTATTTAAAGCATAGTGATTTTTTCAACAATCTCTAAAAATATAGCTTATTCGAATTTTGTTACACTTTTTAATGGTTTTAAAACTTTATCTACTTTCAAGTTAGCCACTAAATAGAGAGTTGAGAGTATAAAAAAGAGAGAACGAATCCCGTAC
>NZ_AFUB01000039.1 GCF_000222705.1 Streptococcus mitis bv. 2 str. SK95 | reverse complement strand
TTTTTTGGTATAACCTTCGACGTGCACCCGCATAGCGGGTGGTTTATTTGTCTCGCACCTGACGGAGCGAGACGGACTGAAAGTCACATATTAAAAAGTGAGATGAAGTTCATCTCACTTTTTAATATGTGACTACGAGTCAGTATAGTTTTATCTATTACAAGTATGATAAAATCTTTCCATCTAAGTCGCAAGGGAGATGGTACTGGCTATATATTTTCTTTAATTATGGTAAAATAGTAAGAGAATAATGTGAGGAAAATGAATGTCAAGTAAGTTTGAAATCTTAATGAATCAACTAGGAATCTCTGACCAACTGAAACAGGATCCTGCTCTTATTGATGCAAGCATTGAGCGTGTCGTGGTTCATAAAATCAGTAAGGTCTGGGAATTTCATTTTGTATTTTCTAATATTTTACCGATTGAAATCTTTTTAGAGTTAAAGAAAGGGCTTAGTGAGGAATTCTCTAAGACAGGGAATAAAGCTGTTTTCGAAATCAAGGCGCTCTCTCAGGAATTTTCAAATGAACTTTTGCAGTCCTACTATAAGGAGGCTTTTTCTGAAGGTCCGTGTGCTAGTCAAGGGTTTAAATCTCTTTATCAGAATTTGCAAGTTCGAGCGGAGGGAAATCAACTCATTATTGAAGGTTCAGAGGCGATTGATAAGGAGCACTTTAAGAAGAATCATCTTCCTAATTTAGCAAAGCAACTTGAAAAATTTGGTTTTCCTGTTTTTGTCTGCCAAATCGAGAAGAATGATGCCCTTACACAAGAGCAGGAGGAAGCCTTCCATACGGAGAATGAACAAATCGTCCAGGCTGCCAATGAAGAGGCTTTACGTGCTATGGAACAACTGGAACAAATGGCTCCTCCTCCAGTAGAAGAGAAACCAGCCTTTGATTTTCAGTCTAAAAAGGCTGCGGCTAAGCCAAAACTAGATAAGGCAGAAGTTACCCAGATGATTGATGTGACGACTGAGGAAAATCGTTTGGTCTTTGAAGGGGTAGTCTTTGACGTCGAGCATAAAGTGACCAGAACAGGTCGTGTCTTGATCAACTTTAAAATGACGGACTATAGTTCAAGTTTCTCTATGCAAAAGTGGGTTAAGAATGAAGAAGAGGCTCAGAAATTTGACCTCATCAAGAAAAATTCTTGGCTCCGTGTTCGTGGAAATGTAGAGATGAATAACTTCACACGCGATTTGACAATGAACGTGCAGGATGTGCAGGAAGTTGTTCACTATGAGCGGAAGGATTTGATGCCAGAAGGGGAGCGTCGGGTTGAGTTTCATGCTCATACTAATATGTCGACCATGGATGCTCTGCCAGAGGTAGAGGAGATCGTTGCGACAGCTGCTAAGTGGGGACACAAGGCGGTTGCCATCACGGACCATGGGAATGTTCAGTCCTTCCCACACGGCTATAAGGCGGCTAAGAAAGCTGGAATCCAGCTAATCTATGGAATGGAAGCCAATATCGTTGAAGATCGCGTTCCTATCGTTTATAACGAAGTGGAGATGGACTTGTCAGAAGCGACCTATGTGGTCTTTGACGTGGAAACGACAGGTCTTTCAGCCATCTATAATGACTTGATTCAGGTTGCGGCCTCTAAGATGTACAAGGGGAATGTTATTGCTGAATTTGATGAATTTATCAATCCAGGACATCCTTTGTCAGCCTTTACTACCGAGCTGACTGGTATTACAGATGATCATGTCAAAAATGCCAAACCACTGGAACAAGTTTTACAAGAATTCCAAGAATTTTGCAAGGATACAGTCTTAGTCGCCCACAATGCGACCTTTGACGTTGGCTTCATGAATGCCAACTATGAGCGTCATGGCCTGCCTAAGATTAGCCAGCCAGTCATCGATACGCTGGAGTTTGCTAGAAATCTCTATCCTGAGTATAAACGTCATGGTTTGGGTCCTTTGACTAAGCGTTTTGGTGTAGCACTGGAACACCATCACATGGCCAACTACGATGCGGAAGCTACTGGTCGTTTGCTTTTCATCTTTATCAAAGAGGTAGCAGAGAAACATGGTGTGACTGATTTAGCTAGACTAAATATTGATCTGATTAGTCCAGATTCTTATAAAAAAGCTCGGATTAAGCATGCGACCATCTATGTCAAGAATCAAGTAGGTCTAAAAAACATCTTTAAGCTGGTTTCTTTGTCCAATACTAAGTATTTTGAAGGAGTGCCACGGATTCCGAGAACGGTTCTAGATGCCCATCGGGAGGGCTTGATTTTAGGATCAGCCTGTTCAGAAGGTGAAGTTTTTGATGCAGTTGTTTCCCAAGGTGTGGATGCGGCGGTTGAGGTGGCTAAGTATTATGACTTTATCGAGGTCATGCCACCAGCTATCTATGCTCCCTTGATTGCCAAGGAGCAGGTCAAGGATATGGAGGAACTCCAGACCATTATCAAGAGTTTGATAGATGTCGGGGACCGTCTTGGTAAGCCTGTACTGGCTACGGGAAATGTTCACTATATCGAACCGGAAGAAGAGATTTACCGTGAAATCATCGTCCGTAGTTTGGGACAGGGGGCTATGATTAACCGAACCATCGGTCACGGCGAACATGCCCAACCAGCTCCACTTCCCAAAGCTCATTTTCGAACAACTAATGAGATGTTGGATGAATTTGCTTTCTTGGGAGAAGAATTGGCCCGTAAACTGGTTATTGAAAACACCAATGCCTTGGCAGAAATCTTTGAACCTGTTGAGGTTGTTAAGGGTGACTTGTACACTCCTTTCATCGATAAGGCTGAAGAAACGGTCGCTGAGCTGACCTATAAGAAAGCTTTTGAGATTTATGGAAATCCGCTGCCAGATATCGTTGATTTGCGAATTGAAAAAGAATTGACTTCTATTCTGGGGAATGGATTTGCCGTGATTTATCTGGCATCGCAGATGCTGGTGCAACGTTCCAATGAACGGGGTTACTTGGTTGGTTCTCGTGGATCTGTTGGCTCCAGTTTTGTTGCGACCATGATTGGGATTACGGAGGTTAATCCTCTCTCTCCTCATTATGTCTGTGGTCAGTGTCAGTACAGTGAGTTTATCACCGATGGCTCTTACGGTTCAGGTTTTGATATGCCCAATAAGGATTGTCCAAAGTGTGGTCACAAACTCAGCAAAAACGGGCAGGATATTCCGTTCGAGACCTTCCTTGGTTTTGATGGGGACAAGGTTCCCGATATTGACTTGAACTTCTCGGGAGAGGACCAGCCTAGCGCCCACTTGGATGTACGTGATATCTTTGGTGAGGAATATGCCTTCCGTGCAGGAACGGTTGGTACAGTTGCTGCCAAGACTGCCTATGGATTTGTAAAGGGCTACGAGAGAGACTATGGGAAGTTTTATCGCGATGCAGAGGTGGAACGCCTTGCTCAAGGTGCTGCTGGTGTCAAGCGAACTACAGGACAACACCCGGGAGGAATTGTTGTTATTCCTAACTACATGGATGTCTACGACTTTACGCCTGTCCAGTATCCAGCAGATGACGTGACGGCTGAATGGCAGACCACCCACTTCAACTTCCACGATATCGATGAGAACGTCCTCAAACTCGATGTGCTGGGGCATGATGATCCGACCATGATTCGGAAACTGCAGGACTTGTCTGGGATTGACCCTAATGAAATTCCTATGGATGATGAAGGCGTTATGGCCCTCTTTTCTGGGACGGATGTGCTAGGGGTGACTCCTGAACAAATCGGTACGCCGACGGGCATGCTGGGGATTCCAGAATTTGGAACTAACTTTGTACGTGGGATGGTAGATGAGACGCATCCGACGACTTTTGCGGAGTTACTTCAGTTGTCTGGATTGTCCCACGGTACTGATGTGTGGTTGGGAAATGCCCAGGATTTGATCAAGCAAGGGATTGCAGACCTATCAACCGTTATCGGTTGTCGGGACGACATCATGGTTTACCTCATGCATGCGGGTCTTGAACCTAAGATGGCCTTTACCATTATGGAACGAGTACGTAAGGGCTTGTGGCTGAAGATTTCCGAAGAGGAGCGAAATGGCTACATTGAGGCTATGAAGGCAAATAAAGTGCCAGAGTGGTATATTGAATCCTGTGGGAAAATCAAGTATATGTTCCCCAAAGCCCATGCGGCAGCCTACGTTATGATGGCCTTGCGTGTAGCCTACTTCAAGGTTCACCATCCCATTTATTACTACTGTGCCTACTTCTCTATCCGCGCCAAGGCTTTTGATATCAAGACCATGGGAGCGGGCTTGGATGTCATCAAGCGTAGAATGGAAGAAATCGCTGAAAAGCGGAAGAACAATGAAGCTTCCAACGTAGAAATTGACCTTTACACCACACTTGAAATCGTCAATGAGATGTGGGAACGTGGTTTCAAATTTGGGAAACTGGACCTCTATCGTAGTGATGCGACTGAATTCATCATTGATGGAGATACCCTCATCCCACCATTTGTAGCAATGGATGGTCTGGGAGAGAACGTTGCTAAGCAGTTGGTGCGTGCGCGTGAAGAGGGAGAATTCCTCTCCAAAACCGAACTGCGCAAACGTGGTGGACTCTCATCAACCTTGGTTGAAAAGATGGATGAAATGGGAATTCTAGGCAATATGCCAGAGGATAACCAGTTGAGTTTGTTTGATGAGTTTTTCTAAAATATAGAAAGAGGTTTTTATGAAATTGACCATTTCCGCTCAGGATAAGCCAGCGCAAAAGGTATTTGATTACCAGCTGGATCTTGACCCTGATACGATTTTGAAAATGACCGCTTTGATTTGCGGTACGGTAGCAGCAGTTAGCCTGCTGTCCTTGTTTAAAGAGAAATAACAATAGAAAAGGAAGAATAGAATGGTTTTACCAAATTTTAAAGAAAATCTAGAAAAATATGCGAAATTGTTGGTTGCGAATGGAATTAACGTGCAACCTGGTCACACTTTGGCCCTTTCTATTGATGTGGAGCAACGTGAGTTGGCGCATTTGATCGTGAAAGAAGCCTATGCCTTGGGTGCGCATGAGGTTATTGTTCAGTGGACAGATGATGTGATCAACCGTGAGAAATTCCTCCATGCTCCGATGGAGCGTTTGGACAATGTGCCAGAATACAAGATTGCTGAGATGAACTATCTCTTGGAGAACAAGGCTAGCCGTCTCGGTGTCCGTTCTTCTGACCCAGGTGCCTTGAACGGAGTGGATGCTGATAAGCTTTCAGCTTCTGCCAAAGCTATGGGACTTGCGATGAAGCCAATGCGTATCGCAACGCAATCCAACAAGGTTAGCTGGACTGTGGCAGCCGCTGCTGGACTTGAGTGGGCTAAGAAAGTCTTTCCAAATGCTGCGAGCGACGAAGAAGCAGTTGATCTTCTTTGGGATCAAATCTTCAAAACTTGCCGTGTCTACGAAGAAGATCCCGTTAAGGCCTGGGAAGAACATGCAGCTATCCTCAAGAGCAAGGCGGAAATGCTTAATAAAGAGCAATTTTCAGCCCTTCATTACACAGCGCCAGGAACTGATTTGACACTTGGTTTGCCAAAGAACCACGTTTGGGAATCAGCTGGTGCTATCAATGCACAGGGCGAAGGATTCTTGCCAAATATGCCAACAGAAGAAGTCTTTACGGCTCCTGACTTCCGTCGTGCAGATGGCTATGTCACTTCTACAAAACCACTTAGCTATAATGGCAATATCATTGAAGGTATTAAGGTGACCTTTAAAGACGGACAAATCGTAGACATCACTGCTGAAAAGGGAGATCAGGTTATGAAGGATCTTGTCTTTGAAAATGCTGGCGCGCGTGCCTTGGGTGAATGTGCCTTGGTACCAGATCCGAGTCCAATTTCTCAGTCAGGCATTACCTTCTTCAACACTCTTTTCGATGAAAATGCTTCAAACCACTTGGCTATCGGTGCAGCCTATGCGACCAGCGTTGTTGGTGGAGCGGAGATGAGGGAAGAAGAGCTTGAAGCTGCGGGACTGAATCGTTCAGATGTTCACGTGGACTTTATGATTGGTTCGAATCAAATGGATATCGATGGTATCCGTGAGGATGGAACACGCGTACCCCTTTTCCGTAATGGAGACTGGGCTATTTAAGGAGTTACAATGCTAGGAAGTATGTTTGTTGGTCTCCTAGTGGGACTCTTGGCAGGTGCTTTGACCAATCGCGGAGAAAGCATGGGATGCTTTGGGAAGATGTTCCTCGGTTGGATTGGTGCTTTTTTAGGACAATTACTCTTTGGTTCTTGGGGGCCAAGCTTAAACGGTACAGCCATTATTCCAGCTGTTTTGGGTGCTATGCTTGTCTTAGCTATTTTCTGGAGACGAGGAAGTTAGGTTCCTAAATTTGAAAAGAAAAGGAGGTTGGTCATTGAGCCAGCCTCCTTTTGAGTATGATATAATAGTTCTATGAGATTAGATAAATTTTTAGTTGCCTGCGCTGTAGGGAGTCGAACAGAGGTCAAAAACTTGCTCAAGGCTGGGCGCGTGACGGTAAATGGTAAAAAAGAAAAGTTAGCAAAACTGCAGATCAATGAGGAAAGAGATGAGATTCGCTTTGATGGCCAAGTGCTGGAGTATGAAGAGTTTGTCTACTACATGATGAACAAGCCCCAAGGAGTCATTTCGGCGACTGAAGATCCCAAGCATAGAACAGTTTTAGACTGGTTAGATGACTATGCTCGCGCCAAGGAAGTTTTTCCAGTGGGTCGCTTGGATATCGATACGCATGGTCTCCTACTTTTGACTAATAATGGCCAGCTGGCCCATGCGCTGCTTTCGCCTAAACGTCATGTGGATAAGACCTATCTGGCGCAAGTCGAGGGCATCATGATCCAAGAAGATGTGGAGACATTTGCTAAGGGTATTCCGCTCAAAGATTTTACCTGTCAGCCCGCTAGACTGGAGATTGTTTCCACAGATGCAGAAAAGAATCAAAGCCAAATCCGTGTGACCATTGCTGAAGGGAAGTTTCATCAAGTCAAACGAATGGTGGCCTACTGTGGCAAGGAAGTGGTGGATCTACAACGTTTGACTATGGGAACTTTGATTTTAGACGAGAACCTGAAACGTGGTGAGTGGCGTCGCCTGACCAAGGAGGAGTTAGAGGAGCTCCTTGCTAGTATTGATTAAGTCAATGTATTTTAGTAAAAAGGTGAGGAGAATGTCCCTGCCTTTTTCGTTTTTCAGTTGCTTCCTTTGTGAAAAGAGTTATAATAGACAGTAGAATAAAAGGAGGAATCTATGAACGCGATTCAAGAATCATTTACAGATAAACTATTTGCCAACTATGAAGCAAATGTCAAATACCAAGCGATCGAAAATGCTGCCAGCCACAATGGAATTTTTGCAGCCCTAGAGCGTCGCCAGAGCCATGTAGACAATACACCTGTTTTCTCATTGGATTTGACCAAGGACAAGGTTACTAACCAGAAAGCGTCTGGTCGTTGCTGGATGTTTGCAGCTCTCAACACCTTCCGTCACAAACTCATTTCTCAATACAAACTGGAAAACTTTGAATTGTCACAGGCCCACACTTTCTTCTGGGACAAGTATGAAAAATCTAACTGGTTCTTGGAGCAAGTCATTGCGACTGCAGACCAAGAATTGACGAGCCGCAAGGTTAGCTTCCTACTCCAAACACCTCAACAAGACGGTGGACAGTGGGATATGGTCGTTGCCCTCTTTGAGAAATATGGTGTCGTTCCTAAGTCTGTTTACCCCGAGTCTATCTCATCTAGCAGCAGCCGTGAGCTCAATGCCATCCTTAACAAATTGCTTCGCCAAGATGCTCAAATCTTGCGTGACTTGCTCGCTTCTGGTGCAGACCAAGCGACTGTTCAAGCTAAGAAAGAAGACCTCTTGCAAGAAATCTTTAACTTCCTTGCTATGTCACTAGGTCTTCCACCACGTCAGTTTGACTTTGCTTATCGCGATAAGGATGATAACTACCAAAGCGAAAAAGGTATCACACCACAAGAGTTTTACAAGAAATATGTCAATCTTCCTCTAGAAGACTACGTTTCTGTTATCAATGCTCCAACTGCTGACAAGCCTTACGGCAAATCTTATACAGTTGAGATGTTGGGGAATGTCGTTGGTAGCCGTGCAGTTCGCTATATCAACGTTCCAATGGAGCGCTTGAAAGAATTGGCGATTGCACAAATGCAGACAGGAGAGACTGTTTGGTTTGGTTCAGATGTCGGCCAGCTCAGCAACCGCAAAGCAGGAATCCTTGCGACAGATGTTTATGATTTTGAATCAAGCATGGATATTCAACTCACTCAAGACAAGGCTGGACGCTTGGACTATAGCGAAAGCTTGATGACCCACGCCATGGTCTTGACAGGTGTTGATTTGGATGAAAATGGCAAGTCAACCAAGTGGAAGGTTGAAAACTCATGGGGAGACAAGGTCGGTACAGATGGTTACTTTGTTGCCTCAGATGCTTGGATGGACGAATACACCTACCAAATCGTTGTCCGCAAGGAATTGCTGACAGCAGAAGAAAGAGCTGCCTATGAAGCAGAGCCAACCGTGCTCGCACCTTGGGATCCAATGGGTGCCTTGGCAGAATAAAGCGTAGAGAAAAGAGGTTAGGGGAATCCTAGCTTCTTTTTTAAGTTTTTCTTGAAGTGGCGATAGATGATGCTTGTCAAGTGAGTTCTTCTTATTTTAAGTCTTTAAGTGACAGAGAAAAAGATATGTGTTACTATAGTAGTACAAAAGGGTATCGGAGTAGAAATGAAGTATTTAAGTAGCCAAGACATCAAGAATCGTCAACGAAACATCAGCGACATTAAACCTTATAAAACAAGCAAGGAGATTGTCGTTTCAAATATCTTTACCTTCTTTAATGCCATGAACTTGGCTCTGGCAGTTCTGGTAGCCACAACCTTGCGATTTGAAAATATGCTCTTTTTAGGTGTGATTGCTATCAATACAGCCATTGGGATTTTCCAAGAAGTGCGTTCAAAAAATGCCTTAGAAAAGCTGAGTTTGCTTGGTAAAAGTAAGTACAGGGTCAACCGAGATGGTCAAACGATCGAGATTGATCCAGAGGACATCGTTTTAGGGGAGTATCTGCATCTCAATCTGGGAGATCAGGTGCCTGTAGATGCAGAGGTACTTGAAGGGAATATTGAAGTAGATGAGTCCTTGCTGACGGGTGAGAGTGATTCAGTCTTTAAAACAGTTGGTGACAAGCTGATGAGCGGAAGCAATGTCGTCAGCGGTACTTGTCTGGTTACGGCGACGGCGGTCGGTCCCGATAGTTATATCAACAAACTCGCAAAATCCAGCAAGAAATTCAAAAAATACCCTTCTCAACTGCGCGACTACATGGATAAGATTTTAAAAATCGTCTCTATCTTGCTGTTGCCAGTTGCCATTCTGCTCTATGTCAGAGGTTTTAGTCTAGGGCGGTCTTATGTTGAGATTGTCTTGGGAAGTTCTGGTGCTCTGGTCGGTATGATTCCAGAGGGTTTGATTCTCCTGGTCAGTGTGTCCCTAGCGGTAGCGGCCATGAAGTTGGCTAAAAAGAAGGTTCTGGTGCAGGAGCTATACTGTGTGGAAACCTTGGCGCGTGTAGATGTTCTTTGTTTTGATAAGACTGGAACCATCACGACTGGTAATATGAAGGTCCAAGAAATGGATGCTAATGTAGCAGAGAAACTATCTTCTTATCTGGCTTATTTCGAGGATGAAAATGCGACGTCGCGAGCTCTGAAGACTTACTTAACCCGTGAGAAAAAATGGGAAGTTCAAGAAGTTGGTGCCTTTTCAAGCAAAAACAAGTATTCCTTTGTCCAAGTAAAAGAGGGCGGGACCTATTTCTTCGGTGCTTATGAATTTCTAGGCTTTACCCAGCCGATGGATGCCTACTATGAAGATCTAAAACAGCAAGGTTTTCGAATCTTGACACTTGCTCATAGCAAGGACCACATCACGAGTCCAGTGAGTATGGAACTACTGGGTCATGTGGTTCTGTCAGATGAGATTAAGGACAATACCAAGGAAACCTTTGACTATTTCGAATCTCAAGGTGTTGAAGTGAAGATTATCAGTGGTGATAATCATGTGGCTGTATATGGGGTGGCTCGTAAGGCAGGCTTTAAGGAAGAAGCCCGTGCGATTGACATGACCAAGGTGAGTGATGATGACTTTGAAAGAGTGGTCTTGGAACACGAGATCTTTGGTCGCGTGACACCTGAACAGAAAGAAAAGATGGTGGCTGTTTTGCAAAATGCTGGTAAAACAGTTGCAATGAGTGGTGACGGAGTTAATGATGTTCTAGCTCTCAAGAAAGCAGATATTAGTTTTGCTATGAATGGTGCTACCAGCGCAGCTAAAAGTGTATCCAATATTGTTTTCCTGACAGATGACTTTGCAGTATTTTATGATATCTTGATGGAAGGACGCCGTGTCATCAATAACATCCAAAAGGTAGCCTCTCTCTTTCTAACAAAGACTTTCTTCTCCATCGTGTTTGCGATTTTGAGTGTGATTTTTGGTTTGGAATTTGCCTTTATCCCCATTCAGTTTACAATCATTTCAGCTATTACGATTGGGATTCCATCCTTCTTTCTAACTTTTGAGTCCAATAAAGAAAAGGTCAGCACACATTTTATGCGAGATATTTTGACCAATGCTGCGATTGGCGGTGGCATTCTGGTTGCTAGTGTTCTCCTGACGAACTTCTTTATCACTGTCTCAGGTCAGGTCAAATTTATTTGCTTCCTCCTTGCTTTGATCAATGGTCTGTTCCTGGTTGCTAAGGTCAGTCTGCCATTTAATCGATACAAACTAGTCTTGCTCACATTTTTGAGCCTTGCAGCCCTTGTTGGCGTACTTGTTAATACTTTTATCCTGCAAGGAGCTTTTGTGCCTTTAGAAGCCAAACAGATGCTCTATGTTGCCATTCTAGCAGTTGTAATTGGAAGCTTTCATTATCTTACTAGGAGAAAAAGTTGATACACAAAAAGAATCAGGATTTAATCCTGATTCTTTTTATCTATATTCTCGATGGCTTGGATTACATGATACCGAAGAAACGAGCTGCGATACCTACTGCAAAGAGAGCAAGGATGATTGTGATTGGTGATACTTTTTTCTTAAGCAACCACATGCAAAGGAAAGTAAGGAGAAGTCCCATCAATCCTGGGATCAATGAGTTCAACTGACCTTGAAGGGTTTGTGGTTGAATCTTATCTAGGCTCAATCCACCAAGTGCTTGACCAAGGATACCTTTCAACTCAGCACCTGATACAGGTCCTTCTGGGAAGTTGATGTAAGCACCTTCTGCCAATTGTTTACCTGGAAGGTTCACAGTAAAGTTGATAGATACCCAACGTTGTACAAGAACGGCAAGGATGAACATACCAAGGATAGAAGCTCCTTTAGTGATGTCTTTCAAGATACCACCAGACATGTCTTTAGTGATTTCAGATCCAGCTTTGTAACCGAACTCTTGTGTATACCATAGGAAGGCCATACGGATAGCATTCCATCCGAAGAAGAAGAGAAGGGGACCAACAATGTTACCAGATGCAGCAAGTGATGCACCAAGGGCTCCAAGGATAGGACGAACTGTAAACCAAAATACTGGGTCACCGATACCAGCAAGAGGTCCCATCATACCGATTTTAACCCCTTGGATAGCCGCGTCGTCGATTTCAACACCGTTAGCGCGTTCTTCTTCAAGTGCAAGAGTAACCCCCATGATTGGAGCAGCTACGTATGGGTGAGTGTTGAAGAACTCAAGGTGACGCTCAAGAGCAGCCGCTTGGTCTTCTTTTTTAGTGTACAATTTTTTGATAGCTGGGATCAAAGAGTAAGCCCAACCCAAGTTTTGCATACGCTCGTAGTTCCAAGAACCTTGAAGGAATTGTGAACGCCACCAAACTTTTTGACGATCTGATTTTGATAATTGAATTTTTTCAGCCATGATTGTTCCCCTTTCTAGTAGTCTTCTAGGATATCACCGATTGGGTCGTTAGAAGTCGCAGCTCCTCCGCCACCGTTTCCACCTTGTTTTGTAAGGTTAAGGTAGATAAAGGCAAGGGCAACACCGATGACACCAAGGGCAATCAAAGTCAATTGAGAAATCGCAGCAAGTGCAAAACCGATTGCGAAGAATGGCCATACTTCACGAGTTGCCATCATGTTGATAACCATAGCGTAACCAACGGCAACGACCATAGCACCACCGACAGCCATACCACCATTCAACCATTCTGGCATTAGGCCAAGAGCGTCTTTAACAGCAGAAGCTGGGATAGCGATAAGGAAGGATGCAGGGATAGCGATACGAAGACCTTGAAGAACAAGGGCAAAGTAGTGAGCGCGTTCAACAGCCGCAATGTTTCCATCTTTCGCAGCAGCGTCAGCAGAGTGAACCAAGGCAACTGAGATTGTACGAACAATCATTGTCAAGAATAGTCCAGCTACGGCAAGAGGGATAGCTGTTGCAGTTGCAACGGCGATACCTTCAGTAGTAAAGTTGCCACCTTTGATCAAGATGATCGCTGCGGCAACAGATGCAAGAGCAGCGTCAGGAGCTACGGCAGCTCCGATGTTTGCCCAACCAAGGGCAATCATTTGAAGAGATCCACCAAGCATAACACCTGCTTCGAGGTTACCAGTTGCAAGTCCGATAAGGGTACATGCGACGATTGGTTGATGGAATTGGAATTGGTCGAGGATACCTTCAAGACCTGCAAGGAAGGCAACAACTACAACCAAGATAGCAGAAATGATTGAAATATCTGACATGGTTTTATTCCTTTTCTATTTAGTTTTAATAAAGTACTTAATCCTGTTTTCAAAAATGATAGAAACAGATTAAAATTATTGAACGTTTGCTTTTTTAATCAAGTCAAACAAATCTTTTTTCGTGTCGTTTGGTACTTTACGTACATCAAATTCAACACCGAGGTCACGCATTTTTTCAAATGTTGCAACATCGTCTTTGTCCATAGACAAGACGTTATTGATCATTGTTTTACCTGTTGAGTGAGCCATAGAACCAACGTTAAGAGTCTTGATTGGCACGCCACCTTCGATTGCACGAAGTGCATCTTGCGGAGTTTCAAACAAGATAAGGGCATGAGTGTCACCAAAACGAGGATCTTTTGCAACCTCAATCAATTTTTTGATTGGTACAACGTTGGCTTTTACTCCGTTAGGAGCAGCTTGCTTGATCAATTCTTTACGCAACTCGTCGTTTGCAACGTTATCTGAAGCAACGATGATACGGTCTGCTTTTGAATCTGGTGTCCAAGCAGTTGCGACTTGTCCGTGAAGAAGACGTGTGTCAAGACGGGCAAGATTGATTTTCAGTTTACCGTCTCCGATAACAGTTCCTTCTGGAATAGCAGCTTGGGCAACTGGAGCAGCTGCAGCGGTGGCAACTTCCTCAACTGGGTTAAGCTCTTCTGGAAGAGCTTTGATGCCATCTTTGGCTTCTTTAATGATATTCGCAGCGACTTTATCCACACCTGCAGTAGCGTCCATAAGGCGCTCAGTGTAGGCTTGGATCAACATCGGCAAGTTAAGCCCTGTGATGATGGCAAACTTACGCTCAGGATTTTCTCCCATCACGCGGCTAGCTTGGTTGAATGGAGATCCACTCCAAAGGTCAGCCAATACTAGAACCTCATCTTCTGCGTCAAATGCAGCCACAGCGTTGTTGAATTTAGCGTAAAGATCATCTGGACCTTCGTTTGGCATAAAGGTTACAACTTGAACCTTTTCTTGTTCACCAAAGATCATAGATCCGGACTGATGAATACCCGCAGCAAATTCGCCGTGGCTCGCAATAATGATTCCGATACTCATTATTGTCATTCCTCCTTTAAAATGTTTGACTGTGTGTTTAAGAAAACTTTAAGCCTAACTTTAAGTATAAACCGTTTTCAAACAAAAAGCAACCATTTCTTATAAATATGTGTTAATTTTCAATGAAAACTCGTTTACAAAATGTTAATATATAAACATTTTGTGGAAATGTATGAAAAAATAAGAGAGTAATTTAATATAAAAAAATGAAAACAGGCCGATTAATTGAAAAATTGTGAAAATCAAAAAAGCTAGCACAAGCTAACTTTTTGAGCGTTATAGGAATAAATCTTGTAGGGTATGGGCAACACCATCTTCATCATTTGTCAGAGAGAGTTGCTCATCAGCATATGGTAGCAAATCGGGATTGGCATTTTTCATGGCATATCCCTTGCCTGCAAAAGCCAGCATTTCGGTGTCATTGTGTTCATCCCCAAAGGCAATCAGGTCTTTTTTGTCACGGTTCATAACATTGAGCAAGTATTCTAAAGCAAAGGCTTTGTTGACTCCTTTTGGTGTACATTCGAGAATGTTGAGGGGCCCTCCCCAGGTATTGATTGCTAGTTGGTGTTGGTAAAAACGATTCATCTCATCTGCTAGCGCGTATTTATCATCGACTCTTGTTTGCAAGAGGATACAGTTAGGGTCCTTGGTCACCAATTCAGATTTGAATTGATTTTCTGGTTGGAAATTTTCTACACCAAATAGTTTGGGATTGGCAATTTCTTCATTAGGAGCCGTGATATAAAATTTCTTGCGGTATTCTCCTGCAATAAAGTCGGCTTGGATATCCTCTTTGCGTTTGACCATGTCTAAGAGGTATTTTTTGTCCAAGGTCAAGCACTTTTCGTGTTCCCAAGTCTGCCCTGGTAGATGGGTAAGGGAACCGTTGAAGTTGATCATAGGTGTGTGCAACTCTAGTTCCTGATAAAATTCTTTTGCCATACGGTAAGGGCGCCCAGTAGTGATGATGACATGGTGGCCTTTTTCAGCAATTCGTTTAATTGTGTTTCGAGTAAAATCTGAAATCTTACTCTCTGAGTTGAGCAGGGTTCCGTCCAAATCGACTGCGATAATTTTTTTAGTCATATAAACCTTCCTAGTACATTCCAGATAAGATGTCTACTATTATATCATATATCAAAAAGAAAGAAGAAAAACAGACTCAAAACAAAAAATAGAAATTTCATTTTGTTAAATAAATCAAACAAACATATTGAAAAGGTGAATAATAAATGTTATAATACTCATATTGTTCGTAAAAAACAAAAGGAGATTCATAATGGACAAACTATTTAAACTAAAAGAGCACGGGACAGATGTCCGTACAGAGGTGCTTGCTGGTTTAACAACATTCTTTGCAATGAGTTATATTCTCTTTGTAAACCCGCAAATGCTTTCACAGACTGGCATGCCTGTTCAAGGTGTGTTCTTGGCAACGATTATCGGTTCTGTAGTCGGTACCTTGATGATGGCTTTCTATGCTAATTTGCCGTATGCACAAGCACCAGGTATGGGATTGAATGCCTTCTTTACATTTACAGTTGTATTTGGGATGGGCTATACTTGGAAAGAAGCGCTTGGTATGGTCTTCATTTGTGGAATTATTTCACTGATTATTACCTTGACAAATGTTCGTAAAATGATCATCGAATCCATTCCTACAACACTTCGTTCTGCCATTTCAGCTGGTATTGGTGTTTTCCTTGCCTATGTAGGGATTAAGAATGCTGGTCTCTTGAAATTCTCGATTGATCCAGGTACTTATACTGTAGCAGGTGAAGGAGCAGATAAGGCTCAAGCTGCACTTACTGCAAACTCAGCAGCCGTTCCAGGTTTGGTAGATTTCAATACTCCAGCAGTATTAGTGGCTCTTGCAGGTCTGGCTATTACCATCTTCTTTGTTGTTAAAGGCATCAAAGGTGGAATTATTCTTTCTATTTTAACAACGACTGTGCTTGCCATTGCTGTTGGTGTTGTGAATTTGTCAGGGATTGACTTTGCTAGCAACAATCTTTCATCAGCGGTTAATGATTTAGGAACTTTGTTTGGTGCTGCTCTGGGTTCAGAAGGTTTAGGATCTTTGATTTCAAACACTTCACGTTTACCAGAAACCTTGATGGCTATTCTTGCCTTCTCATTGACAGATATTTTTGATACAATTGGTACTCTTATCGGTACTGGTGAAAAAGTTGGTATCGTTGCGACAAGTGGAGAAAACCACGAGTCCGCTAAATTGGACAAGGCTCTATATTCTGATTTGGTAGCAACTTCGGTAGGTGCCATTGCAGGTACTTCAAACGTTACGACCTATGTTGAGTCTGCGGCGGGTATCGGTGCTGGTGGACGTACTGGTTTGACAGCCCTAGTTGTTGCAATCTGTTTTGCTCTATCTAGCTTCTTTAGCCCGCTTCTAGCGATTGTTCCTACAGCTGCAACAGCACCAATTTTGATCATCGTCGGAATCATGATGCTTTCTAACTTGAAAAATATTCCTTGGGATGATATGGCCGAAGCAGTTCCCGCCTTCTTCACCTCTATCTTTATGGGATTCAGCTACTCTATCACACAAGGGATTGCTGTTGGTTTCTTGACATACACCTTGACAAAACTTGTCAAAGGTCAAGCCAAGGATGTGCACGTGATGATTTGGATTTTGGATGCCTTGTTTATCCTGAACTATATCAGCATGGCGCTATAAATGGTATAATATAAAAAGGGGGGTCTTCCCCTTTTTATTATAAGGAGGTATATCATGAAGAAAAAAAGTATCTGGCAAGAAATTCTGGATAGAGGAATATGGGTGTTGATTTTTTTAATAGGACTGGTGTTATCTCAACTTCCCTTAATTTTATCTGCCCTTTTATCCGCTAGACAATTCCCACTCCTACAGTCAGGACTCTTGGTGGCTTTGCTGTCGGTCGCTATTCTAACTGTTTTTATCTTTAGTGCGCGAAAAACAGAGATTGCGACCTTCAATCTTTCTTTTTTCAAGGCAAAAGATCTGGCCCGCTTGGTTTTGAGTTATTTGGTTATTTTCACAAGTAACTTATTCGGATCTGCCTTGCTCCGTCTGATGAATGAATCTACGACCAGCAATCAATCAACTATTAATAATCTGGTTCAGAATAGCTCGCTGATTTCCAGTTTTTTCTTACTGGTTCTGATTGCTCCTATTTGTGAGGAAATATTGTGTCGTGGAATTATCCCTAAAAAGATCTTCCGTGGGAAGGAGAAGTTGGGTTATCTTGTAGGTGCAGTCGTCTTTGCCTTGCTCCACACACCGACCAATCTGCCTTCTCTCCTTATCTATGGAGGAATGTCGACAGTTTTAACTTGGACAGCCTACAGAACAGAACGTTTAGAGATGTCGATCTTGCTTCATATGATTGTCAATGGTATTGCCTTTTGTTTGCTGGCTTTACTGGTTTTGATTAGTCGAAATGTAGGCTTGCCTTTCTAGACCATTTCCTTACTTGGAAAAGATGAATGCGGGCGTATCCATCTTTTTCTTTTTATGGTAAAATAGAGAAATAATGTGGTGAAAAATCTTGAGGAGTGACCGTATGTCCAATAAAGCTAGTCAGGCAAAAACAGCCATTTGCGGAATTATCAATGTAACCCCAGATTCCTTTTCGGATGGTGGGCAGTTTTTTGCTGTTGACCAGGCTCTTCAGCAAGCTCGTAAATTGATAGCTGAAGGAGCAAGTATGCTAGATATCGGTGGAGAATCGACTCGTCCTGGAAGTAGCTATGTTGAGATAGAAGAGGAAATCCAGCGTGTTGTTCCAGTCATCAAAGCTATCCGTGAGGAAAGTGATGTCCTCATTTCTATCGATACTTGGAAAAGTCAGGTGGCAGAGACTGCTTTGGCTGCTGGCGCCAATCTGGTCAACGATATCACTGGTCTCATGGGAGATGAGAAAATGGCGGATGTGGTTGCTAAGGCTGGTGCGCAAGTAGTCATCATGTTTAATCCAGTCATGGCTCGACCTCAACACCCTAGTTCGCTCATATTCCCGCATTTTGGATTTGGGGATCCTTTTACAAATGAAGACTTGGCGTACTTTGAACAACTACCAGTAGAAGATTTGATGACCGCGTTCTTTGACCGCGTTCTAGCAAGAGCGGAGAAAGCAGGGATTTCGAAAGGCAAGATCATGCTGGATCCAGGAATCGGCTTTGGTCTGACTAAGAAAGAAAATCTACTCCTTCTACGGGATTTGGATAAACTGCATCAGAAAGGCTATCCAATCTTTCTTGGGGTTTCGCGTAAGCGATTTGTCATCAATATCCTAGAAGAAAATGGTTTTGAAGTCAATCCTGAGACAGAACTTGGTTTCCGCAATCGGGACACGGCCTCTGCTCATGTAACCAGTATCGCTGCGAGACAGGGTGTGGAAGTGGTGCGCGTGCACGATGTAGCCAGTCATAAGATGGCAGTTGAAATTGCGTCAGCCATTCGTTTGGCAGATGATGCGGAAAATCTAGATTTAAAACAATATAAATAAGATGAAAGAAATTGAAAACAATCAGTGGATTGCCCACTATCGGACGGATCAACCGCATTTTGGCTTGGAGCGAATGGTAGAACTCCTAGCCCTGCGAGGTAATCCCCATCTCAAACTCAAGGTTATCCATATCGGAGGGACCAATGGCAAGGGTTCGACCATTGCTTTTTTGAAAAATATGCTGGAAAAGCTAGGTCTGAGAGTTGGTGTTTTCAGCTCGCCCTATCTCATTCATTATACAGACCAGATTAGCATCAATGGTGAATCCATTCCCGAAGTGAGACTAGAAGCCATGATGGCAGTTTATCGCTCTTTGCTTGAGGGGGAGAGGAGCGTTGCATTACAAGGAACGACTGAATTTGAGATTGTCACAGCTCTTGCCTATGATTACTTTGCCACTGAAAAAGTTGATGTGGCCATCATGGAAGTCGGTATGGGTGGCCTTCTGGATAGTACCAATGTTTGCCAGCCAATTTTAACAGGAATTACGACTATTGGACTGGATCATGTAGCCCTACTTGGTGACACCTTGGAAGCCATAGCAGAGCAGAAGGCTGGTATTATCAAGCAAGGCATTCCCTTGGTGACAGGTCGCATTACTCCAGCAGCCTTGACTGTTATCGACCGCATTGCGGAAGGGAAAAATGCGCCGAGACTTGCCTATGGGAGTGATTATCAAGTCAGTCATCAAGAAAGTGTGGTGACAGGAGAGGTCTTTGACTATACAAGTGCTGTCAGACAAGGTCGTTTCCAGACTGGTCTGATTGGTTTACATCAGATAGAGAATGCGGGGATGGCGCTTGCCCTCCTAGACACTTATTGCCAGGAGACTGGACGAGAGTTAGCAAGTAATGACTTGGTTGCTCAAGCTTTGAAAGAAACCAGTTGGCCAGGGCGTTTGGAGGTCGTGTCTAGTGACCCCTTGCTGCTTTTGGATGGGGCCCATAATCCCCATGCTATCAAGGCTTTATTAGCAACCTTGCAAGAACGCTTTGCGGATTATCATAAGGAAATCCTCTTTACCTGCATCAAAACCAAGGCCTTGGATGATATGCTGGACTTGCTAGGGGAAATGCCAGATACCGAGCTTACCCTGACACATTTTGACGATAGTCGGGCGACTGATGAAAACGTGCTGAAAGAGACAGCCAAGTCTAGAAATCTCAATTACCAAAGTTGGCCGGATTTTCTAGAGCAGAAATTGACAGATAAAAATGAAGAGAAACAAACAGTTAGGATTGTCACGGGTTCCTTGTATTTCTTGAACCAAGTGAGAGCCTACCTGATGGAGAGGAATAACTAGAGAATGGATACACAAAAGATTGAAGCGGCTGTAAAAATGATTATCGAGGCCGTTGGTGAGGACGCTAACCGCGAGGGCTTACAGGAAACACCTGCTCGTGTAGCCCGTATGTATCAAGAGATTTTTTCAGGTCTTGGCCAAACTGCTGAGGAACATTTATCAAAATCCTTTGAGATTATTGATGATAATATGGTAGTGGAAAAGGATATCTTTTTCCACACCATGTGTGAACACCACTTTCTACCATTTTATGGGAGAGCGCATATTGCCTATATTCCAGATGGTCGTGTGGCAGGCTTGTCTAAGCTAGCCCGTACGGTTGAAGTTTATTCTAAAAAACCACAGATTCAAGAACGGTTGAATATCGAAGTGGCCGATGCCTTGATGGACTATCTGGGGGCTAAGGGAGCCTTTGTTGTCATTGAGGCAGAGCATATGTGTATGAGCATGCGTGGTGTTCGAAAACCAGGCACGGCAACCTTGACGACAGTAGCTCGTGGTCTATTTGAAACAGATAAGGATCTCCGAGATCAGGCTTATCGTTTAATGGGACTATAAAAAGAATCCGCTATAAGCGGATTTTTCTAGAAAGGAGAAGTTATGGATCAACTGCGGATTAAAGATTTGGAAATATTTGCTTATCACGGACTCTTTCCAAGTGAAAAAGAGCTAGGGCAAAAGTTTGTCATTTCGGCGACCCTATCCTATGATATGACCAAGGCAGCGACAGACTTGGATTTGGCGGCTTCTATCCATTACGGCGAACTTTGTCAGCAGTGGACGACTTGGTTTCAGGAAACAACTGAGGACCTGATTGAAACGGTAGCCTATAAACTGGTAGAACATACCTTTGAGACCTATCCTCTTGTCCAAGAAATTGAGTTGGAACTCAAAAAACCTTGGGCTCCAGTGCATTTGCCACTAGATACCTGCTCGGTGACCATTCACCGTCGTAAGCAGCGGGCCTTTATCGCTCTAGGAAGTAATATGGGAGACAAGAAAGCGAACTTGGAGCATGCCATTGAGAAAATGCGAACTCGAGGTATCCGTATTCTCAAAGAGTCCAGTGTCTTAACGACGGAGCCTTGGGGTGGTGTGGAACAGGATAGCTTTGCCAATCAGGTGGTTGAAGTAGAAACCTGGCTACCCGCTCCAGTCTTGTTAAAAACCTTGTTAGCCATTGAGTCCGAGATGGGACGGGTTCGAGAGGTGCATTGGGGGCCTCGTTTGATTGATTTGGACCTACTCTTTGTAGAAGACCAAGTCATTTATACAGACGACCTCATCTTGCCTCATCCTTATATAGCAGAACGCCTCTTTGTCCTTGAGCCGTTAGTGGAAATAGCTCCCCATTTTATTCATCCAATCTTAAAACAACCGATACGCTACTTGTATCAAGAATTGAACAAATAGAAAAAACTCTAGTTCCTCAGCAGTTTGCGCCGAGAAGCTAGAGTTTTTAAAATAGGTCATTTTCTTCAGGAAGGAGAATGGTTTCTTTCCCGTCCATGTCTAAAACAAGGACTTTAGGAGGGTAAAGAGGATCAAAAGGATGATTAAAATCAAAGTCGATACTAGTCGGCAGGTGCTGGCTAGAAAAATGGAAGGTGATGGTCCCCTCGTTGTTTAGTAGTTGAAATTCTAGTTCCTCTTCTAATTCAAATACGTTTTTCAAAAAATGATCGATAATAAACCATAAAGAATCGATAACATCATCAGGCAAGCTGGTCACAACACCAAAACTGGCCGAACGTCTCTGAGTATTTGTAAAAGCCATAAACATTCCCTCCCTCCTTTTATTTTTCCTTATCATACAGCAAAACATCCCAAAAATCAAGAAATCGTACTCGCTTTTTCAAAATGGGAATAGGTTGTGAAATTTTTTCAAAGTTTCTCTAAAAAATACTTGAAAGTGTTTACAATAAGTGATAAAATGGAGTAAGCAGATGTATGAAAGCGAAATTTTCAATATAGAAAGGAAACAGAATGAACACAGATGATACAGTAACGATTTATGATGTTGCCCGTGAAGCTGGGGTTTCAATGGCAACTGTTAGCCGTGTAGTGAATGGCAATAAGAACGTCAAAGAGAATACTCGTAAAAAAGTTCTAGAGGTGATTGATCGTCTTGACTACCGTCCAAATGCGGTAGCGCGTGGCTTGGCCAGCAAGAAAACCACGACAGTTGGTGTTGTGATTCCAAATATCACCAATGGCTATTTTTCAACCCTAGCCAAGGGGATTGATGATATTGCAGAGATGTATAAGTACAATATCGTCCTAGCCAACAGTGATGAAGACGATGAAAAAGAAGTTTCAGTAGTTAATACTCTCTTTTCAAAACAGGTTGACGGGATCATTTTTATGGGCTATCACTTGACTGAAAAGATTCGTTCAGAATTTTCTCGTTCTCGGACACCAGTTGTCCTTGCAGGAACGGTGGATATAGAACACCAGTTGCCAAGTGTTAATATTGACTACAAACAAGCAACGATTGATGCAGTAACTCATTTGCTTCAGGAAAATGAAAAGATTGCCTTTATCAGTGGACCACTTGTTGATGATATCAACGGCAAAATTCGATTGATTGGTTACAAGGAAGCATTGAAAAAGGCAGGAATCCCTTATAGCGAGGGCTTGGTATTTGAATCTAAATACAGCTATAATGATGGCTATGCCCTGGCGGAGCGCTTGGTTTCTTCACAGGCTACAGCTGCAGTTGTGACAGGTGATGAATTGGCTGCGGGTGTGTTAAATGGCTTGGCAGATCACGGTATTTCTGTACCGGAAGAGTTTGAAATCATTACGACAGATGATTCTCAAATTGCACGATTCACTCGTCCAAACTTAACGACAATTGCTCAACCTCTATACGACCTTGGTGCTATCAGTATGCGTATGTTGACCAAGATTATGCATAAGGAAGAGTTAGAAGAACGTGAAGTTCTTCTACCTCACGGCTTGACAGAACGTCGTTCGACACGAAAACGTAAATAGAAAAAATCAGGGAATCAAGAAGATTTCCTGATTTTCAATTTTAACCTTCCATGTAATTGCGAAGTTCTTGTCCTTTTAGTCCAGCATTAAGGGCAATTAATAATTTGAGGCGAGCTTTTTGAGCATTGAGTTCTTTGACAAAGAGAACACCAGAATTTTGTAATTGAACTCCTCCCCCTTGGTAGGCATAAACAGGTTCAGCAATTCCGTTAAAACAACGTGAGACCAAGGCGACTGGGATTCCTTTTTGGAGGAGACTTTCTAATTTTTGAGCTGTTTCTTTGGGTACATTACCTGCTCCAAAAGCTTGAATGACTAATCCATCTAGGTGATCTAGGTCAAGCATATCAATCAGCTCGTCTGTCATACCGGCATAGGCAGAGATGATGGGAACCAGACCTTGAATATGTTCGAGATCAAAACGGACACGAGGCTCAGCTGTTTTGAAGTAGAGGATTTCTTGCTTCATGATAAGACCGAGAGGCCCGTGAGTAGGAGTTTGAAAGGTACCGACGTTGGTGGTATGGGTTTTGGTAACATACTTGGCCGCGTGGATTTCATCATTCATGACGACCAGCACACCCTTTTCGGCTGCTTTGTCATCGCTGGCAACTCGTAAAGCACTCAGATAGTTGTATACACCGTCGCTACCGAGTTCGTTGGAACTACGCATAGCTCCAGTTAGAACGATGGGCATGTGTGGGATTTCCATGGTATCAAGGAAGTAGGCAGTTTCCTCTAGCGTATCTGTTCCATGTGTGATGACAACTCCATCGTAGTGGTCTGCTTCCTCTTTGATTTTATGATAGAGCGCAAGCATATGCTTGGGTTTGATATGGGGACTTGGCAGGTTAAAAAAGTCTAGGGCATGAACCTCAATCCCTTCAAGTGGATTGGATACATGGTTCATGGGATTGTCCTGACTAGTTACAACGGCACCAGTGGCGTCTGCTTGCATGGAAATAGTCCCACCTGTATGTAAAACAAGGATTTTCTTAGGCATGAATTACTCACTCTTTCTGAAATGTGGTATAATCATTGTAACACAAAAGGGGAGAATGGGATAGGATGGAAGTCAAGGCTGTTTTTTTTGATATCGATGGAACGCTAGTCAACGATCGTAAGAGTGTTTTGAAATCCACTAAGGACGCGATTAGGATTGTGAAAGAGCAAGGGGTGCTTGTCGGAGTGGCGACAGGACGAGGACCGTTTTTTGTCAAGGAATTGATGGAAGATTTAGATCTGGATTTTGCAATAACTTATAACGGACAATATATCTTTAATAAAGAAAAAGTCTTATTTGCTAGCCCGATTGCTAAGTCAAGCCTGCGTCAATTGATTGCCTATGCTAAAAAAGAGCGAAAAGAAATCGCTCTTGGAACCGAGCATGCTGTTGTTGGTTCGAAAATTATGTCATTTGGTCTTGGGTCCTTTTCACAGCTGGTTAGCCGTTTCATTCCAACTGGCTTAACAAGAACCGTTAGCCGTTCCTTTAATCGAATGGTTAGTAAGGCAGTTCCTCAAAAGGAAGATGACCTACTTCGTTTGATCAATGAGCCAATCTATCAAGTGTTAATGCTGATGACTCCTGAAGAATCTGAGAAAGCTGCAAGTGATTTTGAAGATTTGAAATTGACTCGAAGCAATCCTTTTGCAGCAGATATCATCAACCAAGGAAATTCCAAACTAGAAGGCATTCGCCGAGTCGGGAAAGAATATGGTTTTGATCTCAACCAAGTCATGGCTTTCGGTGATTCAGACAATGACCTGGAAATGTTGGCAGGTGTTGGTATGTCTGTAGCTATGGGAAATGGCAGTAGCAGCGTCAAAGAAGTTGCCAAGCACATTACAGCAAGTAACCAGCAAGATGGTATCCACAAGGCGCTCGAGCACTTTGGTGTTTTGGCTTCAGAAAAAGTGTTTGTCAGTCGAGACTACCACTTTAATAAGGTCAAGACCTTCCACCACATGATGGATGAACGAACTCAAGAAGAGCCACAGGCATGGGATGCTGAAGGTGCAACCCACCGCGCAGATTTTAAAATTGAAGAATTAGTAGAGTTTGTTCGCGCGGCAAGTTCTTCGGAGGAAGAATTCCAGCAGTCACTTGCAAGCATGCATGCGGCACTTGATAAGGCGGCCGAAAAGGTGAGGCAAAAAACGCCTGCCCAAAAAGATCTAATCGGGCAGGTTGATGCCTTAATCGATACACTGTATTTTACTTACGGCAGTTTTGCCTTGATGGGAGTGGATCCAGAACGCATATTTGATATTGTGCATGAGGCAAACATGGGGAAGGTTTTTCCTGATGGAAAAGCTCATTTTGATCCAGTTACACATAAAATCTTAAAACCGGATGACTGGGACGAAAAATATGCTCCAGAACCTGCTATCAGAAAGGAACTGCAGCGTCAGCTCAAGGCTTATGAGCGACATAAAGAGAGAAATAAGTAAGAAAAAAGGGAGCCTAGCAGGCTCCTTTTGTGTTCCTATAATGTTTTTTCTTGTTCTCTCACGACGAGCAAATCAACTTTTGCGTGGCGGAGGATGTATTCAGATGAAGAGCCAACCAAGAGGCGTTCAAAGGCATTAAGACCTGTTGCACCGACGAGAATCAGGTCAACATTTTCTGCGTCTGGAATGGTACGGGCAAGGAGAGTTTTTGGATTTCCCATTTCGATGACGGTATGAATATCGGTCACGCCCGCATCTTTTGCACGTTTTTCGTACTCTTTCATCAAACTTTCAGCGTCAACTTGGAGTTCTTCGTAAACTTCAGCATCAAAGGTAGACACGCTTTGAAGAGCGCGTGTGTCAATAACATGGGCAATGGTGAGCTTGGAATCATTGCGTAGAGCAGTGTAAACACCTTTAACAAAAGCCAAGTCTGCCTCTTTAGAACCATCAATTGCAACCATAACATTTTGGTAACGTTGTGCCATAATGAAACCTCCTGAAATTTTCTTACTTTTATTGTAATCCTTTTCACTAAAGAAGTAAAGTAAAAATCATATTTTAAATAAATATTATTGGAGATTCGATTTGGGGGAGATATGTTAAAATAAAAGAAAACGGGATAGTAGGAAACACAGCGAGGGGATGAGAAAGTATGAAAGGATCTGTTCAAGCTTCTAAAAAAAATAAGTCTTCTTTATCATGGAATTATCCTTGCGTCACTTGTAGGAGAAGTAGTGATGCTTTGGCAGCTGGAAAGAGTCGTGCCTGTTCTCTATCCAGGTTTTGTTGGCTTTCTTCTCTTTCACTTAGTCTACCACATCATTTTATTTGTGATTGCAAAGAGAAGTGGTCGCTTGGACTATTTGGTCACGTGGGGGCTCTTTCTCATGTTTAATCTTTTGTATGATTCCTTTTTAGCATTAGTCTTTCTAGGTTTGTCTTTTGGTATGTGAGAAATGGTTCTTCCTTCTAGTTATTTAGACGGTAAGAACCTAATCGTTGTGAGTTTTTTCTTGGCTCCCTCATTTCAGGAAACTTGTCGCAATCCCTTTCTAGTGGTATAATGTTACTATCTCGATGAATTGAGGAAACAAGATGAAAGAATATAACAAGTCTAGTAAGCTAGAGCATGTTGCCTATGATATCCGTGGCCCTGTTTTGGAAGAAGCTATGCGGATGCGAGCAAACGGAGAAAAGATTTTACGTCTGAATACAGGGAATCCAGCAGAATTTGGCTTTACAGCACCAGATGAGGTCATTCATGACTTGATTATGAATGCGCGTGATAGCGAAGGGTATTCTGACTCTAAAGGGATTTTCTCAGCCCGTAAGGCCATCATGCAGTATTGCCAACTGAAGAACTTCCCCAATGTGGACATTGATGATATCTACCTTGGAAATGGTGTCAGTGAGCTGATTGTCATGTCTATGCAGGGGCTTTTGGATAATGGCGATGAGGTCTTGGTGCCTATGCCAGACTATCCTCTCTGGACAGCTGCTGTCAGCCTAGCTGGGGGAAATGCGGTTCACTATATCTGTGACGAAGCTGCAGAATGGTATCCTGATATTGACGATATCAAGTCAAAAATCACTTCCAATACCAAGGCTATCGTCCTTATCAATCCGAACAATCCAACAGGAGCCCTTTATCCTAAAGAACTCCTGTTGGAGATTATTGAAATCGCTCGTCAAAACGATTTGATCATCTTTGCGGACGAAATCTATGACCGCATGGTGATGGATGGGCATGTGCATACGCCTGTGGCGAGCTTGGCACCAGATGTCTTCTGTGTCAGCATGAATGGTCTGTCAAAATCCCACCGTATCGCTGGTTTTCGTGTGGGCTGGATGGTCTTGTCTGGTCCTAAGACACATGTTAAAGGCTATATCGAAGGTCTCAATATGCTGTCCAATATGCGCCTTTGTTCCAACGTTTTGGCCCAGCAAGTCGTCCAAACATCACTAGGAGGTCACCAGTCAGTGGACGAATTACTCCTTCCTGGTGGTCGCATCTATGAGCAAAGAAACTTTATCTATAATGCCATTCAAGATATTCCAGGTTTGTCTGCAGTCAAACCAAAGGCAGGTCTTTATATTTTCCCTAAAATCGATCGCAATATGTACCGCATCGATGACGATGAACAGTTTGTCCTTAATTTCTTGAAGCAGGAAAAGGTTCTCTTGGTTCATGGCCGCGGCTTTAACTGGCAAGAACCAGACCATTTCCGTATCGTTTACCTCCCTCGTGTGGACGAATTGGCGCAAATCCAAGAAAAGATGACTCGTTTCTTGAAACAATATCGTAGATAGGGCTTTCATAGGAAAAGCTAGAAAACATTTGCTTGGAGCTATTGACAAAAGTGGCAGAATCAGATAGAATAGTAAAGTATGTTTAGTAACTGATCACTTTATAGCCGGCTAAACGAATACAAAATCTATGAGGAGGTATTCATCGTGAAACGTACTTATCAACCAAGTAAACTTCGTCGTGCGCGCAAACACGGATTCCGTAACCGTATGTCAACTAAAAACGGTCGTCGCGTATTGGCAGCTCGTCGTCGTAAAGGACGCAAAGTTTTGGCTGCATAATCCAAACGAATTCAACAAAGAAGTCAGTAGGAACTCGAGTCTACTGGCTTTTCTTTTTTCTATAATATCAGTCTGTAAAGACTTTATATTTTTTCTTAAATAGTGTATAATATTTCATATACTATAAAAATGGAGAACAGTTATGAAGAAATCAAAAGCCCTCCTACTAGGGGCTGGAATTTTGAGTGCAAGCTTCTTGATGGTGGCTTGTAGTTCGGCACAATCAAATACAGATAAAACCTACTCATATGTATTTGCAAGCAATCCAGATACATTAGACTATATCACTTCAACACGTGGTTCGACCTCTAGCATTACGACAAACTTGATTGATGGTTTGTTGGAAAATGATAAGTACGGCAATCTCGTCCCTTCTATGGCAGAGTCATGGACTGTATCAAAAGATGGTTTGACCTATACCTATAAAATCCGCCAAGGGGCTAAGTGGTATACCTCTGAAGGAGAAGAATACGCTGAAGTGACAGCTCATGACTTTGTGACGGGTCTCAAGTATGCAGCGGATAAAAAGGCTGAGAACTTGTACTTGGTACGGGATTCGATCAAAGGTTTGGCAGATTATGTCGAAGGGAAGACATCTGACTTTGAGACGGTTGGAGTCAAGGCAGTGGACGACTATACTCTCCAATACACCTTGAACAAGCCAGAGTCTTATTGGAATTCAAAGACAACAGGGGGAATTTTGAGTCCTGTCAATGAAGCTTTTTTGAAATCTAAGGGAGATGACTTTGGAAGTGTTACCCCATCTAGTATCTTATCCAATGGGCCATACTTGTTCAAGTCTTTTACTTCAAAATCTTTAATTGAGTTTGAAAAGAACCCCAATTACTGGGATAAGGACAATGTGAAAATTGAGAAGGTAAAACTTTCCTTCTATGATGGTTCAGACCAAGATAGTTTGGCTCGAGGATTCTTAGAAGGTAACTACACAGACGGACGTATCTTCCCGACAAGCTCTGTCTTTGACCAGCTGAAAAAAGGGAATGAAGATAAGATTACCTATACTCCTCAGAATGCTGTGACTTTCTACTATCTCTTCAATGTCAACCGTCAAAGTTACAATCAAACCATGAAACAGACGGATAAAGAAAAGACGGATTCTCGTGCAGCTATGCAAAATAAAGACTTCCGTCAGGCGATTAACTTTGCCTTTGACCGTCATGCCTACGCTGCCCAGACAAATGGAGAAGATGGAGCTGACCGTATCCTTCGAAACACTGTCACACCAAGCAACTTTGTTCAAATCGGTGGAAAGAATTTTGGAGATGCTGTCAATGAAAAGATGGTCAACTATGGTTCAGAGTGGTCAAATATTAATCTGAATGACGCGCAACCTGCTTTCCTGAATGCTGATAAAGCCAAGGCAGAATTTGCCAAAGCCAAAGAAAGTTTGCAGGCAGAAGGTGTGACCTTCCCTATCCATTTAGACATGCCGGTAGACCAGACTGCCAAGTTGGATGTACAGCAAGCAAGTTCTTTCAAGCAGACGGTTGAGGAGACACTTGGATCAGATAATATTGTTATCGATGTGATTCAATTGTCTCCAGACGAGAAAGACAATGCAACCTTCTTTGCTGACACAGCTGAACAAAAGGACTATGACATCGATATTTCGGGCTGGAGTGGAGATTACTCTGATCCTAAGACATATCTTGACCTCTTGGATCCAGACTCTGGTTCTCAGTTAAAAAATCTTGGCCTGACTCCAGGGAAAGACAATGATGTCAAGGAAAAAATCGGTCTCTCTACCTACAAGAAGTTGTTGGACATAGCAGACAATGAGGTTGAAAATACTCAGACTCGCTATGAAAAATTTGCTGAAGTTCAAGCTTGGCTAACAGATAGTGCTCTCTTTCTGCCAGTTCAAAGTGGAGGAGCTAATCCAATCTTCCGTAAGACTGTACCGTTCACAGGAGCCTTCTCATTTGTCGGACATAAAGGGGATGCGGATAACTACAAATACCTTGAGTTGCAAAAAGATCCCGTGACTGCGAAACAGTATCAAGAGCTTTATGAAAAATGGCAAAAAGAAAAAACTGAGTCCAATAAAAAAGCTCAGGAAGATTTAGCTAACCACATTCAATAATATTCCTAGTCATGCTTTTTAGTTAAGCATAGTGGCTGGATTCAGAAAAAGGCCCCGCCAGACGCTTTTTGGTTCTGGTAGGGCCTTTTCTTTATTCTTTTAAGTGATAGGAGTAGCTAGCGACAACGACATCCTGGTGCCAACGAAGAGCGTATTTTAGTTTGAGGCTCATTTGATTGTGCAGGATATTTTGCCAAGGTTTATTAGGGATAAACTGAGGTACAAGGACAGTGACTGTATAGTTCTTTTTCTGGGCTTCCTCGGATATCCGTTTGACATACTTAACACTAGGGGTGATGATGTCGCGGTAACTGGTATTGATATTCTTCAGATTGATATTTGGGAAGTAGTCGGCAAATTCCTGAAGAATTTCTTGGTCTTTTTCAGCCGTTTCTTTAGTAGAAATGTGCATGGCTAACACTTCATCACCGATACTTTGAGCGTAGTTAATGGCTCCGACACTTACTCGAGTAACATTTCCTACTAGGACAAGGACAAGGTTGCCGTCATAAGTGCGCTTTTCAATTCCTTCGTAGAGTCGTAGCTGTTTTGCCACTTTTTGGTAATGGCTGTGAATGGATAAAAAGAGGAAAGTTAAAACTAGGATAATTGGGAAGAAAGGCCAGATATCACCCAGTCTGAAGAGAAGTAGAATGAGAACGATAGCATAACAAATGATGGCCCCAAGGATATTAGCAAAGGCAGGTTTTAAGAAATTTGCTCCTTTTTCCTTTTTCCAATGACGAATCATCCCAGTCTGAGAAAGGGCAAAGGGAACGAAGACACCGATAGTATAAAGAGGAATCAGGCGTTCAGTATTCCCGTTAAAAATGAGAAGAAGGATCATAGCTCCAAAAGCCAGAGTTAAGATGCCGTTGGAGTAGCCAAGGCGGTCTCCTTTTTCCATAAAGAGATGGGGCATGTATTTGTTTTTAGCCATATTGTAGGACAGCATAGGGAAGGCTGAAAAGCCAGTATTTGCAGCTACAGCTAGAATCAAGGCTGTGGAGAACTGGAAGAGATAGTAGCTAGCATGACCAAAGAATGAATTCCCAAGAATGCCCTTTGCCATTTGCGAGAGGATGGTTTCTCCGTGTTGAGGTGTGATGCCCATCCAGTAGTTTAGGAAGGTAATGCCCGCAAAAAGAAAACCTAAAATGAGCGACATGATGGTCAAGGTCTGAGCAGCATTCTTTTCCTTCGGAGTTTTGAAAAATGGTACCGCATTTGAAATAGCTTCAACCCCTGTCAGAGAGGCAGAGCCACTGGTAAAGGCTCTTAGTAGGAGAACGATGGAAAGGCTCGGAACAGTTTGTCCAATGGTTGAAGTCGCCTGATAGTTTAGGGAACCTGTAAACAGTTGAAAGAACCCATAAAGCAAGAGAAAGACGGTACTGAAGATAAAGAGGTAGACGGGAATCATCAGAGAGCTGGCCGATTCTTTCAAGCCTCTTAAATTCAAGAGCATGAGCAGGCAGACTAGGAAAATAGAGATATGAAGATTGTAGGGATGGAGGGCAGGTATGGCTGCAGTAATAGCATCAGCTCCAGAAGCAACGGATACGGCTACTGTCAGCATATAGTCAACAAGGAGGCTGCCTCCTGCAATCAAGCCTAGCTCGGGAGATAGATTTTCTCGAGTAACCATATAAGCTCCTCCACCTTGAGGATAGGCATGAATGATTTGACGATAGGAAATGGTCAAACTAGCGAGCAGTAAGAGGACAAAAATACCGATAGGGAGGCTCCACCAAATAGCGAGAGGAGAGAGACTGACTAAAACGAGAATGACTTGTTCAGGTCCATAGGCAATAGAAGACAGGGCATCACTGGATAACATTGCAAGTGCCTGCATTTTTCCAAGCAATCCCCCTTCGCCGTCTGTGAGAGACTTGAGTGGTCGACCGATAAAGGTATATTTTAATTTTCTAAACATTTTCTTTTCCTTTGATGAAAATTTCAATAAGTGTTATTATACTGCTTTGAAAAAGGGCAGTCAAGGGAGAATGGTCGGTATTAGAATATTTTTACAAGCCGAGGGATGCTATTTTTGGTATAATAGATGGAAGAAAATGAGGTTATAAGAGATGATTTTTGATACGCACACACATTTAAATGTAGAAGAATTTGCAGGACGTGAGGCAGAAGAAATCGCCTTGGCTGCTGAGATGGGTGTGACACAGATGAATATTGTTGGTTTTGATACACCGACCATTGAGCGAGCCCTAGAATTGACAGATGAGTATGAGCAACTCTACGCAACTATTGGCTGGCATCCGACGGAAGCAGGGACTTACACAGATGAGGTCGAAGCTTACTTGCTTGAAAAACTAAAACATCCTAAGGTCGTTGCCTTGGGGGAGATTGGTCTGGACTATCACTGGATGACAGCACCTAAGGAAGTGCAGGAGCAGGTTTTTCGTCGTCAGATTCAGTTGTCTAAGGACTTGAATTTGCCTTTTGTGGTCCATACCCGTGATGCGCTAGAAGATACTTATGAGATTATCAAGAGTGAGGGCGTTGGTCCTCGTGGTGGGATTATGCATTCATTTTCAGGTTCTTTGGAGTGGGCTGAGAAGTTTGTCGGGCTTGGTATGACCATTTCTTTCTCAGGAGTGGTAACTTTTAAGAAAGCAACGGATATCCAAGAGGCTGCTAGGGAGCTTCCTTTGGATAAAATCCTTGTTGAGACAGATGCCCCTTACCTAGCTCCTGTTCCTAAACGTGGCCGTGAAAACAAAACAGCCTACACACGCTATGTGGTGGACTTTATCGCCGACTTGCGTGGGATGACGACCGAGGAATTAGCAGCTATAACGACTGCAAATGCAGAGCGTATCTTTGGATTGGACAGCAAGTGATGAAAGAAAAAATTTCCCAAGTCATCGTGGTCGAAGGTCGCGATGATACGGCCAATCTCAAACGTTACTTTGACGTGGAAACCTATGAGACACGAGGTTCCGCAATAAATGACCAGGATATAGAGCGGATTCGTCGCCTGCATGAACTGCATGGAGTCATTGTATTTACAGACCCTGACTTTAATGGTGAACGCATTCGTCGCATGATTATGACGGCCATTCCAACAGTGCAGCATGCCTTTCTCAAGCGAGATGAAGCTGTTCCCAAATCCAAGTCCAAGGGACGTTCTCTGGGAATCGAACACGCCAGCTATGAAGATCTAAAAATAGCGCTGGCTCAAGTGACAGAGAAATTTGAAAACAAGAACGAGTTTGACATCAGTCGTGCTGATTTGATTCGCCTAGGTTTCTTGGCGGGAGCAGACAGTCGTAGGCGCCGAGAATATCTAGGCGAACAGCTTCGCATCGGCTATTCCAACGGCAAGCAACTCCTCAAGCGCTTAGAGTTATTTGGGATAACCTTGGCAGAAGTAGAAGAAGTGATGGCTAAGTATTCAGTCTAACGGAGTCAGGAATGAAAAAAGTAATTATTACGGGTGGTAATAGTGGTATTGGCTATCAGGCTGCAAAACAATTAGCTGAAAAGGACTGGTCAGTGACTCTATTTTGCCGACGGAAAGAAGCTGCTGAGCAAACCTGTGAGGAAATCTGCCAACAAACAGGAAATCCGCATGTAGATTATATTTTGGCTGATTTATCTGATTTGGAGAGTATCAAGAAAGCAGTGGAACAGTATATTCAAAAAGAAGACGCTTTAGACGTTCTGATTAACAATGCAGCTGATTTTGACTTATCGGTCAAAAAGCCCATCCTGACTAGGGAGGGATTAGAAAAGCAGTTTGCGACCAATGTGGTTGCTCCCTTTTTACTTTCCACCTTGTTAAAGGGTTTGTTGGAAAAGTCAAAAAGTGGTCGGATTATTAATATTTCTTCTCAAGGGCTGATGCTTTATCCTTTCATGAAGCTTGATTTTGAAAATTTAGCTGGTCAAAAACATTATAGTCCTGCCAAGACCTATTATCAGAATAAACTAGCCTTGTTGATGCTGTCGCTTTATATGCGGAAACATTGGAAAGGTATCAAGGTTCAGGCAATCCGTGTGACCAATGTCAAAGTTGATATGCGCCGCTATGATCACCTCAGCGCTTTTATGAAAAATTTGTATAAAATCAAGTCAAGATTTTCAATTAGCCCGGAAGAAATGGCCAAAGTCTACACAGCCTTATCTACAGAAGATAGATATGACGGTTTTTTGTATGACGAGAAATGCAGGGAAGTAAAAGCAAATAGATCTGCTTACGAAGAAGAGGAGCAAGAAAAACTCTATTCTTTGCTTGAGCACCTGACTTTTTCAAGAGATAATCCATAAAGGATGAGAAAAATAAATTTCATGGACTGCCTCAATAGTGGAAGGAAATTCAGATATCTAAATCTGTTTGGAGTGACCTTGGCAGAAGTGGAAGAGGTTATGAAATCTTATGATAATAGTTGAGCAGACCTCAAAATGCATGGGGAATGTGTTACAATAGAGGTACTTAGATTTATTTTGATAGCGTCCAAATAGAAATTTGCGAGGAAAGAGTGATATGAAAATACGGGTTGATAGGGATTCTGTTTGTATGGGGGATGATGTATTGCCTCATGAGGTAGAATTTGAAGTTCCAGAGGATATGATGGTAAAAGAATTTTTTGACTTTTTAGAAAAGGAACGTTATTTGCCGTCTGTTCAAGGAAATAATGTGGTCTGGGAACTTCGTAATCGAAATGGTGAACAAGGTGTTTATTTCACCAAAACACGAGAGATTATCCATCCGGATGCGGTATTAAAAGAGATGTTGGAAGGAATTACTGAGACTCCCTTATTTGTTTTGCTCTATCATAGTACCCCTGAAGTATATTATATTAGAAAAGAGAATAAATGAGAATTGCAGATTATAGCGTGACCAAGGCAGTGCTGGAGCGTCACGGTTTTACCTTTAAAAAGTCCTTCGGGCAAAATTTCCTGACGGATACCAATATCCTTCAAAAAATCGTGGATACGGCTGAAATTGATGATCAGGTCAATGTCATCGAAATTGGTCCAGGAATTGGTGCTTTGACGGAGTTTTTGGCTGAGCGTGCGGCAGAGGTCATGGCTTTTGAGATTGACCATCGTTTGGTGCCAATCCTAGCCGATACCTTGCGTGATTTTGATAATGTAACAGTAGTCAACGAGGACATTCTCAAGGTCGATTTGGCGCAACATATCCAGAATTTTAAAAATCCTGATCTGCCAATCAAGGTAGTAGCCAACTTACCTTACTATATCACGACACCTATTCTCATGCACTTGATCGAGAGTGGCATTCCTTTTAGTGAGTTTGTCGTCATGATGCAAAAAGAAGTGGCGGATCGCATCTCAGCACAGCCAAATACCAAGGCTTACGGTAGTTTGTCTATTGCTGTGCAGTATTATATGACAGCTAAGGTTGCCTTCATCGTGCCTCGTACGGTCTTTGTACCAGCACCAAACGTGGACTCAGCTATCTTGAAAATGGTGCGCCGTCCAGAGCCGGCTGTAGCAGTAGAAGATGAGAACTTCTTCTTTAAGGTTTCCAAGGCTAGTTTCACTCATCGTCGCAAGACCTTGTGGAATAACCTGACAGGTTATTTTGGCAAGACCGAAGAAGTCAAGGATAAACTGACCAAGGCTTTGGATCATGCAGGCTTGTCACCAAGTATACGTGGTGAAGCTCTCGGCTTGGCAGAATTTGCCAGTCTGGCAGATGCGCTTAAAGGACAAGGACTCTAAGATGCAGGGACAAATCATTAAAGCCTTGGCAGGATTCTACTATGTAGAGAGTGATGGCCAGATCTATCAAACACGCGCGCGTGGGAATTTTCGCAAAAAAGGCCATACACCCTATGTTGGGGACTGGGTAGATTTTTCTGCGGAGGAAAATTCAGAAGGTTACATTCTCACGATTCACGAACGAAAAAATAGTCTGGTTCGCCCACCTATTGTTAATATTGACCAAGCTGTGGTTATCATGTCGGCTAAGGAGCCTGATTTTAATAGCAATTTGCTGGATCGTTTCTTGGTTCTTTTGGAGCACAAGGGCATCCATCCCATCGTCTATATTTCTAAAATGGATTTGCTGGAAGATAGTGGAGAACTGGATTTTTACCAGCAGACTTACGGTGCCATTGGTTACGACTTTGTGACTAGTAAGGAAGAGCTTTTGCCACTATTGACAGGCAAGGTTACGGTCTTTATGGGGCAGACAGGTGTTGGTAAGTCAACTCTTCTCAATAAAATCGCACCAGATCTCAATCTCGAGACAGGAGAAATCTCAGACAGTCTTGGTCGCGGTCGTCATACAACTCGGGCTGTTAGTTTTTACAATCTCAATGGTGGAAAGATAGCTGACACACCCGGATTTTCATCGCTGGACTATGAAGTATCAACAGCAGAAGACCTCAATCAGGCTTTTCCAGAGATTGCCAGTGTCAGTCGAGACTGTAAATTCCGTACCTGTACTCATACCCATGAGCCAGCCTGTGCGGTTAAGCTGGCTGTCGAAGAAGGAATCATTGCAACCTTCCGTTTTGACAACTACCTGCAATTCCTCAGTGAGATTGAAAATCGCAGAGAAACCTATAAAAAAGTCAGTAAAAAAATCCCAAAATAAGGAGAAACCTATGTCTCAATACAAGATTGCTCCGTCAATTCTGGCAGCAGATTATGCCAACTTTGAACGAGAAATTAAACGCCTAGAAGCAACTGGGGCAGAATATGCTCATATCGATATCATGGATGGTCACTTTGTGCCACAAATCAGTTTTGGTGCAGGTGTGGTTGAAGCTCTTCGTCCTCATAGTAAGATGGTTTTTGATTGCCACTTGATGGTGGTGAATCCAGAATACCATTTGGAAGACTTTGCGCGTGCAGGAGCGGATATCATCAGCATCCATGTAGAGGCAACACCTCATATCCATGGCGCTCTTCAAAAGATTCGCTCTCTAGGTGTCAAGCCATCTGTTGTCATTAACCCTGGTACGCCGGTTGAAGCTATCAAACACGTCCTTCACCTAGTTGACCAAGTCTTGGTCATGACGGTTAACCCTGGCTTCGGTGGGCAAGCCTTTCTACCTGAAACCATGGACAAGGTTCGTGAGCTGGTTGCCCTTCGTGAGAAAAAAGGTTTGAGCTTTGAAATCGAAGTGGATGGTGGGATTGATAATCAGACCATTGCTCAAGCCAAAGAAGCTGGTGCGACCGTTTTTGTAGCAGGTTCCTATGTCTTTAAGGGAGATGTCAATGAACGAGTGCAAACTCTCAGAAAACAACTGGACTAGGGTTGCCGTTTTTGCAGGCGGAGATCGCGGTCATTATCGGACAAATTTTGACTGCTTTGTCGGTGTGGATCGAGGTTCGCTCTGGGTCTTGGAAGAAGACCTTCCTCTGACTCTAGCAGTTGGGGATTTTGATTCTGTCACTGCAGACGAACGTCAGTTGATTCAAAAACGTGCCCAGCGCTTTATCCAAGCCCAGCCAGAAAAGGATGATACAGATCTGGAACTGGCTCTCTTGACCATCTTTGAGCAAAATCCTCAGGCTCAGGTCACTATTTTCGGTGCCCTAGGTGGTCGCATTGACCACATGCTGGCCAATGTTTTTCTACCTAGCAATCCCAAGTTAGCACCCTATATGCGCCAGATAGAAATTGAAGATGGGCAAAACTTGCTTGCCTATTGCCCAGAAGGGACCAGTCAGCTAGAACCCCGTTCGGACTATGACTATCTAGCCTTTATGCCGGTTCGGGATAGCCAGTTGACCATTCTCGGTGCCAAGTATGAGCTGACTGAGGAGAATTTTTTCTTTAAAAAAGTGTACGCTTCTAACGAATATATAGATAGGGAAGTTTCGGTAACTTGCCCAGATGGCTATGTCGTCGTGCTGCACAGCAAGGACAGGAGGTAGGATGGAGACTGTATTATTACTATTATTAATTGCCAATCTAGCTGGACTCTTTCTCATTTGGCAAAGGCAGGATAAGCAGGAGAAACACCTAAGCAAGAGTTTGGAGGATCAGGCAGACAATCTTTCAGATCAACTGGATTATCGCTTTGAGCAAGCTAGACAAGCCAGTCAGCTAGATCAAAAAGATTTGGAAGTGGCTGTCAGTGACCGTTTGCAGGAAGTGCGAATGGAGTTGCATCAAGGATTGACTCAAGTCCGTCAAGAAATGACAGATAATCTCCTCCAAACCAGAGACAAGACCGACCAACGTCTCCAAGCCTTGCAGGAATCAAATGAGCAACGTCTAGAACAAATGCGCCAAACGGTCGAGGAAAAGTTGGAAAAGACCTTGCAGACACGCTTGCAGGCTTCCTTCGAGACAGTTTCCAAGCAACTAGAGTCTGTCAATCGTGGCCTTGGAGAAATGCAGACAGTTGCCCGCGATGTCGGTGCACTCAACAAGGTTCTCTCTGGAACCAAAACGCGAGGGATTCTGGGTGAATTGCAACTGGGGCAAATCATCGAAGATATCATGACGCCTGCCCAGTACGAACGAGAATTTGCAACGGTTGAAAACTCTAGCGAGCGAGTGGAGTACGCCATCAAGTTACCTGGCCAAGGTGATCAGGAATATGTCTATTTGCCGATTGACTCCAAGTTTCCACTGGCGGATTATTATCGCTTAGAAGAAGCCTATGAAGCAGGCGATAAGGACGAAATCGAACGCTGTCGCAAATCTCTCTTGGCAAGCGTTAAGCGTTTCGCCAAGGATATCAAGAGCAAGTACATAGCGCCACCTCGAACGACCAATTTTGGAGTTTTGTTTGTTCCGACAGAGGGACTCTACTCAGAGATTGTTCGCAATCCGATCTTCTTTGATGATTTGAGACGGGAAGAGCAGATTATTGTCGCAGGTCCAAGTACCCTATCAGCCCTGCTTAACTCTCTATCAGTTGGCTTCAAGACCCTCAATATCCAAAAGAGTGCTGACCATATCAGCAAGACTCTTGCCAGCGTTAAGACCGAGTTTGGCAAGTTCGGAGGCATTCTGGTCAAGGCACAAAAGCATCTCCAACATGCCTCTGGCAATATTGATGAATTATTAAACCGTCGTACTACAGCTATCGAGCGGACGCTCCGTCACATTGAGTTATCAGAAGGTGAGCCTGCGCTTGATCTACTCCATTTCCAAGAAGATGAGGAAGAATATGAAGATTAGTCACATGAAAAAAGATGAGCTGTTTGAAGGCTTTTACCTGATTAAGTCAGCTGACCTGAGACAGACGCGAGCTGGGAAAAACTACCTAGCCTTTACCTTCCAAGACGATAGTGGCGAGATTGAAGGGAAACTCTGGGATGCCCAACCTCATAACGTTGAGGCCTTCACCGCTGGGAAAGTGGTCCACATGCAAGGGCGCAGAGAAGTTTACAACAATACTCCTCAAGTCAATCAAATCACCCTTCGCTTACCTCAGCCTGGCGAACCCAACGATCCAGCTGATTTCAAGGTCAAATCTCCAGTTGATGTCAAGGAGATTCGTGACTACATGTCGCAAATGATTTTCAAGATTGAAAATCCTGTCTGGCAGCGTATCGTTCGCAGTCTCTACACCAAGTATGATAAGGAATTCTACTCCTATCCAGCTGCCAAGACTAACCACCATGCCTTTGAAACGGGTTTGGCCTATCATACAGCAACCATGGTGCGCTTGGCAGATGCCATTAGCGACATCTATCCTCAGCTCAACAAGAGCCTCCTCTATGCTGGGATTATGTTGCATGACTTGGCCAAGGTTTTAGAACTCAGTGGCCCCGATCAGACGGAGTACACAGTGCGAGGCAATCTCATCGGCCATATCGCCCTCATCGATAGCGAAATTACCAAGACAGTCATGGAACTCGGCATCGATGATACTAGAGAAGAAGTGGTGCTACTGCGCCATGTCATCCTCAGTCATCATGGCTTGCTGGAGTATGGAAGCCCAGTCCGTCCACGCATTATGGAGGCAGAGATTATTCATATGATTGACAATCTAGATGCCAGCATGATGATGATGTCAACAGCTCTAGCTTTGGTGGATAAAGGAGAGATGACCAATAAAATTTTCGCTATGGACAATCGTTCCTTCTATAAACCAGATTTAGATTAATAATTTAAGAAAAACGAGCATTTTTTACGCAATAATGTTCGTTTTTTTTATGTGAATGTGGTATAATGGATAAAATATCAAAATTAAATGGAATGGTAAATAAAAATGAAATTAAGAAGAAGTGATCGAATGGTTGTCATTTCCAACTATTTAATTAATAATCCATACAAACTAACAAGTCTTAACACCTTTGCAGAAAAGTACGAATCTGCTAAATCATCGATTTCAGAGGACATTGTGATTATCAAGCGTGCCTTTGAGGAAATCGAAATCGGCCATATTCAGACTGTGACTGGAGCAGGTGGTGGCGTTATCTTTACACCATCAATCTCGAGTCATGAAGCTAAAGAAATGATCGCAGACTTGCGTGACAAACTTTCAGAAAGCGACCGTATCTTGCCAGGCGGCTACATCTACCTTTCTGATTTGCTTAGTACGCCTGCCATTTTGAAAAATATTGGGCGTATCATTGCCAAGAGCTTTATGGACCAAAAAATCGATGCCGTTATGACAGTAGCAACTAAAGGTGTGCCACTCGCAAATGCAGTTGCCAATGTCCTCAATGTTCCATTTGTCATCGTGCGCCGTGACTTGAAAATTACCGAAGGTTCAACGGTCAGCGTCAACTATGTATCAGGTTCAAGTGGTGACCGCATTGAGAAAATGTTCCTTTCAAAACGCAGTCTCAAGGCAGGCAGTCGTGTCTTGATTGTGGATGACTTCTTGAAAGGTGGCGGAACGGTCAACGGGATGATTAGTCTCTTGCGTGAGTTCGACTCTGAACTAGCTGGTGTCGCAGTCTTTGCAGACAATGCCCAAGAAGAACGTGAAAAGCAGTTTGATTACAAGTCACTCTTGAAAGTAACCAATATTGATGTTAAGAACCAATCCATCGATGTTGAGATTGGAAATATCTTTGACGAAGACAAATAAGAGATAGAACTAAAGGTTGGAACGATTGTCCCAGCCTTTCTTTGCAAACAGAATAGAAGGATGCCTATGAAAACACCATTTATCAGCCGTGAAGATTTAGAAACAATTGTTGCAGAGTTCCCGACTCCCTTTCACTTGTATGACGAGAAGGGGATTCGTGAAAAAGCAAGAGCCGTCAACAAGGCCTTTTCCTGGAACAAGGGCTTTAAGGAATATTTTGCAATCAAGGCCACTCCAACCCCAGCCATCTTGAAAATCCTCCAAGAGGAAGGTTGTGGTGTGGACTGTTCTAGTTACGTGGAGCTCTTGATGAGCCACAAACTGAATTTCCCCGGTTCTGAAATCATGTTCTCTTCTAACAACACGCCAGACAAGGAATATGCCTATGCGCGTGAATTGGGTGCGACCATTAACTTGGATGCCTTTGAAGATATTGAACATTTAGAGCGTGCAGCAGGCATTCCAGAAATCATCTCTTGTCGTTACAATCCTGGTGGCGTTTTTGAGCTAGGAACAGATATCATGGACAATCCTGGAGAAGCCAAGTTTGGGATGACCAAGGACCAGCTTTTTGAAGCCTTTGCGATTTTGGAGGAAAAAGGAGCCAAGACCTTTGGAATTCACTCTTTCCTAGCATCCAATACTGTCACCCAGCTCTACTACCCAGAGTTGGCACGTCAGCTCTTTGAATTGGCTGTTGAAATCAAGGAAAAGTTGGGTATTTCGCTAGACTTTATTAACCTTTCTGGCGGAATCGGAGTCAACTATCGCCCAGACCAGGAGCCAAATGATATTGCTATGATTGGTGAGGGGGTGCGAAAGGTTTATGAAGAAGTCCTTACGCCGGCAGGTCTTGGGCAGGTCAAGATTTTCACTGAATTGGGCCGTTTTATGTTGGCACCTCACGGAGTTCTCGTCACAAAAGTCACTCATAAAAAGAAAACCTACCGTACCTATCTGGGTGTAGATGCCTCAGCCGTCAACCTCATGCGTCCTGCCATGTATGGAGCCTACCACCATATTACCAATCTGACCTATCCAGATGGGCCAGTTGAGGTCGTAGACGTGGTCGGTTCACTCTGTGAAAACAATGATAAATTTGCGGTTAATCGCGAACTACCTCATACAGAAATCGGTGATTTGCTGGTGATTCATGATACAGGTGCACATGGATTCTCCATGGGTTATCAGTACAATGCCAAACTGCGCTCGGCAGAAATCCTCTATACCGAAGAAGGCAAAGCCCGCCAAATCCGCCGTGCAGAGCGCCCTGAGGACTATTTTGCAACCTTGTATGGTTTTGATTTTGAATCGGATCATTAAAAGAAATTGAAAATGAAAGTGAAAAACAGATTGCTTTCTAAAAAATAGACAAAAAAACCTTGTTTTTCACCTTACTCGTGATATAATAAAACTATAAAACGGTTTCAAGGAAGGTGACGATATGTCTGAAGAAACAATTGACTATGGACAAGTGACAGGAATGGTGCATTCGACAGAGAGTTTTGGGGCGGTAGATGGCCCTGGGATTCGGTTTATTGTCTTTTTGCAAGGTTGTCACATGCGTTGCCAATACTGCCATAACCCTGATACATGGGCTATGGAGACCAATAAATCACGAAGACGGACAGTAGACGATGTCTTGTCAGAAGCCCTTCGCTACCGTGGATTCTGGGGAGACAAAGGAGGAATCACTGTCAGTGGTGGAGAAGCCCTCTTACAGATTGATTTCTTGATTGCCCTCTTTACCAAGGCCAAGGAAAAAGGAATCCACTGTACCTTGGATACCTGTGCCCTTCCGTTCCGTAATAAACCACGTTATCTCGAAAAGTTTAATAAACTCATGGCTGTGACAGATTTGGTTCTCTTGGATATCAAGGAGATTAACGATGAACAACACAGGATTGTTACCAGCCAAACTAATAAAAATATCTTGGCCTGTGCAAAATATCTATCAGATATTGGGAAGCCTGTGTGGATTCGCCATGTGTTGGTTCCAGGCTTGACAGATAGAGATGAGGACTTGATTGAACTTGGGAAGTTCGTAAAAACTCTTAAAAACGTTGACAAGTTTGAAATCCTACCTTATCACACTATGGGAGAATTCAAGTGGCGTGAACTTGGTATTCCTTATTCGCTTGAAGGGGTCAAACCTCCCACAGCAGACCGTGTTAAGAATGCCAAGGAATTGATGGATACAGAAAGTTACCAAGACTACATGAAACGTGTTCATGGATAAAAAAGAAGCCTGATGGAGACATCGGGCTTTTGTGATGCATAAAAAGCCTAGCCTTTCAGCTAAGCCTTTTGAATCTTATCTAGATCGTTGTTTGCCAGAGTTGCGGTTTTTCTTTTTCTTATTGGTCGTGATCGCTTGAGCCTGCTTAGGAGTCACATCTTTTCTTGCACCTGCAGAAAGGCTGACTTTCGGAGGGTTCTTTTCGTATTCTTCACGTACTTTTTGACGAAGTTTTGGACGAACGACATAGTTGACGATAAACTGTTGGAGAATCATCATGAAACCACCGACAACCCAGTATAGTGTCACACTGGCTGGTGAGAAGAGTGAGAAGATAACAATCATGAGTGGGCTCATATAGATCATTTTCTTGAGCTGTTCTCTTTGCATCTCGTCTTCTACTCCATGAAGCGAGAGGAGAGATTGGATGTAGTAAAGAATACCTGCAAAGGCTACGAGGAGCATGCTTGGTGAGCCAAGATCAATTCCCAAGAAGTTAGAACCAGCAACTCCTTCAGTGTGCTGGGCTGCAAAGTAGATAGCAGAGAAGAAAGGCATTTGGAGCAAGATAGGGAAACATCCGACGCCTCCTAGCATGCTGATACCATGTTCTTTTTGGGCGGCAAAGAGAGCTTGTTGAGCCTCAAGTTTTTCTTCTTGAGTTGTTGCTTCTTTGAGACGTGTTTGATGTGGTTCAAGCACGTGTTTGAGGGCGTTCATCTTTTCAGAGTGAAGCGTCGCTTTCCACGATTGGTAGATACCGAGTGGCAAGATAATCAAACGCACGATAATGGTGACGATGATAATCCCCATCCCAAAACCAAGTCCCATATCATTAGCAAAGTATTTGATGGCCTCTGCCATAGGCGCTCCGATGGTGTTCCAGATAAATCCAGTCGGTTCTCCAGTTGTTTTATCAACAGAAACACAGCCTGTCAAGATAAGTAGCATAGCAACTCCCATAGCAGAGAGGGCAAAACGTTTAATAGATTTCAATGTTTTCATTCCTTCTTTAAAAATTATACCTTTCTATTCTACTGTTTTTTTGTAAAATATACAATAGTTCTGGAGACCTAATTTGCGACTTTGAAGTCTGAATAGGATGAAAAGTTGCTCATCTGCACATCTAAATAGGTGACTTTTGAAAAAGGCGTTGGACCTTTACGGATTTCTTGGATAAATTTTGCCATAGTGGCAGAGGAGTCTGCCTGAGCGAGAATTTCCACTGTGCCATCGTCGTTATTCCAGACACGACCAGTGATGCCACCGATTTCAAGCGCTAGAGTATAAACGCCCCAGCGAAAACCAACACCCTGCACCCTGCCTTGGGCAATCATTCTAACCTTTTGCATACTAACCCCCTTTAATTGTGTTATAATGTTTCTATGACTATTATAACCTCAAAAGCCAATTCTGTGGTGAAAAATGCCAAGAAATTGCATCAAAAAAATATCGAAAGTCTGCCTATTTGATTGAAGGCTGGCACTTATTCGAAGAAGCTGTTCAAGCAGGAGTAACGATTGAGAAAATCTTTGCCCTAGAAAGTTACCGAGATCAGTTGGCTGCTTTTCCTCAAACTGTCTGGGTTTCAGAGGAGATTTTGCGGGACTTAGCAGATACGCAAACCCCTCAAGGCATTGTCGCTGTTATTCAAAAAGAAGAAGTGGGACAGCCTGATTTTAGTCAGGGTAAGTTTCTATTTTTAGAAGACGTTCAAGATCCTGGTAATGTGGGTACCATGATTCGGACTGCGGATGCTGCAGGTTTTACAGGGGTCATTGTTTCAGACAAGTCAGCAGATATATACAGTCTCAAAACCCTGCGTTCCATGCAAGGCAGTCATTTTCACTTGCCCATCTATCGGATGTCTCTTGCTTCCTTTGTAGAAGAGGCTAAGAAGACTGCTATGCCCATTCTCGCAACGACCTTATCCAAAGAATCCAAGGACTATCGTGAGCTTTCTCCCCTAGAAGACTTTGTTTTAGTCATGGGAAATGAAGGGCAGGGGATTAGTTCTATCATGGCTGAGAGTGCTGACCAGCTGGTTCATATTGGCATGAAGGGTCGAGCAGAGAGTCTCAATGTTGCCATTGCCGCAGGCATTTTGATGTTTTATTTCAGCTAATTTATAAAAACTTTGTTATAATCAAGACATATTTATAGAAAAAGGAGAATCAGAATGAATCAAACAATTATTCAAGAACGTTCAGGTCTCAATCAATTTTACGCTAAGGTTTATGCCTTTGTGGGGCTTGGGATTGGTCTATCAGCTCTGGTGTCAGCTTTGATGTTGACAGTCTTTCAGTCCCAATTGATCTACTTTTTAATGCATGGCCGTCTCTGGTTGATGATTGCAACTTTTGCAGAACTTGGTCTGGTCTTTGTTGCAAGTAGCATGGCTGCAAAAAATAGCCCAGCAGCTCTCCCAGTATTTTTAGTTTATTCTGTTTTAAATGGCTTTACGCTTAGTTTTGTCGTAGCCTTCTATACACCTGGGACCGTCTTATCAGCCTTTGTATCCAGTGCCCTTCTTTTCTTTGTCATGGCAGCAATCGGAATTTTCACCAAGAAGGATTTGAGTGGAATGGGTCGAGCTCTGATGGCTGCGCTTGTCGGGTTAATTATTGCTATGATCGTGAATATTTTCTTGGCTAGTGGCTTCTTTGATTACATGATTAGTATTGCCATGGTCTTGGTTTTCTCAGGTTTGATTGCTTGGGACAACCAAAAGATTCGCTATGTTTATGAGCAGTCACGAGGACAAGTAGCGACAGGTTGGGTCATTTCAATGGCGCTCAGCATCTATCTAGACTTTATCAATCTCTTCCTTAGCATTTTACGAATCTTTGGTCGAAACGATTAAAAATCTATAGAGTCAGTGTTCCAAAGAGCACTGACTTTTTCTTATTTACCCTTTTCTTTTCTTGGAAATAGGTGTATAATGCTTTTAATTAATTTTTTGAGGAGTAGCTTATGAAGAAAAGTTTTATCCAGCAACAAGAAGAAATTTCCTTTGTCAAAAACACTTTTACCCAGTATTTGAAAGATAAGTTAGAAGTTGTCGAAGTTCAAGGTCCTATCTTGAGTAGGGTCGGCGATGGGATGCAGGATAACCTTTCAGGTGTTGAAAATGCAGTAACTGTGAAGGTCTTGCAAATTCCAGATGAAACCTATGAGGTCGTTCATTCACTTGCTAAATGGAAACGCCATACCTTGGCTCGTTTTAGTTTCGGTGAGGGTGAGGGTCTGTTTGTTCACATGAAGGCCCTTCGTCCAGACGAAGATTCACTTGATGCTACCCACTCTGTTTATGTAGACCAGTGGGACTGGGAAAAAGTGATTCCAAACGGACAACGCAATATCGCTTATCTTAAAGAAACAGTTGAAAAGATTTACAAGGCTATTCGTCTGACAGAGCTAGCAGTAGAAGCTCGCTATGATATCGAATCAATCTTGCCAAAACAAATCACCTTTATCCATACAGAAGAGTTGGTAGAACGTTACCCGGACTTGACACCAAAAGAGCGTGAAAATGCAATCTGTAAAGAGTTTGGTGCAGTTTTCTTGATTGGTATTGGTGGGGAATTGCCTGATGGGAAACCTCATGATGGCCGTGCGCCTGACTACGATGATTGGACCACAGAGTCTGAGAATGGATACAAGGGACTGAATGGGGACATCTTAGTTTGGAATGAACCTCTTGGCTGTGCCTTTGAACTTTCCTCAATGGGGATTCGGGTAGATGAAGATACCCTTCGCCGCCAAGTTACCCTTACAGGAGATGAAGATAGACTTGAGCTGGAATGGCATAAAGCCTTGCTCAACGGGCTCTTTCCACTGACTATCGGTGGGGGGATTGGACAGTCTCGGATGGCCATGTTCCTTCTTCGTAAGAAACACATCGGAGAGGTTCAGACTAGTGTTTGGCCGCAAGAAGTCCGCGATACGTACGAAAATATCTTGTAGGGAATCGAACCGTAAGGTTCGGTTTTCTTTCTCTTTTTGCCCATAATTTGGTATAATAAACGGTATGAAAATCGTATCAGGAATCTACAGAGGGCGTCCCCTCAAGACGCTAGAAGGAAAGACGACTAGGCCGACATCAGATAAGGTGCGTGGAGCTATCTTTAACATGATGGGTCCCTATTTTGAGGGTGGTCGTGTCTTGGATCTTTATGCAGGCAGTGGCGGTCTGTCTATTGAAGCTGTGTCAAGAGGCATGTCCCATGCTGTTTTAGTAGAACGGGATCGAAAGGCGCAAGCTATCATCGCTGAAAACATCCAAATGACCAAGGAAGTTTCCAAATTTCAGCTCTTAAAGATGGAGGCTGAACGGGCCTTGGAGCAAGTGAAAGGTCCCTTTGACCTGATCTTTTTAGACCCTCCCTATGCCAAGGAACAAATCGTTGCAGATATCGAAAAAATGGCAGAAAGAAACCTTTTCTCCGAAGAGATCATGGTTGTCTGTGAAACCGATAAGTCTGTAGAACTCCCAGAAGAAATCGCCTGCTTAGGCATCTGGAAAGAAAAAATATATGGGATTAGTAAGGTGACGGTCTATGTCAGATAAAATTGGATTATTTACAGGTTCATTTGATCCGATGACAAATGGACATCTGGATATCATTGAACGTGCCAGCAAACTCTTTGATAAGCTCTATGTCGGGGTGTTCTACAATCCCCACAAACAAGGTTTTCTCCTTGTTGAAAATCGCAAACGGGCAGTCGAAAAAGCTGTGGCGCATTTAGATAATGTAGAGGTGCTGGCTTCTCATGACCAACTAGTCGTCGATGTTGCAAGAAGACTGGGAGCAAAAACTCTTGTCCGTGGCTTGCGGAATGCTATAGACTTGCAATACGAGGCTAGTTTTGACTACTACAATCATCAACTGGCTCCAGAGATCGAGACTGTCTACCTACATAGCCGCCCAGAGCATCTTTATATTAGCTCTTCAGCCGTGAGAGAACTTCTGAAGTTTGGTCAGGAGATTCAGCAATATGTCCCAAACAGTGTTGTGGAGGAATTAGAACATGAAGAAAAAAACTAGATGGCCCTTATATGTCATCCTAGCACTAGTATTGACTTTTTTAGCTTTTGTAGTACCCTTGCCTTACTACATAGAAGTTCCAGGTGGAGCGGAAGATATTCGTCAAGTTTTGAAAGTCAATGAAACAGAAGATACAGAAGCAGGAGCTTACCAGTTTGTGACAGTCGGTATTCGACATGCAACCCTGTCGCATCTGGTCTATGCTTGGCTGACTCCATTTACGGATATTAGAAGCGCTCAGGAGACAACGGGTGGCTCTACAGATGCAGAGTTTATGCGGATCAATCAGTTCTACATGCAAACATCCCAAAATATGGCCAAGTATCAAGGTTTGAAGACGGCAGGCAAGGATATCGAACTCAAGTACTTGGGAGTTTATGTCTTGACCGTGACGGACAATTCAACCTTCAAAGGCATTCTGAACATTGCGGATACCGTGACGGCTGTTAATGATAAGACGTTTGACAGTTCCAAAGACTTGATTGACTATGTCAACTCTCAAAAACTAGGAGATCCAGTCAAGGTAACCTACGAAGAAGACGGAAAAGTCAAGACAGCTGAAGGTAAAATTATCACTCTCGAAAACGGGAAAAACGGGATTGGGATTGGCTTGATTGACCGTACGGAAGTGACCAGTGACGTTCCCATTCGCTTCTCTACAGCTGGTATCGGTGGCCCCAGTGCAGGTCTCATGTTTAGTCTCGCTATCTACACCCAGATAGCAGATCCAGGGCTTCGTAATGGTCGCGTCGTTGCGGGAACGGGAACCATTGATCGCGATGGAAATGTTGGCGACATTGGTGGAATTGACAAAAAAGTAGTTGCAGCCTCTCGTCAGGGAGCCAACATCTTTTTTGCTCCTGACAATCCAGTCACCGAGGAAGCAAAAAAAGCAGATCACAATGCGAAAAGTAACTATGAAACAGCCCTAGAAGCTGCTAAAACGATCAAGACAGAGATGAAAATCGTTCCCGTTAAGACCTTGCAGGATGCGATTGATTACCTTAAAAACAATCCCTAATTCGTAGAAAAATTGAAAACTAGCGCGCAAGCAGAGAAGATGGTATAATAGTCAAATGGTTCAATTATTATTCACTCTAAGTAGTCATATGCTCTTTATCTATTTGAGTTTTTACCTTTTAAAGGATCTTGTGAGATGGGAAAAGGTTTTAAAAGTGACCGCTACTAACACAAAAAAAGTTCGTTTGTTGGTAGGCTTCTTTAGTATTGTGATGGGCTATATCTTGAGTTCATTCTTTATCAGTTTGTACCAACTGTGGCAAGAAGCACTTAGAGGACTATTATAAAATCAAAAGTAAAGGAAACAACTATGGAAAAAATTGTGGTTCAAGGCGGAGATAATCGTCTGGTCGGGAGTGTGGCCATCGAGGGAGCAAAGAATGCCGTCTTACCCTTGTTGGCAGCGACTATTCTAGCAAGCAAGGGTAAGACAGTCTTGCAGAACGTCCCTATCTTGTCAGATGTTTTCACCATGAATCAAGTGGTTCGTGGTCTGAACGCCAAGGTTGATTTTGATGAGGAAGCTCATGTTGTCGAAGTCGATGCGACGGGTGACATCACGGAGGAAGCTCCGTATAAGTATGTTAGCAAGATGCGTGCATCCATCGTGGTCTTGGGACCAATCCTTGCTCGTGTAGGCCATGCCAAGGTATCCATGCCAGGTGGATGCACTATTGGGAGTCGTCCGATTGATCTCCACCTCAAGGGTTTGGAAGCTATGGGGGCTAAGATCAGCCAGACAGCTGGTTACATTGAAGCCAAGGCGGAACGCCTGCACGGCGCTCATATCTACATGGACTTTCCTAGTGTCGGCGCAACACAAAATCTGATGATGGCAGCAACTCTAGCTGATGGTGTGACAGTGATTGAAAATGCTGCGCGTGAGCCAGAAATTGTTGATCTCGCTATCTTCCTTAATGAAATGGGAGCCAAGGTCAAGGGAGCTGGTACCGAAACAATCACAGTGACTGGTGTCGAGAACCTCCATGGTACGACTCATACTGTAGTACAGGACCGTATTGAAGCTGGAACCTTTATGGTAGCCGCAGCCATGACAGGTGGGGATGTTCTCGTTCGTGATGCAGTCTGGGAGCATAATCGTCCCTTGATTTCAAAACTACTTGAGATGGGTGTTGAAGTGACAGAGAAGTCAGAAGGTATTCGTGTTCGTTCTCAACTTGAAAATCTCAAGGCTGTTCATGTAAAAACCTTACCACATCCAGGATTCCCAACAGATATGCAGGCGCAATTCACAGCTCTGATGACAGTCGCAAAAGGGGAATCCACCATGGTGGAAACGGTGTTTGAGAATCGCTTCCAACACTTAGAGGAAATGCGCCGTATGGGCTTGCATTCAGAGATTATCCGTGACACAGCTCGTATTGTTGGGGGACAAGCTTTACAGGGGGCTGAAGTTCTTTCAACGGATCTTCGCGCTAGTGCTGCCTTGATTTTGGCAGGTCTGGTGGCGCAGGGAGAAACAGTTGTTGGTAAGTTAGTCCACCTTGATAGGGGTTACTACCGTTTCCATGAGAAATTGGCTCAGCTAGGAGCGAAGATTCAGCGAATCGAGGCGAATGATGAAGAAGAATAAAAACTTACGCTATGTACTCCGTCGTTTACTGTTGATTTTTATCGTCCTACTGCTTGGATTTCTGGCTTTAGGAATCGGCTTAATGGTTGGCTATGGTATCCTAGGAAAGGGACAGGATCCATGGGCGATTTTGTCTCCAGCAAAGTGGCAGGAATTGATTAGCAAATTTACAGGAAATTAGACTGGGAGACCAGTCTTTTTCTAAAGAAATAAGGAGAAAAATGGACAAAAAAACAAGACAAGCTCTGATAGGATTACTTCTATTCTTACTCTTGGCTACTGGAAGCTACTATATCAAGCAGATGCAGACAGCGCCAAACACCCCTAGAACCCAGGTTAGTCAGAAAAAACAAGCTTCAGAAGCTCCCAGTCAGGAGCTAGCTGAAAGTGTCTTAACTGATTCACTCAAAAACCAAATCAAGGGGGGGCTCGAGTGGAATGGAGCAGGTGCCTTTGTTGTCAATGGCAATAAAACTAATCTAGATGCCAAGGTTTCCAGCAAACCCTATGCGGATAATAAAACAAAGACAGTGGGAAAAGAAACAGTTCCAACTGTTGCCAATGCCATCTTATCTAAAGCGACTCGGCAATATAAGAATCGGGAAGAGACTGGAAATGGATCCACCTCTTGGACTCCACCAGGGTGGCATCAGGTCAAGAATCTAAAGGGGACCTATACACATGCAGTTGATAGAGGACACCTGCTGGGCTATGCCTTGATAGGTGGTTTGGATGGTTTTGATGCCTCTACCAGCAATTCCAAGAACATTGCAGTCCAGACAGCTTGGGCAAACCAAGCACAGGCTGAGGATTCGACAGGGCAGAACTACTATGAGAGTTTGGTTAGGAAAGCCTTGGACCAGAATAAGAGAGTCCGTTATCGGGTAACTCTCCACTATGCTACGAATGAGGATTTGGTTCCATCCGCTTCACAAATTGAAGCCAAGTCTTCGGATGGAGAATTGGAATTCAACGTCCTGATTCCAAATGTTCAAAAGGGCATCCAGCTTGATTACCGAACAGGTCAAGTCACAGTGACAAACTAGAAACAATCTACAAAAGAACAAAAATCGCTCCTTTGTTTATCATACGATAAGGGAGCGATCGTGCAAATTAGAAAATAATGTGATTCCCACGCAGATTTATGATATAATGGAACGCAAGATACTATTTTAGGAGAAAGACCATGGAAGACCCGAGCAGTCAGGATTTGTTACTGCAATTTGTACTTTTAGTTGTATTGACCTTTTTAAATGCCTTTTTCTCAGCTACAGAAATGGCTATGGTGTCACTAAATCGTGCCCGAGTAGAGCAAAAAGCAGAAGAAGGAGATAAACGTTATATCCGTTTGCTAAAGGTACTTGAAAATCCTAATCACTTTTTATCAACGATTCAAGTCGGTATCACCTTGATCACGATCTTGTCAGGGGCAAAATTGGCAGATACACTTGGACAAGTAATTGCCTCTTGGATGGGGAACGGAGAAACAGCTTACGCTATTGCAAGTTTCCTCTCTTTGGCATTCTTGACCTACATTTCCATTGTTTTTGGTGAGCTCTATCCTAAGCGGATTGCCCTCAATTTGAAAGATGCTTTGGCGATTCGAACAGCACCAATTATTATTGGTTTGGGAAAAATTGTCAGTCCCTTTGTCTGGCTGTTATCTGCTTCAACTAATTTGTTGAGTCGTGTGACGCCAATGACCTTTGATGATGCTGATGAAAAGATGACACGTGATGAAATAGAGTACATGCTCACCAATAGTGAAGAAACACTGGATGCAGATGAGATTGAAATGCTACAGGGAATTTTTTCTCTAGATGAACTAATGGCTCGTGAGCTGATGGTGCCCCGAACCGACGCCTTCATGGTGGATATTCAGGATGACAGCAAGGCGATTATCGAAAGTATTTTGAAGCAAAATTTCTCACGTATCCCTGTTTATGATGGGGATAAGGACAATGTGATCGGTTTGATCCATACCAAGCGTTTGCTAAACGCTGCCTATGCGGATGGTTTTGAAAATATTGTCTGGAAGCGAATCCTCCAAACGCCACTATTTGTGCCTGAGACCATCTTTGTGGATGACCTCCTTAAAGAGCTTCGAAATACCCAAAATCAAATGGCTATCTTACTAGACGAATACGGTGGTATGGCTGGTTTGGTAACTCTGGAAGACCTCCTAGAGGAAATCGTCGGCGAAATTGATGATGAAACGGACAGGGCAGAAATCGAAGTCCATCAAATCGGTGAAGATACCTATATTGCACAGGGAACCATGAATCTTAACGACTTCAACGACTACTTTGGCGTTGAACTAGAAAGCGATGATGTGGATACTATCGCCGGTTATTATTTGACGGGTGTTGGTACGATTCCAACAACTGAGAAAATTAGTTATGAATTGGTCAGCCAAAACAAGCAGATTGTCCTGACCAATGATAAGGTGAAAAATGGGCGCGTTACTAAGGTAAAAGTTCAAATCACAGAACTAGAACCTGAAGAAGAAACAGAATAAAGCAGTGACTTGAGTCACTGCTTTTTGTAAATCTAGATGGTAGGTAGGTACACTTATCACCATTTATTAGGAATAACAAAAAAGCCCGATTTACGGGCTTTTCATTCGGTTAATTCCTGTTATTTCAGGTACTGAAAGGCGGTAGACGGATTTGAACCGACGATCAAGCTTTTGCAGAGCCGTGCCTTACCACTTGGCTATACCGCCTCAACGTTTAATATTATACCTTGAAAATGATTCTACGTCAATAGTTTCTTAATCGAAAATCCAATTTAGAAGATTGCCCTTTCTGATTGGATGGAAAAATGGGGAGAGAAAATCTGAAAATCAGGCTTTATAGAGCCTTAACTTCCCTTTTGATTCTATAGATAGCAAACAAAGAATAGAAAAATTTGATAAATGAAAGTTTTTTGTGGTTACACGCCTAAATATTCTGAAAATTCGTTTACTTTTTGAGAAATCTATGGTATAATTGGCAATAAGCCTAAATTTTTTAAGAGGAGTTACATACATGAAAAAAAGTAGAGTATTTGTTACAGCAGGGATTGCTTTGCTGGCAACTGGCGTTCTCGCTGCTTGTGGTTCTTCAAAATCATCTGATTCAACAGCTCCAAAATCCTATGGTTATGTTTATTCAGCTGACCCAGAAACATTGGATTACCTCATTTCAGGGAAACAAAGTACCAAAATTGCCACTTCAAATGGTATCGATGGTCTCTTTACAAATGATAAATATGGGAATTTGACTCCTGCAGTTGCAGAAGACTGGTCAGTCTCAAAAGATGGGTTGACTTATACCTACAAGATTCGTAAAGGTGTCAAATGGATGACATCAGATGGCGAAGAGTATGCTGAAGTGAAAGCGAAAGACTTCGTAAATGGCTTGAAACACGCAGCTGATAACAAGTCTGAAGCACTTTATCTAGCAGAAGATTCAGTTAAAGGTCTAGCTGACTATAAAGCTGGAAACAATAAAGACTTTTCTTCAGTAGGTGTGAAAGCAGTTGATGATTATACTCTTGAGTATACTTTGAACCAGCCAGAACCATACTGGAACTCTAAGATGGCCTACGCAATCTTCTGGCCATTGAACGAAGAATTTGAAAAATCAAAAGGATCTGACTTTGCTAAAGCGACTGACCCTACATCCTTGCTTTACAATGGACCATTCTTGCTGAAAGGTTTGACTGCTAAGTCTTCTATCGAATTCGCTAAGAATGAGCAGTACTGGGATAAAGACAATGTTCATCTCGACAAAGTAACACTTGCTTACTATGATGGTTCAGACCAAGAGTCAATTGAACGTAACTTTACAAGTGGAGCCTATAGCTATGCTCGTCTTTACCCAACAAGTTCAAACTACTCTAAAGTAGAAGAAACCTACAAGGAAAATATCTTCTACACTCCATCAGGACCTGGTATTGGTGGTTTGGGTGTGAATATTGACCGCCAAGGTTACAAATACACTTCTAAGACAACTGATGAAGAGAAGACTTCTACTAAGAAAGCCCTTCTTAACAAGGACTTCCGTCAAGCCTTGAACTTTGCCTTTGACCGTACGTCTTACTCAGCTCAAGTAAATGGTAAAGAAGGTGCTCCTCTTGCAGTTCGTAACCTCTTTGTAAAACCTGCCTTTGTCTCTGCAGGTGAAAAAACTTTCGGTGACTTGGTAACTGAAAAGATGGCTGCTTACGGTGATGAGTGGAAGAATGTAAACTTTGCGGATGGTCAAGATGGACTCTTCAACGCCGATAAAGCCAAAGCTGAATTTGCCAAAGCCAAAACAGCATTGGAAGCAGAAGGTGTAAAATTCCCTATCCATTTGGATGTTCCAGTAGACCAAACAGCTAAAAACTATATCGCACGTATTCAATCCTTCAAACAATCCGTTGAAACAGTGCTTGGAGAAGGCAATGTAGTCATCGATATCCAACAAGTTTCTAAAGATGAGTTTAATAATATTACCTACTATGCGGCGAATGCAGCAGCAGAAGACTGGGATCTCTCAGGTGCCGTTGGATGGAACCCTGACTATGAAGATCCATCAACTTACCTTGATATCTTGAAAACAACGAATACTGAACAAACAAAAACATACATGGGTTACGAAGGTGCAGATAATGCTGCAGCAGCTCAAGTTGGTTTGAAAGAATACGATAAGCTAGTTGATGAAGCTGCTAAAGAAACAAGCGACTTGAATGTTCGTTATGAAAAATATGCAGCAGCTCAAGCTTGGTTGACAGATAGCTCACTCATCTTGCCAGCTATGTCATCAACTGGTGCTGCACCATTCATTTCTCGTGTTGTACCATTCACAGCATCATACAGCCAATCTGGAGATAAGGGCTCAGATGTATACTTCAAGTATATTCAGTTACAAGACAAGGTTGTAACAAAAGTTGACTATGAACAAGCTCGTGAAAAATGGCTCAAAGAGAAAAAAGAATCAAACGAAAAAGTTCAAAAAGAATTGGCTAATCACGTTAAATAAATAACTCTCAAGAGAACTTTCTCTCCATGAGGAGAAGGTTCTTTTGGGATTTTAAAAGGAAACGATATGAAGAAATATATTTTTATGCGTGTATTGCGTTCATTGGTGTCTATCTTCTTGGTGACAACCTTGACCTACACGATTATCTATACGATGGTTCCTCGAAAACTGATTTTCAAGCAGGATACCAACTATAACAAAATTGCAACGACTCCGGATAAACGGGATAATTATGAAAATACTGTTTATGAGCGGATGGGCTATATCGAGTACTACGATACCAAGGAGTTGCAAGAAAAAGCGAGCACAATGGACTCATCTGTAACAGTTGATGCCAATGATACTAATAAGGCAATCTACGAAAAATACATCAACCAACTAGGGAATGGTTGGACACTCGGTGTATTCTCAGAAAGTGGTCAATTCTATGCTACGCGTGAAATTCCGATTTTTGAACGTGTTTTCAAATTCTACTCGAACTTGCTCGACATTGATCATACAAACAAGATTCAAGACCCTGAAAATCCAAACTTGGAACGCTATCTTCGTTTTGAAAATGACCCTGCTATCGGTTGGTCATTGGTTGGTTCAGGTACAAAGCATAAATACCTTTTGTATTTCAACAATCAATTCCCATTTGTACACCAAAACTTTGTGAACATTAACTTGGGCGACTCTTACCCAACTTATGCAAACACACCAGTGCTTCAAGTTATCACACAGGGTCAGGGACAAACCAAGACATCAGAAGTTCAATTCCCTACGGGTAAAAAGACTTCCTCTGTAGATATTTACTCTCGTACCTACAAGTCACCAAGTCAAGCAGATGCGCGTGAGGTAGCTAACTATGGTAAAGACGATCCATATACAGCTACAGAAAGCAATTATCAATATCCATCAATGATTGCAAGCTCGGCTGTTGCTGGTTTGATCGGTTTGATTATTTCTTATGCTATCGCAATTCCTCTTGGATCTGCTATGGCTCGCCACAAGAATACTTGGATTGATAGTTTCTCTACAGGGACTTTGACTTTCTTGCTTGCTCTTCCAACGATTGCCTTAGTGTATATTGTTCGTTTGATTGGTTCATCAATTGGCTTCCCGGATTCATTCCCTATCTTGGGTGCTGGAGATTGGCGATCCTATGTTTTGCCAGCAGTTATTCTTGGCTTGCTTGGTGCCCCTGGTCTTGCTATTTGGATTCGTCGTTATATGATTGACTTGCAATCTCAAGATTTCGTTCGATTTGCTCGTGCAAAAGGACTGTCTGAAAAAGAAATTTCAAACAAACACATCTTTAAAAATGCCATGGTTCCTTTGGTTTCAGGGATTCCGGGTTCGATCCTTGGTGTTATTGGCGGAGCAACTCTGACAGAAACAGTTTTCGCCTTCCCAGGTATGGGTAAAATGTTAATTGACTCTGTAAAAGCATCAAATAATAACATGGTGGTTGGTCTTGTCTTCATTTTCACATGTTTGTCAATCTTCTCATACTTTATTGGTGATATTTGGATGACAATTATTGACCCACGTATTAAATTGACAGAGAAAGGAGGCAAATAATGTCAACAATCGGAAAAGAAAAATTTCAGTTCGTAAAACGTGACGATTTTGCCTCTGAAACAATTGATGCTCCTGCCTATTCTTACTGGGGTTCTGTATTTAGACAGTTTCTAAAGAAAAAATCAACAGTCCTTATGTTAGGAATTTTGGTAGCCATTATCTTGATGAGCTTTATTTATCCAATGTTCTCAGATTTTGACTTCAACGATGTAAGTAAGGTCAATGACTTTAGCGCTCGTTTTATCAAGCCCAATGCCGAACATTGGTTTGGTACAGATAGTAATGGTAAATCCTTGTTTGATGGGGTTTGGTTTGGTGCGCGTAACTCTATCCTCATCTCTGTAATTGCCACTTTTATCAACCTTGTAATTGGGGTTATTGTTGGTGGAATTTGGGGAATTTCAAAATCTGTTGACCGTGTCATGATGGAAGTCTACAACGTTATCAATAATATTCCTTCACTTTTGATTGTTATTGTTTTGACTTACTCAATCGGAGCAGGTTTCTGGAATTTGATTTTTGCCATGAGTGTCACAACTTGGATTGGGATTGCTTATATGATTCGTATCCAAATCATGCGTTACCGTGACTTGGAATACAACCTTGCTTCTCAAACACTTGGAACACCAACTTTTAAAATCATTGTTAAAAATATCATGCCACAATTGGTATCTGTTATCGTTACAACAATGACTCAAATGCTTCCAGCCTTTATTTCTTATGAAGCCTTCCTATCCTTCTTTGGACTGGGATTGCCTGTAACAGTGCCAAGTTTGGGACGTTTGATCTCAGATTACTCACAAAACGTTACGACCAACGCTTACTTGTTCTGGATTCCATTGACAACCTTGATCTTGGTATCCCTATCTCTTTTCGTTGTTGGTCAAAACCTAGCGGATGCTAGTGATCCACGTACACATAGATAGGAGTAGACATGACAAAAGAAAATAATGTAATTTTGACTGCTCGTGATATTGTCGTGGAATTTGACGTTCGTGACAAAGTTCTGACAGCTATCCGAGGAGTTTCTCTGGACCTGATTGAAGGGGAAGTTCTTGCCTTGGTAGGAGAGTCAGGTTCTGGTAAATCTGTATTAACAAAAACCTTTACAGGGATGTTAGAAGATAATGGACGTATTGCCAAAGGAAGTATCGATTATCGAGGACAAGACTTGACCGCCTTGACTTCTAACAAAGAATGGGAGAAGATTCGTGGTGCTAAAATTGCGACCATCTTCCAAGATCCTATGACAAGTTTGGACCCAATCAATACAATCGGTAGCCAAATCACAGAAGTTATCGTTAAACACCAAGGAAAAACAGCTAAGGAAGCCAAAGAGATGGCAATCGACTATATGAACAAGGTCGGGATTCCAGACGCTGAAAAACGTTTTGACGAGTATCCTTTCCAATATTCTGGAGGAATGCGCCAACGTATCGTTATTGCGATTGCCCTTGCTTGTCGCCCAGATATTTTGATCTGTGACGAGCCAACAACGGCTCTTGATGTAACCATTCAAGCGCAAATCATTGATTTGCTTAAAACCTTGCAAAATGAGTACCATTTTACCATTATCTTTATTACCCATGACCTTGGTGTGGTAGCAAGTATTGCGGATAAGGTAGCAGTTATGTATGCTGGGGAAATTGTAGAATACGGTACTGTTGAGGAAGTCTTCTACGATCCACGTCATCCATACACTTGGAGTCTCTTGTCTAGCTTGCCTCAGCTTGCTGATGATAAAGGGGAATTGTACTCTATCCCAGGAACACCACCGTCTCTTTATACTGAGTTGAAAGGTGATGCCTTTGCCCTTCGTTCAGATTATGCGATGCAAATTGACTTTGAACAGAAAGCACCTCAGTTTTCAGTCACTGATACTCACTGGGCTAAGACTTGGTTGCTTCATGAGAATGCTCCTAAAGTTGAAAAACCCGGGGTCATTGCAGATTTGCATGACAAAATTCGTGATAAAATGGGCTTTGCTCATCTAGAAGACTAGGAGGAAGGAAATGTCTGAAAAATTAGTAGAAATTAAAGATTTAGAAATTTCCTTCGGTGAAGGAAGTAAGAAGTTTGTGGCGGTTAAAAACGCCAACTTCTTTATCAACAAGGGAGAAACTTTCTCTCTTGTTGGTGAGTCTGGTAGTGGGAAAACAACGATTGGTCGTGCCATTATTGGTTTAAATAACACTAGTAAAGGTGAGATTATCTTTGATGGCCAGAAAATCAATGGGAAAAAATCTCATAAGGAATCAGCAGACTTGATTCGCCGTATCCAGATGATTTTCCAAGACCCTGCAGCCAGCTTGAATGAGCGTGCGACAGTTGACTATATCATCTCGGAAGGTCTTTACAACTACCACTTGTTTAAAGATGAAGAAGATCGAAAAGAAAAAGTTCAAAAGATGATCCATGAAGTTGGACTTTTGAAAGAACACTTGACCCGTTACCCGCACGAGTTTTCTGGTGGGCAACGTCAGCGTATCGGGATTGCCCGTGCCCTTGTGATGGAGCCTGATTTCGTTATTGCGGATGAGCCAATCTCTGCCTTGGACGTATCTGTACGTGCGCAAGTTTTGAACTTGCTCAAGAAGTTCCAAAAAGAGTTGGGCTTGACTTATCTCTTTATCGCGCATGACTTGTCAGTTGTTCGCTTTATCTCAGATCGTATCGCGGTTATCTATAAGGGAGTTATCGTCGAAGTGGCGGAGACAGAGGAGTTGTTTAACAATCCTGTCCACCCATACACTCAAGCACTTCTATCTGCTGTACCGATTCCAGATCCAATCTTGGAACGCAAGAAGGTCTTGAAAGTTTACGATCCTGACCAACATGACTATGAGACAGATAAGCCATCTATGGTAGAAATTCGTCCAGGTCACTATGTTTGGGCTAACCAAGCGGAAGTTGCTCGATACAAAGAAGCTCTAAAAAAATAAACAGATTAGGAGAGGACCGAAAGGTCTTCTCATTTTTAATAGAAAAATTCCCCTTCTACTTACTTGTAAAAGGGGATTGTATTGTAATTAACGTTTAGACCAGGTACGTTTCATAAAGAGTAGCAAAATTGGGTAAATCTCTAAGCGACCCGCAATCATTGCAAATGAAAGCAGGATTTTAGAGATGGGACTAAAGATGGCAAAACTAGAGGTTGTACCTAGGATAGGTCCGATATTGTTAAAACAGCTGAAGACAGCACTGGTCACGACTAGAAAATCATTGCTATCAAGACTGACGATAAAGATGAGAGAGAGTATAATCATCACGTAGATGGCAAAATATTTAAGAATCTTGTGCTGGGTATCCTTATCAATCACGGTTTTATTGACATGCAGAGTCAAGACACGGTGAGGGGATAAAATAGATAAAATCTGATTTTTGGCAATTTTTGTGAGGATGAGTCCACGGATAATTTTGAGACCACCAGCAGTTGAACCAGCTGAGCCACCGATTCCCATGAGGAAGAGGAGGATAAACTGGGAGAAGAGAGGCCAGTTGGTGATATCTCCGTAACCAAATCCAGTTGTCGTGATGATATTGGACACTTGGAAGAGAGCCATCTCAAAACTCTTAGACACACCTTGGTAAAGGTGGAGGGTATTGAGAGTAATCAAACCTGTAGACACGAGGACAATAATGACATAAGCCCGCAGTTCCTCATCTCCAAAGAAGGCCTTAACCCGACGGAGCATGAGAAAGTAATAGAGGTTAAAATTGACCCCGAAAAGCAGAACTCCGATACTAACTAGATAGGTGATGAGTGAGCTACCATAGTGGGCAATTCCGTCGTTATAGACGGTGAATCCTCCTGTACCAGCTGTTCCCATAGCGATGACAAAACTATCATAGAGAGGCATACCTGCTAGGTAGTAGATAATCACAAAGAGAGAGAAGAGAGCTAGATAAAGCAGATAGAGAATCTGGGCAGTGTTTTTTAGCTTGGATACGACCTTGCCAAAGACAGGTCCAGGGACCTCAGCCTTCATCACCTCCAAGTGGCTATTCTTGGCATTGTCCATAATGGCAAGTGCGAAAACAAGCACCCCCATTCCTCCAATCAAGTGGGTGAAACTTCGCCAGAAGAGGAGGGAACGACTGAGAACGGAAACATCTGTTAGGATAGTAGCACCAGTCGTTGTAAAACCAGAACTGATTTCAAAGAAGGCATCGATGATGCTGGGGATTTGTCCTGAAAAGACAAAGGGTAAGCCACCAAAGAAAGACCAGAGAATCCAACAGAGGGCAACGATTAAGACCCCTTCCTTGGCATAAATTCGTTGATTTTTTGGTTTTCGTAAGACTCCCAGCCCACCGAGAAGGACTAAAATTCCAATCGTAGAAAAGAGAGCGATAAATACTTGACTGGATTCTTGATAATAGGTTGCTACGCTAACGGGCACTAGGAGGAGAACCGCCTCAATCAAGAGAAGTTTTGAGAGGAGGTAACGAATCATACTTTTATTCATTTTTTACCTCTCAATCAAATCATAAATCTTGGTGATGTTTGGCAGCAGGGTGATTATCAGTAACTGGTCTCCTACCTCAAGCATATCCTCTCCAGTCGGGAAGATTGTTTTTCCTTTTCGGATAATGGCTGCGATGAGAACCTCTTTCTTCAATTTTAACTGTGAAAGGGGTTTGGCAGTCATTTTATTAGCTTCCTTGATATGGAATTGTAGGGTTTCAATTTGACCATTTGCAAGATGGTGCATAGCTTGAAGGTCTGAGTATTGGGCGTTTACCCGACCACGGATAAAGTGCATAATGGTATCCACTGCGATGATTTTGGGTGTGATGATGCTTGAAAAATCAGGCGCATGGATAATTTCTAGGAGGCTGGTCCGGTTGACCTTGGTGATGTTTTTCTGGACACCAACACGGTCAAGAAACATAGAGGTGATGATGTTTTCCTCATCAACCCCAGTTAAGGTTGCGACTGCATCATAGCTAGGAGCACTTTCTTCTAGTAATATGTCTTTTGCAGTTCCATCTCCCTGAACAATATAGAGATTAGGGAATTTTTCACTAAAGAAACGAGCTCTTTCAGGATTAATTTCGATAACCTTGATATCAATGCGACTGTCTTTTAAAATGCCAAGTAGATAATAAGCAATTTTTCCAGCTCCAACGATAAGCAAACTTTTCACTGCACGCGATTTGAAATAGTTGTGGAAAAGCATCATATCTACACGATTTCCCGTAACAAAAATCCGATCCTTGTCCTGGATGGTAACATCACCACTTGGAATCATGAGTTGATGGTCTCTTTCCATAGCACAGACAATGATATTGCCAAATTTTTTACGGAAGTCTGAGATTGGCATTTGACAAAGACCGCTAGAATCTTTGATAACAAACTCCATCAGGCTGACCCGACCTCCAGCAAAACGCTCAACTGAGAGGGCGTTAGGGAAATCGATGATATTTGAGATGGCACGGGCTGCTAGGAGTTCTGGATTAACGATAAGTGAAAATCCAAGAATATTTTTCTCTTTAAAATAGGCATTAGAGTATTCAGGATTTCGCACTCGAACGATGGTTTCTTTAGCGCCCATTTTTTTGGCAAGTACCGCTGAAATCATATTCACTTCATCGTATTCAGTTAGAGCGATAAAGATATCACACTCTTGGACGCCGGCTTGCTCCAAGATGGCAAAGTCAGCACCATTTCCAAGGAGGCCCATGATATCAAAGCGACTGACAATATGGTTAAGTACAGCTTCATTTTGCTCGATGAGGACAACGTCATGGTTTTCCGCTACTAGTGAACGACAGAGGGCAAAACCGACTTTCCCTCCACCAACAAGGACAATTTTCATATAAAAAACCTACTTTTTCATGATGTAACTATCATACCCTTTTTTAGCAAAAAATGCACTTGCCAAGCCAATTTTTGAAGGAAGAAAGGTCTTTTCCAAGTTTTTGAAGATAAACTTGCTTAACTTCTATGACAATGTCTCTGATTTGAAGTGATTTTACTCTCTTGATAAGGCTATTTTGAAAGTGAATGTCTGAGTATGAAAATATAATAAAAAAAGTAAAAAATCAAGTCGTTTCTATTGACATTGATTCTGAAAGTGTTATACTAAGAAAGTAGTTTCGCTGATTTACTTCAAACCTGTTGTGAGGTAAGTTAACGATGCCTTAACCACGCTGTTTGCTGAGCTTGACTCCGGGCAGTGTGGCTATTTTTTTGCAATGATAAAAGGAAGCCCGTCATGACAAATCACATTGTATTATTTGAACCCCAGATTCCACAAAATACAGGTAACATTGCGCGTACTTGCGCTGCGACCAATTCTCCCCTCCACATCATCAAACCGATGGGCTTTCCTATTGATGACCGCAAAATGAAGCGGGCAGGTTTGGATTATTGGGATAAGTTAGAGATTCATTTTTACGACAGTTTAGAAGATTTCATGTCTCAGATGAAGGGAAAACTCTATCTGATTTCGAAATTTGCTGAGAAGGTATACTCTGAGGCAGATTTATCGACTGACGAAGACCATTATTTTCTATTCGGACGTGAAGACAAGGGCTTACCTGAGGACTTTATGAGAGAACATCCTGAGAAGGCTCTCCGTATTCCTATGAATGATGAACATGTCCGCAGTCTCAATGTTTCCAATACGGTCTGCATGATCGTCTACGAAGCGCTTCGTCAGCAGAATTTCGCAGGTTTGGAACTCGTTCACACCTATGAAGCAGATAAATTGAAATAATCAAAATGCTTGCACTTGCAAGCGTTTTTTGTTAAGATTAAAGGGTCTTCAGGGCTGGGTGTGATTCCCGACCGGCGGTGACTTTAATACTCTTCGAAAATCCAATTCAAACTACGTCAGCTTCGCCTTGCCGTACCCAAGTACAGCCCGTGGCTAGCTTCCTAGTTTGTTCTTTGATTTTCATTGAGTATCATTAGGAAAAACTTTTTCCTTTAAAACTTTGTTGACAAGCTTTGCCTAACTGGAAGTTATGCCTACAGCTTGTCGCCTAGTTTAAAAGAAAAATCTCTATTTCCTTTCCCTTAAAGAAGTCCGCGAGCGCAAGCTGATGTGGTGCGATTCCACAACCGACAGTATAGTCTGGATGGGAGAAGACGAAAGAATAGCTTTGTCTGTTCTGATGAGTTTATAGATAAATTGCAACCGCTTGCTCAATAGAGTGAGGGGGAACTTTTGGGATATAAAAAGTGAGAATAGATAGAGGGATCCTTTCCAACTTCTTCTGATTTTATAGAAAATTGGAGGAACCTGTTATGACAAACACACGTCGACTTTCGACCATTGCGATTTTATCAGCCATTTCATTTGTGCTGATGTACTTTGACTTTCCGCTATTGCCAGCGGCGACCTTCCTCAAGATCGAGTTTAGTATCTTGCCAGTCCTTGTGGGCTTGGTGGTGATGGATTTGCCTGCTGCTCTAGGGATTCTCTTGCTTCGATCACTCTTGAAGTTGCTTCTGAATAGCCAGGGAGTGAATACCTACATTGGCTTGCCAATGAATATCGTAGCCTTGGGAGTTTTTGTTATCGCTTTTGGTTTAATTTGGAAAAAGGAACGTAGCACCCTTCGTTTCCTACTAGCATCTCTAGTGGGAACTATAGGATTGACTGCTGCGATGTTGGTTCTCAACTATGTCTATGCTGTTCCTTTGTACGCGCGGTTTGCTAACTTTGATATTGGAAAAATTTTGGGACTTTCCAACTACCTAATGACCATGGTATTACCTTTTAACTTGATTGAAGGTGTAATCTTTGCCGTTTCATTCTGGTTGTTATACGTCCTCTTGAAATCAACCTTAAAACATTATGAGAGATAAACAAACATTTTTAATGAAGGGCAGTTTTGCCCTTTTACTTTTCGTCCTTCTTGGATATATGGTTAAGTTCTATCCTGAAACGCTGGTCGGTTTTGATCAACCGATTCAGACTGCCCTTCGTGGGGACTTGCCAGATTATTTGACAGTTCTGTTCCGTGCCCTTACGCATTTGATTGATATCCCAGTGATTATCACCTGGGTTGCCATCGCTGCCTTTATCTTTTATCGTAAGCAGTGGAAGATAGAAAGCTACTTCATGGCGGGCAATCTAGCCTTAGCCGGTCTTTTAATCGTGACCTTTAAAAACATCTACCAGCGCCCACGACCAGCTATCTTACACTTGGTAGAGGAGAAGGGATTTTCCTTCCCAAGTGGTCATTCTCTGGCTGTAACTTTGATGGTAGGCACTCTGATTGTCATTCTCAGTCAACGGATTAAAGATCCGGTTTGGAGAAAAATCGTGCAAATCGTCCTTGGCTTCTACCTAGTCAGTGTGCTTCTATCTAGGGTCTATCTGGGAGTTCACTACCCATCAGATGTTCTTGCCAGTTTCTGTGTGGGCTTGGGAGTCCTGTTTATCGAGTTTCCCTTTTATGACAAGCTCCGCTTCCAATGGCGATTTAAAGGCAAGCAGAAGTGAGATAGGTCTTGCAAGAATGGTAAAAATCTGATAAACTATATAGTAATTGAATAGGAATCCGCAAGACTAGTAACTCAAGGGAAGTATATCAGGGAGGAGAGCCGTGACTGCAAGCTCTCTATATGAAAGCTGAGTGAATTCACTTGCGCATGGATTTAGAAATGAAGGTCTGACTTGTCAGATGAAACGGATGGTACCGCGTGTCAACGCTCCGAGTGGAGTTTTTGACATGTGGTTTTCTTTTTATCTACGAGCGACTGATGGAGGAATTATGTCAACTATTGAAGAACAAATAAAAGCGCTTCGCGAAGAAACGCTGGCAAGCCTGAAGCAGATTACTGCTGAAAATGAAAAAGAGATGCAAGATTTGCGTGTCTCTGTCCTTGGGAAAAAGGGTTCGCTTACGGAGATTCTTAAAGGGATGAAAGATGTCTCTGCTGAGATGCGTCCAATTATCGGGAAACACGTCAATGAAGCTCGTGATGTCTTGACAGCAGCCTTTGAAGAAACAGCTAAGCTTTTGGAAGAAAAGAAAGTCGCGGCTCAACTGGCTAGCGAGAGCATCGATGTGACACTTCCAGGTCGTCCAGTTGCGACTGGTCACCGTCACGTTTTGACACAAACCAGTGAAGAAATCGAAGATATCTTCATCGGTATGGGTTACCAAGTCGTGGATGGTTTTGAAGTGGAGCAAGACTACTACAACTTTGAGCGCATGAACCTTCCGAAAGACCACCCAGCCCGTGATATGCAGGACACGTTCTACATCACAGAAGAAATCTTGCTCCGTACTCACACGTCTCCAGTTCAGGCGCGTGCTATGGATGCTCATGATTTTTCAAAAGGTCCTTTGAAAATGATATCACCAGGGCGTGTGTTCCGTCGTGATACGGACGATGCGACCCACAGTCACCAATTCCATCAAATCGAAGGCTTGGTTGTTGGGAAAAATATCTCTATGGCAGACCTTCAAGGAACGCTTCAGTTAATCGTTCAAAAAATGTTTGGTGAAGAGCGTCAAATTCGTTTGCGTCCATCTTATTTCCCATTCACAGAGCCATCTGTTGAGGTGGATGTTTCCTGCTTCAAGTGTGGTGGAGAAGGCTGTAACGTATGTAAGAAAACAGGTTGGATTGAGATTATGGGGGCCGGTATGGTTCACCCACGTGTCCTTGAAATGAGTGGAATCGATGCGACTGTTTACTCTGGATTTGCCTTTGGTCTTGGACAAGAGCGTGTAGCTATGCTCCGCTACGGGATTAACGATATCCGTGGATTCTACCAAGGAGATGTCCGCTTCTCAGAACAGTTTAAATAAAATTGAAACCTGAAACACAGTCCTATGCAGTCGCTCACATTTCATATAGCTAAAAAAGAAACGACTGACTCGAAGAAAAAGAAAGGAATTGAAAAGGTCTTACTTGGTGGGATCTTACAATCAGAATTATGTTAGTATCTTATAAATGGTTAAAAGAGTTGGTGGACATTGATGTGCCATCACAAGAGTTGGCTGAAAAAATGTCAACTACAGGGATTGAGGTAGAGGGTGTCGAATCACCGGCTACCGGTCTCTCAAAAATTATCGTCGGTGAGGTCTTGTCATGCGAAGATGTACCAGAGACTCATCTTCATGTTTGTCAGGTTAATGTTGGTGAAGAAGAGGCCCGCCAAATCGTCTGTGGCGCTCCAAATGTGCGTGCAGGCATCAAGGTCATGGTGGCTCTTCCAGGAGCCCGTATCGCGGATAATTACAAGATTAAAAAAGGAAAAATCCGTGGCTTGGAGTCACTTGGGATGATCTGTTCACTTGGTGAATTGGGGATTTCTGACTCAGTTGTTCCGAAAGAATTCGCAGATGGTATCCAAATCTTACCAGAAACTGCTGTTCCAGGTGAGGAAGTCTTTTCTTACCTAGACTTGGATGATGAAATCATCGAACTTTCCATCACGCCTAACCGTGCGGATGCCCTTTCTATGCGTGGGGTAGCTCATGAAGTGGCAGCTATCTATGACAAGGCAGTCAATTTTAAAGAATTTACTCTAACAGAAACAAATGAATCTGCGGCAGATGCCCTTTCTGTAGGTATTGAGACAGACAAGGCACCCTACTATGCAGCTCGTATCTTGGACAATGTGACTATCGCACCAAGTCCACAATGGTTGCAAAACCTTCTTATGAACGAAGGTATCCGTCCAATCAACAACGTAGTGGACGTAACCAACTATATCTTGCTTTACTTTGGTCAACCTATGCATGCCTTTGACTTGGATACCTTTGAAGGGACTGACATCCGTGTGCGTGAAGCGCGTGCTGGTGAAAAATTGGTGACCTTGGACGGTGAAGAACGTGATTTGGAAACAAATGACCTCGTGATTACTGTTGCTGACAAACCAGTAGCCCTTGCAGGTGTCATGGGTGGTCAAGCAACAGAAATCTCTGAAAAATCTAGTCGTGTAGTTCTTGAAGCAGCTGTTTTCAATGGCAAATCTATCCGTAAGACCAGCGGTCGCCTCAACCTTCGTTCAGAGTCTTCTTCTCGTTTTGAAAAAGGCATTAATGTGGCAACCGTTAATGAAGCCCTTGATGCGGCGGCAAGTATGATTGCGGAACTTGCAGGTGCGACGGTGCGTAAGGGTATCGTTTCAGCAGGTGAGCTTGATACTTCTGATGTAGAAGTTTCTTCAACCCTTGCAGACGTCAACCGTGTCCTTGGAACTGATCTTACTTATGCCGATGTCGAGGATGTCTTCCGCCATCTTGGATTTGGTCTTTCTGGAAATGCTGAAGCCTTTACAGTCAGCGTCCCACGTCGTCGTTGGGATATCACCATCGAAGCTGACCTCTTTGAAGAAATCGCTCGTATCTATGGTTACGATCGTTTGCCAACTAGTCTTCCAAAAGACGATGGTACAGCTGGTGAATTGACTGCGACACAAAAACTTCGCCGTCAAGTTCGTACGATTGCTGAAGGGGCAGGTTTGACAGAAATCATTACCTACGCTCTAACAACTCCTGAAAAAGCAGTTGAGTTCACAGCTCAACCAAGTAACCTTACAGAACTCATGTGGCCAATGACTGTGGACCGTTCAGTTCTCCGTCAAAATATGATTTCAGGTATCCTTGATACGGTGGCTTATAATGTGGCTCGTAAGAATAAAAACTTGGCCCTTTACGAGATTGGAAAAGTCTTTGAACAAATAGGTAATCCAAAAGAAGAACTTCCAAATGAAATCAACAGCTTTGCCTTTGCCTTGACAGGCTTGGTGGCTGAAAAAGATTTCCAAACAGCAGCAGTTCCAGTTGATTTCTTCTATGCTAAGGGAATCCTAGAAGCATTATTTACTCGCTTGGGGCTAGAAGTGACCTATACAGCAACAGCTGAGATTGCTAGTCTTCACCCAGGTCGTACAGCTGTGATTTCACTTGGTGACCAAGTTCTTGGTTTCCTTGGGCAAGTCCATCCAGTCACTGCTAAGGCTTATGATATTCCAGAAACGTATGTAGCGGAGCTCAACCTTTCAGTCATTGAAGCTGCCCTTCAACCAGCTGCTCCATTTGTGGAAATCACCAAATTCCCAGCAGTCAGCCGTGACGTGGCCCTACTCCTCAAGGCAGAAGTTACTCACCAAGAAGTTGTAGACGCAATTCAAGCTGCAGGCGTGAAACGTTTGACAGATATCAAACTCTTTGACGTCTTCTCAGGCGAAAAACTGGGAGTTGGCATGAAGTCAATGGCCTATAGCTTGACCTTCCAAAATCCAGAAGACAGCCTAACAGACGAAGAAGTCGCACGCTACATGGAAAAGATCCAAGCATCACTCAAAGAAAAAGTGAATGCAGAAGTACGTTAACTCATCAATCCATCCTTCGGGGTGGATTTTTTGCTTTTCAAAATGACAATTCAGGATCAAAAATGGACAATTGAGGAGTAAAAGCTCTTGTATGCACTTTAATGGGCTATAATTGTTCTATCACTTGGGTACTCAAAATCCTTAGAGAGTTTAGTTTTTAAGGAAGGATGAACCAGATAAAAATGTACATAAATCCTTGTAAAGGCTATCAAAAAGGAGTATAATAAGTGCAACATATTTCGGAGGTGGAAAATGCTAGAAGTAAGAAATCTAGAGAAAAGTTTCGGTTCCAAGCAAGTCTTGTTTGGTGTCGATTTTCAGGCAAGTCCAGGACGAATTTTGGGACTGGTCGGGAAAAATGGTGCTGGGAAAACAACGATTTTCCACAGTATGTTGAAATTTTTGGACTATCAAGGAGAAATCAGTCTGGATGGGCAGGAGATTCGTCAGGAAACCTACGCTCGGATTGGCTATCTGCCTGAGGAACGCAGTCTTATGCCCAAGCTGACAGTCCTTGAGCAAGTTCGCTACTTGGCGACTCTAAAGGGCATGGATGCTAAGGAGGTCAAGGAAAAACTCCCTCAATGGATGAAAAAACTGGAAGTGAAGGGCAAATTGACTGACAAGATCAAGAGCCTCTCCAAAGGAAATCAGCAGAAAATTCAGCTCATTATCACTCTGATCCATGAGCCTGACTTGATTATCTTGGATGAACCTTTTAGTGGTTTGGATCCAGTCAATACCGAGTTGCTCAAGCAGGTCATCTTGAAAGAGAAAGAGCGCGGTGCAATCATTATCTTTTCTGACCATGTTATGACCAACGTCGAGGAACTTTGCGATGATATTCTGATGATTCGTGATGGGCGTGTGGTCTTACATGGACCAGTCCAAGAGGTTCGCAATCAATACGGGAAAACACGTCTCTTTGTTTCAAGTGAACGAAGCAAGGAAGAACTGGAAAATCTTCCTCATGTCAAACAGGTAAGCTTGACCAAGCAAGGCAGTTGGAAATTGATCCTCGATGATGAGAGTGCTGGAAGGGAACTCTTCCCAATCCTGACTCAAGGTCAATATATTGCGACCTTTGACCAACAAGCTCCAACAATCGATGAAATCTTTAAACTAGAATCAGGGGTGGAAGTATGAGAAATATGTGGGTTGTAATGAAGGAAACCTATCTTCGGCATGTCAAATCGTGGAGTTTCTTCTTTATGGTGATTTCGCCGTTCCTATTTTTAGCCTTATCTGTAGGAATTGGCTATCTCCAAGGGTCTTCTATGGCCAAGAATAGCAAGGTGGCAGTGGTGACAACGGTGCCATCTGTGACAGAAGGACTCAAGGGTACCAATGGGATTAACTTTGACTATACAGATGAGGCCAGTGCTCAGCAGGCTGTCAAGGATGAGAAAATCAAGGGTTACCTAACCGTCGACCAAGAGGACAGCGTCATCAAGGCCGTCTATCATGGTGAAACCTCTCTTGAAAGTGGCATCAAGCTAGCTGTAACCAATAAGCTAAATGAACTGCAATACCAACTCAATCGTTCGGCAGCCAATTTGTCTCAAGAACAGGAAAAACGCTTGAGTCAAACTGTTGACTTTACTGAGAAGACTGATGAATCCAAGGAAAATAAAAAAATTATTCAAACCATTGCGGCCGCAGGGCTCGGTTTCTTCCTTTACATGATTTTGATTACTTATGCTAGCGTCACTGCTCAGGAAGTAGCTAGCGAGAAAGGAACCAAAATCATGGAGGTGGTCTTCTCTAGTATCCGAGCTAGTCATTATTTCTACGCTCGCATGCTGGCTCTGCTTCTTGTGATTTTGACCCATATTGGGATTTACGTCGTGGGTGGGCTGGCTGCCATTCTGCTCTTTAAAGATATCCCTATCTTGGCACAATCTGGAATTTTAAATCATCTAGGAGAGGCCTTCTCGCTCAATACCTTATTGTTTGTCTTGGTTAGCCTCTTTATGTACGTTGTTTTGGCAGCCTTCCTAGGATCCATGGTTTCTCGCCCTGAGGATTCAGGAAAGGCCTTGTCGCCATTGATGATCTTGATTATAGCAGGATTTGTCGGTGTGACTTCTCTAGGTGCTGCTGGGGACAATTTAGTTCTGAAAATTGGTTCCTATATTCCTTTCATCTCGACCTTCTTTATGCCATTTAGAGCTATAAATGGGTATGCAAGTGGTCTAGAAGCTTGGATTTCTCTTGCTATAACGGTTGCTTTTGCAGTCACTGCAACTGCCTTTATCGGACGCATGTATGCTAGTCTAGTCCTTCAAACGGATGATTTGGGAATCTGGAAAACCTTTAAACGTGCCTTAGCTTACAAATAGGAGAGCCCCGCAAAAGCGAGGTTTTTCTAGATGTTAAACAGCGAAATCAGTAAAAATATTTTTCATATCTATTGACTTTTAGTAGTAAAATTTGGTATGATAGTAGACGGTATTGTTTACCCCATTTGTAAGGCCCCGGAACCTTTCAAATACCCCGCGGACCGGAACATCCGCCCCGTAAACAAAAACGATATTCATATAGGAGAAATCATGAACAAAACTACATTCATGGCTAAACCAGGCCAAGTAGAACGCAAATGGTACGTTGTTGACGCAACTGATGTACCTCTTGGACGCCTTTCAGCAGTTGTTGCTAGCGTACTTCGCGGAAAAAACAAACCAACATTCACACCACACACTGATACAGGTGACTTCGTAATCGTTATCAATGCTGAAAAAGTTAAATTGACTGGTAAAAAAGCAACTGATAAGATCTACTACACTCACTCAAACCACCCAGGTGGATTGAAACAAATCTCTGCTGGTGAACTTCGTTCTAAAAATGCAGTACGTTTGATCGAAAAATCAGTTAAAGGTATGCTTCCACACAATACTCTTGGCCGTGCTCAAGGTATGAAATTGAAAGTATTCGTTGGAGCTGAGCACACTCACGCTGCACAACAACCAGAAGTTCTTGATATTTCAGGACTTATCTAAGGAAAGGAACAATAAAGTATGTCACAAGCACAATATGCAGGTACTGGACGTCGTAAAAACGCTGTTGCACGCGTTCGCCTTGTTCCAGGAACTGGTAAAATCACTGTTAACAAAAAAGATGTTGAAGAGTACATCCCACACGCTGACCTTCGTCTTGTAATCAACCAACCATTTGCAGTTACTTCAACTGTAGGTTCATACGACGTTTTCGTTAACGTTGTAGGTGGTGGATACGCTGGTCAATCAGGAGCTATCCGTCATGGTATCGCTCGTGCCCTTCTTCAAGTAGACCCAGACTTCCGCGACTCATTGAAACGCGCAGGACTTCTTACACGTGACTCACGTAAAGTTGAACGTAAG
>NZ_AFUB01000040.1 GCF_000222705.1 Streptococcus mitis bv. 2 str. SK95 | reverse complement strand
GCTTGTGGGATAGTTATAAAACTGTGGAGAAATAGCTTGAAATCTAGTATAATATAGCTATCTATTTATTCAAAGTGAGAGAAAAATGGGAAATTTTAGCTTTCTTTTAAAAAATACAGAGTACGAGTTATTTTCAAAGCCTTGTATAGAAGCTGAGAATATGATTGCGACATCTACTGTGGCTACTGCTTTTATGGCGCGTCGTGCTTTGGAGCAGGCTGTTCATTGGATATATAGTCACGATTCATATTTAGAAGCTCCCTATCGTGCTACCTTATCTTCTTTGGTATGGGATGATGATTTTAGAGAGATTGTGGATCCTGAGCTCCATAGGCAGATTGTTCTTTTAATTCGATGGGGAAATCATGCTGCACATGGTGGAGAAATTAAGGAACGAGAAGCGATTTTGGCTTTGCATCATTTGTATCAGTTTGTCAATTTTATTGATTATTGCTACAGTAACGAGTTTGTGGAGCGTTATTTTGACGAGCAGTTATTGCCACTTTCAGCAAACATCAAGTTTCGAGAAACGCCACAATCTATGGCGAAATTACAAAACAGTTTGCCAGATCTTCCTGATTTCGATGAACAGATGGCTAGTCAGTCCTTGGCTGCTCAAGAGACTTATACTGAAAAACGTGAAACAGCAGCTCTACGGCAAGATGTATCTTTCCATATCGATCAACTATCTGAAGCAGAGACAAGAAAACTCTTTATTGATATTGATCTCCGTTTAGCGGGTTGGACATTTGAAGAAAACTGTCGTGTTGAGGTAGACGTTCATGGTCTGAAGCATGGTACAGGAACTGGATACTGTGACTATGTTCTTTATGGCAAAAATGGTAAAATTTTAGCAATTGTTGAGGCCAAAAAGGCATCTGTGAATCCAGAAGTAGGGGAGGTGCAGGTCAAGGAATATGCTGAAGCTCTTGAGAAACAAATCGGCTATCGGCCAATTTGCTTTATTACCAACGGTCTAAAGCACTACATACTTGATGGTGTTAATCGTCGTCAGATTGCAGGGTTCTACTCTCAAGAGGAGTTGCAACTGTTGATGGACAGACGTCACTTGCAAAAACCACTCGAGGATATTTCTAGCAAAATTAGGGACGACATTTCTGGGCGTCATTATCAGAAACATGCGATTACAAGTGTCTGTGAAGCATTCTCCAATAATCGTAGACAGGCACTCTTGGTTATGGCAACTGGTTCTGGGAAAACCCGTACAGCGGTTTCTCTAGTTGATATCCTTTCGCGTCATAACTGGGTAAAAAATGTTCTTTTTTTGGCTGATAGAACTTCCCTAGTTAAGCAAGCTTATGACTCGTTTAGGAAATTACTTCCAGATCTTTCAGTTTGCAATTTCTTAGAGGATAAAGATGGTGCTCGATCTAGTCGAATGGTTTTTTCAACCTATCCGACTATGATAGGAGCGATTAGTGATCAAGAAGAAGTAAATCAACGCCCCTTCACTGTTGGGCACTTTGATCTCATCATAATTGACGAATCTCACCGTTCTATTTATCAGAAATACAAATCAATTTTTGATTATTTTGATGCGAGGATCGTAGGATTAACTGCCACTCCGCGTCAAGATTTAGATAAAAATACTTACGGTTTCTTTAACTTGGAGAATGGTGTTCCAACATACGCATACGATCTGGAAGAGGCTGTCAAAGATGGCTATTTAGTAGCTTATCATTCGATTGAAACGAAGTTGAAACTACCTACGGATGGTCTACATTACGATGATTTATCTCAAGACGAAAAAGAATATTTTGATAGTCAATTTGAAGATGGTAGTTCTGAGAAAGATATTGATCCTGAGGATTTTAATACCTCTATTTTCAATAGAAAAACAGTTAAAATTGTTCTAGATGAACTAATGACAAGAGGGATTCAGACAGCTTCAGGTGACGAAATTGGTAAAACCATTATCTTTGCTAAAAACCATCGACACGCTGAATACATCAGAGATATTTTTAACGAACGCTATCCTGAAAAAGGAAGCGATTATGCTCAAGTGATTGATTATAGCATTAAGCATTATCAAACCTTAATTGATGATTTTAAAATTAAGGAGAAATACCCTCAAATTGCAATTTCTGTTGATATGTTGGATACAGGTATTGATGTACCAGAGGTTGTTAATTTAATCTTTTTCAAGAAAGTGCGTTCTAAAACTAAGTTTTGGCAGATGATTGGCCGTGGAACCCGTCTTTGTAAAGATTTATTCGGCCCTGAGCAGGATAAGGAAAATTTCTTGGTATTCGATTATGGTGATAATTTTGAATATTTCAAAGCTGATCCAAGAGAAGGAGATGGTCGTCACATTGTTTCTCTGACTCAACGTTTGTTTAACACCAAGGTGGACTTGATTCGTGAACTGCAGGAGCTTCGTTATCAAGATGATCAGTTTGCTAGAGAATACCGTCAACAACTCGTCTCAGAACTTCATGGACGTATGGTGAGCTTAAATGAGTTAGACTTTAGGGTTCGTATGGTCTTAGATACAGTTTATACTTACAGAAAGTTGGAAAATTGGCAAAATCTAACGACCGTCACAAGTGAAACAATCCAGAAAGATCTTTCTCCGATTCTATTTGAAGAAAATAAAGAAGACGAGATGGCGAGACGATTTGATTTATGGTTGTTTCAGATACAGTTAGGACAACTGTTGGCTAAGCCAGCAACTGTCCATATATCTCAAGTTATGAAAACAGCTAAAGCCCTTGCTAGGGTTGGCAATATACCACAAGTTTTTGCACAGGCTGAAATTATCAGGAAAGTACAAGAACCTGAATTTTGGGAAGAAGTTAGTTTATCTGAGTTGGAAAAAATACGCCTTGCGCTTCGAGATTTACTACAGTTTCTGGATAAACCGGAACGCACTGTATATTATGTCAATTTTGATGATCACATTCTTTCCACTGTCCATGATACTAAGCCATATTTACAAGTCAATGACCTACGATCTTATAATGAAAAAGTTGAACATTATTTGAGAACTCATCTAGATGATGAAGCAATTTCTAAGTTATACCATAATGAAAAATTGACCTCTCAGGATTTACTTGCACTTGAAACATTGTTATGGGAAAAATTAGGTAGCAAGTCAGATTACCAACAACATTATGAAAATAAGGCAATTCCTAGATTGGTTCGTGAGATTATTGGTTTGGATAGAGAGTCTGCCAATCAAGTCTTTTCTAAATTTTTATCGGATGAGAGTCTCAATGCCAAGCAGATTTCCTTTGTGAAATTGATTGTAGATTACATTGTAGAAAATGGTTGTTTGGAGACTAAAGTTTTAACACAAGAGCCGTTTAAATCGTATGGTTCGGTTCAACTACTCTTTCAACACCAACTCCCTATACTTCGTAATATTGTCCAAACAATTGAACTCATCAATGATCGAGCTGGAGAAGCAGCGTAAATAATAAGAGGTTATAAATGCAAACGCAAGAAGAAATGAATGTTCTGGTACCTGAAAAATTAGCAGAAATTGAGCGTGATTATGGTATCACAGTTTTGTGGGCTATCGAGTCTGGTAGTCGTGCATGGGGCTTTGAGTCTCCTGATAGTGACTTTGATGTACGGTTTATCTACAAACACAAGCGAGATTTCTATCTCCGTTTAAATGAACAGCGTGATGTTATCGAGTTACCAATTGACGATACTTGGGATGTGAGTGGCTGGGATTTAGATAAGACTTTAAAACTCCTTTATAAGTCAAATCCAACACTGTTTGAATGGTTACAGTCACCAATTGTTTATCAACAAACGGATTTTATCGAGCGCATACGTCCTCTTGCCAACCAGTATTTTTCAGAGAAAAAAATGCTTCACCATTACTTGAACACTGCTAGAACTCAAATGAATAAGTATCTTTCAGGAGACAAGGTCAAACCTAAAAAGTATTTCTACGCGCTTCGTCCTATTTTGGCTTGTCGTTGGATCGAAAAATACCATTCAATCCCTCCGATTTTATTTGATGATTTGGTGAAAGAATTGCTGCCGTCTCAAATGAAGAAGCATGTTTCAAGATTGCTTGACATTAAGATAAACAGTCCTGAAGGTATGCAAATTGAGCCTATAAAGCCAATTCAAGATTATATTTTAGATAATATCCAAGAGTTGGATGTATACATCCAAAATGTTACTGACGTCAAGAAAGACTGGAAAGCTCTAAATCAATTTTTCCTTGAAGAATTAGGCCACGACTGAGGTTATTTATGGGTAAATGGACATGTAGATGCGGGCAAGCAATGAACGACCACCGAGCGCCCGATCCAAATGCTTATTCAGTTTATTCGGATGAGTTGTTTGAAGAAATCATGAATAAAGCTGACGACCATAATAAAATTTCTTATGATGATATTTCTGAAGCATCCTTTTATATGTGGAAGTGCCCTGAATGTGGCAGTTTCATGGTTTTTGGCGAAGACGGGGGTAGAGATTGCTTTACTTTTTATGAGCGCCAAGAAGCAGAACAGGTTGAGCCTCTCTTTGATCCGAATCAAGAGCTAAATCTCGTTGTTGTTGAGTTTCAGGAGGGAGGGAATGGCTATACTTATATCTGCGATGACCCAAATATCCATATTGGGCACGCTGTAGTCGTTCCAGCGGGGAAGGAAAATACTGAAAAAACTGCTTTAGTCGTACAGAAGTATCATGCCCTACCAAAGGATATCACTTTTCCCGTTGAAAAGTTAAAACGAGTCACCCGTAGGTATTCACATTTCGACCCACACACTTCGAAAACCGTTTGTAGAAATTTAATTATGCTTGGAAGAATTCTTGATGCTTGCTCTAAAAACGCTAAACCTGCTAATCAGCCATATTATAGTATCAAAACCTCTTTAGGCTATTTCTGGTTAGAGTTAAATGGAGTTCCGATTCCAATGAAAATCACACAGATTCAAGTCAAAGATAAATAGTACCAAGTGGATGGTGCCCTTTATATTAAGCCTTCAGAGATTAACTGTAGAAAATTCTATGAACTGGAATTATGTGCAGATTTTGATCTTGATGCTTCTAGATGGATCGATGTTCTCTCGGATGAAAATGTTTGGGGCAATAGCTGGGAACTAAATGGTCTTCAATTTGGTATTACTGCAGGGGAGTCTCCAGAATTTGAAGACGAAGTTGTTGCAAGAAAATATAGTCGTATCCCACTTTATTATGACTGGCACCCTGAATTTGAAGATTATTATGGATTCAGTTTATCTTGGAAAAAATACGAGTCTAATAGCGACTTATCAATCGATTTCTATACAACATAAGATGCAGGAGGATATGTATGAATCAAGCATGGGATTTATTGTTTGAGGGCAAGATTGAAGAGGCTAAAAAATTAGTTGAAGCTAATTTTTCATTGGAAACTTGCACGGATTTTAGTGTATTAAATTTGATGGGCTATATCTATCTTGAAGAGCAAAATTATAAGGAGTGCTTAAGGATCTACCAGTCTTATATTGACTTAGCACGAACTAAAAGTGACCCAGAAAATGAACATATAGGCTATCATCAGTTAGCCATGATTTATCGTGAAATGGGTCATTTTCAAAAAGCTCTACTCTATATCGATCAGGAAATGCAAATTATAAAAAAATATTTTCCCAATGATGCTTTGAAATTTTCTGTTAACAACTATGAACAAGGCTACCTTCGTTTAAAGTTGGGAAATCTAGAAGAGGCAGAAAGCTATATGCGAGAATCCCTAGATTTTGCTTTGACAACCGAGGATTTCATTGCCCAAGCCTGTGCCTATAGGGGGATGGGAGAGATTTATCTGAAGCAAGATTCAGTCAAATCACGAGATTATTTTTATCAATCTATTCAACTCTTTGAAAAAGCTGAGGATAAAATTGGAGCAGACGAGGTAAGAGCTTTGTTACAAAATGAGAAGTAGTCCAACTGAGCTGAAGAAAAACAGTAAAAAGCGGAGATTCATGGCGCAGAAAAGAGGCTAGTTTATAATTTCAACAACTGGAAGCTATGAAGTTTGACTGAAAAAATCCAGTTATGGGACTTAGTGCATTTATATTATGTCTTCATCTTACAGAAACCGAAAGTCAATAACTATTTTTAATATAAAATTTTGTCTTTTATCATATTTTTTTGAAAAAAGCTAGGAATTTGACTGAAAAAATTTGCAATTCTCCACAAGAAAATATATAATATAGTTGAGATGGAAAAACGTTTTTCAAAAGGAGGTGCACATTATGTTCTTAGGATTCTACTTCCGTTTTTGGTTCAGCATTTGGTGGCGTTAATAGAGGTTAGTGGTTGTTAAATTAAACTCAAATAGCTTTATGCCAGTAAGAAACTGAATATTCAGTTTAATATGAGTTTTATTTTTTCTAGTAAATTAACGTTTTCTATCACAACTCTATTGCAGTTAAGCTATGATATGTGATGATTGTCAACCCTATCTTATTAACATTTTTATGGTCTCGAGAAATCTTATTTCTTGGGACTTTTTCTATTGTTTGAAAGGTTGTGTGTTGATTTTGTTGAGCTAGGAGAACAAAAAAGACAAGCTACTTTAAAAAGTAATTTGTCTGTTGTTGGGTCACTTTTTATTGAAACACGCGATATACATATGGATTTTCTGGTTTGTCTACTTTTGTGAAACTCTCAACTTCTAGTGTTGGGAGTTTTTGTTTGAGTTCTTTATGGTAGTGGAGTGTCAGGGTTCCCCTAGCGGTAATCCAGGTATTGTCAGGATACTGGCGTGAGTTCCCCTTTGTTAAGAGTCCATATACACCAGAGTCTGCGATACAGTGGATAATCCCAAAGCGGAAGAGGAACTGGCTATCTGGATGGCTAGGATCGTTATAAACAAAGCCTGTAAACTCGATTTTCTTTCCTTCAAACTCTTGAGGGTAGTCATAGAGAACTTCCATGACCTCCATATAGTTTTCATCAGTGACTTGAATGGTTGGCTGGGAGAGGTATTTATCAGCTGTAGCCCTCATTTCCTTTTCATAAGCAGATTTGGAAAAATAGGTGCTGGTATCGGGTTTGAGGTATTGACTGGATGTTCCTTCGCTTGCCTGAATGGCTGTGTCGATTCCCTCAGCAAGTGGGAAATGATATCCCTTAGCAGATACGGTTCTCGAGTCCAAACTTACTGTCGGAAAGGCAACTCCAATCAACAGAGGTAGTGACAGTAAAAGGATGCTGATTCGTCTAGCTCGACGACTTTTCAAATGGCTGTGAGAATTGATTTTCTTGATCCAGATGTAGAATTGGACCAGAGCCAACAGAAGAGAAAGGATCATGGAAATATAGACTAGATAGGAATAGTGGAGGTTGATGTAGTGGCTGAGTTTGCCAGATAGCTGCAGATACAGTGTCAGGGCAAAATAACCCAGTAAAATGAAAAATCGGATCATAGCATCACCCCCATCATGTAAGAATAAAGCAAAACAAGAACTGTCACGATGCCCATAAATTGCCAGATGAAGCGCGCTTTGAGATAGTGTTTCATCATGAGGAGATTTTTGATATCAAGCATGGGGCCAATGACCAGAAAGGCAAGGACTGGTGCTAGGCCGAAGCTCGAGAGGAGAGAAGCACCGATAAAGGCGTCTGCCTCGCTACAAAGAGAGAGGAGAAAGGCAAGAAGCATGAGCAAAAGAATCGCAAGGACTGGACTTGCACTGATAGAGGTCAGGATCCGAGTCGGGACATAGACCTGCATGATAGCCGCAAAGAGACAACCAAAGACCAAGTAACGGCCCATATCGAAAAACTCATCAACAGTTTGTATAAAGACCTGAAATACTTTTCTAGCGGGACTCAAGTGTGAAAAGTTATGTTCATGACAAGTAATAGAATTCTCTTTTTGAATGGGTTCCTTCCAGAAAAATCCTAGGAAAATCCCCAGAACCAAAGCAATCACAATAGCTCCCAACGCTCGTAGGAAGGTGATTTTTATCGAATTGCCAAAGGCAGAATATGTAGCGAAAAGAACGATAGGATTGATGATGGGAGCAGTCACCAGAAAGGGAACGGCCGTGTAGCTGGGCACTTTCTTTTCCAGAAAACGATTGATGATGGGAACGATTCCACACTCGCAGGATGGAAAGAGAAAGCCAATGAAGGTACCAAAAAAGATCCTCCCCCAACGATTGCGAGGGAGAAACTCATAGACCTTGTCAGGTGTGATATAGACCTCAATCAATCCCGAAATGAGACTCCCAATCAAGACAAAAGGAAGGGCTTCAATCATGATGGAGAGAAAAATAGCCCCTGCTTGTAAGATGCTAGGAGGAAGAGATTGAAAAATCGTCATCTATTTTTTCTTCTCAACTTTTTCTTTTTTGTCTTTGTCATCTGGGAAAGTGACTTGTGTTAAGTCAGGAAGTTTGGCGAATTCCTCAAACATCTTGTCCAAGTCATCGGTTTTTGTGAATTTAACAGCCATGGGCCCACCTCTTTTCTACATTCTACCTCTATTATACTATTATTTTACGGAAATGGAGGTATTAAACTCGTGCATATTTCTGATTATATCAAAATAGATAGTATTTTAAATTAAATTTATATGACTCATAGGATTTTAATATTATTTATGCTAAAATTAGCATATCTGATAAAATATATTTAGGATGGTTTTTCAATGAAAAATAAGATAGCTTGGAGTAATTTTGAATCTATACATAGTGATGTAACAGATACTTTTGAACAATTATGTAGGATACTATTTAAAAGACAATTTTTAGATAACACCTGCGTTTTAACTTCAAGCCCAAATCATCCAGGCATTGAAGTTTCACCTATTTATAGTCCTAAAGTGAATAAAATAATTTCTTTCCAGGCAAAATATTTTTTTAATAGAGTAGATTATTCTCAAATTCAAAAATCAGTAAACAAAACTATAGAAAAATATGCTGAACAACTTGATGTCTTCTATCTCTACTGTAATAAGGATTTAACATTAACAAGTTCAAGTTATAAAAGAATTGTAGAAGCTTTGAAAAATGCTGATATTGAACTAAGGGTTATTAGCAATAATGAAATTCTAACTCAAGTTACGCAGTATACCGATTTACAATCCTTCTTTTTTGAGAATCATATGATAACAAAGGATTGGTTTGAAAATTATAATCAATTATCATTTGATTCATTAGGTATGAGGTATAACCCAATGTTTAATGTTGAGACTGGAACAGATGAAAAAATTCATCTTTTTACTAGAAATCAAAAAGCTGTTGATAAAATTAATGGTAAAAAAATAGAATTCCTCAAAGAGTTAGATACGCTCTTTAGCTTAAGAGGAAGTGAGATAATTTTTAAAATTAAGAAATTTATTGACAGTTTAGAAGATGTAACGGTTGATAATATAGAGAATTATTTAGAGTGGAATGATAAAATTAATCGTAGTTTAGAGTTCGAACTTGAAAAATTGAGTATTAATAGGGAAAATCTAGATAATAAAATAGAGTCAACTAGTGATTTATCTTCGGAAAATCGGAATAGAATATTCAATCAAGTACGTGATATAGATAGATTGATAGGGTATCTAAACTGGATTGGAAGTTCAAACAAAGAGGAGGCACTCATCAGCGATAAAATTCTTGTTGTCACTGGAGAAGCAGGTATGGGTAAAACTCAATTACTTGCAAATTCTGTAAAGGAAACAATGAGTGAGGATGGATATGCACTTCTTTTGTTAGGACATCACTATCTATCTAGTAGTGATATTTCTAAACAAATTATGGAGAAATTTGAATTTGATTATGGATTCCGTGAATTCTTAGATATGTTAGATATTCTGGGGGAGATTGAGAATCAGCACATATATATTTTTATTGATGCAATTAATGAGACTCCAAATCGAAGTGTGTGGAAGAATGGATTATCAACGATTATTTCAGAAATATGCAGGCGAAAACATATTAAACTTGTACTATCTGTGAGAACAGGATATGAAAAACTCGTTTTTGAAGAAAATATGATAGAACGACTAAAAAGTGGGGAACTTTTAAGAATTACGCATCATGGTTTTCAAGATGATTCTGTAGTAGCAATTAAAGAATTTCTAAATTTTCACAATATTCCATTTTCGCCATCTGAGTTATTAAACTATGAGATGACGAATCCGCTGTTTTTAACTCTATTCTGTAAAACGTATAATGGAGAAGAATTAAATCTTTTTCAAATGTTTGATCGTTTTATTACTTTAATTGATGAAGAAATTCAGAAAGCCTTAGGTATTCCGGATTCGGGTAAAATATTAAAAAAATTATTATTAGAAATTGCCGAATGTCAACTTAGTAATAGCAATAATTATCTTATCGAGGAAGAACTATTTCAAATGAAATTTTGGTCATATTACGGCATTCAAAATAAATCATACTTTCTTTCTTTTCTGCTTAAATCAGGTTTAATGATTGGCAATGTACGTCAAGATAAAGAAGTGTATTCCTTTGGGTATAATCTATTAGAGGATTATCTTAAAGCTCAAAAGATTATGGAGTTTTCGTTTGATAAGGAAGAATTAGATTCTTATCTTGAAAAAGAGCTATTGAAAATCGAAAATGGAGAGATTCAAAATAACAAAAACATAGATACTTTTCTCTTTGTATCTTGTTTCTATTTTGAAGAATATGATGAAGACTGTATAAAGTTGATTGAAAAGATTTCTAACGAATATGATTGTTATGATTTAGCCAACAGATATTTAAAGAGCTTTTCTTGGCGACCAGTAGATACAGTAAGTAGAGAGCTTTTTAGAAATATTGCAAATAATTACCCTACAAATTATCAAGATGTTTTCAATGTTTTAATCGAAAATGCGATTAAAGAAAACAGTCCTATAAATTCGGAGTACTTACATGAAATTCTTTTTCCTAAGCAGTTAAATAAACGCGATAGTCTTTGGCTACCATTTATCAATAATTTAACAAATGAATATGAGAGAGTTTTTCAATTGATTTGCCTTTTTGATGAAGGTAATAAAATTGATTCCCTTTCGAAAGAGAAAATTAAGTTGCTTTTAATATTGTTCACATGGTTGCTAGCTTCTTCAAATAGAAGGTTACGTGATATAACATCAAAAGCAATGATTGAAATTTTGAAGAATAATTTTGAGTTTAGTGAATATCTATTACAAAAATTTGAAACAGTTAATGACCCTTACATTATTCAAAGATTATATGGCATTGTTCTTGGTGCCTGTACGAAAAAAGAAATTCCATATGAAAATGAGTTTCAATCTTTAGCAGAGTTTATCTATTCAAGTATATTTGATAAAGAATTCAACTATCCAGATATTTTACTGAGGGATTATGCAAGATTGATTATTGAAAGATATTTATTTGAATTTCCTAAAAATAGTGCCAAAATAGACCGTTTAAATATAATTCCTCCTTACAATTCTAAGCCGATTCCTATTGTTACTCCTAGCACCTATAGTAGCTTGGATAGTAAAAGAGGAGGCTTTGACAGAATAGATACTTCTATGAGACCAGAAGGTGTCGGTATGTACGGTGATTTTGGAAGATATACTTTCCAATCAGCACTAAATCGGTTCAAGAACGTTGACATTGAGAATCTATATCATTATGCAATGCAATATATTCGAGATGAGTTAGGATATTCAGATGAATTGTTCACTGAATATGACATTTCATGCGGGCACCCTCTTGATAGAGGAAGAAATCACACTATTGAGAGAATTGGAAAGAAATACCAATGGATTGCATTTTATAATATTCTAGCAAGGGTTTCAGACTTTCATAAGTTAAAGGGTTGGAGTAACTCATCTGATGAGGAATATAAAGGTGCTTGGGAACCATATGTTAGAGATTTTGATCCTACTTTAAATTGTCATTTCATGCTTCCTTTAGAATCACTTCCGAAATTCACTATTGAATATAATGAAAACTTTATCGAAGATACAGGAGTTAATAATCAACAAATTAATGAGTGGATTTTACACAAAACAAGTTTGTTTGATATGCCTTTAACTTATAAAGATAATGATGGGACAGAATGGACATTGCTTTATCAACATAAAGAAATTAAAAACCAAAAAGATGAAGCTTCTGATACATTTTCATGGTTTTGTGAAGGTCATCAGAGAACGTGGAGAATTATTGGTGCATATTTTGTAAAAAACGGTGAATTCGATTCTTTAAAATCTAATTTTGAAAAAAGTGAGATGTTCAAAAATGGAATACAGTCTGAAGTAACCTCTCTATATCAGATATATAACAGAGAGTTCCCATGGTCACCAGGTGTGAAAGAAATTGTAGAAGATTCTTGGTTCAACTATAATGTAGAAACTGGTGAGGAAGAAATTAAACGTCAAAAAGTTCTTGATTTCATTCAATCTGGCGAAGAGGTTGAACTAGTTGAAAAAGAAGAGTATTTTACTGTTAAAGTAAAAAAGACACTTGCCAAGCTTTTGCCTGCCCATATTCATTTTTGCTGGGAAGAAGAATATGATGCTTCTAAAAAAGAAACTATATCATTTGATATTCCTTGTCCAGAGTTGATTGGCAAATTACATTTAGTTCAGAAGAAGTATGATGGATATTATTTTAGTCAAGAGGGAGACTTAGTAGCTTTTGATGGTGAACTAACAAATACTATAAATGGATTGATCATACGAAAAGATTATCTTGATCAATTTTTAAAAGAAAATGATTTAAGTGTATTTTGGAATTTTATTGGAGAAAAACAATACTTTACCAAATCTCCTCGAGACCAATATTATAGTAGATGGAGAGGATTGTTTTGGATGGAAAAAAATTTAATTCAGCATGATATTGGGCTAGTTGATAAAAGTTTTTAAGTTTTGCATTAAAAATGGAAGACTAAAATATAGATATTATAGAAGATTAATCAAGTAAATATAAAAACCGTTTTTAGAGAAGAGACTCTATTGTTTCCCTTATGGTATAATAGATTTATGGATAAAAAATATGAAAAAATCTCCCAAGATTTGGGAGTAACCTTAAAGCAAATTGATACCGTTCTAAGTTTGACGGCTGAAGGGGCGACTATTCCTTTCATCGCGCGTTACCGAAAGGACATGACTGGTAGTTTGGATGAGGTGGCGATTAAGGCCATTATCGACCTGGATAAAAGTCTGACAAATCTCAACGACCGTAAAGAAGCTGTCTTAGCTAAGATTCAAGAACAAGGCAAGCTAACTAAGGAATTGGAAGCAGCTATTTTGGCAGCTGAAAAATTAGCAGACGTTGAAGAACTTTATCTTCCATATAAGGAAAAGCGTCGGACCAAGGCAACCATTGCCCGTGAAGCTGGACTCTTCCCTCTCGCTCGCTTAATTTTGCAAAACGTAACTGACTTAGAGAAAGAGGCTGAGAACTTTGTCTGTGAAGGATTTGCGACTAGTCAAGAAGCCTTGGCTGGAGCAGTTGATATCTTGGTCGAATCCTTATCGGAAGATGTCAATTTACGTGCTATGACTTATCAGGAGGTGCTGAGACACTCTAAACTTACTTCGCAAGTCAAGGATGAAAGTCTTGATGAAAAACAAGTTTTTCAGATTTATTATGATTTTTCAGAGACAGTTGGCAACATGCAGGGCTATCGTACCTTGGCCCTCAATCGTGGGGAAAAACTAGGTATTTTGAAGGTTGGCTTTGAACATGCGACGGACCGTATCTTATCTTTCTTTGCTGCTCGTTTCAAGGTGAAAAATGCCTATATAGATGAAGTGGTTCAACAGTCAGTTAAGAAAAAGGTCTTGCCTGCTATCGAACGACGCATTCGGACAGAATTGACTGAGAAGGCAGAAGAAGGGGCTATCCAACTCTTTTCTGACAATCTGCGCAATCTCCTCTTGGTTGCTCCGCTGAAAGGGCGCGTGGTTCTAGGATTTGACCCTGCCTTTCGTACAGGTGCCAAGCTGGCTGTCGTTGATACAACAGGAAAAATGCTGACGACCCAAGTCATTTATCCTGTTAAACCAGCTTCAGCTCATCAAATCGAAGAAGCCAAGCGAGACTTAGCCGACTTGATTGGTCAGTATGGCGTAGAAATTATTGCTATCGGAAATGGAACGGCCAGTCGGGAAAGTGAAGCCTTTGTGGCGGAAGTTCTGAAAGAGTTTCCAGAAGTCAGCTATGTTATTGTCAATGAAAGTGGAGCTTCTGTCTATTCTGCTAGTGAACTTGCTCGTCAGGAGTTTCCAGAATTAACCGTTGAAAAACGCTCTGCTATCTCTATCGCCCGTCGTTTGCAAGATCCCCTTGCTGAATTGGTTAAAATTGATCCTAAGTCAATTGGTGTCGGTCAATACCAGCACGATGTCAGTCAGAAGAAACTGTCTGAGAGTCTGGACTTTGTCGTCGATACCGTTGTCAACCAAGTTGGTGTCAATGTCAATACAGCCAGCCCAGCTCTTCTCTCCCATGTAGCTGGACTCAATAAAACTATTTCTGAAAATATTGTCAAATACCGTGAGGAAGAAGGGAAAATCACTTCACGCGCCCAAATTAAAAAGGTTCCCCGTCTGGGTGCCAAGGCCTTTGAACAGGCAGCTGGCTTCCTCCGTATCCCAGAAAGCAGCAATATCCTTGATAATACAGGAGTTCACCCAGAAAATTACGCTGCTGTCAAGGAACTCTTCAAACGCTTGGATATCAAGGACTTGAATGAAGAAGCCCAAAGCAAACTCAAGTCCCTTTCAGTCAAGGAAGTGGCGCAAGAACTTGACCTTGGACCAGAAACCCTTAAAGATATCATTGCCGACCTTCTCAAACCAGGTAGAGATTTCCGTGATTCCTTTGATGCTCCTGTACTCCGTCAAGATGTACTGGATATCAAAGACTTGAAAGTCGGCCAGAAGCTGGAAGGTGTGGTACGTAATGTCGTTGACTTCGGTGCCTTCGTTGATATCGGGATTCACGAGGACGGCTTGATTCATATTTCTCATATGAGTCGCAAATTTATCAAACACCCCAGTCAAGTGGTGTCAGTGGGAGATTTGGTAACGGTCTGGGTTAAGAAAATCGATACTGAACGTGAAAAAGTCAACCTGTCGCTTCTCGCTCCAGATGAATCTAACTGAGTATGTTCAGTCTGTTTCCCTCGAAGACTTTGGTAGACCTTTCACCCACCAAGCCCAGTGGAATTCTCGTTTGCGAACGACAGGTGGACGATTTTTTCCAAAGGATGGGCATTTGGATTTTAATCCCAAGGTTTATAATGAACTAGGTTTGGAAGTCTTTCGCAAAATCGTGCGCCATGAACTCTGTCACTATCACCTTTATTTTCAGAAAAAGGGTTATCGCCATAAGGACCGAGAATTTAAGGAACTATTGAAAGAAGTGGATGGACTGCGCTTTGTACCACCTTTGAAAAGTCAGGATAGTTACCTAGTCTATCAGTGCCAATCTTGCCAGCAAATCTATCAACGCAAGAGAAGGATTGACACAAAACGCTATCGCTGTGGCATCTGCCGAGGTAAACTCGTTGTCTTAAATCGGCCTAAGGACTGATGTTCTTGGTCCCGTTTTATGCTATACTATTTGTAAGAATACCGAAAGAGGAAACAATCATGAATACAAAATTTTATAAAATGAGACGAAATCGTATGGTGTCAGGAGTTTTAGCTGGTCTATCAGACAAGTGGAAACTTGATGTAACCCTAGTACGCTTTCTCTTCGCCATTTTTACTGTGGCAAATTTTGGAATCGGTGTGATTATTTACATCATCCTTGCCTCTATCTTGCCAACTAAGGAAGAGATTGAAGCTGAAATGTACGGAACAGGACCACGCAAACGCAAGGAAGCCCAAGCTATTGAAGACAATGATGGCTGGTTTTGGTGAGATTTAATAGGAAGTATTTATTATTTGCACTATGTTACTTAAAAGAAGCAGCATAAATGACTGAAAATCCCTTGTGGTTATTTAGCCACAAGGGATTTTGGTATTTAAGTATATTCTTTTCCATCTTGAGAGAGATGAATTACCTGATCAGCCATTTTCCAGATACTAGGATTGTGAGTTGCGATGATAATTGTTCTATTAGCATTACGAAGTTCAAGGAGAATTTCCATAATTTCCTTGGAATTTTTTGGATCTAGCGAGGCGGTAGGCTCATCGGCTAAAATTAAAGGAGGATTTTTCAGGATAATCTTAGCAAGCGCTACGCGTTGAGCTTCACCACCAGATAATTCATAGATTTTTTGGTTGAGACTTAGATAATCTAGTCTGACAGCTTGTAGTGCTTGAAGAAGAAGTCTCTCTTTTTCTTGTTTCTTGTTCTGTTTTTTGCCAATCAGTCCCAGCTCAAGATTTTCTCGAATGGTCTGACTTTCTAATAGTCCGAAGTTCTGGAAGAGATAACCTAGCTCGTTACGATAGAATTCCTCATTTTTTAGTGAAGTCAAAGACTTTCCTTTGTAAACGATTTCTCCTTTGTCGAAAGTCTCTAGTTTTGCAAGCATATTGAGCAAAGTGGTTTTTCCACAACCACTGTCTCCTATCAAAGCATACACTATACCACTTTGAAAATTCAGATTCAAGTCTGAAAAAATAATACGAGAACCAAATTGTTTCCAAATATGTTGTAATTCAATCATACTATCCTCCTTTGATGATGCTAGCATAGGTTTTAGTTTCCTTTTTATCACAAATTTTTAATAGAAGAATAGCTAAACTTGAAAAGCTGAGAAATAGAAACAGCGTAATCCATAAATTCTTAGAGATATATAGTGCTATACTACTTCCAATGAAGAGAGCTGCTATTTGAGAAGTGATATATCTATTGTGTAATTCAAAGAAATAATAGCCTGCTATTTTTTTCAAGAATATGGTTTTGCGAAGGGCTTCAAAATAGAGCAGATTTAAACTTGTAAACAGCAAAATTGAAGTCAAAATAGCAAACATAGCACTCGCTAAGTTACTAAAAATTTCGATTTTAATTTTTTGATTTAACTGGAGATAGGTTTCCCTAGCAGGCGATAGCCTTGAGACCATATGATCAAGTTGATAGTGTTTCAAAAGTTCTTGTGTTTGGTGGAGGTCTGTAAAATAGAGATATTCTAGATTTGTAAACCAGAAGATGGAGGAAGCCTTGCCAAGTGCTTTAGGAGAAAGCACAAGAAAGATGGGATTTGATAACCATTGATCATAAGCAATATGGGCGGTATTATAGAGAAATACATCATTTTTTTGATTGGTATAAGCTATACTAACTTCGACAGTTTGATTAGACTCGCTACTGTATAATCGGTTGGTTAACTCTTGTTGCAAGGTTGATTTTATATCTTTTTCATTTTTTTGTAGTTCTTCTGGGAGTATGGCAAGAATCTGTCCATCTTTGAGGGTGCTGATTTTTTGAAAGATTTCTGATGATAAGTCCATACCTTCCTTTTTGAAGTAGCTGGGCGTGACGTAGAGAATATTTTTTCCTTCCACACCATAAGGGTTATTTTCAGTTTCATTATGATTTGAGGTAGCTTGCTTAGGAGCTTGCTCAACTAGATTATGTTTAATAAGGAAGGCATTCTCATTATCTATAGCATGCTGAATAAAGTCAAACCATTTATCAGCATTTGTCTGCAGTTCATCTAAATTTTTCATCTGACTGGAACGCCCTGTTTGAAGAGTAACAACATTAGAGCGTTGTTCCCAAGTAGCTTGTCCAGCCTCATTTTTCTCAAGTATATGATAGTAAGTAGACATACGTCCAAATCCTACAATAACCAGTAGAATGGCAAGTACCTGACCAAAGTAGAGAATGCGTAGGATTGACTTGATTGGTAATTTTCCTTTGATGATAGAGAGGAGATGAACTTTTTTCAAAGAAATGGTAAAAAGAAGGGCAATTAGGAGGCTAAGTAAAAAAAGTAGGCTATTGTAAAGAATAAAAAGTATTCCTAAAAAAGTTTGAACGTCATAAGGATATCCTAGGGAAATGAGCAAGATACATGCTATCAGCAAAGCAGGTAGACCAAAAAGAAGGATATCAAGTCCGTCTCTTGCGAGAGAACGAAAGAAGAGATGGCTCAGCCGCTCTCCAGAAATCAATCTAATCCCTGACTGAGAAAGAGATTGAATCTGACCGATAACAATTAAAGCTAAGAAAGTCAGCAAAAAGATTAACATACTGATGAGCTGATCAGGTTGGGTAAACATGGCCAGTACGAAGGATACTCTGTCATTTTCAAATGCATTCGCTTTTTCTAGTCCAAGTTCTTTCAGATGAGTGGCCAATTCTTGACTAGTTAGGGATCCGCTGATAATATTGTAGTTGTTGAGAAGATCGCTCTTGTGAATGCTTTCTTGACTTGCTGGAGGCATCCAGTCTGGGAGTTTCCCATCTCCAAAAACTTCGTAGTAAGTTTGTGATTTTCCATCACTATCTACTTCCCAAATGGTTCTTGCGATAAGACTATTATGTTCTTTTGCAAGACTATTTAATTCTTCTTTAACGGTAGAATAATCTGCTTGCCCACTTAATACTGCTGCACCCGGGAACAGGATTTGTGGAAGAGAGTCTTTCCAAAAGGATAGAGTGGCAATGAGAAAGAAAGTTAAAAGAAGATTGCTGATAAAGAGAAAAACACGTTTCATAGGAACCTCTTTCTAAAAGAGGGGGGCTGGACCTCCCTCCTTATAGCAGTGATACGAATGATAGTTTAGCACTTTTAAAAATAATTATCAGAAAGCTAAATCTTTTACAAGATGTCAAAGAAAGCCTTTTCATAATTTAATTTTACTATTATTTTAAGAATAAAACAAGCAATACCATGACTTCTTATAGTAGCTATTTTCAAAAAAATTCCTCAATCTTACAAAAATGTAAGATTAAAGTCTCTTTTGTAAGGTTAGGTTATGGCAAGCCGCCTTTTTTTGCGATAAACTAGACTCATAAAGAACAAAGGAGCAAAACCATGAAAAGAATCTTACAAAAGAAAACAAGAAAACCAAGTCAAAAAGATATCGAGCGTGTTCAACTGGGATGCGCTATGATGCAAGCACAGTTTCAATTGATGGGATATTAAGAAGGAGAAGATCATGACACTTTTAGATGTAAAACACGTTCAAAAAATCTATAAAACTCGTTTCCAAGGCAACCAAGTAGAGGCCCTCAAAGACATTCACTTTACCGTGGAAAAGGGTGACTACGTTGCCATCATGGGTGAGTCTGGTTCTGGTAAATCAACCTTGCTCAATATCCTAGCTATGCTGGATAAACCAACTCGTGGGCAGGTTTACCTGAATGGAACCGACACAGCAACCATTAAAAATTCACAGGCTTCCAGTTTCCGTCGTGAGAAGTTGGGATTTGTCTTCCAAGATTTTAACTTGCTAGATACCCTGTCTGTTAAGGACAATATCTTGCTTCCGCTAGTTTTATCACGAAAACCCATCACGGAGATGATGAAGAAATTGGTGGTAACAGCTGAAAATTTGGGTATCAACCAATTGCAAGAGAAGTACCCTTACGAGATCTCTGGTGGTCAAAAACAGCGGGTTGCAGTAGCACGCGCCATCATCACTGAACCTGAGATTCTCCTTGCAGATGAGCCAACAGGAGCCCTTGACTCCAAGTCATCTGCAGCTCTTCTCGATGTATTTGATGAAATCAATGAGCGCGGTCAAACCATTCTTATGGTAACTCACTCAACCGCGGCAGCCAGCAGGGCCAAGCGCGTTCTCTTTATCAAGGACGGCATCCTCTACAACCAAATCTACCGTGGAGACAAGACAGAGCGTCAGATGTTCCAAGAAATCTCTGATACCTTGACTGTCATGGCAAGCGAGGTGAATTAGTATGTTCCGATTGACCAATAAGTTAGCGGCGTCCAACTTAATCAAAAACCGCAAACTCTACTATCCCTTTGCTTTAGCTGTTCTCTTAGCTGTGACCATTACTTATCTCTTTTACTCCTTGTCACTCAACCCTAATATTGGCAAGATCCGAGGGGGAGAAACTATCTCTATGACGCTTGCCCTCGGTATGGTAGTTGTTACCATCGCTTCTGGAATTATTGTACTTTATGCCAATAGTTTTGTCATGAAGAACCGCTCCAAGGAGCTGGGTGTATATGGTATGCTGGGGCTTGAAAAGCGCCATTTGATCAGTATGGTTTTTAAGGAGCTTCTTATTTTTGGTTCCTTAACCTTGACAGCTGGTCTCGGCCTAGGAGCTCTCTTTGATAAGCTAATCTTTGCCCTTCTTCTGAAGCTGATGAAAATGAAAGTGGAGCTCGTTTCGACTTTCCAACCAATTGTCTTCATCCTAGTTCTCATCGTCTTTGGAGCTATCTTCCTAGGTCTAATTTTTATCAATGCCTTTCGCATCGCACGCATGAATGCCCTTCAGCTCTCTCGTGAAAAAGCCAGTGGTGAGAAAAAAGGACGTTTCTTAAGTCTTCAAACTATTCTAGGTTTGATTAGTATGGGAGCTGGCTACTACCTAGCAGTCACAGTTGAAAATCCACTTAATGCTGTTCTAATTTTCTTTGTAGCGGTCTTGCTGGTAATCCTTGGTACCTATCTCTTGTTTAATGCAGGGATTACAGTATTCCTACAAATCTTGAAGAAAAACAAACGTTACTATTATCAACCCAACAACATGATTTCCGTATCCAATCTCATCTTCCGTATGAAGAAAAATGCGGTTGGTCTTGCGACGATTGCCATTCTTTCAACCATGGTCTTGGTGACCATGTCTGCTGCAACTAGTATCTTCAAGGCTTCAGAAACCTTCAAGAAATTCATGAATCCACATGATTTTGGAATTTCAGGGCGAAATGTTGAAAAAGAAGATTTAGATAAACTTTTGAGTCAGTATGCTAGCGATAAGGGATTGACTATCACCAAAAAAGAAGTCTTTCGTCACAGTAATTTTGGCATCGAGAGTCAAGATGGAACCAAACTCCGTATCTTTAAAAAGGGGAATAACTTTGTCCAACCGAAAACCATTTTCATGGTCTTTGACCAAAAAGACTATGAAATCATGACTGGTCAAAAACTCTCCCTTTCAGGTAATGAAGTTGGGTTGTTTACCAAGAGTAAGGCACTTCAAGGGCAGAAAGAACTCACTCTAAATGACCAGACTTACACTGTTAAAGAAGAAATTAAAAATGATTTCGTTCTGGAACATGTGCCAAATCAGTTTAACATCCTCACATCTGACTACAATTATCTTGTTGTGCCTAATCTGCAAGCCTTTATTGATCAATATCCGGATTCCTCTCTCTTTGATCAACTTTATGGTGGTATGAATGTAACAGCTAGTGAGGAAGAACAGCTTAAACTCGCTGATGATTTTTCAAAATTCCTTAATAACTTTAATAGAGAATTAAACAAAGAGGGAAGCTATGTATACGGAAGCAATCTGGCTGATAGCAGTGCACAAATCAGTGCCCTCTATGGAGGTGTCTTCTTCATCGGTATCTTCCTCTCTATCATCTTTATGGTGGGAACAGTTCTTGTCATCTACTACAAACAAATCTCTGAGGGCTATGAAGACCGTGAACGTTTCATCATTTTGCAAAAAGTCGGTCTCGATCAAAAGCAAATCAAGCAAACCATTAATAAACAGGTCCTAACTGTTTTCTTCCTCCCATTGCTCTTTGCTTTCCTACATCTTGCCTTTGCCTATCATATGCTTAGTCTCATCCTAAAAGTCATTGGGGTGTTAGATGCGACCATGATGTTGACCGTTACACTTTCCATTTGTGCCATCTTCCTCATTGTCTACGTTTTAATCTTTATGATTACCTCTAGAAGCTATCGCAAGATTGTGCAAATGTAAAAAAAGATACCTCGATATTTGTCGAGGTATTTCTTTTATCTTAGATACTAAAGAGTTGTCCCAAGAGGAAGGTTACACCCATGGTGAGAAGTCCGATACAGAGGTTACGGATCATAGCAGTTTTCGTAGGAGCTTTTCCTAATTTAGCACTGGTATAGCCCGTAATAAGAAGGGAAAGGGCTACGATAAGAACAGTTGCTGGAATACGATAGTCACTTGGAAAGACGGTGATCGAAAGCATAGGAGGAAGACTTCCAAGTACAAAGGCGATAAAGCTAGAGATAGCAGCATGCCAAGGGTTGGTAAACTCTTCGTACTCGATACCGTATTTTTCCTCGACAAGGGCTTTGAGGGGATTTTTTAAAAAGGCCTTGTTGGTCAAGAGTTGAGCGGAAGTTTCACATTCACCGTTTTGAAGATAAGCAGCATAGAGGGATTGTTTTGCAGATTCGATGTCCTTATCCAAGAGCAACTGTTCTCTGGCAACAGCGGCTTCTTCCGTGTCTTTTTGAGTGGATACAGAGACATATTCGCCACCTGCCATAGAAAAAGCACCAGCGAGAATAGCGGCCAATCCTGATAAAAAGATAATCCAGATATTGTTCGTCGCACTAGCAACACCGATAACGACTCCAGCAATGGAAATAATCCCATCATTGGCACCGAGAACACCAGCGCGCAGGATATTGAGTCGTCCTGCAAAGTTTGCATCAATTTCATGTTTCAATTCTGTCATAGTCATCTCCTTTCTTTCCATTATAGAGAAAAGAGGAGGGGAAAACAATCTTTTTAAACTATCTGAAAAAAGTTCTACGATTCTAATTTTTAAGCCCTTTCTAATTTTACCAGAAAATGCTACTTCAAATTCTCAAATATTAAATTTTCTGACAATTTGTTAAAAAACTAAGGAAAGGATGTTATAATGGAACGTAAAATAAATTCAGGCTTCCTGAATCAATAGGAGTAAATAATGAAAAAACTAGGTGTTGTCCTTTTATCTTCTGCTTTGCTATTGACAGCATGTGCAGTCCGTTTTGAAAAATCAACCGAGACAAGTGATTCCTCTAAGGTGACAAGCTTTATCAGATGACAAACAAAAATTGCTTGATAAGGCAACCGCAGATTATAAGACTTTTGTTCAAGGACAAATTGACAAACTCTTAACGGATACAGAAGGCTTTGTCCAGCTTTTAAAAGACGGAAAATTGGAGGAAGCCAAGAAAGCTTATCCACTTGTTCGTATGACTTATGAACGTTCAGAACCAATCGCTGAGAGTTTTGGTGAATCTGATGTTAAGATTGACTTTCGTCTAGCAGACTATGTGGATGAAAATAAGACCGAGGAAGGTTGGTCAGGTTTCCACCGTATCGAGCGTATCCTTTGGGAAGAAAACACAACTAAGGGAACCGAAAGTTACGGTGATCAGCTTGTCAACGATATCAAAGAGTTGAAGGCTAAGGTAGCGACTGTTGAAGTAGATCACAAGATTATGTTGACAGGGGCAGTTGACTTGCTCAATGAAGTAGCAACAAGTAAGATTACTGGTGAAGAGGAAATCTACTCTCATACAGATTTGTACGACTTCCGCGCTAATATCGAGGGAGCTGAAAAGATATTTCAACTCTTTAAACCTTTACTAGAAAAATCAGATGCTGACCTAGTTAAAGAATTAGAAGCTGATTTCAAATCTGTTAATAGCTTGTTGGACAAACATATGACAGACAAGGAACACTACAAACTCTATACAGACTTAACAAAAGAAGACACCAAAGAATTGGCTGAAGCCGTGACGAAACTTGGTGAACCTCTATCACAAATGGGCAAATTTCTTGATGGAGAATAAGCAGTATGACTAAGAAAGACGAAAATTTTTTTGAGAAAAAAATGGACCGTCGAGAATTTCTAAAAAAAGCGGGTATTGGAGGTGCTGGTCTAGCACTTGGTCTCTCTGGTGCCTCCGCTTTTTTAGCGCCTAAGCTAGACAAACAGGAAAAAATCTCGTACGGTAATGAAAAAATTGACTTTTATGGGAAACACCAAGCGGGTATCACGACCCCTATGCAGAAGAATATCTATTTTGTTGTCCTAGATTTGCATACGACAGATAAAGATAAGATTATCCAGTTGTTCAAGGATTGGACGGATTATAGTGCCAAGTTGGTCGAGGGGGAATTGGTTAAAAAAGATGGTCAGAATGCTCTCTTGCCACCTAGTGACACTGGAGAAACAGTGGGTCTAAATCCTCATCGTTTAACGCTAACTTTTGGTGTGTCTGCTAGTTTCCTAAAAAAGATGAATTTGGAGCACAAGCGTCCTCAACTTTTTAGGGATTTTCCACCCTTTCCAAAGGAGCAACTGCGTGAAAAATATACTGGGGGAGATATTGTTATCCAAGCCTGTGCAGATGACGAGCAAGTTGCTTTTCATGCTATTCGAAACCTCATTCGTAAAGGGAGAAATGCAGTTACCCTCCATTGGAGCCAATCTGGATTTGCTGCTATTGGGGATCGTATGGAGACACCACGCAACCTTTTTGGTTTCAAAGATGGAACAGCCAATGTGACCAAAGAAAAGGATTTTGATCGTGTTGTCTGGGCCGACAGCAAGGATTGGATGGAAAACGGCTCCTATATGGCCGTTCGTCGCATCCAGATGTTTCTCGATACCTGGGATCGAACCAATCTTGAAGAGCAAGAAAATACCTTTGGTCGTTATAAGGAAAGTGGCGCCCCTTTTGGGAAGAAGAATGAGTTTGATGAAGTAGATTTGAGTCTTTTACCAGATGATTCGCATGTTCGATTAGCCAAAGAGGTAGAGAAGCCACTCTTACGACGATCTTATTCATACTCGGATGGCATTGATGATAAGACTGGACAATTTGACACGGGTTTACTCTTTATCTCTTTCCAAAAGGATCCAGATCATTTTGTCAAGGTTCAAACCAACCTCGGATCTACAGACAAGATGAATGAGTATGTAACCCACATCGGTAGTGGTCTTTTTGCTTGCTTTGGTGGAGTAGAGAAAGGAGGCTATATTGGTCAGAAATTATTGGAAGACTAGTATTTGTTTTGTTACTTTGTCTTTTCTCTTGTTAGCTATGTCTCCTGTTGGTGCGAAGGAAAGTCTGAGTTCTTATTTTGTAAAGATTACGGATGCTTCTCAGGCTATAAAAAATGGAAATCAGGCAGAAGCCAAGGTCCTAGTTAGAGAAATGGCGACGGATTTTGAAACAGTAGAACATGCTGATTCGAATGCTGGAAAGGTTGTCAAGGAGAAACTTGCTCTGTCAGGGGAGATCAGTGAAGAAAATCTGACACAAATCTCTTCTGCCCTTCTAGCTTTTGAGAAAGAACAAAATCCAATAGATCTAAATGCGGAGAAGGAAAAACTTGTCAGTCGCTTAAGACCACGTTTTGAGACTTTGGATAAGGCAATTTCTTCCAAAAACATAGAGCAAGTCCGAGAAGCCTATAAAAAGATGAATTCAACTTGGATACTCAATGAAAGTGTCGTCCGCGACAACAGTACAACTCATTACGGTCAAGTAGAAACTGCTATCTCTTTCTTACGCAGTAGTATTGAAATGGAGCCGACAGATTATGATGCTATCCAGTCTTCTTTTAATGACTTAAAAACTGCCATTGATAATTTCGTAGCTGGCAAAGAAGTGGCGACAAGTTCCTCCAATCTAAGTCTTAAAGATGGCATTGAGCTTCTCAAAAAAGCCTTGGAAGAATTTAAAGCTGGTAACCCGACGGCAGGGACGGCTACCATGAAAGAGTTTATTACTATATGGCCGACTGTTGAAGGTTCTGTTAGTACGACCAATCCTTCCCTCTACACCCGAGTCGAAAGCGAAAGTCCTGTAATCATGGTCAAGGGTAGTGAGAAGGAATATCAAGAAAAATTAGAAAAACTGATTTCGGATTTATTTCAAATTGACACTAGCGCAAGCTACAACGCTTTTGATGCCATGCTCATTCTCCTACGAGAAGGAGTAGAGGCCCTCTTAATCGTCATGGCCCTAGTCACAACTTTAAAAGCAGCCAAGATGCGCAAAGGACTCAAGTGGGTATACGGTGGAGCACTATCAGGAATAGCTGCGAGTCTAGTGATTGCATTTATACTACAAATTGCCTTTCCTGCAGTAACATCAGGGACCAATCGAGAAATCATCGAAGGAGCTGTTGGTATTTTCGCAGTCGTTATGATGATTTTGATTGGTATCTGGCTTCACAGTAAATCCTCGGTCAAAAAATGGAATGATTTTATGGATAATCAAATGAAAACTGTGACCAAGACAGGTTCATTCATTTCCATGTTTGCTCTTAGTTTTCTAGCTGTTTTCCGTGAAGGGGCAGAGACCATTCTATTTTACGTAGGTATTTTACCGAGAATATCTCGTTTTGAGTTTATTCTAGGTATTTCTCTAGCTTTGTTAGTCTTGCTGATTATTGCATTTCTGATGAACAAGGCGAGTCAATTCTTCCTACCTCATAAGGTCTTCTTCCTACTGACGTGGATGATTTATGCTCTTGCCTTCAAGATGCTTGGAGTTAGTGTACATGCTCTCCAGCTGACAAATATGGCACCCAATCACCTGCTATCAAGTTTTCCTACTATCGACCTCTTGGGCATCTATCCAAGTTGGGAAGGTTTAGGAAGTCAGCTAGTCTTTTTGATAATTGTTTTGGTTGTCACATTGAGACAGGGTGAAAAGTAGATGGATACAAAAGAATTGACAATCGTTGAACATCTGGTAGAATTTAGAAAGAGATTCATTGCTGTTATAGCCTGCTTTTCTATAGTTTTCTGCGGAGCTTTATTGTTTGCTGATCAACTTTATTATTATCTGACTCAGTCCTTTAATCAAAAGTTGATTGTACTAGGTCCAAATGACATTCTGTGGATTTATTTGCGCTTGGCGAGTCTGATGTCCTTTACCATTACGCTACCTTTTACAGTCTATCAGATTTGGAGTTTTATCAAACCAGGATTGAAAACAGAAGAAGCAAGAGCAATCTTTGCCTATATTCCAGCTAGTTTTATTTGCTTTCTACTTGGACTAGCCTTTGGATTCTACTTTGTGACACCAGCCTTACTTCAAGTGCTTTTAGGTCTTGGGGAAGGATTATTTGAAACTCAATTAACGGCTCAGAACTACTTAGCCTTTGTTTTTCAAACAACCCTACCCTTGGGTTTCATCTTTGAATTGCCTGTCATCGTCGCTTTTTTAACGTCGATTGGCTTGATTGAACCAAGGTTCTTAGTTACCTATCGCTGTTATGCATACTTTATTTTATTGGTACTAGCTGTTATCTTGACACCTGCTGATTTTATCAGCGATCTAGCTATGACTGTTCCTTTAATCTCGCTCTATGAGCTTAGTATTGCAATTAGCAAGAGTATTGTAAAGAAAAAAATGAAAGGAGAAAAGAATGGGAATCTTACGTGATATCGGTGCTCCAGGATTGATTATCATCGTTCTAGGTGCACTCTTAATCTTTGGACCAAAACGATTACCAGAACTTGGTGAATCAATCGGTAAAATGCTGTCTGAGTTTAAAAAGGCAGTTAAAGGAGCTGGTGACCAAGATCAGGAAAAGTAATTTATTCCATAATCATAAATAAAAACAAGAAAGTTAGGAACTGTAGCTGTCTAGGTCTAGGTGAGCAATTTCCTAGCTTTTTATTGTATTCTTAAAAATAATTTTAAGGTTTATATTATATTCTAAAGGACTATATATTAACCGAATGTTGAGTAAAAAAATATAGAGGAAAATCTAATTTTATTTCTCAAATAGATAGTTTTCGGTCTTTTCTTCATGATAAGGGCAGATTGTGATATAATAGATAGTAATGAGTTTTTAAGAATAAACAAAGGAGAATATATATGATCTATGCAGGAATTCTAGCCGGAGGAACTGGCACACGCATGGGAATCAGTAATTTACCAAAACAATTCTTGGAGTTGGGTGATCGTCCTATTTTGATCCACACAATTGAAAAATTTGTCTTGGAGCCAAGTATTGAAAAAATTGTAGTTGGAGTTCATGGAGATTGGGTATCACACGCTGAGGACTTGGTTGACAAGTATCTTTCTCTTCACAAGGATCGTATCATCATTACCAAGGGTGGTGCTGATCGCAATAGCAGTATCGAGAAGATTATAGAAGCCATTGACGCCTACCGTCCAATTACTCCAGAAGATATCGTGATTACCCACGACTCTGTTCGTCCATTTATCACGCTTCGCATGATTCAGGACAATATCAAACTCGCCCAAAATCATGATGCGGTTGACACAGTAGTAGAAGCGGTTGATACCATTGTTGAAAGCACTAACGGCCAGTTTATCACGGATATTCCAAATCGTGCTCACCTCTATCAGGGTCAAACACCTCAAACCTTCCGCTGCAAGGATTTCATGGATTTGTATGGTTCCCTATCTGATAAAGAAAAGGAAATCCTGACGGATGCATGTAAGATTTTTGTTATCAAAGGGAAAGACGTTGCCCTAGCTAAAGGGGAATATTCAAACCTTAAAATCACAACTGTGACCGACTTGAAAATCGCGAAAAGCATGATTGAGAAAGACTAAGGCTATGATTAATCAAATTTATCAACTGACCAAACCCAAGTTTATCAATGTAAAATACCAAGAAGAGGACATTGATCAGGAGAATCATATCCTGATTCGTCCAAATTATATGGCAGTTTGTCATGCGGATCAACGTTACTATCAAGGGAAGCGTGATCCAAAGATATTGGCTAAAAAACTTCCTATGGCTATGATTCACGAGTCTTGTGGAACTGTTATTTCAGATCCAACTGGGACCTATGAAATCGGTCAAAAGGTAGTTATGGTCCCAAATCAACCGCCTATGCAGAGTGACAAGGAGTTCTACGAGAACTACATGACAGGAACCTACTTCCTATCTAGTGGTTATGATGGCTTTATGAGAGAATTTGTCTCTCTTCCAAAAGATCGTGTTGTGTCTTATAATGACATTGAGGACACAGTTGCAGCCATTACCGAGTTTGTGAGTGTGGGTATGCATGCTATGGATCGTTTCTTGAATCTCGCCCACAGCAAACGAGAGCGTATCGCAGTTATCGGAGATGGTAGTTTGGCTTTTGTGGTTGCCAATATTATCAATTACACTCTACCAGAAGCAGAGATTATCGTGATTGGTCGCCATTGGGAAAAACTGGAACTCTTCTCTTTTGCAAAAGAGTGCTACATCACGGATAATATTCCCGAGGATCTGACCTTTGATCATGGATTTGAATGTTGTGGTGGTGATGGTACAGGTCCAGCTATCAATGACTTGATTCGTTATATTTACCCACAAGGAACGATCCTCATGATGGGAGTCAGCGAATACAAGGTCAATATCAATACACGAGATGCCCTAGAAAAAGGCTTGCTCTTGGTTGGTTCGTCTCGCTCAGGACGAATTGATTTTGAAAATGCAATTCAGATGATGGAAGTCAAAAAGTTTGCTAATCGTCTGAAGAATATCCTTTATATCGAAGAACCAGTTAGAGAAATCAAGGACATTCACCGTGTCTTTGCCACCGACCTAAATACTGCTTTTAAAACAGTATTTAAGTGGGAAGTGTAGAAGATGGAGGTTATTTGTGGAGAAACTCATCAAAGAAAAAATTTCTTCTTTGCTATCTGAAGAAGAGGAAGTCCTCAGTGTTGAACAACTGGGTGGCATGACGAATCAGAATTATTTGGTTAAAACAACCTCCAAACCCTATATCGTTAAATTTTTCGGAAAAGGAACTGAAAAGCTCATCAACCGTCAAGATGAAAAATACAATCTTGAATTGTTGAAAGATTTGAATCTTGATGTCAAGAATTATCTTTTTGATATTGAGTCAGGAATTAAGGTCAATGAGTACATCGAATCAGCAGTAACTCTTGATTCAACATCAATCAAGTCCAAGTTTGAAAAGATTGCCCCGATTCTACAGACCATTCATGCATCAGGTAAAGAACTAAGAGGGGAATTTGCACCTTTTGAAGAAATCAAAAAATACGAAGCCCTGATTGATGGGAATATCCCTTACGCCAATTATGAAGCTGTAAGAAAAGATGTATTTTCACTAGAGAAAAAATTGGCTGACTTAGGTGTTGACAGAAAGTCTTGTCATATTGATTTGGTACCAGAAAACTTTATCGAGTCACCCCAAGGACGCATGTATTTGATCGACTGGGAATACTCTTCCATGAATGATCCGATGTGGGATTTGGCAGCTCTCTTTTTGGAGTCTGGATTTACAAATCAGGAAGAAGAAGATTTCCTAACCTACTATGAGAGTGACAAAACTCCAGTATCTCGTGAAAAGATTCGAATCTATAAAATTTTGCAAGATACTATCTGGAGTTTGTGGACAGTGTACAAAGAAGCTCAAGGCGCTGACTTTGGAGATTATGGTGTGAGTCGTTACCAAAGAGCTGTTGACGGTTTGACCTATTATGGGGGTTAGGATGAAGAATAAAAATGGTGTTTCTTTCGGTCTGCTCTCAGGGATCTTCTGGGGGCTAGGACTGACAATCAGTGCTTATATCTTTTCAATTTTTACAAATCTTTCCCCCTTTGTGGTGGCAGCGGCACATGACTTCTTGAGTATCTTTATTTTATTAGCTTTTCTCTTGATTAGAGAAGGAAAAGTTCGCTTGTCAATCTTTCTAAATATTCGGAATGTCAGTGTTATTATCGGAGCCTTGCTAGCTGGACCAATAGGAATGCAGGCCAATCTTTATGCGGTTAAGTATATCGGTAGTTCTCTTGCATCTTCAGTATCAGCTATCTATCCAGCAGTTTCTGTTTTACTAGCATTTTTCATTTTGAAACACAAGGTATCTAGGAATACTGTGTTTGGTATTCTGTTGATTATCGCTGGTATTATTGCCCAGACATACAAAGTTGAGCAAGTTAATTCTTTTTATATCGGAATTCTTTGTGCATTAGTTTGTGCCATCGCTTGGGGAAGTGAGAGTGTTCTTAGTTCCTACGCCATGGAAAGTGAATTAAGTGAAATTGAAGCACTATTAATCCGCCAAGTAACCTCATTCTTGTCATATCTTGTCATTGTCCTCTTTTCTCATCATTCATTTGCAGAAGTGGCAGACGGACAATTACTAGGTCTCTTGATTGTCTTTGCAGCATGTAATATGATTTCTTACTTAGCTTACTATATTGCTATCAATCGGCTACAACCAGCAAAAGCAACTGGTTTGAACGTAAGCTATGTCGTTTGGACAGTATTGTTCTCAGCAATGCTTTTAGGAACACCACTCGATATGGTGACCATTATTACATCGCTTGTTGTCATGGCTGGTGTTTATATTATTATTAAAGAATAAAGGAGAATAGCGTGAAAGCAATTATCTTGGCAGCGGGGTTGGGAACTCGTCTGCGTCCTATGACTGAAAATACCCCCAAAGCCTTGGTTAAGGTCAACCAAAAACCTTTGGTAGAATACCAAATCGAGTTTTTGAAAGAGAGAGGAATTGATGAGATTATTATCGTTGTTGGCTACCTCAAAGAACAATTTGACTACCTAAAAGAAAAATATGGTGTTCGTTTAGTCTTCAACGACAAGTATGCTGATTACAACAACTTTTACTCACTTTACCTTGTAAAAGAAGATTTAGCTAACAGCTATGTTATTGATGCGGATAATTATCTTTTCAAAAATATGTTTAGAAATAATCTTGAACGTTCTACCTATTTCAGTGTTTATCGTGAAGACTGTGAAAATGAATGGTTCTTGGTTTATGGTGATGACTATAAAGTTCAAGACATCATCGTTGATAGCAAGGCTGGTCGTATTCTGAGCGGCGTATCATTCTGGGATGCTCCAACTGCAGAAAAGATTGTTGGCTTTATTGACAAAGCCTATGCAAGCGGCGAATTTGTTGATCTCTATTGGGACAATATGGTTAAGGATAATATCAAAGAATTAGATGTGTATGTCGAAGAATTAGAAGGCAACAGCATCTATGAAATCGATAGTGTTAAGGACTATCAAAAGCTAGAAGAAATTTTATCTTCCATTAACTAAATAACATTAGAATTAGTAACAAAAAGACCCATTTTGGTCTTTTTTTGTTTGAAATGCACGAAAATAGAATTTAAAAAGATTGTTTGATAATGATTATAATTAATTAACAAAACACAATCAACAAAAAAGAAACAAAATAAAACAAAAAGTATTGACAACGATTTCATATAGTGTTATACTTATAACGTAAAAGTTAATTGAAAGAAGGGAAACTGTTATGGGATTAGGTCATTTCTTTGACAAAAACCTGGTGTTTTGCTTAGAAGCGGATAATCAAGAACAACTCTTTGATCAGGTAGCAACCTTATTGGAAGAACGAGAAATCGTGACTCCAACTTATCGTGAAGCCTTGATCACGCGTGAAAAGTCATTTCCGACTGGCTTAGATATGGAATTTCTGGGAAAGGACTTGCCAAACGTAGCGATTCCTCATACAGATATTGTTCATAATCTAGCCGAGAAAGTGGTGGTTGTTCGATTAGAAAAACCAGTAACTTTTCACAATATGATTGCTCCTGATAAGGAAGTGGAAGTATCTCTACTCTTCTTTATCATTAACAATTCAAGTTCGAGTCAAACCAACATTCTTGCTCAGTTGATGGACTTCTTTACAGGAAATGCTCACCTAGAAGATTTATCAAATATTTCTGAACCAGAAGCCTTGTATGCCTATATCTCTGAAGCAACAGCTTAAATCGTACATTATAAATAATAAATCGGAGGAAATCCAAATGATCAAAATTCTCGCTGCCTGCGGTGCAGGTGTTAACTCAAGTCACCAAATTAAAAGTGCTCTTGAAGAAGAGCTTTCAAATCGTGGTTACGATGTTCACTGTGATGCAGTTATGGTAAAAGATGTGAATGAAGACCTTATGAAAGGCTACGATATCTTTACACCAATCGCTGCAACAGATCTTGGCTTTGAACCAGGTATTCCAGTTATTGAAGCTGGACCAATCTTGTTCCGTATTCCAGCAATGAGTGCTCCTGTATTTGACAATATTGAGGCAGCTATCAAAGAACACGGACTAAGCTAATTATTATTTTGTAAGATTCCATAAAAATAAAGGGAGGAACTATTATGGATGTCATTATCGAACTAGCCAATAAGATTTTCAAGCCAGTCTTGGAAATGGGTGGTCCTATCATCATGCTGATCATCTTGACAGTATTGGCTCTACTTTTTGGAGTGAAATTCTCCAAAGCGCTTGAAGGTGGTATCAAACTTGCCATCGCTCTTACTGGTATCGGTGCTATCATCGGTATGCTCAACGGAGCTTTCTCAGCATCTCTTGCGAAATTCGTTGAAAACACTGGTATTCAATTGAACATCACTGACGTTGGTTGGGCACCACTTGCTACGATCACTTGGGGTTCTGCATGGACACTTTACTTCTTGCTTGTGATGTTGATTGTCAACGTTGTGATGCTTGCAATGAAGAAAACGGACACACTTGATGTCGATATCTTCGATATCTGGCACTTGTCAATCACTGGTCTTCTGATCAAATGGTACGCAGACAACAATGGTGTTAGCCAAGGGGTTTCACTTTTCATCGCAACTGCAGCAGTTGTCCTTGTAGGTGTTTTGAAAATCATCAACTCTGACTTGATGAAACCAACATTCGACGACCTTCTTAATGCACCAAGTTCATCACCAATGACTTCAACTCACATGAACTACATGATGAACCCAGTTATCATGGTCTTGGATAAGATCTTTGATAAAGTATTACCAGGTCTTGATAAATACGACTTTGACGCTGCAAAATTGAACAAGAAAATCGGTTTCTGGGGATCTAAATTCTTCATCGGTTTCATTCTTGGTATCGTTATTGGTTTGATGGGAACTCCACACCCAGTTGCAGGTGTAGAAGGAGCTGATAAATGGGAACTTGTTATTAAAGGTTGGTTGAGCCTTGGTTTGACTGCCGGTGTCTGCTTGGAGCTCTTCTCACTTATCGGATCTTGGTTCATCGCAGCCGTGGAACCACTTTCACAAGGTATTACAAACGTTGCTACTAAACGTCTTCAAGGGCGTAAATTCAACATCGGTCTTGACTGGCCTTTCATCGCTGGTCGTGCTGAAATCTGGGCTTGTGCCAACGTACTTGCTCCAATCATGCTAGTAGAAGCTGTGCTTCTTTCTAATGTCGGTAATGGTATCTTGCCACTTGCTGGTATCATTGCTATGGGTGTGACTCCAGCTCTCTTGGTTGTTACACGTGGTAAATTGCTCCGTATGATCATCTTCGGAACACTCTTGTTGCCACTTTTCCTTCTTTCAGGTACTCTTATCGCTCCATTTGCAACTGAACTTGCGAAAGGTGTAGGTGCTTTCCCAGAAGGTGTGAGCCAAACTCAATTGATCACTCACTCAACTCTTGAAGGACCAATCGAAAAACTATTTGGTTGGGCAATTGGTAATGCTACAACAGGTGATATCAAAGCAATCCTTGGTGCAGCAGCCTTCCTTGTATTCTATGTAGGTATCTTTGCTTGGTATAGAAAACAAATGATCAAACGTAACGAAGAATACGCAGCAAATGCTAAATAATTCGCTCCTATAAAATGTAAATTGTGAAAACTAGGTTGTTAATTTCCTACATTGGGAGTGGCAACCTAGTTTTTTATATAAAAATCTAAAAATAGTTGGAGAACATTATGGTAATTGAAATCAAATCAGATCAGTTAACGGTCCAGTTTAAAACCTTAGGTGGCGCCTTGTCGTCGCTCAAGGATCGAGAAGGCATTGAGTATCTGTGGCAAGGAGATGCCACCTATTGGAGTGGGCAAGCTCCAGTACTTTTTCCAATCTGTGGCTCTTTGAGAGAGGATACAGCCTTCTATAGCCACGAAGATGGAACGGAGACGAAAGGAAGCATTCCGCGTCATGGTTTAGTCCGTAAAAAAGAATTTGAATTAGTTGATCAAACAGAAAACAGTGTAACCTTTGCTATCGAAGATGATGAGAATACTTATCAAAACTATCCTTATCATTTCCGCCTTGAAATCACTTATCTAGTGACTGGCAAGACTGTTCGTACTCAATACAAAGTCTTTAATAAAGAAAACAATAAAGTAATGCCATTCTTTATAGGAGGACATCCAGGATTTAATTGTCCTCTACTTGATGACGAAGTCTATGAAGACTACTATTTAGAGTTTGAAAAAGAAGAGACTTGCTCTGTTCCACGTCCTTTCCCAGAAACGGGAATGTTAGACTTCCAAGATAGAAGTCCATGGTTGGATTCACAAAAGGAAGTGGACCTCAGTTACGATCTGTTTAGTGTTGATGCAGTGACTTTGGATGAGTTGCAATCCAGAACAATTTCGCTTCGTTCGCGCAAGCATGAGAAGGGATTAAAAGTACACTTCCAAGAGTTCTCAAATCTCATCATTTGGTCAACTTTGAATAAGGGATCTTTCATTGCGTTTGAACCATGGTCTGGCTTGTCAACATCTCTTGAAGAAGGAGATCATTTAGAAGATAAGAAAAACGTTCGTCTCTTGGAACCCGGTCAAGTGGATCAAATTTGTTTTGATATTGAAATCTTTTAGATTAAAAAATAAAACACAAAAACAAACATTTACTGTTGACTTTTTCTGAAAATAGGAGTATATTATGTTTGTAAACAACAAATGATGTTTGCAACAAACAAATAATCACTTGTTATATTCTCTTTCGCGGAGAAAGTTTGTTTCTAGGAAATTGATTTCCTAGACTTGGATAAGGTGTTATTCATCTCATTCAATCAAATTTGTCAATAAACTGCTAGAAAGTCTTTTGTAGGTAAACTGCTAGTTATAAAAGTCTTTACTGGCCTAGAATAATAAAAAGGAGTAAACAATATGTCTATTGTTATTGGTGCAGATGCTGCAGGTTTGAGATTGAAAGAAGTTGTGAAAGACTTCTTGGAAAAAGAAAACTTCCACGTTGTGGATGTTACAGCTGAAGGTCAAGACTTTGTTGATGTGACTCTTGCTGTTGCTGCAGAAGTAAACAAAGAAGAACAAAATCTTGGTATCGTGATTGATGCTTATGGAGCTGGTCCATTCATGGTCGCAACTAAGATCAAAGGAATGGTTGCTGCAGAAGTTTCTGACGAACGTTCAGCTTATATGACTCGTGGCCACAACAACTCACGTATGATTACTATGGGTGCACAACTTGTCGGTAATGAATTGGCTAAAAATATTGCTAAAGGTTTTGTTAACGGTAAATACGACGGTGGTCGTCACCAAATTCGGGTTGATATGTTGAACAAAATGTGCTAATTAGATTACAGTAAGAAAGGTAAATTAAAAATGAGAATTGCAATTGGATGTGACCACATCGTAACAGATGAAAAAATGGCGGTTTCAGAATTTTTGAAATCAAAAGGACATGAAGTCATTGACTTTGGTACTTACGATCATGCTCGTACACACTACCCAATTTTTGGTAAAAAAGTTGGTGAAGCTGTTACAAGCGGTCAAGCTGATCTTGGGGTATGTATCTGTGGTACTGGTGTTGGTATCAACAACGCTGTAAATAAAGTTCCTGGTGTCCGTTCTGCCTTAGTTCGTGATATGACAACAGCTCTTTATGCTAAAGAACAATTGAACGCCAACGTTATTGGTTTTGGTGGTAAAATCACTGGTGAATTGCTTATGTGCGATATCATTGAAGCTTTCATCAATGCTGAATACAAACCGTCAGAAGAAAATAAAAAATTGATTGCGAAAATTGAGCACGTTGAAACTCACAATGCTCATCAAGCAGATGCAAACTTCTTTACAGAATTCCTTGAAAAATGGGATCGCGGTGAATACCACGACTAAGAGGTAACGCATGATTTTAACAGTCACAATGAATCCATCCATTGATATTTCTTATCCTTTGGATGAATTGAAAATTGATACTGTCAACCGTGTGGTGGACGTGACCAAGACAGCTGGTGGTAAAGGGCTCAATGTTACGCGAGTTCTTTCAGAATTTGGTGATTCTGTTGCTGCTACTGGTTTGGTCGGTGGCAAACTTGGTGAATTTTTGGTAGAACATATCGATGATAAAGTAACGAAAGATTTCTTCTCAATTCAAGGAGAGACTCGTAACTGTATCGCTATTCTGCACGGAGATAACCAAACAGAAATCCTTGAAAAAGGACCTGAAGTATTGGAACAAGAAGGGCAAGATTTCTTGGCTCATTTCGGAAATCTTCTTGACACTGTAGAAGTAGTAGCCATCTCAGGTAGTCTTCCAGCTGGCCTTCCAGTTGACTACTATGCAAACTTGGTAGAACTTGCTAATCAAGCAGGCAAACCAGTTGTTCTGGACTGCTCAGGTGCAGCTCTTCAGGCTGTCCTTGAATCACCGCACAAACCAACAGTAATTAAACCAAATAACGAAGAATTGTCTCAGCTTCTAGGCAGAGAAGTTTCTGAGGATTTAGATGAATTAAAGGAAGTTCTTCAAGAGCCTCTATTTGCAGGTATTGAGTGGATAATCGTTTCACTTGGTGCAAATGGTGCTTTTGCAAAACATGATGACACTTTCTACAAGGTAGATATTCCTAGAATTCAGGTAGTCAATCCTGTCGGATCTGGTGATTCTACTGTTGCAGGTATTTCATCAGGCCTTCTTCATAAGGAAACTGATCAAGAACTTCTTATCAAGGCAAATGTCCTTGGTATGCTCAATGCTCAAGAAAAAATGACTGGTCATGTCAACATGGCCAACTATCAAGCTCTATATGATCAATTAATAGTAAAAGAGGTATAAAATGGCTTTAACAGAACAAAAACGTGCATGCTTAGAAAAACTTTCAGATGAAAATGGTATTATCTCAGCTCTTGCCTTTGACCAACGTGGTGCTTTGAAACGCCTTATGGCTCAATACCAAACGGAAGAGCCAACTGTTGCTCAAATGGAAGAACTCAAAGTCTTGGTTGCAGATGAATTGACAAAATACGCTTCATCTATGCTTCTTGACCCTGAGTATGGACTTCCAGCTACAAAAGCGCTTGATGCCAATGCTGGTCTTCTCCTTGCTTATGAGAAAACTGGCTACGACACAACAAGCACCAAACGCTTGCCTGACTGTTTGGATGTTTGGTCTGCAAAACGCATCAAGGAACAAGGCGCTGACGCTGTCAAATTCTTGCTTTACTATGACGTAGACAGCGCTGACGAACTCAACCAAGAAAAACAAGCCTACATCGAACGCATCGGTTCTGAGTGTGTGGCGGAAGATATTCCATTCTTCCTTGAAATCTTGGCTTATGATGAAAAAATCGCTGACGCTGGCTCTGTAGAATACGCAAAAGTGAAACCACACAAGGTTATCGGTGCCATGAAGGTCTTCTCAGACCCACGCTTCAACATCGATGTTTTGAAAGTGGAAGTTCCAGTCAATGTTAAATACGTTGAAGGATTTGGTGATGGTGAAATCGTTCATACACGTGAAGAAGCAGCAGCCTTCTTCAAAGCGCAAGATGAAGCAACTAACTTGCCATACATCTACTTGAGTGCAGGAGTGTCAGCAAAACTCTTCCAAGAAACACTTGTCTTTGCCCACGAATCAGGCGCAAACTTCAATGGAGTTCTTTGTGGCCGTGCTACATGGGCTGGATCAGTTGAAGCCTACATCAAAGACGGTGAAGCAGCAGCTCGTGAATGGTTGCGTACAACAGGGTTTGAGAACATTGACGAACTCAACAAGGTTCTTCAAACAACAGCGACTTCATGGACTGAACGTGTATAAGTTTTCCCCCTCCTAATCTTAGGAACATTGATCTAAATAAAAATTTTTAAAAAAGTTTAATGTAAAGGTTTACAAAAAAACTTACTTGTGCTATACTTAAATCACAAGTTAATACAAGGTGAGTGTTACTAAGTAATATTAGGCATGATCACAGGTGGATTAGAAATCGATAGATTTTCTAGTTCATTTGTGGTCATTTTTTATACTCATATACCTTTAAGATACAAAAGGAGGTTGCCATGTATCGAATTCTAAATCCAATGAATCACAATGTTTCACTTGTCAGAAATGATAAAGGAGAAGAGGTGATTGTAATTGGTAAAGGGATTACATTTGGAAAGAAGAAGGGGGATTTGATTGCTGAAAATCAGGTTGAGAAAATCTTTCGGATGAAGACAGAAGAGTCCAGAGAAAACTTTATGGCTCTCCTCAAAGATGTTCCGCTTGATTTTATCACAGTGACTTATGAAATCATTGATAAGCTATCAAAGAAATATCATTATCCGATTCAAGAGTATCTCTACGTAACCTTGACAGATCATATTTACTGTTCTTACCAAGCTCTAACACAAGGAAGGTACAAGGATAGCAATCTGCCAGATATTTCTGCCAAGTATCCTGTTGCTTTTCAAATCGCAAATGAAGCATTTGAAATTTACCGTCAGAAGCTAGCGGATCATTTCCCTGAGGATGAAATTATTCGGATTGCTTATCATTTCATCAATGCCGAAGGAGAGAATGAAGTGGAAGTTGTGGAGTCGATAGATAAGAGAAAAGAAATTCTCAGGAATGTTGAAGAAGTGATGAAAAGTTACGCTATTCAGCGAACTAAAGAGAATAATCATTTCTATGATCGCTTTATGATTCATCTCAACTATTTTTTGGATTATTTAGACCGTTCCAGAGATGATAATCAATCTCTTCTGGATATGGAAGATCATATCAAACAATCCTATCCAAAGGCATTTGAGGTCGGTTCCAAGATCTATGATGTGATTACGCAACATACGGGTCTTGATTTGTATAAAAGTGAACGAGTTTATCTAGTTCTACATATCCAACGTTTATTGTCATAAAAATTTAATTAAAAATACATAAGGAGCATTCTATCATGAATAGAGAAGAAGTAACATTGTTAGGTTTTGAAATCGTAGCCTATGCTGGCGATGCTCGTTCAAAACTATTGGAAGCCTTGAAGGCTGCTGAGGCTAGCGATTTTGCGAAAGCAGATAGCTTAGTCGAGGAAGCTGGTTCTTGCATTGCAGAGGCTCACCACGCGCAAACAAGCCTTTTGACTAAGGAAGCAGCTGGTGAAGATTTGGCCTATAGTGTAACCATGATGCATGGCCAAGACCACTTGATGACAACTATCTTGCTCAAAGATTTGATGCACCATTTAATCGAACTTTACAAGAGAGGAGTTAAGTAATGAACAAACTAATTGCTTTTATCGAGAAAGGGAAACCTTTCTTTGAAAAACTGTCTCGTAATATCTACCTTCGTGCTATTCGTGATGGTTTCATTGCTGGAATGCCAGTTATTCTCTTCTCAAGTATCTTTATCTTGATTGCCTTTGTACCAAACTCATGGGGTTTTAAATGGTCTGATGATGTTGTTAATCTCCTCATGAAACCTTATAGCTATTCAATGGGGATTCTAGCTCTCTTGGTAGCTGGTACAACAGCTAAGTCATTGACCGACTCAGTTAACCGTAGCATGGAAAAAACCAACCAAGTCAACTATATGTCAACATTGTTGGCAGCAATTGTTGGTTTGTTGATGTTGGCAGCTGATCCTATCGAAAATGGCCTAGCTACTGGATTCTTGGGGACAAAAGGTTTGCTTTCAGCCTTCCTTGCTGCCTTTGTTACTGTAGCCATCTATAAGGTTTGTGTTAAGAACAACGTCACTATTCGTATGCCTGACGAAGTTCCACCAAATATCTCACAAGTCTTTAAAGATGTGATTCCATTCACTCTATCAGTGGTTTCTCTTTATGCTCTTGATTTACTAGCTCGTCATTTTGTTGGTGCAAGCGTAGCTGAATCAATCGGTAAATTCTTTGCACCATTATTCTCTGCTGCTGATGGTTATCTAGGTATTACCATTATCTTTGGTGCCTTTGCCTTCTTCTGGTTTGTTGGTATCCACGGTCCTTCAATCGTCGAGCCAGCAATCGCAGCTATTACCTATGCAAATGCTGAAGTCAACTTAAACCTTCTTCAACAAGGGATGCATGCAGACAAGATCCTTACTTCAGGTACACAAATGTTTATCGTTACCATGGGTGGTACGGGTGCGACACTGGTTGTTCCATTCATGTTCATGTGGTTAACAAAATCAAAACGTAACCGTGCAATCGGACGTGCTTCAGTAGTTCCAACTTTCTTTGGTGTAAATGAACCAATTCTGTTTGGTGCACCGCTTGTATTGAACCCGATTTTCTTTATTCCATTTATCTTTGCGCCAATTGCCAACGTATGGATCTTTAAATTCTTCATTGAGACGCTTGGCATGAACTCATTTACAGCCAACCTTCCTTGGACAACACCAGGTCCGCTCGGTATTGTTCTCGGTACAAACTTCCAAGTTCTATCGTTCATTCTTGCTGCCCTTCTAATCGTTGTTGACATTGTCATTTACTATCCATTCCTTAAAGTCTATGATGAACAAATCCTTGAAGAAGAGCGTTCTGGTAAAGTCAATGATGAATTGAAAGAAAAAGTAGCAGCAAACTTCAATACTGCCAAAGCAGATGCTATTCTTGAAAAAGCAGGTGTAGAAGCAGCGCAAAACACAATCACAGAAGAAACAAATGTTCTCGTTCTCTGTGCAGGAGGAGGTACAAGTGGTCTCCTTGCAAATGCTCTAAACAAGGCAGCTGCGGAGTACAAGGTTCCTGTTAAAGCAGCAGCTGGTGGCTATGGAGCTCACCGTGAAATGTTGCCTGAGTTTGATCTGGTTATCCTTGCTCCTCAAGTTGCTTCAAACTTTGAAGACATGAAGGCCGAAACCGACAAACTTGGTATCAAACTTGCTAAGACAGAAGGTGGCCAATACATTAAACTGACTCGTGATGGAAAAGGCGCTCTTGCCTTCGTTCAAGCGCAGTTTGAAGAATAAAATGTAAATACCAAAGAAGTGAGATGGAGGAACTCCTCCCAACTATATCCCCATCTCAGTTCTATTTCTTGAAAGGTGAATCAAATGACAAAAACACTTCCAAAAGACTTTATTTTTGGCGGAGCAACAGCAGCCTACCAAGCAGAAGGTGCAACCAATACTGATGGTAAAGGGCCAGTTGCCTGGGATAAATATCTTAAGGACAACTACTGGTACACTGCTGAGCCAGCCAGTGATTTCTATCACAAATACCCAGTTGATCTCAAACTTGCAGAAGAGTATGGTGTCAATGGTATCCGTATTTCAATCGCTTGGTCACGTATCTTTCCAACTGGTTACGGGAAAGTCAATGCCAAGGGAGTTGAGTTCTATCACAAGTTATTTGCAGAATGTCACAAACGACATGTTGAGCCCTTCGTGACCCTCCATCACTTTGACACACCAGAGGCGCTTCATTCAAACGGAGATTTCCTAAACAGAGAAAACATTGATCACTTTGTGGATTATGCAGCTTTCTGTTTTGAAGAATTTCCTGAAGTTAACTTTTGGACAACCTTTAATGAAATTGGGCCGATAGGGGATGGCCAGTATTTGGTTGGGAAATTCCCTCCAGGTATTCAGTACGACCTTGCCAAAGTCTTCCAATCTCATCACAATATGATGGTGTCGCATGCGCGTGCAGTAAAACTTTTCAAGGATAAGGGATATAAGGGTGAAATTGGTGTGGTTCATGCACTGCCTACTAAGTATCCTCTGGATCCAGATAATCCAGCAGATGTTCGTGCAGCCGAGTTAGAAGATATCATTCACAATAAATTTATTTTGGATGCGACTTATCTAGGACGATATTCCGAAGAAACAATGGAAGGTGTCAACCATATCTTAGCAGTCAATGGTGGAAGTTTAGATCTGCGTGAAGAAGACTTCGCAGTCCTAGAAGCTGCAAAAGACTTGAATGACTTCCTTGGAATTAACTACTATATGAGTGATTGGATGCAATCCTTTGATGGCGAAACAGAAATCATTCATAACGGTAAGGGTGAAAAAGGAAGCTCTAAGTATCAGATTAAGGGAGTTGGACGTCGAGTGGCGCCTGACTATGTCCCACGTACGGACTGGGATTGGATTATCTATCCTCAAGGTTTGTATGATCAAATCATGCGCGTGAAGAAGGATTACCCAAATTACAAGAAAATCTACATCACAGAGAATGGTCTCGGATACAAAGATGAGTTTGTGGATGGGACAGTCTACGATGATGGACGGATTGATTATGTGAAGAAACATATGGAAGTGATTGCAGATGCAATCTCTGATGGAGCCAATGTCAAAGGATACTTTATCTGGTCTCTGATGGATGTTTTTTCTTGGTCAAATGGTTACGAAAAGCGTTACGGCCTCTTCTATGTTGATTTTGAGACCCAGGAGCGTTATCCAAAGAAATCAGCTCACTGGTACAAGAAACTAGCTGAGACACAACTTATTGATTAAAATTCAACAAAAATTCCCCGCCAAAAGGCAGGGGAATTTTTATGGTTTTGATAAAAGAATGGTTGTTTGTTTCGATAGATCTTCAAATGTCTCCTGACTCAGTTTGGCATCTGAAACGATGGTATCAATCTCTGAGATATTGTAGAAAGTGTAAAAATCAAACTTATTAAACTTACTGTGGTCTGCCAGTAAGTATTTTTTATTGGCATTATTCAGGGCGATTCGTTGTACCTCGCCCTCTTCTTCACTGAAAGTAGCAATTGCCTTATCCTTAATACCATTACAGCTTACAAAAGCTTTAGAAAACTGAAGGTTGGTCAAATCCTGCAAGGTAAGTGTCCCTACAAAAGCACCAGTGATAGAGCGATAATTTCCGCCAATCAAGATCAAATCTGTTAATTTTCGTTCGTTTAGGATGAGAAAAACAGGAAGACTGTTTGTTACAACACGAATGTTATCGATAGGGAGCTCACGAGCAAAACATTCTAAGGTTGTTCCTGGTCCGATAAAAATGGTTTCACCTTCGTCAATCAAATGACCGGCAAAACGGCTAATTTCTTGTTTTTCAGCAATCTGCAAACCTTGTTTTTCGACATTTGAGCGTTCGTTGTTTAAGAGAGAACCTGTACGAAGTTTTTCAGCGCCACCATGCACGCGTACCAGCAAATCCTTATCTGCCAATTCTTGTAAGTAGCGGCGAGCTGTCATATCTGACACATCAAGACTCTCCATAATCTCTTTTACAGTAATAGTGCCTTTTGTGTTTACTGCTTCTAAAATACTATCTAGCTTTTCTTGCTTCAGCATCCTTATCACCTCGATTTCTACTATTATTATCTTACCATAAAACGCTCAATCAATCAAATAGAAAAAAACAAAATAAAACAAAAACAAAAACATCATGGTTTATTTAAACAAACCATGATGTTTTGAATAATTGGTAAAATTAGTCCAAACCGTAGTTGTAATCCTCATCTTGCATAGCTTCAACTTCACCAAGGAGGTAACCATTTCCGACTTGAGAGAAGAAGTCGTGGTTAGAAGTCCCTGTTGAAATACCGTTCATGACGATAGGATTGACATCATCAGCTGAATCTGGGAAGAGGGGATCTTGTCCGAGGTTCATGAGAGCTTTATTGGCATTGTAACGAAGGAAGGTTTTGACTTCTTCGGTCCAACCAACACCATCATAGAGGCTTTCTGTATAGCCCTCTTCGTTCTCGTAGAGGGTGTAGAGCAGGTCGTACATCCATTCTTTGAGTTTTTCTTGCTCCTCTTCAGGCAATTCGTTAAAACCAAGTTGGAATTTGTAACCAATGTAAGTTCCGTGAACAGACTCATCACGGATGATCAGTTTGATGATTTCCGCAACGTTGGCCAGTTTGTTGTTACCGAGATAGTAGAGTGGGGTAAAGAAACCAGAGTAGAAGAGGAAGGTTTCAAGGAAAACGCTGGCAACCTTCTTTTCAAGGGGGCTACCATTGAGGTAGATTTCATTGATAATTTCCGCTTTTCTTTGTAGGTAGGGGTTGGTGTTAGTCCATTCAAAGATTTCTTCAATCTCAGCCTTGGTGTTTAAGGTAGAAAAGATAGATGAATAAGATTTTGCGTGGACAGACTCCATAAACTGGATGTTGTTGAAAACAGCTTCCTCATGCGGTGTACGGATGTCTGAGCGAAGCGCCTGAACTCCTGTTTCAGATTGCATGGTATCCAAAAGGGTCAAACCACCAAAGACTTTTCCTACTAGGTCTTTTTCCTTGTTTGATAGTTTTCTCCAGTCGTCAAGGTCGTTTGACAAGGGGATACGCGTATCGAGCCAGAATTGCTCCGTCAGCTTTTCCCAAGTTGATTTGTCGATGACATCTTCGATGGCATTCCAGTTAATGGCTTTGTAGTAAGTTTCCATTTGAAATCTCTTTCTGTATGTAATAATGCGATGATGGAATCTTCTCTATTTTATCATAGTCTGAGAAGAGTATCGCACAAAAAGTCGGAAGACCGACTTTTCATTTTTCCTAGTATTTTAGATGCTTATCCAAGTTTATTCTAGTGTAATCCTTTAATCAGTAATCTGAGGGAATTTAGTTGGCTCAGATTAAAACTAAATCACACAGCTTTCACATTGGTTAGCGCCAACTTCTCCACCGTCGTCTGTAAAGGTACGGACGTAGTAGATAGACTTGATTCCCTTGTTAAAGGCATAGTTACGAAGGATAGACAAGTCACGTGTGGTTTGTTTATTTTCCTTCTTCCATTCGTAAAGACCTTTTGGAATATCACTACGCATGAAGAGGGTGAGTGAAAGTCCTTGGTCCACGTGCTCTGTTGCAGCAGCGTAAACATCAATCACCTTACGCATATCCATATCGTAAGCAGAAGTGTAGTAAGGGATAGTATCTGTTGACAAACCTGCAGCTGGATAATAGATCTTACCGATTTTCTTCTCTTGGCGCTCTTCGATACGTTGTGTAATCGGGTGGATAGAAGCAGAAACATCGTTGATGTAGCTGATAGAACCATTTGGCGCTACAGCAAGGCGGTTTTGGTGATAAAGACCATCTGCTTGAACCTTTTCGCGAAGTTCAGCCCAGTCAGCAGCACTCGGGATAAAGACGTCTTTGAAGAGTTCTTTGACACGGTCTGATTTTGGAACAAATTCGCCTGTCACATACTTGTCAAAGTAGCTACCGTTAGCATAGTCTGATTTTTCAAAGTTGTGGAAGGTGATACCACGTTCACGTGCGATATTGTTTGATTCCACCAAGGTCCAGTAGTTCATAAGCATAAAGTAGATGCTAGTGAATTCAACTGACTCAGGTGATCCGTATTCGATTAGTTGTTGGGCAAGGTAACTATGAAGTCCCATGGCACCAAGGCCAAAGGTGTGAGCCAAACTATTTCCGTGGTCGATAGTAGGAACAGCTACGATGTGTGAACTGTCTGTAACGAAAGTAAGGGCACGAACCATAGCGCGGATAGAACGACCAAAGTCAGGTGAGGTCATCATGTTGACCACGTTTGTTGATCCAAGGTTACATGAAACATCTGTTCCCATTTGAAGGAATTCTTGAGCATCGTTGATCAAGCTTGGTTCTTGAACTTGAAGAATCTCAGAACACAAGTTACTCATGATAATCTTTCCATCAACAGGATTAGCGCGGTTAGCCGTATCAATGTTGACTACATAAGGATAGCCAGATTCTTGTTGTAATTTAGAGATTTCAGTTTCCAAATCACGTGCCTTGATTTTTGTCTTGCGGATGTTTGGATTTGCGACCAATTCATCGTATTTTTCAGTGATGTCGATATAGTTGAACGGCACACCATATTCAAGCTCTACAGAGTATGGGCTAAAGAGATACATTTCTTCATTTTTACGAGCCAATTCGTAGAATTTATCTGGTACCACTACACCAAGTGAAAGAGTCTTCACACGAACTTTTTCATCGGCATTTTCTTTCTTAGTAGAAAGGAAGGCGATGATGTCAGGGTGAAAGACGTTGAGGTAGACAACCCCAGCACCTTGACGTTGCCCGAGTTGGTTTGAGTAAGAGAAGCTGTCTTCAAAAAGCTTCATAACTGGTACGACACCAGAAGCAGCACCTTCATAACCTTTGATAGGAGCTCCGGCTTCACGAAGGTTGCTGAGGGAAATTCCCACACCACCACCAATACGTGAAAGTTGAAGAGCTGAGTTGATGGAACGTCCGATAGAGTTCATATCATCAGTCACCTGAATCAAGAAACAAGATACCAACTCCCCACGACGAGCACGTCCAGCATTCAAGAAGGAAGGAGTAGCAGGTTGGTAGCGTTGGTGGATGATTTCATTGGCAATATCAATCGCAACAGCTTCATTACCATCTGCGAAATAAAGTGCGTTAAAGAAGACGCGGTCTTCCATGCTTTCAAGGTAATATTCACCGTCATTAGTCTTCAAGGCGTATTGATTATAGAACTTATAGGCAGCCATGAAAGACTTGAATTGAAAGTTTTGATCCTTGATAAATTGAGACAATTCTTCCAAGAATTCTGGACGGTATTTCTTAATAAATGCTGTTTCAATGTAGTTGTGTTCAATGAGGTAGTTGATTTTATCAGTGATTGAATCAAAAACCATAGTGTTTGGAACTACATTTTCTTTAAAGAAAGCATCCAAGGCTTCTTTATCTTTATGAAGCATGATTTGTCCATTAACAGGACGGTTAATTTCGTTATTGAGACGGAAGTAGGTCACGTCCTCAAGATGTTTTAATCCCATAAAATTTCCTTTATCTAATTACAAAAGAAAGGCCTCTAAGTTAGCCCTAGAAGCGAGTTTCTTCTGGATGATGTACTAAGATTATGCTAATTGTTTCAGTTTTCCTGGTTGGAAGCCTGAAAAGACTTCAGTTGGTGTTTGGATAACAGGAGCTGCGCTGAAACCGAGCTCTTTAACTTGATCGATGTACTCAGGTTGCTCGTCGAGATTGATCTCACGATAGGCCACATTGTTGCTGTCCAAGAAACGTTTGGTCATTTTACATTGTACACAATTATTTTTAGAATAAACCGTTACCATTTTCGTAACTCCTCATAAAATTTGATTACTTTCTTAGTATATCAGAAAAAAAAACTTTGTCAAACTTTTTAAACTAAATCTTGTGCCTAAAAGTTACAGTTTCAAAAACCAAATACAATATATAGTGGTTTTTGAAACATAAGCTTTGACTTTCATTGAACTATCAAAGTTTATTAAAACAAAAAAACTATATCCTGTATGTTGGTAATTTATATAGAAGATTTTCAGCAAGTTATCTGAAAGGAAATTGAAGAAAGTCCATAAAATACTTGAAAAATTATCTTAAAGGTGATATAATACACTATTGTAAGGGTTATCACTTATAACTCAAATAGAAAACACTTAAAGGAGAGTCAAACTATGGCTTCTAAAGATTTCCACGTAGTGGCAGAAACAGGTATCCACGCACGTCCAGCAACATTGTTGGTTCAAACAGCTAGCAAATTTGCTTCAGATATTACTCTTGAGTACAAAGGTAAATCAGTAAACCTTAAATCTATCATGGGTGTTATGAGTCTTGGTGTTGGCCAAGGTGCTGACGTTACAATTTCAGCTGAAGGTGCAGATGCTGACGACGCAATCGCTGCTATCACTGAAACTATGGAAAAAGAAGGATTGGCATAAGGAAAATGACAGAAATGCTTAAAGGAATCGCAGCATCTGACGGTGTTGCAGTTGCAAAAGCATATCTACTCGTTCAACCGGATTTGTCATTTGAGACTATTACAGTCGAGGATACAAACGCAGAAGAAGCTCGCCTTGATGTCGCTCTACAAGCATCACAAGACGAGCTTTCTGTTATTCGTGAGAAAGCAGTAGGTACGCTAGGGGAAGAAGCGGCTCAAGTTTTTGACGCTCACTTAATGGTTCTTGCTGACCCAGAAATGATCAGCCAAATCAAGGAAACAATCCGTGCGAAGAAAGTGAATGCAGAAGCAGGTCTGAAAGAAGTTACAGATATGTTTATCACTATCTTTGAAGGCATGGAAGACAACCCATACATGCAAGAACGCGCAGCGGATATCCGCGACGTTACAAAACGTGTATTGGCTAACCTCCTTGGTAAAAAATTGCCAAACCCAGCTTCTATCAATGAAGAAGTAATCGTCATTGCACATGACTTGACTCCTTCTGATACAGCTCAATTGGACAAAAACTTTGTTAAAGCTTTTGTAACCAATATCGGTGGACGTACTAGCCACTCAGCTATCATGGCACGTACACTTGAAATTGCTGCTGTATTGGGTACAAACAACATCACTGAAATCGTTAAAGACGGTGACATTCTTGCCGTTAACGGTATCACAGGTGAGGTTATTATCAACCCGACTGATGAGCAAGCAGCTGAATTCAAGGCTGCTGGTGAAGCTTATGCGAAACAAAAAGCTGAATGGGCGCTCTTGAAAGACGCTAAAACAGTAACTGCTGATGGTAAACACTTTGAATTGGCTGCCAACATCGGTACTCCAAAAGACGTTGAAGGTGTCAATGACAACGGTGCTGAAGCTGTTGGTCTTTACCGTACAGAGTTCTTGTACATGGATTCTCAAGACTTCCCAACAGAAGACGAGCAGTACGAAGCTTACAAAGCTGTACTTGAAGGAATGAACGGTAAACCTGTTGTCGTTCGTACAATGGATATCGGTGGAGATAAGGAACTTCCTTACTTCGATATGCCTCACGAAATGAACCCATTCCTTGGATTCCGTGCCCTTCGTATCTCTATCTCTGAGACTGGAGATGCTATGTTTCGCACACAAATCCGTGCCCTTCTTCGTGCGTCTGTTCACGGTCAATTGCGTATCATGTTCCCAATGGTTGCGCTCTTGAAAGAATTCCGTGCAGCCAAAGCAGTCTTTGACGAAGAAAAAGCAAACCTTCTTGCTGAAGGTGTTGCAGTTGCGGATAATATCCAAGTTGGTATCATGATCGAAATCCCAGCAGCAGCAATGCTTGCAGACCAATTTGCTAAAGAAGTTGACTTCTTCTCAATTGGTACAAACGACTTAATCCAATACACAATGGCAGCAGACCGTATGAACGAGCAAGTTTCATACCTTTACCAACCATATAACCCATCAATCCTCCGTTTGATCAACAACGTTATTAAAGCGGCTCACGCTGAAGGGAAATGGGCTGGTATGTGTGGTGAGATGGCTGGTGATCAACAAGCTGTTCCACTCCTTGTCGGAATGGGCTTGGATGAGTTCTCTATGTCAGCAACATCTGTACTTCGTACACGCAGCTTGATGAAAAAACTCGACACAGCTAAGATGGAAGAGTACGCAAACCGTGCCCTTACAGAATGCTCAACAATGGAAGAAGTTCTTGAACTTCAAAAAGAATACGTTGATTTTGATTAATCGAAAAGTCCTTGCAACTCAGTTGCAGGGATTTTTTGATATTTTTTAAAGAATTATCAAGGTAAACTGTTTAATATGAATCCTTACGAAGACAAACTAGTGGGACAGAACAAAAGAATACTTAACCAGTTCATAAAATCCTTGACAAGCTACAAATTTAGGAGTAAACTATTAACCAGTTAAGTAATAGAGAGGAGTTCCTGCAATTTAGAAATGAATTGCAACTAGAAATATCAAAAAGAAAGAGAGTTTCGATGAAAGTTAATAAGAAATACCTAGCTGGTTCTGCGGCAGCTTTGATTTTAAGTGTTTGTTCTTACCAGTTGGGACTTTATCAAGCCAGAACGGTTAAGGAAAATAATCGTGTTTCCTATATAGATGGAAAACAAGCAACGCAAAAAACGGAGAATCTAACTCCTGATGAGGTTAGCAAGCGTGAAGGAATCAATGCGGAGCAAATCGTCATCAAGATAACAGACCAAGGCTATGTCACTTCACATGGCGACCACTATCATTATTACAATGGTAAGGTTCCTTATGACGCGATTTTCAGTGAAGAATTGCTCATGAAAGATCCAAACTATAAGCTAAAAGATGAGGATATTGTCAATGAGGTCAAGGGTGGTTATGTTATCAAGGTAGATGGAAAATACTATGTTTACCTTAAGGATGCTACCCATGCGGAAAACGTCCGTACAAAAGAAGAAATCAATCGACAAAAACAAGAGCATAGTCAACATCGTGAAGGTGGGACTTCAAGAAACGATGGTGCTTTATCCTTGGCACGTTCGCAAGGACGCTATACCACAGATGATGGTTATATCTTTAATGCATCTGATATCATTGAGGATACTGGGGATGCTTATATCGTTCCTCATGGCGATCATTACCATTATATTCCAAAAAATGAGTTATCAGCTAGCGAATTGGCTGCAGCAGAAGCCTTCCTAACTGGTAGAAGTGGCCAATCAAAAACGCCTACTTATCGCCGTACCAATAACAACAGTGCTAGCAGCGATGTAGATAGATGGACCCCACCATATAATAACCAAGGCAACAACTATACCAATACGAACACAACCAACAGCAACACTAACAGTCAAGCAAGTCAAAGTGATGAGGATATTGATGGCCTTCTGAAACAACTTTATGCCTTGCCACTCAGCCAACGACACGTAGAATCTGATGGCCTTGTCTTCGACCCAGCACAGATTACAAGTCGAACAGCTAGAGGAGTTGCTGTGCCTCATGGGAACCATTACCATTTCATTCCTTATTCACAGATGTCTGAATTGGAAGAACGAATCGCTCGCATCATCCCACTTCGCTATTGTTCGAACCATAGGGTGCCGGATTCAAGACCAGAACAACCAAGTCCACAACCGACTCCGGAACCTAGTCCAAGCCCGCAACCTTCACCAACTCCTCAACCAGCTCCAAGCAATCCAATTGATGAGAAATTAGTCAAACAGGCGATTCGAAAAGTAGCTGATGGCTATGTATTTGAGGAGAATGGAACCTCGCGTTATATTCCTGCCAAGGAGCTTTCAGCAGAAACTGCTGCAGCCATTGATAGTAAACTAACCAAGCAAGAAAGTTTAGCTCATAAGCTAGAAGCTAAGAAAACCAACCTCCCATCTGGTGATCAAGAATTTTACAATAAGGCTTATGATTTACTAGCAAGAGTTCATCAAGACTTACTTGATAATAAAGGGCGCCAAGCTGATTTTGACACTTTGGATAAACTGTTGGAACGTCTCAATGATGCCTCAAGTGATAAAGTCAAGTTGGTGGATGATATTCTGGCCTTCCTAGCACCGATTCGTCATCCAGAACGTTTAGGAAAACCAAATGCGCAAATTGCCTACACTGTTGATGAGATTCAGGTAGCCAAGTTGGCAGGCAAGTATACAACAGAAGATGGCTATATCTTTGATCCTCGTGATATCACCAGTGATGAGGGGGATGCCTATGTAACTCCACATATGACCCATAGCCATTGGATTAAAAAAGATAGTTTGTCTGAAGCCGAAAGAGCGGCAGCCCAGGCTTATGCTAAAGAGAAAGGTTTGACTCCTCCTTCAACAGACCATCAGGATCCAGGAAATACGGAGGCTAAAGGAGCAGAAGCTATCTACAACCGCGTGAAAGCAGCTAAGAAGGTGCCGCTTGATCGTATGCCTTACAATCTCCAACATACCGTGGAAGTTAAAAACGGTAGTTTAATCATTCCTCATTATGATCATTACCATAACATCAAATTTGAGTGGTTTGACGAAGGTCTTTATGAGGTTCCTAAGGGCTATACTTTAGAGGATCTCTTTGCGACTGTGAAGTACTATGTCGAACATCCAAACGAACGTCCGCATTCAGATAGTGGTTGGGGAAATGCAAGTGACCATGTTCAAAGAAACCAAAATGGTCAAGCTGATAACAATCAAACGGAAAAACCATCAGAGGAGAAACCTCAAAGTGAGAAACCAGAATCTCCAAAACCAACTGAGGAGCCGGAAGAAGAATCACCAGAGGAACCAGAAGAACCTCAGGTCAAGACTGAAAAGGTTGAAGCGAAGTTGAGAGAGGCTGAAGAGCTACTTGCAAAGATCCAAGACCCCATTATCAAGTCCAATGCCAAAGAAACTCTCACTGGCTTAAAAAATAATCTGCTATTTGGTGCTCAGGATAACAATACCATTATGGCAGAAGCTGAAAAGCTGTTGGCCTTGTTAAAGGAGAGCAACTAACGCTAACACAATTTTCTAACTCCTAAAAACGGGATAGGAGAGCTAGAAAAGTTAAAATCGAAAAATGAGAGCAGAATGTGAGTTCTAGTTCTCATTTTTTCATGGAAATGTGCAAAATAACTTGACATACAGTGTAAATAAAGATAAACTATTTACTAGTTAATTAAATGGTTAAATACTAGTTAAGGAGTAATGATGAAAAAAAGAACGATCCTATTATTGATGGCCAGTCTGCTGGCTCTTGTCTTAGGTGCATGTGGTCAAAAAGAAAAACAAGAAGCAAAAGGGATGAAGATTGTCACAAGTTTTTACCCTATCTACGCCATGGTCAAAGAGGTATCAGGTGACTTGAATGATGTTCGGATGATTCAGTCAAGTAGTGGAATTCACTCATTTGAACCGTCAGCGAATGACATTGCTGCCATCTATGATGCAGATGTCTTTGTCTACCACTCGCATACACTGGAGTCTTGGGCGGGAAGTCTGGATCCTAACTTGAAAAAATCAAAAGTTAAAGTCTTAGAAGCGTCTGAAGGGATGACCTTGGACCGTGTACCAGGTTTGGAAGATGTAGAAGCTGGTGACGGTATTGATGAAAAAACACTTTACGATCCGCACACTTGGTTAGATCCTGAAAAAGCAGGTGAAGAAGCGCAGATTATTGCGGATAAACTTTCGGAGCTTGATAGTGCCAATAAGGAAACTTATCAAAAGAATGCCAAAAACTTTATCGCTAAAGCTCAAGAATTAAGCAAGAAATACCAGCCTATTTTTGAAAAGGCCAGTCAAAAGACTTTTGTTACGCAACACACAGCCTTTTCTTACTTGGCTAAACGTTTTGGATTGAAACAACTTGGGATTGCTGGTATCTCTCCTGAACAAGAGCCGAGTCCAAGACAGTTGACTGAAATCCAAGAATTTGTAAAAACCTATAAGGTCAAAACTATCTTTACTGAGAGCAATGCTTCTTCTAAAGTAGCTGAAACCTTGGTCAAATCAACAGAGGTTAGTCTGAAAACACTGAATCCTTTGGAAGCAGACCCCGAAAATGATAAAACTTACTTAGAAAATCTAGAAGAAAATATAAATGTTCTTGCAGAAGAATTAAAATGAGGAGATTATGAAAATTAAGAAAAAGTATCTTGCGGCGGGATCGGCTTTAGTCCTTTCCCTAAGTCTTTGCATCTATGCACTGAACCAACACCAGGTAGAAGACAAAAAAGATACAAATCGTGTATCTTATGTTGATGGTAAACAAGACTCTCAAAAAACAGAGACTCAGACACCAGATCAAGTTAGCAAAAAAGAAGATATTCAGGCAGAACAAATTGTCGTGAAAATTACCGATCAAGGTTATGTGACTTCACACGGTGATCATTTCCATTATTACAATGGGAAAGTTCCTTTTGATGCGATTTTCAGTGAAGAACTTTTGATGAAAGATGCCAATTATCAACTTAAAGACACTGATATTGTCAACGAAATCAAGGGTGGCTATATTATCAAGGTGGATGGTAAGTATTATGTTTACCTTAAGGATGTGGCACATGCAGATAACGTTCGTACGAAGGACGAAATTGAACGCCAAAAACAAGGTCATACACACGATGCGCCAACTTCTAACAATGCAGTGACACTTGCACGATCACAAGGGCGCTATACTACTGATGATGGCTATATTTTTAATCCGTCTGATATTATAGAGGATACTGGTGATGCTTATATCGTTCCTCACGGTGGACATTACCACTACATTCCAAAGAGTTCCTTGTCTGCTAGCGAATTGGCAGCTGCTCAAGCCTACCTCTCTGGAACTAGAAAACAAGCAAGTGTGACTGACTATCGTCCGAGTCCAAACACAACTAGTCAAACTAGCAATCTGAGTCAAGAAGCTGAAACACCAAGCAAACCAGAAGAGAGCCTTCAGAGTCTATTGCAGCAACTCTATGCTCTTCCAAGTAATCAACGTTATGCTGAATCAGATGGCTTGATTTTTGATCCTGCTAAGATTTCAAGTAGAACGCCGAGTGGCGTGGCGATTCCTCACGGAAATCACTATCATTTCATCCCATATACAAAGCTTTCTGCATTGGAAGAAAAGATTGCGCGTATGATTCCTTTATCTAGCGACAATGGGAAGCCAACACCTTTAGAAAATCCAAGCAAACCAGCAGAGCATCCAGCTCAGCCAAATCATTCTCATGACCAAGACGGTGACCATGTAAGCCAGGATACCAACCATGAAGATCATGACCATGATGGAGAGGAGCATGGCCATCACCACGGTGAAGAACATGATCATAGTTTTGCAGCTGACCGTGTTATTAGTGAAGATGAGCAAGGGTTTGTAGTTTCTCATGGAGATCACGCTCATTATTTCTTTAAGAAGGACTTGACTGCAGCCCAAATCAAAGCTGCCCAAAATCACTTGAAAGAAAATCATCAGCCTCAGCACGTTCAACCACTTGCAAAGACTGTGGAAAGTTTCTCAAGAGATGCTAGCGATGAAGAAAAAATCAAGTATATCTCACAGACCTACGGGGTTCCGCTCGAAGCGATTCGTATTTCAAATGGATTCTTTGTCTTTGGAAATCCGGATCAAGCCTATGATCCAACCCATATCCATCCCTATGCCGTTCGAAAAGAACATGTTCGTATTCCTCTCCAAACTGGAAATCCAGAACTGGATTTCCTAAATGAACTGTATACGACTGCACTACGTGATGGGGTGTCTCCTTATAGTTTGCAAGTAGAAAATGGTAGTTTTGTGATTCCTCACGGAGACCACAATCACTACATCAAGGTTCAAACTAAGGGCTATGAAGTAGCTTTGAAAAATAAGATTCCGGCCCTACAATCGACCTATCAACCTGGAGCATTTGATGAACAAACAGTTCTATCTAAAGTGGATCAACTGTTAGCAGATAGCAGAAGTCTCTACAAAGACCAGCCAATCATGCAGAGACGTGTTGAACTTGCTTTGGGGCAATTCACCGAAAATATGAAAAAACTGGCAACAAACTCAACTGCTGGATATCTAGCAGCCTTGGATCTCTTTGATAAACAATACATCCATGTGGATCAAAGTGTGGCACCAGTTGAAACTTCACCTTTAGATAAGAAGTACCAAGCCCTAGTAGATAAAATAAATACATTGGATACAGATACTTATGGCTTGCCTAAGAAAGATCTTTTGGTACATTTGCAGGAAGCAAAACTAGCACAGGATGAGACAGAGTTGGCCGCGATTGAAGCGAAACTGCAGGCCTTGCAAGATTTCCGAGATCGAACAGGGGTTACAACAGTAGAGTACATCAAGTATTTCTATGAACATGTATCTGATGGTCGTTTGAGAGAAGAACTTCGGAACCGTGTTGCCAAGTTGACATGGGAACTTTACCAGTCACAATCTTTCCTCAAAGCAACCGACTTGAACAAGCTATTCCCAACTATTTACCAAACTAAGCTAGAAGTAGAAGAAGCTCTCAAAGAAGAACCCGTTTCTACAAAAGCTGGTAAGACTATTCTAGATACGGAAAAAGTAGATAGTCAAACTGCTAAGACTGCCATCTATGAATTCTTAAAAGAACTCTACGGTGATTTTATGCCAGAAGAGCGGGTTAGCCATGTTAAGAAGGAAGAAGTGGATGCTCTTTTAACAAAAGCTGCTCAACTCCTAGCGCGTGTCAAAGAAGACGGGGTCAAACAATCCCTAGCTGAAGAAGCAGCTAATATCAAAGCGGCTACTGAAAAGGAAAATGCAGACCTTGACGAAGCTAAAACACAACTTGAGGATCTTTTAAATCGTATTGCAGCGACTATCCAACGAGAGAAAAAAGAAGCGGAACAAGATCCACAAACGGTGATCATCTACCAAAAACTCTATAATGTCTTGCTCTCTCTTCACAAGTACTTAGAGGATAACAAAGGAACCGATGCAGACTTTGAACGTGTTGATGCCCTATTTGATCAACTTGCAGCCAAAAGCAGTGATAAAGAAGGTCTCCTCACTCTAGCTAAAGAAATCATTAGCTTGAACCAAGAACTTCGTTCAAAAGCAAGTGAAACTGGCAGCCTATCTAAGTCTGAGAAAGACAGTGAAACAGCTACTTCTAAACCAACAGAAAAGCAAGCGCAAAGTGAGTCTGAGACAAGTGCTCAACCAAATGAATAAAAAGAAAGGCGAAGTAGCTGAGCTACCTCGTCTTTTTTAGTCTTTATAAGATACAATGCCAATGATGGTATCCACCGCACGCTCCATAGTCTGAAGACTGACGTATTCAAAACGTCCATGCATGTTTTCACCACCAGCAAAGATATTTGGAGTTGGGATACCCATAAAGGAAATCTTAGACCCATCTGTTCCACCACGGATTGGTTCGATAATTGGCGTGATACCTAAATCCTCCATAACAGCCTTAGCAATGGTAACAGGCGTCATGTCTTTCTCAATGACTTCCTTCATATTGTAGTACTGGTCTGTCAGAGTCAAGCTAACGCGATCATTCCCAAGCTCTTGATTCATCTTGTCAGCAATGTCCTGCATGGCTTTCTTACGAGCTTCAAAGGCATCTTTTTCAAAGTCGCGAATGATATAGCTTGCACGCGCCTCCTCAACGCTACCTGACACATCCATAAGATGATAGAAACCTTGATAACCGTCTGTCAATTCAGGTCGGTCATTCTCTGGAAGTTGATTATGAAAATCAATCGCTAGCTGAAGGGCATTGACCATCTGACCTTTAGCAGTACCAGGATGAACATTGCGCCCTTGGAAATGGAGTTCAGCAGCTGCTGCTGAGAAAGTCTCGTACTGAAGTTCTCCTAGCGGACCACCATCAACAGTATAGGCAAAGTCCACATCAAAATCAGCTGCGTCAAATTTATTGGCACCGACACCGATTTCTTCATCTGGTCCAAAACCAACACGAATTTCACAATGCTTGATTTCAGGATGAGCAGTCAAGTATTCGATAGCGGTCATAATCTCAGCAATACCTGATTTGTCATCAGCGCCCAGCAAGGTCGTGCCATCTGTTGTGATAAGCGTTTGACCTAGATATTTTTCAAGACTCTTGAAGTCAGCAGGATCTAGTTTAAAACCAGAAGTACCTAAGTCGATGACTCCACCATCATAGTTTTCGATAACTTGCGGATTCACTCCATCTGCATTAAAATCAGCAGTATCCATGTGAGATATAAAGCCAATCTTACGGGTCAAACTTGGATCATTGGCAGGCAGTGTTCCGATAGCAAAACCATTTGGTAAGTAGTAGACGTTTTGTAGACCAACACGTTTCATTTCAGGAATAAGAACGTTGGTCGCAAAATCTACCTGACTTTGCGTACTTGGAGTAGTAGTAGAGTGTTCATCAGAGCGCGTGTTGACCTTAACGTAGGTTAAGAAACGGTCCAAGAGATTTGGATAAGTCATAAAAACTCCTTTTGAATTTATTTTTTCCATTGTATCATAGAAAGAAGAGAAAAACAAAAGATTGTGAATGTCGCTATGTTAGCGTTTACTTATTAGTGAATTCATGATAAAATAAACTTGATAAAAATATCACAAGGAAGTAGTTATGAAAAAAGCAATTTTAATGATGACTTTTGGTTCGCCAGAAGAGATTACCTTTGAAGGTGTGGCTGATTTTTTCACAAATATTCGTCGTGGAGTGAGACCTCAAGACCACGAGATTCAAACTCTCTATGATAATTATATACGAATTGGTGGCACTCCTCTGCAAAAAATTACCCGTGAAGAGGTTGCCTTGGTAGAAGCTAGGCTGGGGAATGAGTATAGTGTTTATTTTGCTAATAAGTTTTCTAGACCCTTTATCCCAGATGTGATTGGTCAGATGGAAGCAGACGGAATTGAGCAGTGTATTTGTTTGATTTTGGAGCCCCATTATTCTTTTTACTCTGTTATGGGCTATGAGAAATTTTTAGAAAGCAAGCAAATTCAATTTTTAGTTATTAAGGACTGGTATCAAGAAGAAGCGCTCTTAAACTATTGGGCAGATGAAATTGCTAAGATTTTAAAAGAAGAAGTGAAGCAAGATAGCTTTAAAGTCATCTTTTCAGCCCATAGTGTTCCAATTTTTGCTTTGGATTTTGGTGACCCATATATCGACCAAATTTTTGAAAATAGCAAGTTAGTTGCTGCAAAACTGAGTTTGAGTTCCGAGCAATATACCAACACTTGGCAGAGTGAGAGTGATATCGGGATTCCATGGATTAAGCCAGATGTATTAGAATATCTCAGAGAACAGTCAGAACATCCAGATCATTATATTTTTGTACCTATTAGTTTTATCAGTGAGCACATTGAAGTCTTGTTTGATAATGATGTGGAATGTTATGAGTTATGTCAGGAATTGGGGGTGCATTACCATCGTTCACCAATGCCAAATACGGATTCTCGTTTGATTGATGCCTTGGTTAATACAGTTAGAGCTAATGAACATCAAGAATTTAAGGAATTTCTCCCAGAAGAAGAAACTTTTGATGAGTTAACGCCTTCAGCAACTACCAAGGACATCATGAAAGAGACAGACGACCTTCAGATGCCTGAATTTGTGAAAAAATTGATTGAGAAAAAAGGTCGGGAGAATGTCAAGATGCCATATCTTATCAAAAAAATGCTTGAGAAAGCAGGCAAGTTACCAAAAGAGTAAAGAAAAAAGGATTTAGCTTTGTGCTAGATCCTTTTAATCGATTATTTTTTCTCAAGAAGAGCTTTGATTTCTTGAAGGACTTCAAGTTCAGTTGGTTTTTTCTCTTCTTCTTTTTCCTCTTCTTTCTTAGTAAGACTTTGAGCTTTTTCCATACCTTTAATAACGAAGAAAAGAACAGTACCAACTACAAGGAAGTTGATAACAGCACTCAAGAAGTTACCGTACGCAACACCATTCCATGAAAGTTCAGCAATACGTTCGATTTTTGCTGCTTTCAAAGCAGGATTCAATAGAAGTGGAGTGATGATATCGTTAACGAATGAAGTAATGATAGCACCAAAAGCAGAGGCAATGATCACACCGACAGCGAGGTCAACAACATTACCACGAAGCAAAAATGCTTTAAGATCCTTTAACATTTTCATAAATTCCTTTCAAAAATTCTTATTGATTATATCCCAAATAGTGAAATAATGCAACTCTGATGCTCTACTAACCCATTATTTTGTTTTAAAAATATAGACTTTACTAAAAATATAGTTAAGAATGATAATTAAAACCTGCGCAATTATCGTTTCGATGGCATTAACCTGATCTAGTTGATCGTTGACAAATTGCCCGATAATATCAGGATAAGATGTAACGAAGATATAAGTTAAAAGAACGTCAAGACCAAGTGTAGACAGACGTGCTAAGAAAAATTTAGCCAGACGGATTGCCCAATTCTTTCTCTCTTGTTTAAAAACGATGGTATCATTTGTAACAAAAGCAAAGAGGATACCGATAATATTTGCCAGTGCAGTTGCTAGGATTTCCTGATGACTGATATGGTAGATAGCTAAACGTGATAGGATAGACACTAAAGTAGTAGCACCACCGAAAAATAAGTAGGAGAGAATCTCGTTATCAAAGAAAGCTTTTATTTGATTTTTCATAATTTTAGTATAGCATAAAGTCATATATTGTGCTATACTAGTAAGGTTGATTCAATCAACCCTTGGTGCTTAGCTTCTTTCACCAAGCATATTTCACGCGGGAAACCGCCAAAGGAGAAAACATGAAAAATTTAACTGTTCGTGACATGGCAGATATTGCTATCGTTGCTGCTATCTATGTGGTTTTGACCATTACCCCACCGCTAAATGCTATTAGCTACGGTGCTTACCAGTTCCGTATCTCTGAGATGATGAATTTTCTAGCCTTTTACAATCCTAAATATATCATTGGTGTGACGATTGGTTGTATGATTGCTAATTTCTTTAGTTTTGGTATGATTGATGTCTTTGTTGGAGGGGGATCTACCCTAGTCTTTTTAAGTTTAGGTGTCTGGCTCTTTAGTAAGTACAAGAAGGACTTTTTGTTCAATGGTTTGATTCGAAAAGATCATTTCTTCTTTTCAATCCTATTCTCTATTTCAATGATTACCATTGCAGCAGAACTTCATATCGTTGCTGAAGCTCCATTCTTCTTCACTTGGTTTTCTACAGGGATTGGAGAGTTTGCATCCCTTATCGTTGGTGCAATCCTAATCGGAAAACTGGGACAGCGAATCGACCTTACAAAATAAGAAGTTTATAAGCTAGATTCTTGCTAAATCTAGCTTTTTTCATTCTAGAAAATTAAAAGAGAGCGCTTGACAAGAGCATGGAACTATAGTATACTTTTTAGGTAAGCTGATTTAGCTCAGTTGGCAGAGCGCATCCATGGTAAGGATGAGGTCGCCGGTTCAATCCCGGCAATTAGCATGATAGATACGAAATAACCTTGGGAAGCCAAGGTTTTTCTTATACAATAAGGAGAACGAGCCCAAAAGAGTTTTGTCTGTTGACAAAAGTGACTCTATCTAGTAGAATAGTAGTTGCGATGAGTCGATAGGTAGTCTTCGGACTACTATTGAGCATAAGGAGGTCATAACGCAGGAGCGGACCTTGATGAGTTGTGTGAACCTGCTCATCACATGAAGATGCCTCTTAGTCCCTGGTCAATGACTAGGGATTTTTAGTTTTCAGAAAATAGAACCCAAAAATGCTTTTCAATTTTTAGAAAAAGTAGTATAATACTTCTATTATAGAAATTTTTAGAAAATTCCGAAAGAGGTTATTTATGGGATATACAGTTGCTGTAGTCGGCGCGACAGGTGCTGTCGGAGCTCAGATGATAAAAATGTTGGAAGAATCAACACTTCCAATCGATAAAATTCGTTACCTTGCTTCTGCACGTTCAGCTGGTAAGACTTTGAAATTTAAAGACCAAGATATTACGATTGAAGAAACGACTGAAACTGCTTTTGAAGGTGTTGATATTGCTCTCTTCTCAGCGGGCGGTTCGACATCAGCTAAGTATGCACCATATGCAGTTCAAGCTGGAGCGGTAGTGGTTGATAACACATCTTATTTCCGTCAAAATCCAGATGTTCCTTTGGTTGTTCCAGAAGTCAATGCTCACGCACTTGATGCCCACAACGGGATTATTGCCTGTCCTAACTGTTCAACAATCCAAATGATGGTGGCTCTTGAACCTGTCCGTCAAAGATGGGGCTTGGACCGTATCATCGTTTCAACTTACCAAGCAGTCTCTGGTGCTGGTATGGGAGCGATTCTTGAAACACAACGTGAACTTCGTGAAGTCTTGAATGACGGTGTGAATCCACGTGATTTGCATGCGGAAATCTTGCCTTCAGGCGGTGACAAGAAACACTATCCTATCGCCTTTAACGCTCTTCCACAAATCGATGTCTTCACTGACAATGATTACACATACGAAGAGATGAAGATGACCAAGGAAACCAAGAAGATCATGGAAGATGATAGCATCGCAGTTTCTGCAACATGTGTGCGTATTCCAGTCTTGTCAGCTCACTCTGAGTCTGTTTACATCGAAACAAAAGAGGTGGCCCCTATTGAGGAAGTGAAAGCAGCTATTGCAGCCTTCCCAGGTGCAGTTCTGGAGGATGATGTGGCTAACCAAGTCTACCCACAAGCCATCAACGCTGTTGGCTCACGTGATACCTTTGTTGGACGTATCCGTAAGGACTTGGATGCTGAAAAAGGAATTCATATGTGGGTTGTTTCAGATAACCTCCTCAAAGGTGCTGCTTGGAACTCTGTACAGATTGCAGAAACGCTTCACGAACGCGGATTGGTTCGTCCAACAGCTGAGTTGAAATTTGAATTGAAATAATGGTTTAGGAGTTCGAATGAACTCCTTCTTTGAAATAGAGAGGTGTTTCACATGTCTTACCAAGATTTAAAAGAGTGTAAAATCATCACGGCCTTCATTACCCCTTTCCATGAGGATGGTTCCATCAACTTTGATGCTATCCCAGCCTTGATTGAGCATTTATTGGCCCATCATACAGATGGCATTCTTCTTGCAGGGACGACTGCTGAGAGTCCGACCTTGACTCACGATGAAGAGTTGGAGCTCTTTGCGGCTGTACAAAAGGTTGTCGATGGACGAGTTCCTTTGATTGCGGGTGTGGGTACCAATGATACGCGAGACTCTATCGAGTTTGTCAAAGAAGTCGCAGACTTTGGTGGTTTCGCTGCTGGTCTTGCTATCGTACCATACTACAATAAACCTTCTCAGGAAGGGATGTATCAGCACTTTAAGGCGATTGCGGATGCCTCAGATTTACCTATTATTATCTATAACATTCCGGGGCGTGTGGTTGTCGAATTGACTCCAGAAACCATGCTTCGCTTGGCTGATCATCCAAACATCATCGGTGTCAAGGAATGTACTAGCCTGGCTAATATGGCTTACTTGATTGAGCACAAGCCAGAAGAGTTTTTGATTTATACAGGTGAAGATGGCGATGCCTTCCATGCTATGAATCTCGGTGCAGATGGGGTTATTTCGGTTGCTTCTCATACAAATGGAGATGAAATGCACGAAATGTTCACTGCAATTGCAGAAAGCGATATGAAGAAGGCTGCAGCTATTCAGCGTAAATTCATTCCTAAGGTCAACGCCCTCTTCTCTTATCCAAGTCCTGCTCCAGTTAAGGCAGTTTTGAACTACATGGGATTTGAAGCTGGACCAACTCGTCTACCTCTAGTTCCAGCACCAGAAGAAGATGCCAAACGCATTATCAAGGTTGTCGTAGATGGCGACTATGAAGCGACTAAGGCAACCGTAACAGGAGTCTTAAGACCAGATTACTAATAAAGACAATAAAATCCATGACCGAACGATCATGGATTATTCTTATTTTCCTAAACAGAATTGGCTAAAGAGTTGGGTAATGAGTTCATCTGGAGCAGCATCTCCAGTGATTTCTCCGAGAATTTCCCAAGTACGGGTCAAGTCAACTTGAAGCAAATCAACTGGCATCCCTAGTTCAAGACCTTCATTAACTGCTTGTAGGCTTTCAACGGCCTTTTCAATCAAGGAAATATGACGGGCATTTGACAGGTAAGTAGCATCTTGCTCGACCAAGCCTGCATTTTCAAAGAAGAGGTTGTTAATGCGTTCTTCAATCTTATCAATGTTTTGATTTTTAAGAACTGAGATACGAATGACATCTTCTGGAAGTTCGGAAGTTTCAATCGCTTCAGGCAGGTCAGTTTTATTGAGTAGAATAATGCGATTAGTATCCTGACTGATTTCTAGGAGTTGGCGGTCTTGGGCGGTTAGTGGTTCACTGGCATTTAGAACCAGTAGAACCAAGTCAGCTTCCTTGAGGGCTTTTTTCGAACGCTCAACACCGATTTGCTCCACGATATCATCTGTTTCACGAATTCCAGCTGTATCAATCAATTTGAGAGGAACACCATTGATATTGACGTATTCTTCGATGACATCACGTGTCGTACCAGCGATGTCAGTTACGATGGCCTTGTCCTCACGCAAGAGGTTGTTGAGAAGGCTGGATTTTCCAACGTTGGGGCGGCCGATGATGGCAGTTGAAATTCCTTCACGGAGGATTTTACCACGTCGAGCTGTTCTAAGGAGGTTGGTCAAGAGTTGTTCAAATTCCTTAGTTTTCTCACGGACAACGGCAGTAGTGGCTTCCTCAACATCGTCATACTCAGGATAGTCAATATTGACCTCGACTTGCGCAAGTGTATTGAGGATTTCTTGCCGAGTATTGTTAATGAGATCAGAAAGAGAACCGTCCAATTGTTTGACGGCGATATTCATAGCCTTGTCAGTCTTGGCACGGATGATGTCCATCACCGCCTCAGCCTGTGTCAAGTCCACACGACCGTTTATAAAGGCACGCTTGGTAAATTCACCAGGTTCTGCCAATCGAGCTCCTTCACGGATAGCTAGCTGGAGAATCTCATTGGTCACCGCAATCCCACCGTGGGTGTTAATCTCGATAATGTCCTCGCGAGTGAAGGTCTTTGGAGACTTCATAGCTCCGACCATAACCTCGTCCATGATCTTACCAGTTTGAGGGTCAACGATGTGACCATAGTTAAGAGTATGGCTAGCAACCTTGCTTAAGTCTTTTCCTTTAAAAATCTTTTGCGCAATAGCAAAACTATCAGTTCCGCTCAAGCGGACAATACCAATGGCCCCTTCACCTAGTGGAGTAGAGATAGCAGCGATGGTATCAAATTCACGTGTAATCATACTAATTCCTTTTGTATTTCTTTTATAGGATATGGTATCCAAGCATCTCTTCAAATTGTAACAAAATTAGGCTATTTCTTCAATGGAAGCTACTTGGAGATTGAAAAAGCCTAAGCAATTCTGCTTAAGCTGGATTATTTGGTGCGCATTTCACCTTGAGGAAAGTAGGTTCCTTCAGGCATGTCATTGATGATGACATGGACGGCAGATTGAGGGGCTCCAGTGTTGCGGACAACAGCTTCCGTTACTTCCTTAGCAAGAGCTTTCTTTTGCTCGAGCGTGCGTCCTTCAAATAAATCGATGCGTACAAATGGCATAATAGCTTCCTCCACTAGTTTTTGATTTCTTCTATTTTACCACATTTTGCCGTTTAAAGCTTCAGAAAATTATGATATACTAGAATGTAGCAAAAATTTAGAAATGGACGTGAAATAGAAGCATGGCACAGTTGTATTATCGTTATGGGACCATGAACTCAGGTAAAACGATTGAGATTCTTAAGGTAGCCTATAACTATGAGGAGCAAGGAAAGGGAGTTGTGATTATGACTTCGGCTCTGGATACGCGTGACGGTGTTGGCTATGTATCTAGTCGGATTGGCATGAAGCGACCAGCTCTTGCGATTGAAGATGATTCAGACATCTTCGGTTTGATTCGGGATTTAGAGGTCAAACCCTACTGTGTCTTAGTCGATGAGGCTCAATTTCTCAAGCGTCACCATGTTTACGACCTAGCTCGTGTTGTTGATGAGTTAGACATACCTGTCATGGCTTTTGGTTTGAAAAATGACTTTCGGAATGAATTGTTCGAAGGTTCCAAATATCTCTTGCTTTTAGCAGACAAGATTGACGAAATCAAGACCATTTGTCAATATTGCAAGAAAAAGGCGACCATGGTATTACGAACTCAGGATGGACTGCCCGTTTATGATGGTGAGCAGATCCAAATCGGTGGAAATGAAACCTATATCTCGGTTTGCCGTAAACATTATTTTGCGCCTGAAATCAATAAGGAGAATGAAGAAAAATGAACATCTATGATCAACTACAAGCTGTAGAAGACCGATATGAAGAACTAGGAGAATTGCTGAGTGACCCTGATGTAGTATCAGACACGAAACGTTTCATGGAGCTTTCAAAAGAAGAGGCTTCTACTCGTGACACGGTAACAGCCTACCGTGAATACAAACAGGTCCTTCAGAATATCATTGATGCTGAGGAAATGATTAAAGAGTCTGGCGGAGATGCGGACTTGGAAGAAATGGCCAAGCAAGAACTCAAAGATGCCAAGTCTGAAAAAGAAGAGTATGAAGAAAAACTGAAAATTTTGCTCCTTCCAAAAGATCCAAACGATGATAAGAACATCATCCTTGAAATCCGTGGGGCAGCTGGTGGAGACGAAGCGGCACTTTTCGCCGGAGACCTTCTAACTATGTACCAAAAGTATGCGGAAGCCCAAGGCTGGCGCTTTGAAGTCATGGAAGCTTCTATGAACGGTGTCGGTGGTTTCAAAGAAGTAGTTGCTATGGTTTCTGGTCAGTCTGTATACTCTAAACTCAAATATGAGTCTGGTGCCCACCGTGTGCAACGTGTCCCTGTGACAGAAAGTCAAGGCCGTGTTCATACCTCAACTGCCACAGTTCTTGTCATGCCTGAAGTAGAGGAAGTAGAATACGATATTGATCCAAAAGACCTTCGTGTTGACATCTACCACGCATCTGGTGCTGGTGGACAGAACGTCAACAAGGTTGCAACTGCCGTTCGTATCGTTCACTTGCCAACCAATATCAAGGTTGAGATGCAGGAAGAACGTACCCAGCAGAAGAATCGTGAGAAGGCCATGAAAATCATCCGTGCGCGTGTTGCTGACCATTTTGCTCAGATTGCTCAAGATGAACAAGACGCTGAGCGTAAGTCGACTATTGGTACTGGTGACCGTTCAGAACGCATCCGTACTTATAATTTCCCACAAAACCGTGTTACAGACCACCGTATTGGCTTGACTCTTCAAAAACTAGATACGATTTTATCTGGTAAATTGGATGAAGTTGTAGATGCCTTAGTGCTCTATGACCAAACACAAAAATTAGAAGAATTAAACAAATAATGAAATTAGCTCAATTATTTTCAGATTTTGAAGAAGAGTTGATAAGACAAGGAGAGGAAGCAGAAAGCCTCTCTTTTGTCTATCGTAGCGTAAAAAATCTCTCTTTTACAGACTTTGTCTTTGCCCTTCAGCAAGAGGTAACAGAGAAAGAAAGACAATTTGTAAAAGAAATTTTCCAGCAGTTAGCAGCTCACAAACCAGCTCAGTATATCATTGGTCATGCTGAATTTTTTGGAATGCAGTTAAAAGTAGATGAGCGGGTTTTGATTCCTCGTCCAGAGACAGAGGAGTTAGTGGAACTTATCTTGGCAGAAAATCCTAAAGAAAATCTCAGGGTCTTGGATATCGGCACGGGAAGTGGTGCCATCGCCCTTGCTTTAGCAAAGAATCGTCCAGACTGGTCAGTGACAGCAGTTGATATTTCACAGGATGCACTAGATTTGGCAACTGAAAACGCTAAAGTTCAGAATTTCCAGATATTTTTTAAAAAATCGGATTGTTTTGCAGAAATTTCTGAAAAATATGATATAATTGTATCCAATCCACCCTATATCGCTCGCGAGGATGAGTTAGAAGTCGGTTTGAATGTTTTGCATTCAGAACCTCATCTAGCTCTCTTTGCAGATGAGGATGGCCTAGCTATTTACCGCAGAATTGTGGAAGATGCAAAAGACTATCTCAAAGATGGTGGTAAGATTTACCTTGAAATTGGATACAAGCAAGGTCAAAGTGTTCCTGCGCTTTTTAGGAAACATCTTCCTGAAAAACGAGTACGGACACTCAAGGACCAATTTGGTCAAGATAGGATGGTTGTAGCTGATGATGGACAGGATTAGACAAGAGTTGGAAAAGGGAGGAGCTGTTGTTCTGCCTACAGAGACAGTTTACGGCCTCTTTGCTAAGGCCTTAGACGAAAAAGCAGTCGACCATGTTTACCAGCTCAAACGTCGTCCTAGAGACAAGGCGCTTAATCTCAATGTTGCCTCTCTAGAGGACATCTTGTACTTTTCTAAGAATCAGCCAGCTTATCTACAAAAACTTGTAGAGACCTTTTTACCGGGTCCCTTGACCATTATCCTAGAAGCAAACGACAGAGTTCCATATTGGGTCAATTCTGGTCTTGTAACTGTTGGGTTTCGGATGCCGAATCACCCCATTACACTTGATTTGATTCGAGAGACAGGTCCCTTGATTGGACCGTCTGCTAATATCTCAGGTCAGGCAAGTGGAGTAACCTTTCAGCAAATCCTTGAAGATTTTGATCAAGAGGTTCTGGGTCTGGAAGACGATGCTTTTCTAACTGGACAGGATTCGACCATTTTGGATCTGTCTGGAGACAAGGTGAAAATCTTACGCCAAGGAGCCATTAAGCGAGATGATATTCTTGCACAGTTGCCAGAGATTTCTTTTGAGGAGAAATGAGATGCTAAGAGATTTGCAAGAAACAGATGTGAAAGCTATATGTGAGATCAACCAAGAGGCTTTGGAGTATTCTTTTAGTCCAGACGAGACGGCTAGTCAATTAGCTAGACTATCTCAGGATTCACATCATTTCCTACTTGGCTATGAGGATGCAGCAAGTCATGTCCTACTTGGATATGTCCACGCTGAGGTTTATGAATCCCTCTATTCCAAAGCAGGATTTAACATCTTAGGCTTAGCGGTTTCACCTCAAGCACAAGGGCAAGGTATCGGTAAAAGCTTACTGCAAGGGTTGGATCAAGAAGCAAAAAGACGGGGTTATGGGTTTATCCGCTTAAACTCTGCTGATCATCGTCTGGGTGCTCATGCATTTTATGAAAAAGTTGGTTATACTTGTGATAAAGTGCAGAAACGGTTTATTCGCATCTTTTAGTTTATTTTCTTTCTTGTAAAAACAAACTAAAGGACCAGTCACACTATAAAGGAGAAGACCTATGATTTTTGACAAAGATGATTTTAAAGCATACGATGCTGATCTCTGGAATGCTATTGCCAAAGAAGAAGAACGCCAACAAAACAACATTGAGTTGATTGCTTCGGAAAACGTTGTTTCCAAGGCTGTAATGGCTGCTCAAGGGTCTATCTTGACCAACAAATATGCCGAGGGTTACCCAGGACGCCGTTACTATGGTGGAACTGATGTAGTAGACGTAGTAGAGACTCTAGCTATTGAACGCGCGAAAGAAATTTTCGGTGCTAAATTTGCCAATGTCCAACCTCACTCAGGAAGCCAAGCCAACTGTGCGGCTTACATGGCCTTGATTGAGCCAGGTGATACGGTTATGGGGATGGATTTGGCAGCAGGTGGCCACTTGACCCATGGAGCTTCTGTCAGCTTCTCTGGTCAAACATACAACTTTGTTTCTTATAGTGTGGATCCTGAAACGGAACTTTTGGACTTTGACGCTATCTTGAAACAAGCCCAAGAAGTAAAACCAAAACTAATCGTAGCAGGTGCTTCAGCCTATTCTCAAATTATTGACTTCTCAAAATTCCGTGAAATCGCAGATGCTGTTGGTGCTAAGCTCATGGTAGATATGGCCCATATCGCTGGTTTGGTGGCAGCTGGTCTTCACCCGAGCCCAGTGCCATATGCTCATATCACCACAACAACGACCCACAAAACCCTTCGTGGACCACGTGGTGGTTTGATTTTGACCAATGATGAGGAACTTGCTAAGAAGATCAATTCAGCTATTTTCCCAGGTATTCAGGGTGGTCCTTTGGAACATGTTGTCGCTGCTAAAGCTGTTTCCTTCAAAGAAGTCTTGGACCCAGCCTTCAAGGAATATGCTGCTAATGTCATCAAAAACAGCAAGGCTATGGTTGAAGTCTTCTTGCAAGACCCTGATTTCCGTATCATTTCTGGAGGGACTGAAAATCACCTCTTCCTTGTTGATGTTACTAAGGTTGTAGAAAACGGAAAAGTTGCTCAAAACTTGCTGGATGAAGTTAATATTACCCTAAATAAAAACTCAATTCCATACGAAACCTTGTCACCATTCAAGACAAGTGGGATTCGTATCGGATCTGCAGCCATCACTGCACGTGGATTTGGTGAAGAAGAAAGTCGCAAAGTGGCTGAACTCATCATTAAAACCCTTAAGAATGCAGAAAATGAGGATGTTTTAGAAGAAGTGAGAAGTGAAGTCAAAGCATTGACAGATGCCTTCCCGCTATACGAGGGCTAATACTTTTATGGACATTTATATTAAGAAAGCTATTATCCATCAGTTCAGCCCAGATGATACCGAGTTGTTTCTAGCGGATAAGTTTCTCAATATCACTCCAAAAATCGAGGAATACCTACGCAAAAAAATCGAACGTGTGTATTCAGATGAAGCCAAGACTGGGATTTTCGAAGAAGAAAATCCCTTCTTCAATCACATCACAGATGATTTGTTGGAGACGTCAGTAACACTGGCTAATCTCTGGAAAGAGGAATTTAGCATTTCTGAAAATCTCAAGACCAATGACTTGGTTTTTGTTCAGTTTTCTAAAGAAGGTGTAGAGCATTTCGCTTTCTTACGAATTGCCTTGAGGGAAACCTTGACCCACCTTGGGGGAGAAGTTGATAATCCAATCAAGCTGACTCAGAATAATCTGCCTGGATTTGGAACGGGGGCTGATGAGGCTTTGGTGGTTAATCTACAGAGTCGCAAGTACCACCTCATCGAGAAACGAATCAAGTACAATGGAACTTTTTTGAATTATTTTTCAGAAAATCTTCTTGCTGTCGCTCCTAAGATTTCTCCCAAGAAATCCATCAAGGAATTGGAAAAAACAGCTCAGAGAATTGCTGAGTCCTTTAACGCAGATGATTTTCAGTTTCAATCCAAGGTCAAATCTGCTATTTTCAACAATCTTGAAGAAAGCAATGAATTGTCACCTGAAAAATTGGCTAATGACCTTTTTGATAACAACCTGACAGCTCGCTTAAGTTTTATCGACCAAGTCAAGGAAGCTGTACCAGAACCAGTCCAGTTCGATGAAATTGATGCCAGTCGTCAACTCAAGAAATTTGAAAATCAAAAACTCTCCTTATCAAACGGAATCGAACTCATCGTTCCAAATAATGTTTACCAAGACGCAGAGTCTGTTGAGTTTATCCAAAATGACAATGGAACCTACTCTATCTTAATCAAAAATATTGAGGATATTCAAAGTAAATAATGTTTAAATTACTACGAAGAGTGCTAATGCTAGCAGTCTTCCTTTTCGCTGTCTATAAAGTCTATCATATCCATCAAGATGTGAAGCAAGTCATGACCTACAAACCCATGGTTCGAGAAGTCCTCAGTGAAAGAGATACTCCAGCCAATGAAGAGCTTGTGCTCGCCATGATTTATACCGAAACGAAAGGAAAAGAAGGCGATGTCATGCAATCTAGTGAGTCTGCTAGCGGTACTACAAATACTATCAATGACAATGTGACGAGCATTCGTCAGGGGATTCAGGCATTGACTGATAATCTCTACCTAGCTCAGGAAAAGGGCGTTGATGTCTGGACAGCTGTGCAAGCCTATAATTTTGGTCCTGCTTATATCGATTTTATCGCTCAAAATGGCAAGGAAAACACTCTCGCCTTGGCCAAACAATATTCTCGTGAAACCGTCGCTCCCATTCTTGGAAATACCACTGGGAAGACCTACACCTATATCAACCCGATTTCTATCTTTCACGGAGCAGAACTTTATGAAAATGGTGGAAATTATTACTACTCAAGACAGGTTCGCTTTAATCTCTATATCATGAAATTCTTTAATTTCTTTTAAACATCTGGTTTTACCAGGTGTTTTTTGCTATAAGTTTTCTTTAAGATTGTTTTATTACCCTAGAAAGGTAAAGGAGGGAATACCCTATGAGAAAGAAATTCTTTCTAACAAGCGTTGCAATTTTGTGGGCAGCAACAGCTATGACGAGTGTCCACGCAGCAACAGACGTTCAAAAAGTAATCGATGAAACCTATGTACAACCTGAATATGTGCTTGGTTCTTCACTAACTGAAGACCAAAAAAATCAAACTCTTAGCAAACTTGGCTATGACGCATCGAAAGACACCAAAGATATCAAAACCATGACACCTGATATCTATTCGAAAATTATAAATGTGGCTAATGATGCTAGTCTACAGCTCTATTCGTCAGCTAAGATTCAAAAGCTAGGTGACAAGTCACCTCTAGAGGTCAAGATTGAAACGCCTGAAAACATCACCAAGGTGACGCAGGATATGTACCGTAACGCAGCAGTGACGCTGGGAGTTGAGCATGCCAAAATCACAGTTGCAGCACCCATTCCAGTTACAGGTGAGAGTGCCCTAGCAGGGATTTATTACTCGTTAGAGGCCAATGGTGCTAAAGTACCGCAAGCCAATAAAGACCTAGCCCAAGAAGAACTAAAAGCCCTGTCGGATATCAATGCTGAAAACAAGGATAAGTCAGGTTACGATGCCAATAAACTCAATGTCGCTTTGGCAGATATCAAGGCAGGAATCGCAAAAGCAAAAGAAGCCAAAGGAAATCTAACAGAGGAAGATGTCCGCAAAATCGTTGAAGACACCCTAAAAAACTATAAACTCGATCAGGTTATAACAGGAAACCAGGTCAATATCATCATCAATTTTGCCCTCAATCTCTCAAAGAGTGACATTTTGAACAATGCTGATTTTACTAAAACCCTAAATGACCTCAAGGAAAGCATTGTATCCCAAGCTGGAGATAGTTTTAAAAATATCAACCTCAACTTTGATGCCAATAAAGCGCTAGAAGACGGGGGCAACTTCTTTAGCTCCCTTTGGCAAGCCATTGTCAACTTCTTCAAGAGTTTTGGTGCTTAGGTCATTTCATGATATAATAGATGGTAACAGAAATGTTGCCGTCTTTTTTTGTCGGCCGATAGAAAGTGAAAAATATGTTAAAGAAAAATGATATTGTAGAAGTTGAAATTGTCGATTTGACCCATGAAGGGGCTGGGGTTGCTAAGGTAGATGGTTTGGTTTTCTTTGTAGAAAATGCTCTACCAACTGAGAAAATTCTCATGCGTGTCCTTAAAGTCAATAAAAAGATTGGCTTTGGGAAGGTTGAAGAATACCTTGTTCAGTCACCTCATCGTAACCAAGACCTAGATTTGGCTTATCTACGTTCAGGTATAGCTGACTTGGGGCATCTTGCCTATCCAGAGCAGCTCATGTTTAAAACCAAGCAAGTTAAGGATAGTCTCTACAAAATTGCTGGCATTAGTGATGTAGAGGTTGCTGAAACGCTTGGTATGAAACATCCAGTCAAGTATCGCAATAAGGCGCAGGTGCCCGTTCGTCGAGTGAATGGTGTCTTGGAAACAGGATTTTTCCGTAAGAATTCGCATGATCTCATGCCTCTCGAAGATTTCTTTATCCAGGATCCTGTCATTGACCAAGTCGTAGTAGCTCTTCGAGACCTGCTACGTCGTTATGATTTGAAACCTTATGATGAAAAGGAACAGTCTGGCTTGATTCGCAATCTCGTTGTGCGTCGTGGTCACTATACAGGACAAATCATGGTTATCTTAGTGACTACACGTCCTAAAGTTTTCCGAGTGGAGCAGTTGATTGAACAAGTTATCAAGCAGTTCCCAGAGATTGTGTCTGTCATGCAGAATATCAATGACCAGAATACCAATGCGATTTTTGGTAAAGAATGGAAGACTCTTTATGGTCAAGACTATATTACGGACCAGATGTTGGGAAATGATTTCCAAATCGCTGGCCCATCCTTCTACCAGGTCAATACTCAAATGGCTGAGAAACTTTATCAAACAGCCATTGACTTTGCGGAGTTAAGAAAAGATGATGTGGTTATCGATGCCTATTCAGGGATTGGAACGATTGGATTATTAGTCGCCGAGCACGTTAAGGAAGTCTATGGTGTTGAAGTGATTCCTGAAGCGGTTGAGAATAGCAAAAAGAATGCTGTATTAAACAATATCACCAATGCCCACTATGTTTGTGACACGGCTGAAAATGCCATGAAGAATTGGCTCAAGGAAGGTATTCACCCAACCGTTATATTGGTTGATCCACCACGCAAGGGCTTAACCGAAAGCTTTATCAAAGCAAGCGCTCAAACAGGAGCAGACCGCATTGCCTATATTTCCTGCAATGTCGCAACCATGGCACGTGATATCAAACTCTACCAAGAATTGGGATATGAATTGAAGAAAGTCCAGCCGGTGGATCTATTTCCTCAAACGCATCATGTCGAGGCAGTAGTTTTGATGTCAAAAGCGAACCCGGGCAAGTGAATAAACCGCTGAATATATCAGGTCTTATCGTGAATAATCGTTAAATGATATAGATGCTGCCACAAAGCCTTATTTTAGCCGTTTTATCGTCACTGTAAGAACTGGTTAATAACTGGGAGTTGATTCTATTGGATGGTCCAATTGCATGTGATGCTCCAACAGTAACAGAATCAGAACTTCAGGAAGCAACCTTGAAAGTAATCAATCAGTTGGTACACTGTTCTGATTCAGTTCTTCAAACACTGACAAAAAATATAGAAAGGGTGCTTGCAGAAGATAGTTCAGAGGGAATGGAGCGCATCAATATGCTTATGAAGGAGAAACAAAAAGAACTGTTTATCTTAGCACGCGCAAAGAAGGATTAGGGAGCACTGGCAGATGAGATTGACATTCTAAGGAAAGGAAATAGAATTTTATGAAACAAGAAATATTTAAAGAATTATATGATAAATTTGATGGTCAATTTCAAATAGGGAATTATCAAAAGAATTTAACTTACTGGAAAAAATATGTTGATGAGCTCGGAGATATCGAAGAATTTCCTATAGATAAATGGATCAAACAAGATGAAAATGATAAAACATATCTGCCTAGCTATTTGGAACATCAAGAAAAACTATTCGGACATGCTAGACCAGGGCTATCTTCAAATGGTTATATGATTTATAAGCATTCAAAAGGTCAATTTTACGATGGTTATCAGAAAAAGGACAAGTTTTTTGATGATATTAGTAAGATAGAAAATGATTATAACTCAAATATATCTAAGTTAATAATGAAGCTGATACATGCGGTTTCTCTTGAAGAAATATATGAGATTGAAAAGAGCGATGAATATCAAAAGTTTTCTGGGAAACAGCTACTTAGAAAAATCTCAGTATTAATGTCAATGCTAGAAACCACAAACTATAAATATGAGTTAACATGGATTTATAGAGATGAAAGCCTATATAGTATTGCAGAAATTCTTGATGTTGATACAAATGAATGCGAGACAAAGCTTCAGCTAAATAACCATATATATTCTCGAGCGAAGATATGGGCTGAAATTGGAGAGTCATCAGATTTATTGGCTCATATAAAGCTGACCGAATTTTTATGGTTCCTCACAGACACCTCATATAATGTGAAAGAACTTTCTGATATTAATGTAAACAACATAATATTTCATGGTGCTCCAGGTACAGGGAAGACGTATAGCGTATCAAATGGAATTGAAAAGCTTCAGTCAATAAACAGTACATTATATAAAGATGCTTTATTTACTCAGTTTCATCCATCGTATACGTACCAAGATTTTATAGAAGGAATTAAACCGGTAGGTATTGTTGGAGGAAGTTTAGATCTAAAGGTAATTAACGGTACTTTTAAAGACTTTTGTATTAGAGTAAAAAAGAAAATGAAAAGTATTATTCGGAGCATTATGAGGAGCATAAAACAGATGCTGAAAAAAGCATAACTTTCGAAAACTGGCCACAATATTTTTATGTTGTTGATGAAATAAATCGAGGCAATCTGTCTAATATCTTCGGAGAAACATTTACTTTACTTGAAAATAGAGATTATGATTTTTCTGGAGAATATACAAAGCCATCTTCTAATTTAGTTTCTACCGCTTTATCAAGAGTGATAGAAACAGTCGATAATAATGATGAGCTTATTTATAAAAAAATTAATGATAGAGCGTTCTTTGGAATTCCGTTTAATATTCATTTTGTTGGAATAATGAATGATGTTGATAGAAGTATTGATCCGTTTGATCTCGCGTTAAGAAGAAGATTTAAATGGGTTCCTATGTTCTGCAATTATGAAATCATCGAAGATTTATTGATTGAGAAAGGATTTAATGAAGAGACTGTTTCTGATTATATCGAGTCGTGCAAAAAGTTAAATGACTATATATGTAACAAAGGACTGGGCTTAGGCAGAAGTTATGAGATAGGGCATGCATTTTTCTTAAAAATATTAAATGTATCAAATCAGAAAAGGATAACAAAAACTGCTAAGAATATCGTTTTTGAAAATTTCATTCTTGGTACGCTACAGGAATACATACGACAAGTAGCAGATGAAAGTGAAGTAAATGATTATGTGAAGAAAGCTCAAAATGAGTTTGGTATTTAACTATGGCAAAAGTTGAAAAGATAGTGACCAAAGTAAATACGGAATTAATTGGGAGTTTTAAATATGCTCACGATACTGTTGTAGGGCTGTCATTAGTAAAAGGAGCAAAAAGTGATGAGGATAGAGAACGTTTAGTTAATAATGCTTGTAAAAAGATTGCAATAAAAGAAATGACGTCAGAAGTGTTTGATAAAGAAAATGGATTAAAATTAATTTCATTTTCTGAGTATCATGCACATAAACGCGATATCGATAAAGAAGAAAAGCCACAGTTAATTTATCGTATAAATCAAAATGGTGATGACTTCGCAATAATGGCGGGTCTGTATACTGGTATTGTTAATGTTGGAAAAGATAAATTAGAAATCAAAACCCAATGCTCTGATTTGTTTTTTCGAAGAATAATAAATTTTTGTTGTGGGATTTATGTCGATATCGATACATCCGAAACAAGTAGTGACAGCAGTGGAGTATATTCTCTTATTGTTCAATATTTATTTTTAGTCTCTCTTCGAAAAGTTGCAGGAACGAATCTCCCTAAAAAATATGTGTATAAAAAGGACAGAGATTATAGCATCCGAGGGAATATTGATATTGAACGTTATATAACTAATGACTTAGTATCATCAGACAAAAAAATTAGTTTCAGATATCCTGAAAGAGAAAATGCACAAAATATTATCGATATTTTATATTGTGCTATTAAAGAGTGTAGTGTTGAACAAGCTGTGCTACCTGATATTTTGAGTGTAAGAAATTATTTGGCTGAAAGTTTTTCTGGACGAAGACCATCAAAGTATACTGTTAATAATATTTTAAAAGATAAGATTCTGAAAAATAGTTTATACGCAAATTACAAGAAGCCACTTCAATACGCTCAGTACATATTAAATCTGAGAGAGCTTAATGATGGTAATACAAACAAATCTAATAGCGTAAGTGGGTATTTAGTAGATGCCTCATTCTTGTGGGAGATGTATATATATAATTTGATGAAAATTCATCTTCATGATTGGGAAGTCGATGCACAAGAAGAATTGCATTTTTATGAGCAAACATTTTATGCGAAAGATAATTATCCGGATTTTGTATTACGTCATAGATTGACTGGAGAAATTGTAGTATTAGATGCCAAATTTAAAAACATGGAATTTAATGGACGTGATGTTGACAATGCAGACATCAGACAACTTCATGGATATTCTTATTATTATCATTTGCAATATGGAGATAAGTTCAGAGGGGCAGGTTTGATTTACCCAGCGAAGGAACGTATCCCTCAAAATAAAGTAAATGTAGATTTTATGTATGGAATCGATGGCTTAGTTCAAAAGTTTGGTGTATTTACTATTAAAGATCCCTCAGGTGATGAAACAATAATTGGAAATGAAGAATATTTCATTGAAGAATTAAAATTATTTATAGGTGATGAATCATGAGTGGTAATCCAAAAGCATGAAGTTACCGCCGAAACTGAGAGAAGAGCCATTACGCTAGTTCATTACAAACTTAATGTAGATAATTGAATCTTAAATTAGAAAGAGGGAATGATGAGGAAAGAGATTGTGTAATTGGGTTAGTTCAAAATGAAGAATATCATAATCGTAAAATAGAAGAATAAATAAAAGGTAGAACTTCCTCTGAATTCATAACTATGTAGCTCTATTCATAGACGAAAAAACTTAAATATACTTTTGGAAATTCAAACTCCATTATTTCGAGATGACAGCCTAAATTGGTTTTAAGGAGGTAAAATATTGATAGAAAGCAGACCTGAGTTTGATAAAATCACATCGTTTGATGAGTTCAATAAATACTATTGGTATCGAGATGAACTTTCACAGATATGCAAGTCATTAGGGCTTGAATATAGAGGGACAAAACAGGAACTTAATGATATTATTAAGCATTACTTTAAGGGGAATTTGATTAAAAAATCATCAATAAAAAGGAAAAAGAAACAAGTAGAAGTCGTTGCTTTAGATACGCCCTTACTTGAATGCGGATTCTCCTTTAATGCACACTTTAGAGAATATTTCTCAACTTTAACTGATGTTTCACCCTTTAAATTTACTGCTGATATGGCTACTGCTTGGAGAAAAGTCAAAAGAGAACATGATTTGAGATTTACAATTCAAGATATGCTAAAAGTTTATTATGGAAATTCAGATTATGCCAAGTATGACCATTCGGTTTGTCAATGGAATCAGTTTTTAAAGGATTTCTGTGCAGACGAAAATAGTGCCAACTACTCGAATAAACTAAAAGTAGCTTCTATTCTTTGGAAAGAAGTTAGAAATTCAAGTAATGAAAAAATTTATTCAAAAAAACTTTTGACTGAATATGCTGATAAAATAAAAGAGTATGGCGAGGTAGTTAAATAGAAGTGACTTGCTTTTGATAATCTGAATTTTAAACTAGCTATTATACATTAATGCCCAGTACGTCAAAGTTCTTTTTTCTGAGTTTTCATTATATAATAGCATTATATGTAAGGAGAAAATCAATGAAAAAAGCAATGTTAATTATCAACCCTACCTCTGGTGGGGAAAAGGCTTTGGATTATAAGGAAAAGCTGGAGAATAAAGCCAAAGATTATTTTGAGCATGTGGAAACAAAAATTACCGAAAAAGCGCTGGATGCAACATACTTTGCTGAGGAGGCTTCACGTGAGCAGTACGATGCAGTGGTTGTGTTTGGTGGAGACGGGACTGTCAATGAAGTCATTTCTGGTATTGCTGAGAGAGACTACATTCCTAAGTTAGGGATTATCCCAGGCGGTACGGGTAACCTCATTACGAAACTTTTGGAAATCAATCAAGACATTGATGGCGCGATAGATGAACTCGATTTTAATTTAACCAACAAGATTGATATCGGTAAAGCAAATGATAACTATTTTGGTTATATTTTTAGTATCGGTTCTCTGCCTGAGGCGATTCACAATGTGGAGATTGAGGACAAGACAAAATTCGGTATTTTAGCCTACGCTGTAAATACCATGAAGTCTGTCATGACAGATCAGGTCTTTAACATTAAGATTGAGACAGAAAATGGAAATTATGATGGTGAAGCTAGTCATGTTTTGGTTCTCTTGACAAATTACTTCGCTGATAAGAAAATCTTTGAAGAAGACAAGGATGGCTACGCTAATATTTTAATTCTAAAAGATGCTTCTATATTCTCTAAATTATCCGTCATTCCTGATTTACTAAAAGGAGATGTTGTCGGCAATGATAATATTGAGTATATCAGAGCGCGTACTATTAAGATCTCTTCAGATAGTGAGTTGGAGTCAGATGTTGACGGCGATAAATCGGATAACCTACCTGTAGAAATCAAAGTCCTAGCTCAACGAGTAGAAGTATTTTCAAAACCGAAAGAGTAGAAGGTAAAAACTAGTTTATCTTTTAGTGAGAAATCAAATTTTATATCAACGATTGGAGGAGGAATGAACTCTCTATTTGATGAATTTCGAACAATTTGTTCATATTTAAACCAAGTCGGAATTATACCGACACTGATGGGGTCTTTGGGATTAGAGTTTAGAACGAAAGAAAATTGGGAGCCATCTGACATTGACGTTCATGTCTCTGGTGACCCTAGAGGTTGGGAAGCACCTGATCATCTCAGAATTTATGACTGGGACAAGATAATGAAAGTGATGAAAGACTTAGGCTACGCCTTAATAGATATTCATGAGCATGAATTCCAAAAAGATGGTCTGAGTGTTGAATTCGGAAGTATCGATTCTTTACCTGATTTTGCAGGAGTTTCGGAGTCGGATATAGAGCTGATCCATCTCGAAAACATCACTTTTCGCGTTCCAAGTTTAGAACAGTTTTTAAGTATTTACAAGGCTTCTTCCCAAGATTCCTATCGAAATGACCACAATAACAATAAGGATTTTAAAAAAATTGAGTGGCTGGAAAGACATTTGTAAATTATCATATGAAAAGTAGTAAGTTGTATGACTGGCTGCTTTTTTTATTTATAGAAACAAACCACTTGAAACTACGGACAAGCCTTGCAAATAAAATACGAAAGTAGTATACTAGAATCACAATTATGAAAACGTTTGCGCAATAAGATGAATGAAAGTAAACTAGGAGACAGAACAATGGAATTAACAGCCATTTACCACAGGCCAGAGTCGGAGTATGCTTATCTTTATAAAGATAAGACAATGCACATTCGCATTCGAACGAAAAGAGGAGATATCGCAAGTATCAACTTGCATTATGGAGATCCTTTTATTTTTATAGAGGACCGTTATGAAGATAGTAAGGAGATGAGTAAAGTAACTTCCGATGCTTTGTTTGATTACTGGCAAGTAGAGGTTACGGTCGGCTATGCACGACTCCAGTATCTCTTTGAACTCAAAGATAAGCAAGGTCAGAGAATTCTGTATGGTGATAAGGGATGTGTTGAAAACACACTAGAAAACCTTCATTACGAAGGAAACGGATTTAAAATTCCTTATATCCATGAGATTGATGCTTGCCATGTTCCTGACTGGGTAGCTGAAACGGTATGGTACCAGATTTTCCCAGAACGCTTTGCAAATGGCAATCCTGAGATTTCACCAGAAGGGGCGCTAGCTTGGGATTCATCTATCAAACCAAAGACGAGCGATTTCTTTGGTGGGGATTTACAGGGGATTATTGACCATCTGGATTACTTGCAAGACTTAGGTATTACAGGTCTTTATCTCTGTCCGATTTTTGAATCCCCAAGCAATCACAAGTACAATACGACGGACTATTTCGAAATTGACCATCATTTTGGAGACAAGGAAACTTTCCGTAAATTGGTAGATCAAGCCCATCAGAGAGGCATGAAAATCATGCTGGACGCTGTTTTCAACCATATCGGAGACCAAGCTCCACAGTGGCAGGATATTCTCAAACATGGTGAAGATTCTATTTATAAAGACTGGTTCCATATTCAAGACTTTCCAGTCGTTAAAGAAAATCTCGTTAATAAAAGAGAACTATCCTACCATACCTTTGCCTTTGAGAGCTATATGCCTAAGCTCAATACGGCAAATCCTCAAGTGAGAGACTATTTGTTGAGCGTTGCGACCTACTGGATTGAAGAGTTTGATATCGATGCTTGGCGCCTAGATGTGGCGAATGAAGTCGACCACCAATTTTGGAGAGATTTCCGTAAGGCTGTCTTGGCTAAAAAGCCTGATCTTTATATTCTTGGAGAAGTCTGGCACACCTCTCAGCCTTGGCTAAATGGCGATGAATTTCACGCAGTCATGAACTATCCTCTCTCTGACAGTATCAAGGATTATTTCTTGCGTGGGGTTAAGAAGCCTTATCAATTTATCGATGAAATCAATAGCCAGTCTATGTACTATAGACAGCAGATTTCGGAAGTGATGTTCAATCTCTTGGATTCGCATGATACGGAGCGTATTTTGACTACTGCCAAGGGAGATAGCCAACTTGTTAAGTCTGCCCTAGCCTGCCTCTTTTTACAAAGAGGAACACCGTGTTTCTACTATGGAACCGAGTTAGAGTTAGACGGAGGGCCAGACCCAGATTGTCGTCGTGCTATGCCTTGGGAACGTGTTTCCGACAGCAATGAGATGCTTCATTTCATGAAGAAATTGATTCAGCTTCGCAAGAGTGTTTCAGACATTATCCAACATGGCACCTACAACCTGAAAGAAATCAAGCCAGATGTGCTATCTCTGGAATGGAATCATGACGGGCAAAATCTCCGAGCAATTTTTAACCAATCAACTAAAAACTATCTTGTAGAAAACAGTGATGCTGTAGCGTTAGCAAGTCATTACCAAGAATTGGAGCAGCAACTGGTAATTTTGCCAAAAGGATTTGTTGTATTTTAGGATGATACGATGGTTTAATATAACATTATTTAGAATTTTTCCTTGCTGAAGTTTCTGTAAAAATATTAAAACTAAGAAAGTGAGCAATAAACAGATGCCTTATAAAAATATTCTTCGAGACAAAACAAGGAGTGAGCGACGGGTAACTTGGGGTAATGTTGAAAAAGATTGCTATCAAGCTGAAGCAAAATTTAGTGAAAACACTGATTTTGAACTAGCTACAATTGTATTAACGGGAGACAAACGCCAAGTACGGGTACGTTTTCCTTTTAGTCATTTCTATCAAATTATTGATAGAAATTTAGCTTCGGTAATTTGGGATACTCCAGTCAATCCAAGCAAAGGCGCTGAATATCCTCTCTACAGAATTGAAAATAGTTTTTTAATTGAACAAATTGTCCATAATGCAGGAGGAGTACTATACAAACAAGAACTTGAGCACTATCGGGTTCTTACTAATAATTTACTTATTGACATCATTCTCTATGAGGGGCAAAGTGGTGATATCCAGATAGAAGAGGTGGTGAAAAATGAAGTGGGATAAGATTGATAATGAGATTGAATATGATTGGTATGAATTGCGATGTCAACTATCCAGAGATAATCATCTCAAGGTTTCTTTATATGGTTTGAAAAATCAAAAGAATATTTATTATCTTGATTTTGGAAAAGTATTGTTTTGCAGAGCAATAGATGAAGGTTGGAATTTGAATCCTTATGAAGAAAAGTTTGAAAGTGATGAAAAACAGCCTCATATACCTGATGGAGTTTTGTGGGAAGTCACTAATAGCAACCTTAAGAATCAAATCAAAAACCATTATCCTCAGCCGATTCACCATTTTCAAATTCTTGGTATTAATTTTGGGCTAGATGTAATCTCAGAAAACTTTCCAATTGTTATACAAGAAAGACTGTAATGATGGGCAACCATTCGTTCCAGTCTTTTTTCTGTTTATGTAGTATAATAAAGGAAATACCAGAGGCAAAATCTTAGAAAGAAGAGAACGATGAACCATCTAGTCCAATCTTTAAAAGAAAAGATCACTGACCAAATGTATTTGGAAGATATGGTGAATGTCTTTGAAGAAATGTGTGGCACACCATTTGATGAGGAAATGATTTTGTTTGAAACGGGAACATTTACTAGGTTATCAAACGATCCCTTGTTCCAAATCTCCTTGGTTCGACAAGTTCCTAATGATGATGAAGAATTTTATCAAGTCCATTTAGCTATTTTCTATAGGCCGACCAGTAAGAATGCAGAGTTCAGCGAGTCTATCTGGGACGAAGATCTTGATGAGAATATCTTTGACTATATTCGGAACTCTGAGGTCTTTGCCGATGCTAAAGAAAAGGAATACCTCAAAGTAAAAATTTATTTAGATGAAACTTAGTAAGGAGAAATCATGTTTAGTTTTTTTAAGCGAAAAAGAAACAAGTGGTTCAATCAGGAGTCACATGACAAGGCTAAAGAAAATCAGACTGTTTCTGAAAAGAAACTTGATTTAGAAAATGATGGAACAAAGATGGATTCTGAACAAATCCTCCATTTTGATCATTTAAACTTTAAATTGGCCGTCATTCAGGTCTTAATGTACGATTTACAAGTATTAAAATCATCTTTTGATATTTATGATTTTGCTGATCAATACAGTGAAGAAGAGATTGATACTGAAAGCATGGAAGTTATAAGACCTGCTCTTGAGTATTTTGAAGCCTTATCTATTCCTAAGAAATATGCTGAAGAGGTCAAAGAAATTTACATGGATGGTGGAAATGAGATTTATATGAATATCATTCCGCAATGGGATGGAGAAGATGGAACATTTGAATTAAATGAGCTCAGTTTATCCGAACTGCAACAATTTCCAAACTTGAAAGAAGCAACTATTTTAAGCAGCAATTTTGATAGCGTGAAAGAAATCTTCGATGTGGCTGGTATTGAAGTGGATCTATTATAATTTTAGTTATCAAATCAATTCATGTTAAAACAATAATTGGGTCACGGTTTAAAAGGAGTATGAAAATCAATGGATGCCAACACACTTAGAGTTGTGAAAATAGATAAAGAAGTACTTTATGAATTTATCTATGAAAACTTTATAGCACAGCAGGAAGAATTGTTAGACATATCCAAATCTGAAGTGATGAATGATTTTGCAATAGATTGGGAAAAAGGGGAGTTTCTATTTACTGCGCATAGACAGGAAAACATGGCTGGAGAATTGATTTCTTTACCAGAAGGACTAAATGCGGAAACATTACTGGAAAACTTGTCTGTTACAACTGATTCTGTACTTAAATCAAATCAAATCTATAAAGATTATTCATTTGACGATTTGAGCAAATTTATTTGATGAGAGTATTTTATATCGCAGAGGTTGCAGATGCTAGAGTGCGGTGAGTTACAGTTAATTACAAGAGAAAAGTGTGAAAAAATACAATTCAAATCTGAGTTTACTCAATCTAGTGTAACTTACTCGAATTTAAATAGTCAAACTAGTGTTGAAGAAGTGAAGAGTTTATTATCCACTCATACTATCTATCATTAGAAGGAAGCAAGTCAAAGAATTCAACTTATAAAAGTCCCTTTATCGTAGAGAATATTGATTAGATAGCAAGGAAGAGGAAAAAATGAAACTATTTAAAAAAATTTCCTGTCTATTTATTATTATAGTTGGCGCCCTTCTACTAAGTGCCTGTACCTCGCATAAAGAAGACAAAGAGCGACTGGTTCGATATCTCAATAACGTCTACGGAGAAAATACTTATGTGATGAAAGAAGATCCCAGTCATCCCTATTATTGGTTTGTGACATTGAAGGATTATCCAAATATTCCCTTTACTTGTAGTGTGTCCCATGATTGGCTAGCAATGGGATCACCTTTTATTCATTCTGATTTTGAAGAAACCTTCTGCACAAGAGCTCTTGCGGAGTATAAAGAAGATCATAATCTAGGTGATGATGTCCTGTCCTATCTGCATCCCGTAAATTTTGTCTATTCTACAGAAGTAACAAATTTAGATCAACTAAAAGAATCCTATGACAAGATGTTGGACTTTATCAACTATACTAGCCTGAAGTATCCTATTTTAGTAGAAACTGATTGTTTCGGGGTACGAATGGATATCAGTGGTATTCGATTAAAGAGCTCGAGGAGGAATCTTGATGGGTCAATCGATACCGGTATTTATCGACAAGTTTGCAATGCAGAAAATGGGAAATTAAACATAAGACCTTTTGAGGAAATTCGTCAAGAATTGGAACCCCAACTACGAACACATCCTGAGAATTCAAAGGGATTTGTATTTGTAGTAAACACGACCTCCTTTGTACTAGGAAGCGACACACTCGATGATTGCTTATATAAGCATTTCGAATTATCATCTACCACAGTAGAAGAACTTCAAAAGATCAAGTTGCAACCTGGAGAAAATAGCGAAAACTATATATTGTCCAAAGACTATAATGATAATAGTCTGGAGTATTATACAAAAGTTACAGTGCAGGTCAAAAATCTAAGTGATAAGGAATGTTCTGTTTTAGAGGGAACGTTGATGAAGGCTGTCATCTCTGATCCGGCAAGTATGTATATTGGGGATGTCTATTTTGAATTTGATAAAAGAAAAGAATTAACTGCTGATTTATATGATATGCTTGGAACAAAAAGGCCCTCCACTAGTGAAGAGGAGAGCGACGGAGTTCCCTATAAAAATATAAGGGTTTTATTTAAGATGAAGATCTATTTCAAAGAGATAGACAGCGTTACATTATCCTATCAGGAGTAGGGATTTTCTCACTCCCAGATTGTATGCTGGGCTCTTACTCCGTATCGATTAGGGGACTGATCACTATTGAAATTCGCCACAAATTGATAGCTGTTCCATAGTACATAGTCGGCAGTTTGCAGCCTCAGACTGAAGTAGGTGTCCTGCTTCACTTCTTTAGCGTCAGCAGGTTTTAGTGAAAAGATATCTGTTAAGTTTTTCGTTTTAAAATCAGTGATTGTGAGTTTGGAGAGGTCTTGGTTATTGATGTTAACTTGGGAGAGTTGCGGGCTGTCTGCTGAGATTTCATAGTACGTGACCACGCAGTTCTCGAGTTTATCAGAGTCTTTCCACTTTGGTGTAATGCTCATAAGGCCATAAGATTTACCATCTCGGACTATTTCAAGCAGTTCTCCGTAGTAGAAGTGGTCATTGCGCTTGTTCACAATCTCGCTCTCAGGATTTTTTCCAGTAAAGCTGAACCCCTGGTCCAGTAGTTCTGAAGCCCTTGTTTCTCCGACCACCACACTGGTCTTATTGATTTGTATTCCAAAAGGTTGAGCAGGGAAGCCAGTAATGAAGATGCAAAAAGTAAAGATGAAAGTAGTCAAAAAGATAGCACCAACAACCGCATTGGTTGATGAATAGGGACCATGTTCTTTCTTTGAACGGCTTACTATAAATATTACCAAGTTGACAAACTGTCTAAACAGCATACTTGCTACAACAATGGCAAATTGAGCCTTTAAACAAGTATAAAGAGCTGCTGAAAAATTGTCCATTTTAACATACAGCGCCACTAAAGTGAGGATATTAGCCAGAACAAAATAGAAAATAAATAGGTTTACTTCCTTGAGAGCGTCCCTATTAGTGATATCTTCATATTCAATATGGTAGCGTCCTTGAAAACCTTGCCCAAACTGATACATCCACTTAGGAACTTCTTCGCCGGCTCTAACGGCACTCGCCAGTTTAAAATAGAGATAAATCGTACAGACTAAGAATAGGAAAAAAATAAAATAAAAAGTCAAAGCAAATATAAAAAAGCCCATCGCTATTCTCCTTTTTAAACTATAATCCACATTTTGGATACACCTTTATTATAACACTTTATAGGGAAAACATCTGAGGATACAATAAATCAGGCAAAAACTAAACCTGAGCGAAATTGAGCTTATATAAAAATGCCATTCAACATAGAAATTTTGGAGGAAAAACAAATGGGAATGATTGCTAATTATAGATATATCAATGATCAGTATTTACATCAAATGAAAAGTTTTAATGCTGAAGAAGATGATCAATTTGAGATAGTAGAGGAAGAAGAACTTCTACTTGATATAGATAAAATGTGGGATGTTCTTCATTTTGTGCTTACAGGTGTTGGCACTTCAAATCCTAGTGAAAATGATCCTTTGAGCGTGGCTGTTTTGGGTGTGACGCCACTTGAAAATGTCGCGGAATATATTGCCTATACAGAAAAAACAAAAGTAGCAGAGATTTGTTCAGCTTTGGAAAACTTTGATATGGAAGAAGCCATGGCGCATTTTAGTATGCAAGCTTGTAAAAATGCAGATCTTTATCCTGATATTTGGGATTATGATGACGAAGAGGAAGAGATTAAAGAAGAAATTTGCGAGTATTTCCAAGCAATGAAAGATTTTTACAAGAAGATTTTAGAGCTCAATGGTAACGTCATGGTCACTATTTGTTAAAAGATTTATCAAACGTTTCTAAAAGAATAAAACAGCTTGAGGCAAAAAATGGATAAAGAAGATTTACAAAAAGCATATCTTGACTTGGAAAATGAAAGCTTTCCTTCTGGTAAAAGAATCAAATTTGTAGCTAATTTGGGTAGTTCCCAAGAAATCGCATATCATTATGAACTGATTTGCAAAGATTGGAATGAAGGTAGAAACCTGCATTTAGAAGGTAGCTTTGATAAACATGGAAGAGATGGATTAGAGTTTTATTTGAACAGTTGGATGAAGTTAAAGATGAAAAACAAAGTGTATTGACTGCGTATCTTATAGCAGAAATCCTTTCTAAATCAAAGCATCGAGATTTTTATTGGTCGCTTTGTGACCAACTGATTCCTATTCTCATTTCACTTTTAGATATAAAGAATACTATTCTTCGTCAAAAGGTGGTCATAGCTTTAGGTTGGGTAGGAACAGAAAAAGAAATTGGTCTTTTGACAAGACAAATGCTAGATGATGCAGATGCTCTTTGTCGTGCATGGTCTGCGACAAGTCTCATGCAACTGTCCTTTCATAGAGTAAAAGTAGAAATCATATCAAAAGAAGCAAAGGCCAGTTTTATTCAAGCTATTACCGAAGAAAAAGATCCTTATGCTTGTGGTTTGATGATAGAAGCAGTTCAAATATTATTTGGCAAGAGATGGATACCATCTTCTGCAGTAGAAAATATGGATCTTGAAAAAATAGAAAAGGCCAAAAAATCTGCTATTAGATTTCTAAGTAAGCATTAGGGATCAATTATATAGAAACATTCGAGAGTTATTTGATAGATAAGTTTCTGCAGCTCTAAAACTACAAAGAAACATATTATCAATATCAGCACCTGAAATGTATGAATGTTGTTGTCATCATTGTTTCTTTCTACATAGTAAGCCTGCAGTACACTGAAACTACAGGCTTTTGTCTTTTAAGTGGTATAATAGAAGAAAGACGAGAAGTGTTTTATATATAAAGGGTTCCAAGATCCAATATTAATCGAGGATGGCATGAGATAAAAAAGATTTATTGGCATTATGGAAGGGAAGAAACTGGGAAAATAATGATTCGGAGATCAATTTTTTAGGGCGATGTCTTAATAAAACCATAAATATTCATTTTACAGGCTATTGTGAACAGGATCTACTCTTGTTATCGGGTGATTTGATGTCTAAGCTCTACAGAGACTTGGAGCAGCTAGATAAAAAAGCTCAAAAGGTTATTCAAGATAACTGGCCTGATGAAGCTATTTCAGAACTGGAATTAACTGAGCTAATCTTTGATAATAACACTTCTTATGGCGAATTTGCTCTAGGATATGATGCCGGTGACTCTCCGGCTGGGCCACTTTACCTGCTAGTGAAATTCGATAAACAGTTTCAAGCTACTAGAGAGGTTATTTGTGAAATTTACTAACTTGTCTAAAATTAAAAGTATAAAATAAGGTGATAAAATGAAAGAATATCTGACAGAATGGATACGTTTAAAAGAGGATTTCAATCTTCAAGATGGTGACAAATCAAGTGTTTTAGCTCTCTATCAATTTGCAGATAGACTCTCTGAGATTGAGGAAATAGAAGCAAAGAAGGTACTGGTGGATCTTTATCAAAAACTTGGTATGATGGAGAGTGCTTTTAGAGTGTTTTCGAATATCTTTGATAAAGCAGACCGAAAACAACTGAAGAAATTTGCCACTTTACAAGAGTTGAGTAACAATCGTGGGGATGTTTTTGCTTTGCCACGTCCACTAACAGTGGTAGAAGAAGCAGAGAGACAGGAATGTTTGAAAGATTTACCGTATTTTCGTTATCATCCTGATCCACTGGCTACAGATGCCTTTGTGGAGGGAGAAGAACAAATCTGTCCTTGCTGCGGTAAAAAATCGAGTGTTTATTATGCTATGCGGCCTTACTGTATCGATGATGTCGACTATCTCTGTCCGATGTGCATCGCAAATGGGGAAGCAGCGAGAAAATTCGATGCGGAATTTGTTCAAGAAGCAGAATGGACCGGAGAGCCAGATGAAGAGAAAAACAATATGCTTTTCTACCAAACACCAGGATACCTAAGCTGGCAGGGAGAATATTGGCTCTCATGCTGTGATGATTACTGTGCCTATTTGGGAACGGTAGGAACTCGAGAGTTGAAGGCAATGGATATTGCTGATGAAGTATTAGCAGAATACCACGCGCGCGATGAGTTTGCAGATGTAGAAGATTATCTTGTAAAAGATGGCTCCCTTTGTGGCTATTTATTTAGATGTCTTCACTGTAAGAAATACCATCTCTGGGTAGATGCAGATTAGGTTATTAGAGTAGCTAATCAAGAAGGTTTCGAGGTTATAAGAAAGGAATTGTGTTTTGGAGAATTTAGAGATTTTTGAAATTGCAAACAAATACTTTCTGGGACAAATGACCGATTTTAAAAACTTGTTGGTCAGAAAAATCAATAAATTAGACAGTATGGATTGGGTATATAATAAAGGAAGCGTAAAAACTTGCAAAGCTGATGAAACGGGTCGAAAGATGAGATGTAAGGTTGGATTGGGATATGGTCTAAAAGTCGAATTATCCATTGATGAGGCAGAGCTGATTTGGGAAGCGTTTCAGAAGTTTTTTAAAGAAAGCTATTTCGAAAGGATTGAAAGAAATAGAAACAATGAAGAATTAGGAAGATACGAATTTATTGCAAGGACTCCTAAAGGAGATGAAATTGAATGTAGCATTTACCTAGCTAATGAATGGAATATCCCTCAGATTTCGATTTCAGGATTTGTTTCTTCCCGATATAAATCATGCGATTTTAGCAAGTAATGGAAAAGATGGGTAGAAAAGGTGAGATATGAAGCACTTAGACCGGGACAATATGCAAAAAAGCCTTGAGGCCTTGTATGTTTTGGATGATTATTTAACAGATCCATCCAAAGATTATCTGAGATTGATACGAAAGAAAGAAACGGACCTTACTAACCGATACAGCATTGATAACGGTGCTGGGGATTCTTTGGATGTGATTTTTACAGAAGATGTCATCTTGATAAAGGGATTTGATCATGAAAGCAGTCTCAATCAGTTGGCAGCTGACCAATGGAATCAGGACATTAGCGACAGAATTTATGAAGGTATTGACGAAAAATGGCTAAATCTTTTAACTTTGAAGGAAAGGGAAGAAACGACATTTTGTATCTGGTATGATGGTGCCATTCATCAAAATAATATTGAGAATCATAATGACGGAGCCTGGCTATTGGCCTACATCTTTGACACGTTCGAACGATTTCAAGAATTTGTGACAGAATATTATTCTTTTGAATTTGATGATAAGTTGTTGAAAAAACTCTATACTGATGGGACTTTGTCTGATAGTGAATTGGCAGAACTGACACATGAATATCGAGGTTAGAAAATAATGGAACTGACGTTAAAAAGCACCCCTGAAAAATACAAAAAAATGGTAGATGAACTTTTACCTCCCTTATTGGAATTATTACAGAAATTAACCTTTTTGGAAGAAGAAATCTATGAACGCAACAAGGAACTCGATGCTGAAAAAAGGCTACTCAAGATACCTTCACATCAGATCCATCCCGAGTGGAAGGAACTGATGGACGAATACCATCAACGCTATCTGGCTCTCCTGGATGGCTGTGTAAGTGAAAAATGCTTCTCAAAAGGATCTAGAAATTCCTATGGTCATCCAAGTGAGTATTCGTATTTAAAGGGCGAGGATTTTTTCGTTCAGTTTACCATGCGAAAAGGGGATCTGGCAACAGTCATACTATACTATGAGGAAGCTTTGGAAATGAAACATAAGTTTGTGCTTAGGTTGATAGATGGCAAATGGTTGATTGATGAGAAATTCTATGGTTTTGGCGATGAAAAAACATGGTATGTCGATATGCTCTGAACAAGAGCCCTATGTTTCCTTCACCAATGATCACAAATTATCTAGACTGCAATTCTTTGAGATTAGAAGTCTAAACAATGATTTTTAATTCGTTCTCCAAGCTTTAGACGAGGTTTTATATGAAAGGCAATATGCGAAAGGATTACCTCTATCGGTATCTACTCTACAGATTTGAAAAGGAAGCTTGCAAGAATAGTGGTCTTGAAGGCATTAATCAAGAGACTAAAGAAAGAATCTGTCAGCAGGCGACAAAAACCACCAGACGGATTAGTGTATTTGTCGGTCTGGTCTACTTGATTCTGTTTTGCTTGATAATTATCTGGCTGAATGCGAATTGCTCCCAAAATCCATTTTTTCTATGGTATCAAGGTTACATAGAATCACTATTTCCATTGATCAATGGTGATTGGGGGAGTAGTTGGATTGAGAAAAAAGGGACGATATTATGGATTGCTATCAAGGCTTTCCCCATATTTGTTCTTAATGGAGCGCCCTTTCTTTTGCTTGTGCTACTGATTGCGAATAGAACCTTGAAAAAGAAATTAAAGGTTGAATGTATAAACTAAGGAGAAAATTGAGATGGGTAGAATAGTTGTAATCAGTTCGCTGGCTTTTCTTGCATTGGCATTTTTGGGGATTGGACTCGGAATGTATTTCTTCCTCAAAAGGCTGGTAGTGAATGGGAAATCTGTCTTAGATGAGCCAGTAAATGAACAAACTCGTACAGACAAGATGGGGCTTGGCGAGCTTCTAGTTTATTTGTCGATGATTGCGCTTGCTGGTGTTTTTGTAGTCCAAATAATGAGTAGGGGAGGAACTGGTAATGCTATCCTGGCAAAAATTGTCATCCTACCACCGATTATGGCACTTTTTAATGCTAGAAAACGCACGGGAAAAGCGATGATCGCACTTGTGGTTTCTTTTATGGTGGCTTTATTTCTTATGATAGCTTATGGTCAGATAGGGTTGCCACCCAAAGCTCCAGAATTGATGATAGATGACAAACCGATCACACTAACGCAAACAAGTGTGAGTGACCTTCTAAAAGAAGGTTTTGACATCTACATCAGGGAGAATGACAGCTTTAGTAACGATTATGATGAGGCTCTTTCTTCGGGGAAAATCAAGAAATACCAGGCTAATAAGAGTATTTTTATCGAAAAAGGTTTTCATCAAGATAGCAATGCTGTGTCGTATGCTCCCTATCTTCTTGGCAAAGATGGTTTAATCCTTGGAAGTATTGCCTTATACGGAGATGAAATAAAAGAAACCGCCTTAGAGGACTGTAAAATTATCCAGTTTAAACTAGATGAAGATCGTATCAAAGCAGCAAAATCAAAAGCTATCTCCTATAAGCTGGATGGTGTGGATTTACTGACTAGAATTGAAGAAGGAACCATGCGAACAACCTTTGGTGATAAATTATGGTCAGTTCCGCCTGCACATCCTGTAGACTCGACCCAACTATGGTATGGTATCCAGTGGAAAAGTCCCAGTGACCACCTGTTTTGGAATGAGTATTTTTCCTTAATTCGCTTGGATGAAAACTACCATATGATAGATTTTGAGCTAGTTGGAGAAGTAGCGCGTGACGATTGAAGGAAATGGTAAACTACTATAGTCTTTGGACGTGGTTCTATTTGTACTTTGGTCAAGATTAGTATATAATCTATCATAGAGTCATTTACTAACTAGGAGAAGAATCATGGAATTAAAAGATTTTACTGAAAAAGAACAGGAAATGATAAAGCAGGGACTGACAACATCTGAAATTAGCGATAAGGAAACTGCTGCGAAAATCCTTGCCCTAGTACCTCAGGAATGGATCAAACGCATCCCATTTTTTGTGAGAAAACACGCAACAACTCGGACAATAAAGCGAATTTCCATCGAACATCCAGAGCTCTATGCAGTTGCCAAGAGAAGTGGTGAAATTCCTGAGAAGGAACGAGAAGAATTGCGCCAAATCATTACAGACATTTTCCAAGAAAAAATGAATAAGCATAAAATTAAATAATATTCTTTTATAAAAATTAGTTGCTATAAGCCTGTCTTACAAAAATGTAAGATAGGCTTTTTAAATGTAAGATGGGTGTACGATTATGCGTGGAAATGTATGCTATACTCTATGTAGATCAAAATGAAAGAGGTTTATTATGAAAAAATGGAATGCAACGCAGTTGAAGTACCTGATGGCAGCTATAATGGTTTTAGACCATATCCCCCATATCACTGGGCTAGTACCTCCCTTATGGGAAGGTATCTTTCATGCTATGACCCGTTGTGTGGGAGTTTGGTTTGCCTATATGGCTATGGAAGGTTTTATCCATACTCGAAATCTGAAAGACTATCTCATCCGTCTCTGGAGTTGGGCTCTTATCATGTTCGCAGGAAATAGCCTGCTCAATGCCCTATTCGCCTCTAAGGGAGTAATGGTTAATAACAATATTTTCTTGACTTTGGCCATCGGTGTCACCATGCTTTGGCTTGGTTTTCCCAGAAAAGAGTTGGATGAAAAGGAGAAGTTGTGGCGTCGGATTGGAGTTGCGGTTCTCTTGATTTTCGGTTGTCTTTTTACTGAGGGCGGCATCACCATGTTACCATTTCTCTTGATTAGTTACTCTTGTCGAAATCGTAAGGGAGTGCGAAATCTTCTCTATACTCTCCTTTGGGCCTTTCTGTTAGTGACTTCCATCCAAATCTATGACTCTTGGTACCAAACACTGGAAATGATGCTTTACAATTCTGACTGGCTCTTTATCACTGTCTTTCCTTTTATGGCCTTGTATAATGGGGAACGTGGTGAACAAACTATATGGAATAAGTATTTCTTTTATATTTTCTACCCAGCTCATCTATGGATCATAACTTTGATTGCTTATTTGGTTAAGTAGATTCAATTTCCATTAGCTCCTTCTTACTTAAAATGTGAGAGGAGCTTTTCTGTGTCTGGAAATCCTAATAAAACATGTTATAATAGTTTTAGAAAGGACGATGTTTATGGCTAAGATATTGGTTATTGAAGATAATAATGAAATCCAAGAAATTTTGCGAACACTTCTCACTGAGGAGCACGAGGTGATTCAAGCCTTTTCTGGTACGGAAGGTATCATGCAATTTGATAAAGGTGGCATTGATCTCGTTCTGCTAGATATCATGCTTCCAGGGAAAAATGGCGACCAAGTCTTGCAAGCCATTCGAGAAACTAGTCAGACCCCAGTTATCATGCTCACTGCTTTAAGTGATAAAAAGCTTATCAGCCAATATCTCTTAGACGGTGCCAATGATTATATAGTAAAACCTTTTGATTTGAACGAAGTCTTTGCCAGAGTCACCGTGCAGTTACGCCAAAGCGGTGAATATCAGTCAGAAAACCAGAGAAAAACTGAAAACCTCCTACAAAACTTAAAAAATATCCAGTTTGATGCGGATAGTTTTGAAATAAGTAGCGCAACTGAAACGATTCGTCTTGCAAAGAAAGAGTGTCAGATTCTCCAAATGTTGCTCCAGCATCCTAAAAAGATCTTCACCAAGGAAGAACTCTATGAATTGATTTGGGAAGAAAGTTACCTACCTGGAGATAATACGCTCAACACCCATCTAAGCAATCTCCGTAAAAAACTGCATCAACTGGATCCAAATCATGAGTACATCGAAACCATTTGGGGAGTTGGTGTTCGATTAAAAGGAGACAAGTAATGATTTATATTTTGATATCTCTGTTGCTCCTTATCAACATCATTCTAGCGATTTCTTTGATTCGCTATCATATAGCAATTAGAGATTTAAGCAGACAAATCGAAGAAAAGATTCGCTCTGGTAGCATGAAGAGGATCGGGGTAAATTTCTTTTCAAAGACCATTTTGCGTCTACATAACCAAATTGAGAATCTATTTCAAGAAGTGGAGCAAAATCAGCTAATCATGAAGCGTGAAAAACACACCCTAGATATGGCAATCAGTAACATCGCTCATGATATTCGGACACCTTTGACAATCGCTTCAGGATATACTCAGCAACTAATAAAACATCCCGATAATAGTCCAGAAACCTTAAACAAAATAGCCCATCATCTTGATTTGGTTTCCAAACGTTTGGAGGCTCTCCTCGAATATCGTCATTTGATGGAAGGAGCAGTCAAACCGAAACTGGAAGAACTTGATTTATCAACTTTTATAACGAAGAAGACTTTAACTTATTACGACGTTTTTCAATCTTCACAGATTGTTCTTGATTTTAACGTTGAACCAGGATTGAAAACGACGACTGATGAGGATTTGCTTGATCGAATTATACAAAACCTCCTTGGAAATGTTCTCAAGCACGGCAAGGAGAAGGCTCGACTTTCCTTGAAAAAGGAAGAAAATAGGCTTGTTTTGGAAATTGATAATCTAGTCAAAAAGCCTATCAAGAATATAGACAATCTCAGCAATCGTTTTTATTCTGAAAATATGTCAGATACCGAAGAATCCTCTGGTTTAGGTCTCTATATTACTGAGGAATTAGTTCATCTTCTTGGAGCGGAAATGAAGCTAGTTGCTGATGGCGAATGGTTTTCAGTATTTATTTATTTTTAACGAAAAGAAACCTCCTCAGTAGTCTAGAGGAGGTCATTTTTTATAGACTTTTCTTCTTGAAAACGGTAAGGCTGCTGAGAGAGAAGAAAAGTATGACAGAAACGCAAACCGTGATGGTATAGAGAATAGATTGACTATTACTAGTCATAGCATAGGCAAAATCTAGGATTAAATATCGTAGAATTTCAATGTCTGGGAAAACAAGCATTGGCATAGAAAGTAAGATAGAGCTGACCAAATAACCAATAAATACCGCAAGATAAGAATGACTAACATAGAGTATGAAGGAAACAATTGAAAGCCAAGCGAGAAGGCAGAGAAATTGAAGGAAAATGGTTACAAGTAGATTGCCGATAAAGCCATCAGGCATCGTACCAAGTCCGTTTAGTAGAGTTGCTGGAATAAAGGCAATAACAAGGCTAACAATAAGTTGTAAGAAAGCGATACTAGCAAGTACAAAGCCTTTGGCAAGGAAAAACTCGGTACGAGAAACGCCAACTGTCAAACTATTTTTATATAGTTTGCCGATTAGATCAACTCCAAGAACGAGGCATGCCAGGATGATGCAGAGAAAAACGAGGTTTGAACTATTGCTAGATGCGTTGATAAGAGCTTGGACGCCGTCCCAACCTTTGGTCGGAAATTCTGTTTCAGGTGTAGTATTTACTGACATTAGATGTCCTGTAGCTCCGATAGTAGCACCCATTAACATAAGTACAAAGAGAATGAATTCTGTAATCCAGAATCCTTTGGAGCGGAAAAGACGGTAAAAATCTGCTTGAATGGTGTGTATCATGATTTTTCTCCTATTCTACCAATTGGGTGAAGTATTCTTCTAGGTTTTGACGGGCAAAGTAAATCTCATCAATAGCAACATCGGCCAAAGTTAGTTGTTTAAGAATCTGTTTGACATCTTGTTCATTACCAAAGATATGGATTTCATTTTCAGGGTTTACAACCTTAAACTGGAGCTGGATTTGTTCTTTCAATACCTGACAAGCTCTTTCTTTGTCGCTTGTTCTAAGTACGATATAATCTTCACTTAGTGTTTCAAATTCAGCTTTGCTGATTTCACGGATAATCTTTCCTTGATCTAAGATACCAAAACGATTAGCTAGGAGATAGAGTTCTGACAAGATATGGCTAGAGATGAGGATAGTTATTCCTTTCTCTTGATTGAGCCGCTGGATCATTAGGCGAAATTCTTTGATTCCAATAGGATCCAGACCGTTAATGGGTTCATCAAGAATCAGGAAATCAGGTTTGGATAGGAGGGCAATGGCGATACCAAGTCTTTGTTTCATTCCTAGTGAGAAATCACGAAAGACTTTTTTTCCCGTATCTGACAACCCAACATAGTCCAAGGTCTCATGAATCACCTTATCAGCATTTGGAATATGACGTATCATACAATAATATTTCAGATTCTGGTATGCTGTTAAGTGATTATGGGCTACAGGTGATTCGATAACAGAACCCACTCGAGATAAAGCCTTGGTCCACTCATTTTGTTCTTGACTAGAAAAGAGGGAAACTGTACCTTTGTCCGCAAACAATAATTGTGTAATGATTTTGATAAGAGTAGTTTTTCCTGCTCCGTTTTTTCCAATTAGACCATAAATATCCCCCTCTTTTATGGTTAGACTAAGATCTTGAAGAATAGCTTGTTGGCCGAATTGTTTGGTCAGTCCATGAATTTCGAGTACTGTTTTCATGATTTTCTCCTTTTGATTTATTTTTCTAACTTTAGTATAAGGTATAGAAATCAAAGAAAGCTCAAGTAATTCTAAAGAGTTTCTAAAGTTTTCTGATTTTTAAAATGTCAAAAACCCAGTTAAGGATTTAACTGGGAATTTTCTCTATAAAATATACTTCTCAATCGCACGCGCGACGCCGTCTTCTTCGTTGCTGGCTGTGACGTCGTTAGCAAGGGATTTGACATAATCGCTGGCATTTCCCATAGCAATGCCAAGTCCTGCAAACTGGAGCATTTCGATATCGTTATTGGCATCACCCATGGCCATGATTTCTGATGGCTCAATCTTCAAAATCTCAGCTAGTCGTGAAAGAGCAGTAGCCTTTGTCGTTCCAAGTGGCATAGCTTCATAAATGACAGGTTGCGAACGAACTCCGCTAAATCGTTGGCAGAGCTCCTCAGCAAACCGCTGCTCAAAATCGTCTGTTTGGTCTTTTGTTCCCAAAAACATGCCTTGGAACATACGATACTTACCACTGGTGGCTTCTTCAAGTGAAATTTCAGTCAGGTCTGAAAAAACAAGTTTGGCATCATTTTGAACGATTTGATTAGGCTTACCACCGAGGACAAAATAATGTTCTTCATCAAAAAGAGTCAACTGGACGTCGCTTTTTTCTGCTAGGTCATAGAGGTATTCGATGTCAGCTGGACTAAGTTCTTGCCAGTCAACTAGACCCCAGTCACTGGTCTGGTGTGTTGAACAACCGTTATTAACAATGACATACTCGTTCTGGAGGTCAAGACCTAGTTTTTTATAGTAGGGGAGGACACCAAAAAGCGGTCGACCTGTACAGAGAACCAGTTTGACACCTTTTTCAATGGCTTGGTGAATGGCAGTGATGTGGGCTTGCGGGATTTCCTTGGCTTCATTAAGGAGGGTTCCGTCCATATCCAAGGCTAGTAGTTTAATCATAAGACTTCCTTTTCTAGGTGTTTTGCTTTTATTATAGCATATAGACTATAAAATGTCTGACAGAATTGTAACATTCAAGCTCCCTTTTCTTGAAAAATAAAATAAATTATCTTATAATAT
>NZ_AFUB01000041.1 GCF_000222705.1 Streptococcus mitis bv. 2 str. SK95 | reverse complement strand
TTTCTTGTCTTGTTCTAAAAATTTAAACATAGGTTCAAACGTTTTTTCAAATTCGTACTGTTCTTTTGTTCTGTTTTTGGGAATAGTTTCTTCACCTAAAGTACATCCATTCAGTGCAAAAAGTGTCAAAAGCATTAGCATTACACTAACAACCCAAAATAATCCTTTTTTCATTTCTTTCTCCTAAACATTCTACGTCTATTATACCACACCTCCATTTTCATCTGAAATGGTTTCCATTTTAAGACAAAAAAACACTGATCATTCAGTGCTTTTTGTTTGAATTACTGCCCCCTGCAGGAATCGAACCTGCAACTACTCCTTAGGAGGGAGTTGTTATATCCATTGAACTAAGGGAGCTAGAGAAAAACTCTGCTGGATGAGCAGAGTTTTTAGTCGAATTAACGACGGATTTCTTTGATACGAGCTGCTTTACCTTGAAGAGCACGCAAGTAGTACAATTTCGCACGACGTACTTTACCGTAACGAACAACTTCGATCTTTTCAACACGTGGAGTGTGGATTGGGAAGATACGCTCAACACCTACACCGTTAGAGATTTTACGAACTGTGTAGTTTTCTGAGATGCCAGCACCTTTACGTGCGATAACAACACCTTCAAAAATCTGGATACGTTCACGGTTTCCTTCGACAACTTTCGCGTGTACACGAACAGTGTCACCAGGACGGAATGATGGGATATCTGTACGAAGTTGACCTTCAGTCAAGCTTTGGATTAATGGATTCATTTTATTCTCCTATCTTTGTCAATCTTGAGGAACCTTCCTCAGCGGATAAACTGTATTTTTGTGCGTCCATTACACACAAGATACAGTTTACCAAATTTCCACCTAAAAGTAAAGGAATTTATAGCAGAATTCCTAAAAAAATCGCTAGAAAACCGCCTATATAAGTTAAGAGAAAGTAGCTATAAAACACCTTCTTGTCACTTAATAGTCTTTGCAGCTCGTCATTCAAGGTTGAAAAGGTCGTCAACCCACCACAAAAACCTGTCGCAAGGATAGCATAGACTTCCTTGGACTCCACATGATTGTAGAGTAGGCCAATTAAAAAACATCCTAGAAGATTGGCTATGAGAGTCCCTAAAGGTAATTTTGAAGCTTGATTATAGCGGGAAAAGAAATAACGAACCAAGGCTCCGAACCCACAAGCAATTGCAAGATAAACGATTACCATTTCTTCCTCCCTAGAACATAAGCCAAGAGCAGACCTCCGCCAATACTCAAAAGTAGGTAGATGCCCAAACTAAGATAACGCTGGGTATCGAGCAATTTCACAGCATCCAAAAGCAGACTAGAAAAAGTTGTTAGCCCACCACAAAATCCTGTCCCCAGCGCCAAAACCAAGCCTTTACTAGTTCCCTTATAGACCAGAAAGCCTTTCACCAGATAGACCAGGCAGAAAATGCCCATATAGTTGACAAGGAGGGTTCCCCAAGGAAAGTCTGGACTGACTGGTAACCAAGTGGAAAGCAGGTAGCGGACAAGGCCTCCCAACATGGCAGCTAGAAAAATCCCTAGCGGATAAAATTGTTCTCTTTTCATTTGATGTTTTGATCCTGATAATCACGCGAACGTTTAAGAATATCTGAAAAAGTCGCAACAATGGTTTCTTGATAGCGCTTATCTTCTACTCGATTTTTGACTTTTTCAAAAATAACTTCTTCTCTCTTAGAATCTAAGATTGGCTTACCAGATGCTTTTTTATAAGCGACAACCCCTTCAACTAGGTGCATTCGTTCTTCTAGGAGCTTGACGATCTGGTCGTCGATTTGATCAATTTCTTGCCGAATAATATCTAAATTCATACAGTCTTCTCCTTTATTTGAATTATTGTATCAAAAAGCTTCTAAATAGGCTAGTAAAATCCCAAAATAACTAATAAAAAAACGCACCGACTCCTTCCAGTCAGCGCAGTTTGATTCTTATCCTACTTTTGCAGCCAATTCTTCTGCGAATTGTTCCAAGCGTTCGATGTCTTCTTCTTCGGCAGAAAGATCAACTTTAACACACTCTGAACCTTTTTCTGCTCCTGTCGCTACAAAAACGCGATCAAAGTCATCGACAGCCTTACAGAATTCGTCGTAGAAGGTGTCACCTGAACCAACAACTCCATAGATTTTCCCATTCAAGTTGAGGTCAGCCAAATCTTCGTAGAAGTCCATCATCTCATCTGGTAATTCTCCATCACCATAAGTATAGGTCGCAACGATAGCGATGTCTGCTTCTAAGAAGTCTGAAGCGTCAACAGTTGTACACTCATCCACATCGACATCCAAGCCTAATTCACGCAATTTGTCTGCAACAATATCTGCAATTTCTTCGGTATTACCGGTCATACTGGCAAATACAATTTTTGCTAATGCCATATCGTCCTCCTCAATTTATCTTTCTCCATTATATCATATCTTTTTCATTTTAAAAATAAAAATTCTTGTGCTACAATGAAATGAGAAAGAATTGAGGTTATTTATGGAAATTTGTCAGCAAATTTTAGAGAAAATCAAAGAATACGATACCGTCATCATTCATCGTCATATGAAACCAGACCCTGATGCCTTAGGGAGCCAAGTGGGCTTGAAAGCTCTTCTCACACACCATTTTCCAGAAAAGACCATCAAAGCAGTCGGTTATAACGAACCAACTCTAACTTGGATGGCGGAAATGGATACTGTCCAAGACAGTGACTACCAAGGAGCCCTTGCTATTATTTGTGATACAGCGAATCGTCCTCGTATCGATGATAAACGCTATGAACAAGCTGATTTCACCATCAAAATCGATCATCATCCTAATGATGATGTTTATGGCGACCTATCTTGGGTGGATACAAGTTCAAGCAGTGCCAGTGAGATGATTGCTCTATTTGCTCAAGAAAACCAACTAACTTTGTCTAGCGAAGCGGCACGACTTCTCTATGCAGGAATTGTCGGAGACACAGGGCGTTTTCTCTACCCGTCAACTAGTGCCCGTACCTTTAGAATAGCTGGCCAGCTCCGAGAAGTTGATTTTGACTTTGCTGGGTTGTCTCGTCAAATGGATACCATGAGCTTCAAGATTGCAAAATTGCAAGGTTTTGTCTATGATCATTTGGAAGTTGATGTGAATGGAGTCGCACGCGTTCTGCTTACTCAAGAAATCCTGAAAGAATATAAGGTTACGGACGCTGAAACAGCAGCGATTGTTGGAGCACCTGGTCGAATCGATACCGTTAAGGCTTGGGCTATCTTTGTTGAGCAAGCTGATGGTCACTTCCGTGTGCGTATGCGCAGTAAAATGACCCCTATCAATGAAATTGCCAAACAACACGACGGAGGAGGACATCCATTAGCCAGTGGCGCCAATTCCTATAGCCTAGAAGAAAACGAAATCATCTATCAAAAGTTAAAAAACTTGCTTAAAAACTGATAAAATACTTGCCAAACTTATCAGAATCTGATAGACTAGTAAGGTAACAATCTATGGCTCGCAAAGAGACCATGGCAGAAAGGAAATATTGCAAAATGAAAAAAGATATCCATCCAGAATATCGCCCAGTTGTCTTCATGGACACAACTACTGGTTACAAATTCCTTAGCGGTTCAACTAAGCGCTCTAACGAAACTGTTGAGTTCGAAGGCGAAACTTACCCATTGATCCGTGTGGAAATTTCATCAGACTCACACCCATTCTACACTGGACGTCAAAAGTTCACCCAAGCAGATGGACGTGTGGATCGTTTCAACAAAAAATACGGTCTCAAATAATCATAAAAAGAACAGTTACCACTGTTCTTTTTTTACTTCTTTTTATGTTTTTATGAACCAACCACTACTATTATCTCAATATCAAGCTTCAAGCTAGTGCCGAAAACTAATTTGAACAAGTTTAAAAAATATCAAAAAGAAGTTTGATATTGAGAATAGTTAAGATAATGGAAACTGCGTATCCTAGGATTGTGTTCCACTTGGCATTGGTGAATTCTCCCATCAGTGACTTTTTAGAGGTTAGATAAATCAAGGGGAAAATTGAAAACGGAAGAGCGATTGAAAGAAAGACCTGTGAATAGACCAATAACTGATCCAAGGTTTTTTCTTGATGTCCAAATAAAACGGCGACTATAATCACAGGTAGCAAGGCAAAAATACGGGTACCGATACGGATAAGCCACTGAGGCAATCTTAGATGTAAGAAACCTTCCATGACAATCTGTCCTGTCAAAGTGCCTGTAATGGTCGAATTTTGACCACTTGCTAAGAGGGCTAGAGCAAATAAAGTTGACAAGGTTGAGCTGGCTATCGCTCCTGCTATTGTCGAATCCTGTAAAGCATTGTACATTTGGGAGAAAGCTGAAATTTCAGATGCATGACCAAAAAAGAGGGAGGCACCTAAAATGAGCAGCAAGGAATTAACAATAAAGGCTAGGGACAACTGAAGATTTGAATCCCAGGTCATAAAACGCACGGCTTTTCGAACATCCTTCTTATCTTTGTGATTGATTTTCCTTGTTTGGGATAGAGAGGAATGGAGATAGAGATTATGGGGCATGACTGTCGCTCCTACAATCCCTAGAGCCAAGGTCAATTGACTTTCATGACCCGGTAACGGTGTTTCAAATAAAGTTGAAGTTGGCAAATAACCACCAATGATCCCCTGGATACTTGGATTGGATAAGGCCACAAGATAGGTAAAGATGGCTAATATGGTTAAAATAAGGGTCGTAACAATAGCTTCAATTTTTTTGAAACCAAATTTCATCAACAACAACAAAAGAAACACATCTAAAACGGTTAAGAGGATAGCAATCATAATCGGTATTTTAAACAAAAGATTTAAGGCAATCGCTGAACCTAGAACCTCAGCCAAGTCTGTCGCCATTAAAGCTAATTCTAAAATCACCCACAAACTATAGCGAATCCACTTGGGAGCATGATGAGCTGTGGCCTGCGCTAGGTCCATCCTAGTCACGATACCGAGCTTCCCAGCCATCTGTTGTAGCTGCATAGCAATGATGGATGAAATTAAAATAACAAATAAAAGGCTGTACTTGTAGGAGGCACCACCAACCACACTGGTGATCCAGTTTCCAGGATCCATGTAGCCAACTGCCACAAGTGCACCAGGTCCTAAGAATGCTTTTAGATTTTGCCAAAAATGATTGTTATTTGGAGTCTCAATAGATTGATTGATCTCAGAAAGAGAGACTTTTTCATAAGAGGACATAGGGATTTCCCACTTTCTAATCTGTCTTTACATATTTCTTAATAGAATATTTTTTTGAAAGAATGGTGAAAATAGTTTACCTATTTCCAATTCACCCTTATTATATCACATTTTAGAATGATTCCTAAGAAAACAAATGATAGTTGAAATAGGCAATATCAGTATTGTAAAAGCCAGCGTTTTTTGACGCTGGCTTTAAAACTGTGAAAAATATTTCTCAACTAGATCGCTTCTGTGACAAAACTGCGACTTTCTAATACCTTGAGCATGGCATCTGCTGTGTCTAGGGCTGTAAAGAGTGGCACACCGTGTTCAATGGCTGAACGGCGAATTTGCTCACCATCTTCGTCAGCAGTTCGTTTGGTTCCGACAGTATTGATGATCGCTTGAATTTTCCCTTTGCGGACAAAGCTTGGGATATCCTTCTCATCATCACCAATCTTACCAACAGGTTGAGCATGCAGTCCATGACTGGCAAAGAAAGATGCTGTCCCTTCTGTCGCGAGAATACCATAACCGATATTTTGAAAACGGCGAGCCAAGTCCAAGGCTTCTTCTTTGGCATCATCTGCTATGGTAAAGACTACATTTCCAAAGGTTGGCAAATGGAGGTAAGAAGCTTCAAAGGCTTTATAGAGGGCTTTTTCTAGAGTTGCATCAGATCCCATGACTTCACCTGTTGACTTCATTTCAGGACCGAGTAAGCTATCTACCTTAGCTAACTTGGTGAAGGAGAAGACTGGTGCCTTGATATGAACGCGTGTACTTTCAGGGTAAAGTCCATCTTGGTAGCCAAGTTCTTCAAGACTTTGCCCAAGAATGAGCTTAGTCGCTACCTGAGCCATAGGAATATTAGTTACCTTAGAAAGGAATGGAACCGTACGGCTGGCACGTGGATTGACCTCAATAACATAGACTTTTTCATCCTTGATGACAAACTGGATGTTCATCATACCAAGACAGTTAAGACCGATTGCTAGGCGTTTAGTATAGTCAGCGATTGTTTCTTGCACCTTTTGCGACAAGGTTTGTGGAGGATAGACAGCCATTGAGTCACCTGAGTGGACACCGGCACGTTCGATATGCTCCATGATACCAGGGATGAGGACATTTTTTCCATCTGAGATGGCATCAACTTCACACTCTTGCCCAACGATGTAAGAATCAACAAGAACTGGATGATCTGGACTTGCCTTAACAGCGGTACGCATGTAAGAACGGAGGTCTTCTTCGTTTTCAACGATTTCCATGGCACGTCCACCCAAGACATAAGATGGGCGAACGAGGACTGGGAAGCCAATCTTGCGAGCTGCAAGCACTGCTTCTTCTTCATTAGTTGCTGTTTGACCAGGTGGCTGTGGAATATCCAAGTCTTTAAGGGCTTGCTCAAAGAGGTCACGGTCTTCGGCACGGTCTAGGTCAGCGACTTGCGTACCAAGGATGGTAACACCTGCTTTTGCCAATGGCTCAGCAAGATTGATAGCTGTTTGACCACCAAACTGAACAATAACACCTTTTGGTTGCTCAAGATCAATGACATTCATGACATCTTCGAATGTCAATGGTTCAAAGTAGAGCTTATCAGATACAGAGAAGTCCGTAGAAACGGTCTCTGGGTTTGAATTCATGATGATGGCCTCATAACCAGCAGCTTGAATAGCCTTAACAGAGTGAACAGTTGCGTAGTCAAACTCAACCCCTTGACCGATACGGATTGGACCTGAACCTAGGACAAGTACAGCTTCCTTATCAGACTTGATAGACTCATTTTCCCATCCATAGGTTGAATAAAAGTATGGTGTTTCAGAGTCAAACTCCGCCGCACAGGTATCGACCATCTTGTAAACTGGGACAATCTTGTTTTCCAAGCGAAGGTGGCGAACCTGGCCAGCTGTCGTTTCCCAGAGTTCAGCAATCTTACGGTCTGAGAAACCATTGATTTTGGCAGTTTTCAAGACTTCTAGATCTTGTGGATGGGCACCCAATTCTTGCTCAATTTCAAAGATGTGCAAGAGTTTATCTAGATAAAAGATATCAATCTTAGTCAATTCAGCAATTTCTTCTGGTGTGTAGCCACGGCGAATGGCCTCTGATACGTAGAAGAGACGATCATCTTGGGCTTTGACAACTTTTTCAATCAAGGCATCATCAGAAACGGTTGCAAGTTCAGGCATTTCATTGTGGTGAACCCCAATTTCAAGTGAGCGACAGGCTTTTAGAAGAGATTCCTCAATGTTGCGACCGATAGCCATGACTTCCCCAGTCGCTTTCATCTGGGTACCAAGACGGCGCTCACCCTTTTCAAACTTGTCGAATGGGAAACGAGGAATCTTGGCAACTACATAGTCCAGGGCTGGTTCAAACATGGCGTAGGTTGAACCTGTAACTGGATTGATGACCTCATCTAGGGTCAAACCGACGGCAATCTTAGCTGCCAATTTAGCAATCGGATAACCCGTCGCCTTAGAAGCAAGGGCTGACGAACGCGATACACGCGGGTTTACTTCGATAACATAGTACTTGAAGCTATGGGGATCAAGGGCCAGCTGAACGTTACATCCACCTTCAATCTTGAGAGCGCGGATAATGCTCAAGCTCGCGTCACGTAGCATTTGGTTTTCATAGTCTGACATGGTTTGCGCAGGAGCAAATACGATAGAATCCCCTGTATGAATCCCCACTGGGTCAAAGTTTTCCATGTTACAAACAACGAGGGCATTGTCAGCTGAATCGCGCATGACTTCGTACTCGATTTCCTTGAAGCCTGCAATCGAACGTTCAATCAAACATTGGGTAACAGGTGACAATTTCAACCCATTTTCAGCGATTTCACGTAGTTCTTCCTCGTTGGCACACATACCACCACCAGTACCACCTAGGGTAAAGGCTGGACGGACAATGACTGGATAGCCGATTGATGCCGCAAAAGCAACAGCTTCCTCCACTGTGTTGACAATTTCAGATTCTGGAATTGGCTGCTCAAGCTCTTCCATCAATTGTTTAAAGAGATCACGGTCCTCAGCTTGGTCAATGGCAGATAGTTTAGTACCCAGAAGCTCTACTCCAAGCTCATCTAAGATGCCATTTTTAGACAATTCCATAGCCATATTGAGCCCTGTCTGACCACCGAGAGTAGGCAGCAAGGCATCTGGACGTTCCTTACGGAGAATACGTGTCACAAACTCAAGTGTAATCGGCTCGATGTAGACCTTATCCGCAATCTCCTTGTCCGTCATGATGGTTGCAGGGTTTGAGTTTACCAAGACAACTTCATAACCTTCCTCTTTCAAAGACAAGCAGGCCTGGGTCCCAGCGTAGTCAAACTCAGCAGCCTGACCAATAATAATCGGACCAGAACCAATCACCATAATTTTTTGAATATCAGTACGTTTAGGCATTTATAAGATATTAAGGGCGTCAAGCGGACAAAGCTAAAATAGGAGTTATGACGAAGAACTATAAGTTCTAGGAATAACTATCTTTTTAGCACCGTCCGTAGCCCGTATTCAGTTCAGCAAATACGGACCACCCTTCTCCTTTCTATTCGTCGCCTCACAGGGCGACATTAAATAAATTCTCCGATGATTTTTCAATAATAAATCGAGTGTGAAAATGTTCAGCATCTCATTGCTCAACTAAAAGAAAGGACTTGCCTTTTTATTCGACAAGCCTCTGACAGAGTTTCCTATATCAGCGATTAGCAGATTTAAACGACTCCATCATTTCGATAAATTCATCAAAGAGATAGCTTGCATCGTGCGGTCCTGGAGCTGCATCTGGGTGGAATTGCACAGAGAAACCTGGTTGGTATCTGTGACGCACGCCTTCAACTGACTTGTCATTGATTTCTTCGTGGGTAATAATCAAATGCTCTGGCAAATCCTCACGGCTAACCGCATAACCATGATTCTGGCTAGTAAAGTCTACTCGGCCTGTTGCAATCTCACGCACCGCGTGGTTAAATCCACGATGACCAAACTTCATCTTGTAGGTCTTGGCTCCATTTGCCATAGCAAAAAGTTGGTGACCCATACAGATACCAAAGATAGGAATTTCCCCTTGCACACCACGAATCATATCGAGTGCCTGGGGAACATCTTCTGGGTTACCTGGACCGTTTGACAACATGACCCCGTCAGGATGGAGATGGAGAATTTCTTCTGCTGTTGTTGTGTATGGAACAACGGTCACGTTACAATTACGTTTAGAAAGTTCGCGTAAGATGGAGTGTTTGAGACCAAAGTCGACCAATACGACACTCAATCCAACTCCAGGAGCAGGATAAGCTGTCTTAGTAGATACTTGCTTGATATTATCTGTCGGTAGAACTGTCGCTTGGAGCTGGTCTATGATATGATCCATGGTATCACCAACATGCGTAAGGGTTGCACGCATGGTACCATGCTTACGGATAATTTTTGTCAGAGCACGTGTGTCAATTCCTGAGATACCTGGAATTTTCTTGGCTTTCAAAAATTCATCCAAGGTCATTTGATTGCGCCAGTTGCTGGCTCTACGCGCTTCTTCAAAAACTACTACTCCCTTACAGGTAGGAGTGATTGACTCGTAGTCGTCACGGTTAATTCCATAATTTCCCACCAAAGGATAGGTAAAGGTTAAGATTTGTCCATTGTAAGACTGGTCTGTTATGGATTCTTGGTAACCGGTCATCCCTGTATTAAAGACGATTTCACCTGTTACATCAATATCTGCTCCGAAGGCCTGGCCTTCAAATACTGTACCATCTTCTAATACTAGAAGTCGTTTTTTCATCTACTCACCTCTCGTTGATGCTCTCAGACATCTTTTAACGCTTTGTGCCTTATTTTGCTTTTCTATAGGCCAACACAGATTCTAAAATTGCCATTCTGACAAAGACACCGTTGGTCATTTGCTGAACAATGCGTGATTTCGGTGCTTCTACCAAGTGATCAGCGATTTCCACATCACGATTGACTGGAGCTGGGTGCATGAGGATTGCTTTTTCTTTCAAGCGGTCATAGCGCTCTTGTGTCAAACCATGCTGAATATGATAGTCTTCTTTTGAAAATCCTGTCACAATTTCATGACGTTCATGCTGCACACGAAGAAACATCATAACATCTACTTGATCAATCACCTCATCAATTGATACAAAGCGACCGTAATGTTCAAATTCCTCACTTCTCCATTCCTCAGGACCTGCAAAGTAAAGCTCTGCTCCCAAGCGTTTAAGGATTTGCATATTAGACTTAGCTACCCGTGAGTGGTTTAGGTCGCCAGCGATAGCCACCTTAAGACCTTCAAAATGTCCAAATTCTTCATAAATTGTCATCAAATCAAGCAAACTTTGGCTAGGGTGTTGCCCTGAACCGTCCCCACCATTGATAATAGAAGTTGTGATGGTCGGGCTAGCAATCAATTCTCTGTAGTAGTCCACCTCTGGGTGACGAATGACACAGGCATCTACTCCTAGTGCAGACAGCGTCAAAATCGTGTCATAGAGTGTTTCACCCTTATTCACTGAACTGGTCTTCACATCGAAATCCAATAGATCAAGTCCAAGTTTCAATTCTGCTACCTCAAAGGATTTGTGGGTACGAGTTGAACTTTCAAAGAAAAGGTTGGAAACGATATGCTGTTCCTCATAAGAAGCACTCGCTCCATTTTTAAATTCAATTCCGCGTTTGATCAATTTCATTACTTGTTCTACAGTAAGGTCTTCCATAGAAACTACGTGTTGCAAAGCTTGTTGATTTTCTGACATTTTTTTACTCCTTTTAGTGTTTTAGGCTTGTTCTGTGATTAGTACTCTGTCTTGTCCATCTAGTTCTGTCATCTCTACGATAATTTCTTCAGAACGACTGGTTGGGATGTTTTTTCCAACATAGTCCGGACGGATTGGAAGTTCTCTGTGGCCACGATCAACCAAGACTGCCAAACTCACACGAGCAGGGCGACCATGGCTGACGATGTTGTCAATAGCAGCTCGGATAGTCCGACCAGTGTAGAGTACATCGTCCACCAAGATGACTTCCCGATCTGTCACATCAACAGAGATTACAGAGGTATCTTCTCCACTTTTGACATCGTCACGGAAAGGCTTGGTATCCAGTTCTACCACTGGAACTGAAAGAGATTCTAACTGTTCCAAACGTTCTTGGATACGGCGAGCGATAAAGACACCTCGCGTTTTAATACCAGCCAAAACGATTTTATTCAAATCTTTGTTTCGCTCAATAATCTCGTAGGTAATCCGAGTAATCGCTCGTTTGACGGTCAATTCGTCTACAACTTCTTTTGTCCTCATGACAAACCTCCAAAAAGAAAAGTCTCCTTAACAAGGAGACTTCAGAATGTATAGCCAAGCCAGCTCTACTGTAAAGAGTATAGACTTCTGCTATCTATTGATCCGACTCCTTGCCTGCCTCACGGGACAGGTTTAAAGGAATATTTTATTGTTATTACTATATCACAAAGAAAGGGGCAATGCAAGAAAAAAACATAAAATTTTCATCTTATAACGAACTAAAATCATATAATTGTGGATAGTGATCGCATTCTGGGTTCTTTGGGTGACAGATAGCCCGTCCAAAGTAAATCATAGCCTGATGGGCTGCCAACCATTTCTCTGGAGGCAGAACATCCATGACACGTTTTTCTACTTCGAGGGGCGTAGCTGATTTTTTAACGATATCGTGATGCTTACAGATACGCTCAACATGAGTATCAACTGCAAAGGCTGGAATTCCAAAGCCCACACTCATGACTACGTTGGCTGTTTTGCGTCCAACACCTGCTAGGCTTTCTAATTCCTCTCGAGTCTGAGGCACTTGACCATTAAAATCGTCTAGTAACTGCTGGGCACATTTTTTAAGAAATTTAGCTTTATTGCGATAAAGTCCTAGACGGGAAATGTGTGAGGCAATTTCACTTTCAGTCGCGACAGACATGGCTTGAGGCGTTGGAAAGGCTGCAAAGAGGCCTGGTGTGGCCTTATTGACTGCGGCATCTGTCGTCTGAGCTGACAACATCACTGCAACCAAGAGTTCAAAATGATTGGTAAAATCAAGACTAGGCTTAGCATCTGGAAAAAGGGCGATAATTTCCTCTATGACATGACGGGCACGTTTCTTGGATAAAACCATCTACTCGTCTCCATCAAATAGTCCTTGCAAGCCTGCAAATGGACTGTTTTCTTCTTTCTTGACTGCTTGTTGGGCCTGGTATTCTTCCTCAGTCATGATTTGCCAGTCATTTCCAGACACAAAACCTTGTCCCGCCTCTTCTTCTGCCGTCAAGACCTTGATTGGAATATTGAGCAAGATATTATCTGCTACGCTCTCAGCAAGGTCGATTTCCCCATTTTCGATAGGCAAGACCAAGTCATCATCTAAAACTTCTTGATCTAGTTGGTTGGTCGCTCCCTCCATGAAAACCTCTGTGACTGGATAAGACTCTGCCAACTCAACTGGCTCCATACTGCGGCTGGAAGCAAGAACGATGGTATAAGATAACTGATAATCTAGGAAATACATACGGTCTTCGTACTGGACCTTTCCCACTGCTACGATATCTTTGACATCTAAAATTTCTTGATTACGGGTACGTAAGTCTGCGACAAGGTCTAAAGTTTGTTCAAAGTGTAGGCCTTCAGGCTGCTTACGAATTTCTTGAATGTTTAACTTCATATTTCCTCCATAAAGATTTACTCACTTGATTATACCATGAAAAGGCTATAACTCAGCCTTCCAAACTTTGATATTAAAATCTCGTTTTTAACATATTTACTATGACATATTTTCTGTTTAGTGCTATACTATAGGCAAGAATGCATCAGAGCAAGGAGGATGCTCATATGGAAGACAAAGCACTCATCACTGAAGCTTACCAACTCCTATCCGAGTTAAATAAAAGCTACCAAAGCTGCAAACAAGGTACAGCCGATGATTTCCGTCTACAAGAACTGCTGAACAGCACTCTCAAGGAACTTAAAAAAGCGGAAAAGCTTGACAACAGTATCTTAATCGACCTTGAGAAATTTTACCAACGTACCAGTCTACTGATTGGACTGGGGAGCCTAAAACTAAACGACCAAGCACGCACCGCTTGGCGCAACTATGATAAGTTCCATTACGAACATGTCAAACACGTACTGACTCTCTATGGACCTGTTTTTGGATTTTAGAGTTTAGAATTTTGGATTTTCTATTGACAAAATTTCCTAAAAGGTATAGGATAGAGGTACTAATACTCGGAGGTAAGGGAGACATGAACAACTAAGTCTATCAAATAAAGAAACTTTATTTAGTAGATCGTGTTTTTGTCTCTTTTTGCATGCTCTTTTTGTACTAGATCATCTAGTGCTTTATCCACTTTGAAAATCAAAAAACTAGAAAGCTAACCATCTGCTCCTCTTGGGTTGGATTAGGCAAGTCTAAGCTAGTTTGAAGAGATTTTCGACGTGGATAATGGAGTTTTTGACAGTGACTTTGGGCTCTACTAGGTAAAGTAGAGCTTTTTGTTATGCACAATGGACATTCTAGAAAGGGCAAGAATATGATAAAAATCAATCATCTGACCATCACACAAAACAAAGATCTACGAGAGCTTGTTTCTAACCTAACCATGACTATCCAAGACGGGGAAAAGGTTGCTATTATTGGTGAAGAAGGAAATGGCAAATCAACCTTGCTACGAGCTTTAATGAGGGAAGCTTTGCCTGATTTCACTATCAAAGGAGACATCCAGTCTGACCTTCAGTCACTGGCCTACATTCCTCAAAAGTTACCTGAGGAGCTAAAAAATAGAACTCTACACGACTACTTCTTTTTAGATTCCGCTGATTTAGACTACAGTATCCTCTATCGTTTGGCTGAGGAGTTACATTTTGATAGTGATCGCTTCGCTAGTGACCAAAAGATTGGGAGCCTCTCAGGGGGCGAAGCTTTGAAAGTTCAACTCATCCATGAGTTAGCCAAACCATTTGAGATTCTTTTTTTAGATGAACCTTCAAATGACCTGGACCTTGAGACTGTTGATTGGCTAAAAAGTCAGATTCGAAAGAGCAGGCAAACAGTTATTTTTATTTCGCACGATGAAGACTTTCTCTCTCAAACGGCAGATACTATTGTCCACTTGCGACTGGTCAAGCATCGGAAAGAAGCGGAAACGCTAGTAGAGCATTTAGACTACGATAGCTATAGTGACCAGAGGAAGGCTAGTTTTGCCAGACAAATCCAGCAAGCTGCTAACGACCAACGAGCCCATGATAAAAGCATGGAAAAGCATCGTCGCGTTAAGCAGAATGTAGAAAATGCTTTGCGAAATACTAAAAATGATGTTGCTGGGCGCCTATTGGCTAAAAAGATGAAAAATGTCCTTTCTCAAGAAAAACGCTACGAAAAGGCAGCTCAGTCCATGACACAAAAGCCACTTGAAGAGGAACAAATCCAACTCTTCTTCTCAGATATCCAACCATTAGCGGCTTCTAAAGTCTTAATCCAACTAGAAAAGGAAAAGTTGTCCATTGGCGAGCGCATTTTAGCTCAGGAGTTGCAACTCACTGTCCGTGGCCAAGAAAAAATCGGTATCATCGGGCCTAATGGTATTGGGAAATCGACCCTGTTAGACAAGTTACAGCAACTGCTAAGCGACAAAAGAGAAATTTCCCTTGGTTTTATGCCACAAGATTACCATAAAAAATTGCAATTGGATTTATCTCCAGTAGCCTACCTCAGCCAAACTGGACAAAAAGAGGAACTACAGAAAATCCAATCCCACTTGGCTAGCCTCAACTTCAGTTATCCAGAAATGCAGCACCAAATCCGCTCCTTATCTGGTGGTCAACAGGGAAAACTGCTTCTTTTGGATTTAGTTCTACGAAGACCAAACTTTCTCCTTCTCGATGAACCCACACGAAACTTTTCTCCCACTTCTCAACCCGAAATCAGAAAACTCTTTGCCTCTTATCCCGGCGGTCTGATCACTGTTTCGCATGACAGACGCTTCTTAAAGGAGGTCTGTACGAGTATCTATCGTTTGACAGAAAATGGTTTGAAAGTTGTTGATTTACAAGATTTATAACTTTTGAACATGGCAAAAATCCAGAGAAATTTCTCTGGATTTTGTTTACATTTGTTTCAAGCGTTCGATTCGTTCTGAGATAGGTGGATGGGTATAAAAGAGTTTTTGTAGTCCGCCACCTTCCTTGGGATCATTGATATAAAGAGCGCTGCTGGCATCATCGACATGGTGATGCATCGGCTCGCTATTGTCCAACTTGCGCAAGGCATTGATCATCCCTTGAGGATTGCGAGTCAGCTCCACACTGGATGCATCCGCTAAAAATTCTCGCTGACGGGAAATGGCTAATTGCACCAAGGTTGCTGCTAGGGGAGCCAAAACAATGGCTAAGAGAGAGATAACAAGCATGATAATCTCTAGACCATTTCCATCACGATCATTATCATTCCGTCTTCGACCAGAGCCACCCCACCACATCATCCTACCAGCCATACTAGATAGCAGTGTAATGGCACTAGCAAGGGCAACAGCAATGGTCGAAATGCGGATATCGTAGTTTCGGATATGACTGACTTCATGCCCCATAACTGCTTCTAGCTCCTCACGATTCATGATCGCTAGAAGACCCGAAGTGGCCGCAACTGCCGCATTCTGAGGGTTGGAACCTGTTGCAAAGGCATTTAAGGAAGAATCCTCAATGATGAAAACACGCGGCATGGGAATCTGAGCGACCATGGCCATATCTTCTACTACATGGTAGAGGTCTGGTGCCGTTTGCTCATCAACTTCACGCGCCCCATTCATAGACATGACAATCTCTGTCGATTGGAAAATCATGGTTAAGGCATAGACAAGACCGATGATTAGGGCTATGATGATGCCTCCAAGACCTGAACGCATGAAGAGATAGCCAACCGCATAACCAACCAAGGCCAAGAGTAGGAAGAAAACCAGCAACAAAATCCAGGTTTTCCGTTTATTGCTCGCAATTTGATCAAACAGCATCTTAGTCACCTAAACCGCTAAAGTCAACTTTAGGAACTGCCTTTTCCTCTTCAGGTGTTTGAAGGAAGTCTGCAGCCTTAAAGCCAAATAGTCCTGCGATGATGTTACTTGGGAAACTTTCAAGTTTTACATTGTAGTTGCTGACAACACTGTTGTAGAGTTGGCGTGAGTAGGAGATTTTATTTTCTGTATTTGTCAACTCTTCTTGCAACTTGATAAAGTTAGCACTAGCTTTCAAGTCTGGGTAATTCTCTGCTACTGCAAAGATTCCAGAAATCTGGCGAGTAAGGGCATCACTGGCCTTCATCGCTTCAGCTGGTGAGGTTGCTGCGGCTACTTGTCTACGAAGTTCTGTCACCTTTTCCAAGGTAGAACCCTCATATTTGGCATAGCCTTTGACTGTTTCAATCAAGTTTGGGAGGAGATCATTACGACGCTTCAACTGAACATCGATCTGGCTCCAAGCCTCCTTGGTTTGCATACGATTTTTAACCAAACCGTTATAGCTAACAATCACAAAAATAACAATAAGAGCCAAAACTCCAAGAATAATCCAAGTCATAATCTTATTCCTTTCTGCTTTTAGATTAATACCAGTATATCAAAATTTTAATGAATATGGTAAAATAAGATGATACTAGAGAAGGAAATAACTATGAAACCAGAAACATTTTACGACTTGCTAGCGGAGCAAAATCTTCCACTTTCTGATCAGCAAAAAGAACAATTTGAACGGTATTTTGAACTCTTGGTCGAGTGGAATGAAAAGATTAACTTGACTGCTATTACAGACAAAGAAGAAGTCTACCTTAAACACTTTTATGATTCGATTGCCCCCATCCTACAAGGCTTGATTTCAAATGAAACTATCAAACTTCTTGATATCGGGGCTGGGGCAGGATTTCCTAGTCTTCCTATGAAAATCCTCTATCCTCAGTTAGATGTGACCATCATTGATTCGCTCAATAAGCGCATCAACTTCCTTCAACTATTGGCTCAGGAGTTGGATTTGGATGGTGTTCACTTCTACCATGGACGGGCAGAAGACTTTGCTCAAGACAAGAACTTTCGTGCCCAGTTTGATGTGGTGACGGCTCGTGCGGTTGCCCGTATGCGGGTTTTGTCTGAGCTGACCATTCCTTATCTTAAAGTCGGCGGAAAACTATTGGCACTCAAGGCCAGCAATGCTCCTGAGGAATTATCTGAAGCCAAGAATGCTCTCAACCTCCTCTTTAGCAAGGTAGAGGACAACCTCAGCTATGCCCTCCCAAATGGAGATCCGCGCTACATCACTGTGGTCGAAAAGAAAAAGGAGACGCCTAACAAGTACCCAAGAAAGGCTGGCATGCCCAACAAACGCCCGCTTTAATCCTATCAATAGCACGCCCTTGTTTAAAGTTGAATAAAAATGATTTACAAAATCATTCCTCGCTCTTACATTTTTAGGCTCGGAAAAAATGATTTACAAAATCATTCCTCGCTCTTACATTTCTGGGCTCGGGAAAAAATGATTTACAAAATCATTCCTCGCTCTTACATTTCTGGGCTCGGGAAAAAATGATTTACAAAATCATTTTTTTCTGCTATACTATCCTAAGCAAAGGTTTTTAATGTCATCCCGTGAGGTGACGAAGACGCATAAATATATGAAGTTCTTTAAGAATGGAATAATCTTTTTTAAAGAAGTCTTACTCTGAGAGCCTATTGCTGTAAAATAATGGGCTCTTTTTTGATGCCCAAAAGTGAGGTTTATATGAAACAAGAATCAACTATTGATTTGTTACTAGACGTTGACCAACGTCCTTCAGCTGGTAAAGGTATTCTTTTAAGCTTCCAGCACGTTTTTGCCATGTTTGGTGCAACCATCCTAGTTCCCTTAATTTTGGGAATGCCTGTATCTGTTGCTCTCTTTGCATCAGGTGTTGGGACACTCATCTACATGATATCAACTGGCTTTAAAGTTCCAGTCTATCTCGGATCATCCTTCGCCTTTATCACGGCCATGTCTCTAGCTATGAAAGAGATGGGTGGCGATGTATCGGCCGCTCAAACAGGGGTTATCCTGACTGGTTTGGTTTATGTCCTTGTGGCTGCAAGTGTTCGTTTTGCAGGTACAAAATGGATCGATAAACTCTTACCACCAATCATTATCGGACCCATGATCATCGTTATCGGTCTTGGACTGGCAAATTCAGCTGTTACGAACGCTGGACTTGTAGCAGACGGAAACTGGAAGAACGCTCTTGTAGCTGTCGTGACGTTCTTGATTGCCGCCTTTATCAATACAAAAGGAAAAGGTTTCCTTCGTATCATTCCTTTCCTCTTTGCCATCATCGGTGGGTACATCTTCGCAGTGACACTTGGTTTAGTTGACTTTACTCCAGTCTTAGAAGCCAACTGGTTTGAAATTCCTGGTTTCTACTTGCCATTTAGTACAGGCGGGGCCTTCAAAGAGTACAACCTCTACTTTGGTCCTGAAACAATCGCTATCTTGCCAATCGCAATCGTAACCATCTCTGAGCACATCGGTGACCATACCGTCCTAAGTCAAATCTGTGGGCGTCAATTCCTGAAAGAACCAGGTCTTCACCGTACACTTCTCGGTGACGGTATCGCAACATCTGTATCTGCCTTCCTCGGTGGACCAGCTAATACGACTTACGGCGAAAATACAGGAGTTATCGGTATGACTCGTATCGCTTCTGTCTCTGTTATCCGTAACGCTGCCTTTATCGCAATTGCTCTTAGCTTCCTTGGTAAATTTACTGCCTTGATCTCAACAATCCCTAGTGCTGTACTTGGTGGGATGTCTATCCTTCTCTACGGAGTTATCGCCAGCAACGGTTTGAAAGTCTTGATCAAGGAGCGTGTTGACTTTAGTCAAATGCGTAACCTCATCATTGCTAGTGCAATGCTCGTACTTGGACTTGGTGGAGCCATCCTCAAAGTAGGACCAGTTACCCTTTCAGGTACTGCCTTATCAGCTATGACAGGTATCATCTTAAACTTGATTTTGCCACACGAAAATAAAGACTAGTCATCTATACACAAAAAATCCACTCAATTGAGTGGATTTTTCTGATTCTTACCTTCCCCAGGCAATCAAGAGATACATGAGGCTAGAACCAAACATATCTGCTAGAGCATGCATGAGGAAAAATGGCAAAAGATTTTTAACCTTATACTTGTAAAGAAAATAATAGAATAGGCCATAAACGACACCAATAACCAGTGCCCACACCAATCCTTGATAAGTGTGAAAAGAAATCCGAATGATGGTAGAATAAAGCAAAACCCACCACTTGTTCTTTTCTTTCACTGAGGTCAATAATCCTAGAAAGAAAAACTCTTCATAGAAGCCATTTAGCAAGGCATAGGCAATTGCCATCGGACTAAGCGCTAGGAATTTCCGTATAATTTCCATGGGATCTATGTGGGCAAAAAGAGCTGGATTTAAGTAATTGTATTCACCAGTTAGTGTCGTCACCAGGTCTCCAAACAATCCCACAATGGCAAATATAAAAGGAACCCAAAAGAGAAGGGACCAGGTCCAACGAATGGGAAGTTGTTTGAAATCATAATTCCGAATCAAAAGGTAAAGAAAGGTCAAGGTCAGAAGTATCACTTGCAGGGTGAAGTTGCTCAAATAGCCTACTCCCTCGCCAGCAGTATTACTTGCCGTATCCATTGTAGTTGACAGACCTGTCGGAAATATACTTGCTAAAAAGAGCTTCGTTGAGCGAATGATAAACTGACCAAACATTAGAACTGTAATAATCAGAATATCAAACCATCTCAAGTAGCGCAGGGGCTTAGTTGGGTGAATGCTTTGTAAAATTTTCATATTTCCTCCTTCTAGCAATTAAAGATTGGTTTATTGTAAGAAAAGAAACTTAAAATTTTATAAAATTCTACCCCTATTCCTTATTTGTAATCAATATTTCGATAGGATATTCAAACCAACCACTTTTTACGAGTAACTAGTTTCTCATTCAACCTTCTGTTTATTTTCTATCAACAAATCTTTCAAAGAAATGATGACTACCGCAAGTAAAATCATAGCCATACCGACAAAATCAATTGCATAGAATTGCTCTTTCATAATCAGAAAGGCAAAGAAAACAGCAGAGATGGGCTCTATGGAAACCAATAAACTGGACTTAACAGGGCCTATCATACTAGCTCCCTTTAGGAAAGCTGTATAGGCAAAGACCGTTCCAATGATGATAATGCCAGCAAATGCAAAAAGAAAATCCAAGCTGGTCGGTATACTGGCCTGCAAAACCCCTGTAAAGGGAATAGCCCCTACACCAGAAATAACCATGCCCACACCAATCACCAACATGCTTCCCCATTTCTTAATCAAAGTGATAGGAAGAATGATATAAAGGGCGTAGGTCAAGGCAGAAAAGAGCCCCCAGAAAAGACCCGCAGGTGTGACCGACAACTGGTCAAGTTCCCCATGAGTCGCGATAAGAAAAGTTCCTCCAATTGCTAAACCAATTGAAATAATCTCAGCCAGAGTCGGTGCTACCTTGTCCTTGATACAAGTATAAATCAAGATCCCAACAGGACATACATACTGGAGAACCGTCGCCGTTCCAGCATTGGTTTCCTGAATGGCAGAGAGATAGGCAAACTGGTTTAAGAAAAGTCCAAACAAGGCAAATAACAAGAGAGAGAAAAGGCTTTTTCTGTCTTTTAAAAAAGCATAGAGTTTATCCTTTGAAGTCGCATAAGTTAAAAAAACCAGAGCCAATCCTGCAATAATGAGCCGCAGATTGGTCAAGACTAAAGCGGAAATTCCGTGTGCCATCAGGTATTGGCCACTGGTTCCAGACAAGCCCCAAGCAATGCCTGCAACTACTGTAAATAGCGTTCCTTTTACGTCTTTTGACATGCTTTCTCCCTACTCTACCCTACGAATCATATCCATGACTTGGTTTCGATCGATTATCCACTGGGCACGCTCATCCTTCTCATACGTTCGATTGGATAAAAAGATAGCGGCTTCTTGTTTCTCTCTATTCCACATGATGAAGGTACCTGTATAGCCCGTATGGTCGAGCCAGGTCCCCTCCAGATTCCAGGCTAACGAACGCTCCTTATCATCTAAGGGAGAGTAATTTCGGCTCAAATCTGCTGCAAAATCATCTTTCAAGTAATGCTCCAGAAAGTTTTGTAAATCCTTAACAGTTGAAAACAAACCAGCACTTCCAGCATGTTTGCCCAAAAGACGAGCTTTGGGATCGTGAATACTGCCTGCCTCCACTCCTCTCACTGTTGGTACAGCAAACTCAACGGGGCCAAACACTGTTTCCTTCATCCCCCATGGGTTCAAAACTTGCTTCTGTATGATCTGATCCAAGTCTTGGTCAAAGATTTTTTCCAAAAGAAAGCCTAAGAGTAAAAAGTGAACATCCGAATATAGAAAAGTAGGCTGACTACGTCTATTCAGATGAAACATGGCCTCTCTTAACTCCTCAGCACTTAACTGGTCCCGATTGGGAATAAAGGGATCTAAGTCTGTAGCATGGGTCAAAAGTTGACGAATAGTGATATCTGGGTAATCACATTCAGCTAAAAAATCCGTCACTGGTCGATCAATATTTAATTTACCTTGTTGCCACAAGAAGGTAAAGACTGTCCCTACTCCCACGACTTTACTCACACTGGCTAAGTCATAGACTAGCCCTGACTCTGTTTTTAATCCTTTCTCGGGATCACTCAAGCCTAGGTAGGATTCTCTCCATTCTCCGTCCTTAAAATACGCAAAAGAGGCCCCGGGATAGACCCCTGCCTCGATTTGATCTCCTATTTTTCTTTGAATTTTTTCCCACTTCATGCTTCTTCAAACCACAATTCGATGTTATTGGTATCTTTACCAAGGAAGAATTTTTCAGACTTTGGAATAAAATAGTCTGTGCCTTCAAATTTCTGACGAAGACTAGTTAAATCTAGATCCTTTACCAAAAATTTCAGCATAGACAAGTCCCAAGTAACATTGTTTTCAATAGCCAAATCTGGCCCTTGCCCTTGAGTAAATGTGATAACTGTACCCACTTTTTCAGGATCAAGTAAACTCTCCGTCCCCTCAGGCAAGCGCAACTCCATAGAAATCTCAAATTGACTCAAATATTTTATACTTGTATTTGAAGAAAATTCAGGGACAGTTTCCAGTGGAATCAAATCTTCCATATGATTTTCCGCATGAACAAGAATCACATCCTGTTCAGGAGAAACAATCTCAAAGGCATAACCACGGCTTCCTTTAAACAGGCGAGGAAGAGACTTCATCTGTGAAAGAAGAGCCTCTATTTCTGAAGGATTTTCTACTTTTACCAAGAGTCTAGCTAACTTCTTAAGCCCTTCAACTCTCCGAGTTCGCATACTGGGAGCCTCTTCGAGAATCAACCTCTCAACACCTGTTTGGTCACCAAGTGAAAGGAAAGCAGATTCTTCTAATAAGGGCTTCATCCCAAGAGTTTCAATGTAAAATTTTTCATTTAATTTTCGGTTATTGACCTTCAAAGTCGGAATAATTTGTATCATTTGATTTGCATTCATAGCTTCCTCCAACTCTTTTATTTTAAAGGATTTTAGGATTTTTTACAAGCTATTCTACTTAAATTCTAGAATTTTTTACAAAAATTTCCGATAAAAAAACTGGGGTTCCCCAGTTTCATTTCTTATAGGTAAAGTAGTTTAAAGACTGCTACTGCTGCAATACCTGCTGCAATTGGAGCTACAACTGGAACCCATGCATACCACCATTTTGAATCACCCTTGTGTTGACCAAGAACTGATTTTGGAAGGAGTTCGTGAAGAAGACGTGGTCCAAAGTCACGAGCTGGGTTCAAACCAGGTCCAGTAGGTCCACCAAGTGAAGTTACCAAAGCCATTACTAGGAAACCAAGTCCTAAATGAGCAACCGAAAGTCCAGCAGCTGTGTGTGGTGCTACTTGAGCTTTTACTGCCAATTCACTTAAGTCAACAGTTTGACCAGCTTGAGTAGCCATTTGTTTCATGTATTGAAGAACCTCAGCACCAAAGAAGTTTTTAGTCATTCCTAGGGCTGCAAAGAACAGAATAAACGATCCGACAAACTCATTGATAAAACCATTTACACTTGCTGCGAAACGTGATTCTTTTGTACCGTGATCAACACTTGAAATTGTTGAGAAAGTACCCAAGATATTGTTTGGATTTTCTGTTTTCAAGTAGTATGGACGGTGAGTCGCTACAACCATAGCTTGACCAAAAATCGCTCCTAAAACTTGCGCAAGGATATAATATGGCACTTGTTCCCAAGGGAAAAGTCCACTCACAGCAAGTCCAAGTGTGAAGGCTGGGTTGATGTGGTTCCCAGATACATTACCGAACATCAAGGCTGGGATCATAACCCCCATACCGTAACCAACCGCGATAACGAGCCAGCCACTTTGGTGACCTTTCGTACCTTTAAGTTCAACGTTAGCAACTGCACCATTACCAAGAATGATCAGAATGGCAGTTCCCAAAAATTCAGTGGCATATTTAATAGCCCATGTAAAATCCATTTGATAGATTCTCCTTAATTTTTTTAGACAATCCTTATTCTATCAATTTTTAGGCC
>NZ_AFUB01000042.1 GCF_000222705.1 Streptococcus mitis bv. 2 str. SK95 | reverse complement strand
TCCATCTTAAATGGATTCTTTTATTATCCTACTACTGCTTCAGCGATTTCTTCACGGCTAATGCCAGCAAAGTAGCGTGTGATGTCAATAGTTTCTAGAGCTTTAAGGACATCTTCGCGTTCGTATTTTACTCCACGAAGGACATCTTCTACAGCTGCAACGTCTTCGATACCAAAGAAGTCACCATAGATCTTGATATCTTGGATTTTTGATTCAATGACGTTGGCAAAAACTTCAACCTTACCACTAGTGAATTTTGTTCCACGACGGACGTTAAATTCAGGTGATTTACCGTAGTTCCAGTCCCAAGTACCAAACTTTGTATCCTTGATGCGATTGATTTCAGCCAATTCTTCCTCAGAAAAAACGTATTCTGTCATTTCTGGATACTCTTTTTTCATGTATTCTAGTAGTAAATCACGGAATTCTTCAACTGTGATTTTTTCTGGCAATTCATTAACAATATTGGTTACACGAGCACGGACAGATTTCACACCTTTTGATTCAAATTTATCTTTTGAAACCTTGAGGGCGTTAGCAAGGACTGACAAATCAACGTCAAAGAGCAAGCAACCGTGGTGCATGATACGCCCATTGATATAGGCTTGGGCATTGCCACAGAATTTTTTTCCATCAATCTCAAGGTCATTACGGCCTGTGAACTCAGCTTTAACACCGAGTTGAGCCAAGGTATTGATAACTGGAGTTGAGAAGCTCTTGAAGTCAAAGGCCTTGTTTTCATCTTCTTTTGAAATGATGGTGTAGTTGAGGTTGTTTAGATCATGGTAAACAGCTCCACCACCACTGATACGGCGGACTACCTCAATACCATTTTCGCGAACATAATCACGGTTGATTTCTTCGATGGTATTCTGGTGACGACCAACAATAATAGATGGTTTATTGATCCAAAGTAGGAAGATTTGTTCCTCATCAAGTAGGTGTTTAAAGGCATATTCTTCCAAGGCGATATTAAAAGCAGTGTCGTTTGAATGATTGATAATGTATTTCATAGTATTTCCAAAAATTTAGTTTTTAAATTCTGTTCATAGCAACCAATTTTCTAAAGTGGTAAAAAGAAATGTAACGTGTTATCGTTACATTTCTCGGAAAAAATTGAGACAAGAGGCTCAATTTTTAGACATGGAACTCTAATAGAGGTCGCTTCCGTCCGTACTACTTTAAGAAAATTTAGTTGAAAATCTTATTTATTTTTCTTAGGTGAATGGATGGCCATTCCTAAAACATCCGCAAATGCTTCGTACATTACTTCAGAGTAGGTTGGGTGTCCGTGGATGGTCTTCAGCATTTCTTCAACAGTGATTTCCATTTCAATAATACTTGACGCTTCGTTGATCAATTCTGCGGCTGCAGGACCGATGATGTGAACACCAAGGATTTCTCCGTATTTCTTATCAGCGATGACTTTTACGAAACCTTGAGCAGCATCAGAAGCGATTGCACGACCGTTGGCTGCAAAGTTGAATTTACCGATGGCCACATCGTATTTCTCACGAGCTTGTTCTTCAGTTAGACCTACTGCTGCTACTTCAGGAAGAGTGTAGATAGCTGCAGGAGTCAAGTTCAATTTGGCAACAGCATGATTTCCTTTAAGGGCATTTTCAGCGGCAACTTCACCCATGCGGAAGGCTGCGTGCGCCAACATTTTAGTACCGTTGATGTCACCTGGTGCGTAAATGCCTGGAACAGAAGTTTCCATGTATTCATTGACCTTGATGCGACCACGATCCAATTCAAACTCAACATCGCCAATTCCTTCAAGGTCTGGCACACGACCGATTGAAAGAAGAGCTTTATTTGCAATGATATCGTCTTTTCCTTCAACCTTGATACGAAGTTGACCATTTTCCTCGATGATTTCTTGCAATTTTGTACCTGTCAAGATAGTCATGCCTTTGCGTTCCAAAATCAAGCGAAGGTTCTTAGAAACTTCCGCATCCATAGCTGGCACGATACGGTCCATCATTTCGATAACAGTCACTTTTGAACCAAATGTCATGAAGGCTTGACCGAGTTCGATACCGACAACTCCACCACCGATGATAACAAGGCTTTCTGGAACTTCGTTCATTTCAAGAATGTCGTCGCTTGTCATCACAAGTGAAGATTCCATACCAGGAACGTTGATCTTGCTGACTTTTGAACCACCAGCAAGGATAATTTTCTTAGTTTCAAGCAACTCTGAACCATTAACCAAGACATTCTTATCTTTAGTAATGGTACCAACACCCTTATGAACAGTAACTCCGTAACTACGAAGAAGACCCGCAACACCACCTACCAAGGTATTGACAACTTTAGATTTAGTTTCTAAAAGTTTGTCCATATCAACAGTGAAGTTTGGATTTTCGATGACGATACCACGGTTTGCTGCATGACCGATGTTTTCGATGATTTCAGCGTTGTGAAGGTAGGTCTTGGTTGGGATACAGCCACGGTTCAAGCACGTTCCACCAAGTTCAGATTTCTCAACAAGGGCAACCTTACCACCGAGTTGGGCTGCTTTAATGGCTGCCACATATCCAGCAGGACCACCACCAATCACAACGATATCAAAGGCATCATCGCTCTTACCATCGTCGTTTGAAGCACTAGCTGCAGGTACAGGTTTTGATTCTGGCGCAGCAGCTCCAGCTGTTGGGATATTTTCCCCTTCTTCACCAAGGTAACCGATAACTTCCGTTACAGGGACAGTTTCACCATCTCCTTTGAGGATGGCAATCAAGTATCCATCTTCTTCGGCTTCCAATTCCATGCTGACTTTGTCAGTCATGATTTCCAAAAGGATTTCTCCTTCTTTTACAAATTCACCGACTTTTTTATTCCATTGGACGATTTGTCCTTCTGTCATATCTACGCCGGCTTTTGGCATAATTACTTCTAAGGCCATGTCTTACTTCCTTTATCTAAAACTCTAAAATAACAATAGCTAACTTAAACCAACATTGAGATTGGATTCTCAATTAAGGCTTTCAAGTCTTTCATAAACTTAGCACCAGCCATACCATCTACAACACGGTGGTCAATGGTTAATCCTAGGCTCATGATAGGACGAATAACAATCTCACCATTGACAACAACTGGTTTCTCAATTGTCGAACTTACACCTAGAATAGCTGAGTTTGGTTGGTTGATGATTGGACCGAAGGACTGAACACCAAACATTCCCAAGTTACTGATTGTGAATGTTGAATTTTGCAGTTCACTTGGAGCCAATTTACCATCCAATGTACGGCCAATGACATCTTTGAAGGCAACAACCAACTCTGACAAGCTCAGCTTCTCAGCATTGTAAACAACTGGTGTCATTAGACCATTATCCATACCAACTGCCATTGCAAGGTTGACATAGTTGTGAGTGATAATAGTCTTGCCATCTTCAGTCAATGAAGCATTGATATAAGGGTGTTTCATCAGTGTCTTCACAACAGCGAGTGAAAGAAGGTCTGTAACCGTGATTTTCTTACCAGTTGCTTCCATAATTGGATCAAGAACCTTCTTACGAAGGGCCAACATTTCTGACATATCGACATCGTAGTTGAGTGTGAAGGTTGGCGCAGTTAGGTAGGATTCAACCATACGTTGAGCTATAACCTTACGCATTGGTGTCATTGGAATACGCTCAATCTCACCATAAGGAGTGATATTGTTTGGAACTTCTTCCACTTTTTTGATTTGAGCAGGAGACTTGATAGTATCGTTTTCGATATTTTCCGGAAGCAAGGCCAAAACGTCCTTCTTCATGATCTTACCACGGTGACCCGTTCCTTGGATTTCCTGCCAAGCAATGTTATGTTCGAGGGCAATTCGTTTTGCAAGTGGCGAAATGCGAACCACGTTTGTGTCTTTATAAGTTTCCACGTCTTCTTTGTGGACACGACCGTTTGCACCTGAGCCAGAAACGTCGTAGAGGTTGATCCCTAGATCATTCGCTAACTTTCTAGCCGCAGGAGTCGCTCTTAGCTTGTCATCAGCCATGACCTCTCCAATTCTATTTATGATACAAAGGGCGTTTAAAAGCGACCGAAAAATAGGAAATCGATGCTGGCTTCGATGAAGCCAAGGAGATTTATCTTTTTTCCGAGCTTTTAGCCCGTGCTCTAATCTAAGATATTAAGAACGAAAAGAGTTCTGCACCTAAAAGATACAAAGTTTCTCGTCTTTTTTATTTTGTTTACATAATTTATATTATGTATTATTCTTTGTTATATGTCTTACGGATGGCATCTTTGATGCTTTCAACTGTTGGAATCATTGCATTCTCTAGGTTTTGCGCGTAAGGCATTGGCACATCTTCACCAGCGCAGCGACGGATTGGTGCGTCTAGATAATCAAATGCTTCTGATTCTGAAATAATAGCTGAAATCTCTCCGATATAGCCACTTGTTTTGTGAGCATCGTTGACAAGCACCACCTTACCAGTCTTCTTAACTGAGTTAATGATGATATCCTTATCAAGAGGAACAAGGGTACGAGGGTCCACAATTTCAACTGAAATTCCTTCTTCAGCTAATTCTTCAGCAGCTTGAATCACGCGGCGAAGCATTTTTCCATAAGTAACGACTGTTACATCCGTTCCTTCACGTTTGATTTCACCAACCCCAAGTGGGATTGTGTAGTCTGGATCAACCGGCACTTCCCCTTTTTGGTTAAATTCTGACTTGTATTCAAGAATGATAACAGGGTTGTTATCACGGATAGAAGACTTGAGAAGCCCTTTCATGTCAGCAGGTGTACCTGGAGCTACAACCTTAAGACCAGGGATGTGTGTGAACCAAGACTCTAGAGACTGAGAGTGCTGAGCTGCAGAACCGACACCGTTACCAGCTGCGCATCGAACTGTCATTGGAACCTGACCTTTACCACCAAACATATAACGTGTTTTAGCAGCTTGGTTGACGATATTGTCCATGGCAATAACCGAGAAATCCATGAAGGTCATATCAACAATTGGACGAAGTCCTGTCATGGCTGCTCCTGCTGCTGCTCCCGAGATGGCAGCTTCAGAAATCGGACAGTCTCGAACACGTTCTGGACCAAATTCTTCGAGCATTCCGACAGAAGTTCCGAAGTCTCCTCCGAAGACACCGACGTCTTCTCCCATCAAGAATACATTTTCATCGCGACGCATTTCCTCAGACATAGCAAGGATAATGGTGTCACGGAACGACATTGTTTTTGTTTCCATTTTATCTCTTTCTCCTTAGTCTGCGTAAATATCTTCAAAGGCCGATTCTAGCGGTGGGAATGGGCTTTCTTCTGCAAATTTAACAGAGGCTTCTACTGCTTCCTTGACTTGTGCTTGAATTTCTTCCAATTCTTCTGCACTTGCAATATTGTTTTCAATGAGGTATTTGCGAAGATTTTCGATTGGGTCTTTTTGTTTCCACAATTCCACTTCTTCACGGGTACGATATTTACCAGGGTCAGATGATGAGTGACCAAGCCAACGATAGGTTACACTTTCAATCAAGACTGGGCCATTGCCACCACGAACATGGTCTACAGCTTTCTTAAATCCTTCATAAACATCAATGACATTGTTTCCGTCTTCAATAAACATTCCAGGAATTCCATAAGCATCGCTACGTTGATGAATATGCTCTACATTGGTCATTTTCTTGATATCCGCAGAGATCCCATAACCGTTGTTAATGCAGTAGAAAATGACTGGAAGGTTCCAGATGGAAGCCATGTTAACAGCTTCGTGGAAAACACCTTCGTTGGTAGCACCGTCACCAAAGAAGCAGACAACAATCTTGCCTGTCTTTTTCATTTGCTGACTGAGGGCTGCACCAACAGCGATTCCCATACCACCACCTACGATACCATTGGCACCAAGGTTACCCGCATCAAGGTCGGCAATATGCATAGAACCACCTTTTCCTTTACAGGTTCCAGTGTATTTACCAAGGATTTCAGCCATCATTCCGTTGAGGTCAATTCCTTTGGCGATAGCTTGCCCATGACCACGGTGGTTTGAGGTAATCAGATCATCTGGATTGAGAGCCAGCATAGCTCCGACGTTAGCGGCTTCCTCTCCAACAGAAAAGTGAGTCATACCAGGAACTTTCCCTTTTTTTACTAATTGTGCAATTTTTAAGTCCATTCGACGGATTTCTTCCATCTTACGGAACATCTCTAGCAAGAGATTTCTATCTAAAGTTGACATAATCTCGCCTTTCTAGGTTTAAAGTTTTATATCCTCATTCTATCGCATTATGAAAGCACTGTCAAAATATATGCTTAGATTCTTTCACAAAATACAAAAAGAAAACCCCAGTTTATCGGGATTTTCTATAAATTAAAACATTTTTTCACAAAGTTTATTTGACATTGGAAACTTCAAATCTTTTCATAATCGTTTGCAAGCGCCCTTGATAGAGGATAGCACTAACGACCAAACTCGCTATTAGACCAATCCAGTAAGAATAGGCTCCCAAAGTTGTTACTTGATCTAGGAATAAGCCTAATGGAATGGAAACAGCCCAGTAAGCAATTACTCCTAGATAAAAGGGAACAACCGTATCCTTATAGCCTCTCAGTATTCCTTGTAAAGGAGCTGCAACGGTGTCAGCTAACTGGAAAAAAAGACTATAAGTTAGGAAGGTAGATGTTAGTTCGATGAAGTCAGGATTATTTCCATATAAACTGGCTACGACATCTCTCAAGATATAGAGGAAGCTTAAGGTAAAACCTGCAAATATCAACGCTATCCAACGACCAATTTTGATATAGGTCTTGGCATCATCAAAACGCTTAGCCCCAACCTCATAAGAGACAACTATGGCCATGGCAGAAGAAATGCTCACTGGAAAGGCATACATGAGAGTTGAGAAGTTCATGGCTGACTGGTGGCTGGCAATAATCATAGACGAAAACTTTGCCATAATCAAACCAACGACTGAAAAAATAATAACCTCAGCAAAAACAGTTCCACCGATTGGTAATCCCAAGCGAATCCCTTCTTTGATCTTTACTAGGTCAAGCGGAAGCGGTTTTTCCAAATGAAACTCTTTTAACTTTTCTTGCTTTAAAAGGATGATGACAGAGATTCCAAGGAGGCACCAGTAAGCTAGGGAAGTTCCTAAGCCTGCTCCTGCTCCACCTAACTCTGGAAACCCAAAGGCACCGTAGATCAATAAATAGTTAAATCCACAATTTAAAGGTAGCAACAAGAGCATGAGGTACATAGATAGCTTGGTCAGACCGAGTGAATCAAGTAGCGATCGGATAACACTGAAAAGCAACAAGGGAATAATTCCGATAGACAAGTACCAAAGATAAGAAACCGAAACAGCTGCAACTTGGGATTCTAGCCCGATATGGTTTAAGACTGGGGGTGCTAAGAATACTACCATTCCAAGCAAGACCAAAGACAGTCCGAAAGCTAGGTAGATGAATTGGTAAAAGTCAGATGCTACTTCTTCCTTTTTGCCTCGTCCTAGATGATGGCCGATGATGGGCACCATGGCCGAAACAATCCCTGTTAAAAAGGTAAAGAAAGGATTCCAGAGACTCGTTGCAGTTGAAACACCAGCCAAGTCCATGGTATTGTACTGCCCCGTCATGGTTGTATCGACAAAAGAGGCAGAATAATTGGCAAACTGATAAATCAGGATAGGGAAAAATATCTTAAGAAATAAGACAAACTTATCTTTAAATTGATGGGTTGGATACATATACGCTCTCTATTCTTATAGTTTATAGAGCAGAGTCCCATCTAGTTTTGGTAGACGATTTGTCCCTTACAAATAGTATATTTGACCTGCCCTTTTAAGGTTTCGCCGATAAATGGTGAATTGGATGATTTTGAAGCAAAGTCTGGACCAACAGTACGATTAGCCTTGTCATCAAAGATGGTGATATCCGCTGGACCATTTTCAGCTAAGTAGCCTGCTTCAAAGTTATAAAGCTTAGCTGGATTGACAGTCATTTTTTCTAGCAATTCCATTAAGCTTAGCTCACCAGCTTCCACCAAATAAGTCAAGCCGAGAGAAAGAGAGGTTTCCAAGCCAGTCATACCAGATGGCGCTTTAGTGATATCTTCTACATTTTTCTCATCTGCATGGTGAGGGGCGTGGTCTGTCGCAATCACAGTGATGACGCCTGACTTGAGACCTTCAATCACGGCACGACGATCTGACTCCAAACGAAGCGGAGGATTCATTTTAGCATTGCTACCTTGAGTCAAGAGGAGGGCCTCTGTCTTAGAGAAATGCTGTGGAGCTACTTCCGCTGTGACTTGCGCTCCCAGACCTTGAGCGAACTCCACTACCTTGACACTTTCCTCCTTAGACAAATGCTGAATATGGACATGTGCCTTAGTTGCGTAGGCAATCATGACATCACGCGCAATCATAGCGTATTCTGCCACCCCTGTCGCACCACAGATCTTGAAGTGGTCTTTAGCGATGTTTTCGTTAAAGCCAAGAATCCCATTCAAGCCTGGATCTTCCTCGTGTAGACAAACAAAGGTGCCAAGTTTCTTAGCAGTTTCCAAGGCTTCTTTGAGAACCTTACTGCTTTCAAGTGGAATACCGTCATCAGAGAAACCAACGGCACCTGCTTCTAAAAGCGCCTTAAAATCAGTCAAGTCTTGGCCATTAAAGTTCTTAGTAATGGTCGCAACTGTCTTGACATTGATCTTTTCTTTAGCAGCTGACTGGAGAACTTCTTGCAAAGTCTCCACATCCGAAATGGTTGGACTAGTATTAGCCATCATGACAACCGTTGTAAAGCCACCTGCAGCGGCTGCTAGGGCACCAGTATGAATGTCTTCTTTATGAGTTTGACCAGGTTCACGGAAATGAACATGAATATCAACTAGTCCAGGCGCAACTACAAGACCAGTAGCATCAATCAGTTCTGCTCCTTCTTTCTTGATTTCCGGAGCAATTTTGACAATTTTCCCATCTTGGACTAAAACATCACACACTTGATCCAAACCAGACTTAGGATCCATTACACGACCATTTTTGATTAGTAACATCTGCTTTCTCCTTTATTCATAGAAATCAACTTGAGTATCCAACAATTTATCCCCATCATAAACAAACTTAGCTGAAAAGAAGGGTTTGTCCTCTAAAAGCCACTCAACAAAGGTGTGGTCACCTTCCCAAGTTGGCTTGCTCAAAACTTCATCATAGGGAACCCATTCTAGCGTCCCCTCATTGCAGTCAATCAAATCACCTTCAAACTCTGTCACCTTAAAAACATAGGTGTACCAGTCTAAATCTGGTGTGAATTCTGGAAAAGTGATAATGCCTTTTAGAACTGGCTTAGCTTTCAAACCCGTTTCCTCGAAGATTTCACGCGCTGCGCATTCCTGAGGTGTCTCCCCTCGCTCTAACTTACCACCCACACCAATCCATTTGCCTTCATGGACATCATTCAGCTTCTTATTACGATGCAGCATGAGCAGTTCTTTTCCGTTATCAATGTAGCAAATCGTCGCTAACTGAGGCATATTCTCTCCTTATCTAAGCCAATCAATTGGCACTTGTCCTGTCTCTTTTAAGAATGCATTAGCCTTGGAAAAAGGCTTGGAACCCCAAAATCCTCTATAAACAGATAAAGGACTTGGGTGAGCTGATTCGATAATCAAGTGGTGAGGATTGGTAACCAAGACTTTCTTCTTGCGTGCATAAGCACCCCAGAGTACAAAAACTACAGGTCTGTCTAGATTATTGACAACCCGAATCACAGCATCTGTAAAAGGCTCCCATATCTGCCCAGCATGACCATTGGCTTGACCAGCAGGAACCGTCAAGCAAGCATTGAGAAGTAAGACTCCTTGCTCAGCCCAAGATGTCAAATCATGAGATTTCTTAACGCCAAGATCATCTGATAATTCTTTCAAGATATTTTGCAAGGATGGCGGGGCTGGGATAGAGTCAGGTACAGAAAAACTCAAGCCCTGCGCCTGACCTGGTCCGTGATAAGGATCCTGCCCCAGAATCACCACCTTAACCTCTTCAAGCGGTGTAGTTAATAGAGCCTGAAAAACTTTTTCCTTGGGTGGGTATACAGTTCCCTGAGCATAGACCTGATCCATAAATTGATTGATTTTCCCGAAATACCCCTCAGGTAATTGCTCCTTAATCAAAGCATGCCAAGATGAGTGTTGCATCTTTTTCTCCTTTACCGTATCCATCTAAAAGCACGTTTTAATTCATCTATACCATTCTCAAAAAAGCATAGACCGTGTGCAAGAATGATTTTATCCGGTTTCCAGTTTAATATACGGGCAAAGGAAACCTTTGCTTCCCTTTGTCTTCCTAAAAAAGTCATCCGATAATCGATAGGAGTTTGACCATCAGGGGCTGTTACACGGGCTAAACGATAGATTTTTCTTCGGATTGGACTAGCTATCTTTTCCGGTTCAAAATTCTCTATAAGGTCCGTTACAATGAGTGTTTTAGTCGATTTATGAAAAAACACCACTTCTTCAATCACAGAACTTCCCTTAAAAATAAGTTGATCAATCTCATCAGACCATAAGTCAGGAGACTCATCTGCTAAGGGAGCATCAAATTCCACCTTGACATTCTGACTTTTCACTCTCTCTTCAACTCCTGGACTAGACCATGCTTGTGCATAAGGATATCTTTTTTTCCAATCTGCAATATAGGCGTAGTGAATCTTATTTGGTGAAATCAGGTAAGCGACTCTGCCCAAAGTATCCAGTTCAGTAAAGAGCTCCTCATTGGGCGCAATAGGAGAATGAATCCAGAGTTTTCCATCATTTAACTTAACCACCGTCATACGTGTCTGAAAAGGAAGTTTGAAGATTTTCATATCCATTTGAATCAAATCACCATCTGCAATCCAGATATTTTGATCAACTTCCTTTAGTGTATACAATGGTTCATAAAGAGAAAGAGCTGGTCTTGACATCATTTACTATTCCTTAGTTTTTCCTGCCTCTATTATAGCAAAAAGTGGCTATTGAAACCACTTTTTACAGTTTATCTAAGAGTTCTAGTAGAGCTAGGTAAGAATGGACTTCGTAAGTCGGCTGGGCTTGCGTCTTAATTTCCAGATGATGGGGATTATACCAGATAGTATCGATACCAGCATTATTGCCACCTTGAATATCAGCTGTTAGGGAATCTCCAATCATCAGGGCCTTTTCTTTATCAAATCCAGCAATCTGCTGACCGATTTTTTCATAGAATAGTGCATCAGGCTTTTGCGTTTGCAACTGCTCGGAAATAAAGATTTGGTTGAAATAGGGAGCCAGACCAGAATGAGCCAAACGCCCTGTCTGAATGGCAGTAATCCCATTTGTCGCAGCATACAAATCATAATCACGCTCGATAAGGCTGTCCAAGAGTTCATGAGCACCTGAAAAAGTTTGTCCCTGTTGGGCTAAGTAAAATTGGTAACGCTGAGCAAGTAACGTACCGTCTTTCTCCAGTCCAAAATGAGCAAATAAACGAGAAAAGCGCGTGTTAACCAGTTCTTGTTTACTGATTTTCTTTTGCTCCAAGTCCTTCCAGAGAGCCTTGTTCATTGGAACGTAATAGTCCTTGTAGGCTTGGATATCCGTCACTCCTTCTTCTTTTAGTAGTTGTGTCAGAGCCACATCCTCAGCAGTATCAAAATCAAGCAAAGTGTGGTCAAGGTCGAAGAGTAAAAATTTGTAGGACAATTTGATGGTTTTCCTTTCTAAGCGAGAACAAGTTACTAGTATTTATTAGGGAAATATTCTTTTCCCAACTGCCATAAATACTGATCAATCTCTCTAAGATTAAATTCGTCTAATCCGTAGTATTCTCTAAAAGCAATAATTATATTTTTAAATTTTTGATAATCTTTTAGATCTGCATTCTTAAAGTTGGAAAATTTATCTGTTTTTCTAAAATATTTCAATACTTTTTCTACATAGCTATCATAAATAGGGTATTCTTTAGGATTATGATGGGAACAGTATTTGGTAGAAAAAGAATAAAACTTTCTAGTGACTCCATTAATAGTAACATTTTGAATTTCATTGACTAAAGTTACATCACCTTGTCTCAACCTCTCATCAATTTTAAGACTCAGTATATGCTCTGCAACTGGATAAACTGAAAAAATATTTGTACTATAAAAATCATTCAACGTAGCAACCTTTAATAAGATGTCAGAAATTTCTTCGTTACTTGGTAATAGCTCAAAAAACAATTTATCTAAAGCATCTTCTTGCAACTTATAATTTTTAAGATTTTTCCACGATTTTAAGTATTTTTCAACTTCAATGGCTGAAGGTTTTGAAATAACAATATTTGATTTCTGTTTTCTATTGTAGTTTATTTGCATATCTATCTCACTTCAAGTAGTTATTCAAAAAATTTGATAGATTAATTATAGCATATTACAAAACGAATGGGTAACCTCTTTATTCTCCCCTACCCCAACTCCTTCGCTATTCTGCTTTTTTCAAGTTTTCCCTTAGTAATTCGTTTCCATAAAACAAGAGGGTTCAAACTATAAGATAGACGTACGAGGAAATAATTAACCCATTCGATAAGGGCAAAAAGTTGTATCAGTGTGGCTAAGATAGCCACTTGGAAACTCTGTGTGTTCCAGACTATAAAAGGAAAGCCTGAAATAAGTAAAACAAGGTCTAGTATTCTGAAACCACCATATAGTTTGGGGACACTACCGCTTCCGAACTGAGGTTTCGATAGTCTTCTAATCAAAATCGCCCAATAGATTGAACCTTGAAGCAATATAAATGTCAGTAAAGACAAAGGATAGAGAATGGTTACTAGACTATTCCAATCAGCAAGCCGATTTTTTAAAAGGAAAAAGAAAACCAAAAGGATAGGACGGCTGTAAACTCTCCCAAACAGAGGGACATCAACTCTTTTCTAACTTTCTCTTTTTGTATGTTCATCATCTCACCCATCTATCTATCATCCTATATCAGAAAAAAGCCATTCGAAGCATCGAACAGCTTAATTCCTTTAATATCAATGCAATTCCAAACTTAGAATTACTATAAAATAAATGTTTTCGTACTATTCTAAGCCATTGATTGCTTTAAATCTAAATTTTTGAAGGATTCTAAAGCTAAAATTGTTCAAAAATCACGAGAATAAAGCTATTCGAAGCTTAGAAGAACCTTTTCTAAATTTCATTATCAATTCATCTAGTTGCTCTTGCAATTTTTCTGATGAGCTTTGAGTTTTTTCAGAGCCCAGTCATAGTGACTGGAAGTGGCACTCACAAAGTAGGAACCTAGACTTGTTCCTCCCGTCCACTTATAGACACCTTTTGTGAACAATTCGTCATTGCTGAAGCCTTCCATCAACTCTAAAACCTCTTTATGCGATTGATTGAGGAGTTTGGTCGCTTCTTCTAAGGACGTACTCTGGTGCTTCTTCCAAAAAGCGACATTCATTTCCCCATAAGTTTTCCAATTATAAGGTTCAGGGAGAAAAGGTCTTTCATGATCCTTTTGATTGGAATGTACCCAGGTCAAAAGTAACTGATGCCATTCATAGAGATGGATCAGGACATCCCGTAGATTTTTATCTCTTTTCCAGTGAGCTTCTTTTTTCTTTTGGTCTTTTGAAAAATCAAAAGGAGTCTGTAGTTCCTCTTCACTTAATTTAGATATAAAGTGATTGAGCTTTTCATAGTTTTCCTTAGAGGCTAGCACTAGCTCCTCTTTTGTTCTTGGTCTAGGCATAGGAGTTCTCCCTTCATTTTTAAGTAGAATAAGCTATTTTCTTACTTCATTATACCATAACCATAATCAAAAAGCAGTTCTTCATGTTACGAAAAACTGCTTTTACTAACTATTTTTTTATGCTTATAGTCACTACTTTACATATAAATCTCTAAAGCGACCATCCACTTCTGCTATCTGATAGAGCAAGTGGGCTAGTTCTTGGTAATCTTCTTTTAAACACGAAAGGTGGGCTTGGCCAAATAAAGAAGCCAATTCCTCTTTTAATCGTGCCCCTTCTGGATCATGATCTTTTAAGAATTTACTGAGATAGAGATTTCTAACAGCAGCAAGTTTAAAACTGAAATACTGATGCAATTGTTTTTGCTCTGTATTTAAGCCATTTTCAGCAACTGCTTTTGCATAACATTCCAATACACCACTTTGACCATCCAGATATCGGGTCTTCATAATCCTTGCTGTTTCCTGATAGATTTCAGTCTGACTAGGAGTCTTGACCTTCTTAAAATTTCCCCACATGGAGTATGCTCCGCGCTTATAGTCAATAGCCTCCGCCTTCCAGGCTTCTGAGATGTCATTAAAAGCAACTTTCATACAGGCAAAACCAGCTGGATCATGCAAATAGAGATACTGACCATCAAGAGCATACACGGTTACAAAGTGATCCACACCATAAAGGATAGTGTGATTGGGGTTGTAGGTCAGTTGGCCCATATCAAGAGGTCCCAGTACTACAGGTCCATTGGACAGAAAGGTTTCCAACTTTCTTTTAATTTCTTCCAAATTAACTTCTGCTCCATCTTTTAGATAGAAATCCTCATAGTCAAACCCTAGTATTTTTAAGGAATGGGAGATGGAAAGGTCTGGCATTCCATTATCAAAGAATACTAAAGGGTGCTCCTCATCTTCCTTTACGATACTAGCGCCATTTCCCATCACCATAATTGCCTCTAAAAACTCTGCTTTAAAGTCATAACCATAGGCGTCGAGCGCCATTGCCAATGAGTAGCTATAGCAAAGCGACACATCTCCAAAATACATCTGCATATTCATGCCTCCTTATCTTCTATGGGACTATTATACCTAGAAAACGTTACTCATACCCCATTAAATCCAAACAAAAAATATGGGTATTTGTGATTTACGGACATGAATGTCAACAATAAAAAACTCTGTAGAGATTCTTTCTACAGAGTTAGGTTTGCATCTTTATAAAAAATCAGAAAATGTTCTAGTTCTTGATCACTGGTATCCAGAGTTCCATTTGATAGTCTGGTGACGACATATCTCCTTCAGTATAGACTTCAAAGTCTGGTGAGCCTGAGTGGCGATAGCCAGTTTCTGGGAAAAAGACCTCCAAAACATACTTCCAAGCATGGTGGATGCTGGTTGGTACAGCCCCCTTGACTGGTACGATAGCATATTCAGCTTCGGAGATGTCTTTGATTGACAGACCCAATTCTTCTGCTTTGACTTTATCCGTCACATCATAGGCAGCCATATAGTTAATAATCTCGCCTTCTTTGACATCCGAGCAGACACCAAAGGATTGGCCACTGCCCATACTTTCTAAGCTTTCAAAGCTGTGATTTGCATAGAGCTGCTCCCAAGCAGATGGGCACTGGCTATTGTCGATATCTTCCAATAGGACGCCTGCTACAGTAAAAGCAGATTTCTTTTGAATCTTGATATCCATGTTCTTTCCTCCTGTAATCTTTAAGGATAATTGAAGTCTAGGAAAGACCCGATAAGGTTTTCCATTTCGAACTTCTGAGGGGGTCGCACCATGGAATTTCTTGAAGGCTGCGCTAAAGGCATCCGCAGACTCATAGCCGTATTTCAGTGCTATATCAATGACCTTCTCAGAGCCTTCCAGCAAGTCTGTCACTGCTTCTGACAGCCTGCGATTACGCAAGTATTCTGCTAATGTCATATCTGCCAGGATAGAAAATAGCCTGCTAAAGAGAGGGTAAGAATAGCCCGATAGCTGCTGAATTTTTTTCATATCCACTTCTCCAGTCAGCTGTTGCTCCAAATAATCCATGGTTTGGTTGAATTGATGCATCATATTCTTTTCTTCTTACCTCCACAAGATACAAAGGCCGTTAAAAGCAAAGTTAAAATAGGAAAATTGACGCTGAAGCTTCTGGTTCTAGGAAATTTTCTCTTTTTCTCATAGCTTTTAGGCCGTGTTCAATTCTATCTATAGTTTAACAGATATCAGATACTTCCGCCCTAGAATCTTTGTACAAGATCTAAAGGTGTAAATTTCTATAACTTATCCTTTAATTTTTCAACAAAGAGATAAGCTGCAGGGCAGGTCAAGGTGTTCTTAATCGTTAAATGGTTGATTTGATGGATCTTCTTACGATCTGTATGGGGGAACTCGCGACAGGCCTTGGGACGAACATCATAGATGGAGCAGAGATTATCTCCTCCTAGAAAGGGGCAAGGCATAGATTTAAAAACCTTATCTCCATCTTCATCTACCTGAAGGAATTCCACTTCAAAAGCTGGTAATTTCATCTTAAAGTACTTAGCAATACGGGTAATATCGGCTTCTTTAAAGTCAGGCCCCAATGTCTTACAACAGTTAGCGCAGGCAGTGCAATCGATCTCAGCAAAAACTTCTTGGTGGATCTGCTGAGCTATCTTATCTAGATTCTTTGGTGGTTTTTTCTTTAGATTAGCTAACACTTTGCGGTGCTCCTTCTGCTTTTGCAAGGCTAGCTGATGGTAATACTCAATATCAATTTCTTTAGTCATAATTTCTTTCTAATTCAAGTGTTTTTGTCTATTATACCATAAAGACTGTCCCCTTTTTGCCCCCTGAACAAAGAAAAAGCCCTTCGGATAAAATCCGAGGGGCTTAAAACGTTGTTAAATCAACGATTATTTTTTCAAGTTGTAGAATGATTTCAATCCACGGTATTCAGCTACTTCACCAAGTTGGTCTTCGATACGAAGCAATTGGTTGTATTTAGCGATACGGTCTGTACGTGAAAGTGAACCAGTCTTGATTTGTCCTGCGTTAGTTGCAACTGCGATGTCAGCGATTGTTGAATCTTCAGTTTCACCTGAACGGTGTGATACAACTGCAGTGTAACCAGCTTCTTTCGCCATTTCGATAGCGTCGAATGTTTCAGTAAGAGTACCGATTTGGTTAACTTTGATAAGGATTGAGTTAGCAGCACCTTCTGCAATACCTTTTTCAAGGTAAGAAGTGTTTGTTACGAAGAAGTCATCACCAACCAATTGAACTTTACCACCAAGACGTTCAGTAAGAGCTTTCCAACCGTCCCAGTCGTTTTCGTCCATACCATCTTCGATAGTGATGATTGGGTATTTGTTAACCAATTCTTCAAGGTAGTCGATTTGTTCTGCAGCAGTACGTACAGCAGCGCCTTCACCTTCGAATTTAGTGTAGTCGTAAACTTTACGTTCTTTATCGTAGAATTCTGATGAAGCACAGTCAAATCCGATAAATACGTCTTTACCAGGAACATATCCAGCAGCTTCAATTGCAGCAAGGATAGTTTCAACTCCGTCTTCAGTTCCTTCGAAACGAGGAGCGAATCCACCTTCGTCACCTACGGCAGTTTCCAAACCACGTGATTTAAGGATTTTCTTAAGAGCGTGGAAGATTTCAGCACCCCAACGAAGAGCTTCTTTGAATGATGGTGCACCAGCAGGTACGATCATGAATTCTTGGAAAGCGATTGGAGCATCTGAGTGAGAACCACCATTGATAATGTTCATCATTGGAGTTGGAAGAACTTTAGTGTTGAATCCACCAAGGTAGCTGTAAAGTGGGATTTCAAGGTAGTCAGCAGCAGCACGAGCTACAGCGATAGACACACCAAGAATTGCATTTGCACCCAATTTACCTTTGTTAGGAGTACCGTCAAGAGCGATCATAGCACGGTCGATAGCTTGTTGATCACGTACATCGTAGCCGATAATTGCTTCAGCAATGATGTTGTTTACGTTGTCAACAGCTTTTTGTGTACCAAGACCACCGTAACGAGATTTGTCACCGTCGCGAAGTTCAACTGCTTCGTGTTCACCAGTAGAAGCTCCAGATGGAACCATACCACGTCCGAAAGCACCTGATTCAGTATAAACTTCTACTTCAAGTGTTGGGTTACCGCGTGAGTCTAGGACTTCGCGAGCGTAAACATCAGTAATAATTGACATTTCTTACTCTCCTTTGAGCTTATTTATTTTACACCTCTATGATACCTCAAATACACGCCTTTTTCAAGGAAAAACGTTATCTTTGTGCAAATTTTCCTTAACTTTATAAAGTAATCGCTTTCTTTGGCCTGTTTTCTCATAGCTTTTGTGATATACTAATTTTATGACAGATTTATCAAAACAACTACTAGAAAAGGCTCACGGTGGGCCAAAACTAAACCCGGATGAACAACGTCGTTTTCTCGGCACTTTCGAGGAAAGAGTTCTTGGATATGCGGATGTTGAGACGGCCAATAGCCTTCAACTCCAAAAAGGATTTTTAACGATTTTGGAAAACTTTCAAGAAAAGACAGAGAGTCTTTTTGTGAAGATTTCGCCAAATATCGAGTTTGACAAACAGGTCTTTTACTTAAAACAAGCAAAGGAAAGTAATTGCCAGGCGACTATTGTTTCAGACGATCATATCACCTCTCCTTTTGGCCTTGTCATTCACACGAACGAACCTATTCAAGTATACGAAAAGGACCTAAGACTCGCTTTCTCAGACCTCTGGCAAGAGAAAAAGGCAGAGGCTCCTAAAAAATCTATCTGGAAAAAATGGTTTGGTTAATGATTTCTCAAATTTAACAAACGACCAATATTAGTAGCTGTGTGCTCCAAATAGAGACTTGCATTTTTCAAACTGTCTTCTAAAGGCTCACTTTTCTCTAAAATAGAAAAGGCAGCTTGTATATTTTCGAATGGTAGGGGAGGCAAATCGTTAGAAAGACTTCCACAAATAGCAATAACAGGGACTCCGTTAGGGGTTCTTTTTGCTACGCCGATAGGAGCTTTTCCAGTAAGGCTTTGACTATCCAGTCTGCCCTCTCCAACGATAACCAAGTCAGCATCTCCAACTTTCTTGTCAAAGTCAATCAAATCCAAGCAAGTATCAATCCCAGATACGATACAGGCCTCAGCAAAGGCGCAGAGCCCAGCCGCAATGCCACCCCCAGCTCCTGCTCCTTTCAGAGACAGGGTTAAAGGCGAAAATTTTTCATAGAACTCCTGTATAGCCAGATCTACTGTTTCAAACAAAGCAGGATCCAAACCTTTTTGTCTGCCAAATGTATAGGTTGCCCCTTGATGACCACATAGAAGGCTCACGACATCTGCTAAAATGCGGATTTTCACATCTTCAGGAATCCTATACAAGTACAAGTCGCTGTCTGAAATTGACTCGAACTCAAGCAAAGTCTGACCGCAAGCTGGCAATTCTTTTCCATTCTTATCATAAAAACGATAACCTAAACCAGCAGCAATGCCTATTCCACCGTCATTAGTAGCCGTACCGCCTACACCGATATAGATTTCCTTCATTCCTTGATCAATGAGATGACGAATCAGCTCTCCAATACCTCTGGTTTGGATGTGGAGAGGATTTCGTTTCTCATGCGGAATCTTTCCAAGACCAACCAAGTCAGCAACTTCAAAGAGTGCCCTGTTATCTTTCTGAAAGTAGCGCATTGATTCTTTTAGACCAAAAGGTCCCGTAACCTCTTGCCTTTTTTCTTCGAGATCAAGAGAATGTCGAATAGCATCTACAGTTCCTTCCCCGCCATCACCAACAGGACAGAGCAGACATTCTACATCCGCTATTGACTGTTCGAAGCCTTTTTTTATAGCTTGAGCGACCTGTTCTGCCGTCAAACTTTCTTTAAAAGAATCGGGTGCAATTACAATTTTCATAGTTCCCTCTCATTCTAAGAAATCAATCAAAGGAAGAACTTCTAAAAGATCCCTCGTATCTACATGACAAGCTATCTCAGCTTTTACGACATCTTTAGCACAAAAGGCTATACCGTGACCTGCTGATTTTAACATGAATAGGTCATTAGCACCATCACCGATTGCAATCGTTCTTTCTTTGGAAAGTCCTAATTCCTCTCTCCATTTCTCAAGAGTAGCTTGTTTTACTTGACCTGTCACAATTTCACCAACTAATTTTCCTGTTAAAAGACCGTCTTTAACTTCAAGTTTGTTGGCAGAAAAATGGGTAATCCCTAGAGATTTTGCTAATCTCTCAACTATTGGTGTAAATCCACCAGACACTAGACCGACTAGGATGCCATTCTTTTGGAGAATAGAGATAAATTTTTGAGCATTTTGGGACAGATGGATGGATTTGAAAACTGTATCCAAAACCGAAATCGGAAGACCTTTTAACAAAGCCACTCTCTCTCGCAAACTCCTTTCAAAGTCCAGTTCACCTCGCATTGCCTGGCTTGTAATCTGCGATATTTCTTCTTCGCAACCTATTTCTCTTCCTAAAAGGTCAATCACTTCCTCTACTATCAGGGTGCCATCAACATCCATAACACACAGGCCTTTTACTTGTGTCATCACTTCTCCTCTTTTCTAAACAGCCCAAAAATCGTATGAAAGAATCATACGATTTTATCTATTAGTTGACTAGACTATGGTACAAGTCAAGATAAGACTTGCAGGCTGTATCCCATGAGAAATCACATTCCATAGCTTGTTTTTGTAGATTTCTCCAAACGTCTGGCTGGTTCTTATAAACATCCAATGCTGTTTGGAAACTCCAGTTAAGCCAGTATGGTGTTAAATTGTCAAAGCTAAATCCAGTACCAGTTCCTTCGATCGGATTGAAGGCTTGAACTGTATCTCTTAGTCCACCCACTTCATGAACCAATGGTAGAGTTCCATAACGCATAGCCATCATTTGAGACAAGCCGCATGGTTCAAAACGACTTGGCATGAGGAAGAGATCACAGGCTGCGTAGATTTCTTGAGCAAGTTTGACGTCAAAAGTGATATTTGCTGATAGCTTGTCAGGATAGACTTGAGCAAACCATGAGAAAGAATGTTCAAAAGCAGGATCGCCTGTTCCTAAAAGGACTATTTGAACGTCCTCTTGTAAGAAACGATGCAAGCTTTCTACAACGACATCAAATCCTTTTTGGCGTGTCAAACGAGAGACAATCCCAACTAGCGGAACATCTGCTCGCACAGGTAGACCAACTCTCTCTTGCAATTTTGCTTTGTTTTGTGCTTTTCCAGACAAATCATCCTTATCAAAATGATGGTCTAAAAGAGCATCTGTCTCTGGATTATAGAGATCGGTATCGATTCCATTAACAATACCAGAAACCTTGCCAGACTCCATTCTAAGAATCTGATCCAAGCCACAACCGAACTGACTAGTCATAATCTCATGTGCATAGCTAGGCGATACGGTTGAGACACGATCCGCGTATAGGATACCAGCTTTCATCCAGTTTAGACAATCATTCCAACGAAGGGTCCCATCAGCGTAACGTTCAAAACCGACTCCAAACAAATCCCACAACATTCCTTCAGAAAATTGACCTTGGAATTCCAAATTATGAATAGTTAAAACAGTTCTGATTCCTTGATATGCCTGAATCCATCTGTATTTTTCCTTCAAGAGAAAAGGAATCATAGCGGTGTGATAATCATGGACATGGAGAATATCTGGAATGAAATCAATTCGCTCCATGGCTTCAAGAGCAGCCAGTTGGAAGAAGGCAAAGCGTTCACCATCATCGAAATCTCCGTAAACATGACCTCGGAAGAAATAAGTTTGATTGTCTACGAAGTAGAAGGTAACACCATTTAAGACGGTCTTCTTAATACCACAGTACTGTCTGCGCCATCCCACACTCACTTCAAAGTGAAGAACATCCTCAATCTGGTCGCCGAACTTAGCCTCTACCATGTCATAGTAAGGTAAGACAACCGCAACTTCGTGCCCTGCCTTTACCAGTGATTTGGGAAGAGCGCCAATGACGTCTCCCAAACCACCTGTTTTTGAAAAGGGCGCACCCTCTGCTGCTACGAATAAAATTTTCATGAATGAATATCCTCTGTAACTTTTTCGCCTTTTTTGACTACAACTGGGTGTTCTGCAGTACCGCGAATAACGACACCGTCAGCAACTTCAACCCCTTTGTCCAAGATTGCATACTCAACTTGGGCACCTTGACCAATCACAACACGTGGGAAGAGAAGGCTGTCTTTAACTAGACTATCCTTATGAACGTGAATATTACGTGATAGGACCGACTGAACTACTTCACCCTCTATGATACTACCAGAGGCGAACTGCGAAGTACTTACCTTAGAGGTATTTGAGTAGTAAGTTGGTTCTTCGTTCTTAACCTTGGTATAAATCTTTTGGTTAGGTGAGAAGAGAGAGTAGAATTTTTGAGACTCCAGCATATCAATATTGGCTTGATAATAGGATTGAACAGAGTGAATATTGGCTAGGTAGCCAGTGTATTCATAAGCAAAAGCACCTTCTTTAGCTGCCAACTCACGTAAAACATAGCGTAATTTTTCTGGGTATTCTTTTTGAACTTCTTCTTCCAAACGCTTAATCAACCACGGAGTATCAACGACGAATATATCTGTAGACATGTTGAAAAGTTCATCTGTTGATTTGGCATCAAAAAGTTTATGAGAAAGAACACGGTCTGTTTCATCCACTTCCAAGATGGCATTAACATCTGAAATATCCTTTTTAGGTAATTTCTTATAAACAACCGTAATTGGACGCCCAGCAGTAGTATGTAAATGGAATACTTGATTGAGGTCAATATTCACCACGATATCACAGTTAAGTGCAACCGTCTGATTTGATCCTGAACGTTTCAAATAAGTGAGAAGCTGTTGGTAATATTCTTTCCCAACTGTGCTACTTTCAACACGCGTATTATAAATACCTAGATAGTAGTGACTGAGAAGGGTAGATAAGCCCCACTCACGTCCTGAACGAATGTGGTCAAAGACTGAACTGATATTATCTTGTTGGAAAATTCCAAAGACACTACGAACACCAGCATTTGCAAGGCTAGAAAGAGGGAAGTCAATCAAACGATATTTTGCTCCAAATGGCAAACTGGCTACTGGACGATGATCTGTCAAAGTTGACATATCGTGAAAACCAACGGTGTTTCCTAAAATGGCTGAATATTTATCAATCTTCATCTGTTGCTACCCCCACTACTTCATCATATCCTACTACTTGTACTTCGTCTGTTCCATCAATTTCGACACCTTCAGAAATAACAGCACCTTCACCAATGATGGCACGTTTAATTTTTGCACCTTTTCCGATAATGGCACCACTCATGATTACAGAGTCTACTACTTCAGCGCCCTCACGTACTTGCGCTTCTGTTGAGAGAATAGAATGCTTAACAGTTCCATCCACGAGACAGCCATCCACAACTAAAGAATCTTCTACATGAGCGTGTTTTCCAATAAAGTTTGGTGGTGAAATCAAGTTGCGTGAGTAGATTTTCCACTGACGATCACGACTATCCAAAGCGTTGTTTGGATCAATGTATTCCATATTTGCTTCCCATAGAGACTCGATAGTACCAACGTCTTTCCAGTAGCCTTTGAATTCATAAGCATAGACACTTTCTCCAGACTCAAGGTAATTTGGAATAACGTTTTTACCAAAGTCTGACATATCTACCTTGCTCTTTTCAGCAGCAACAAGCATATTGCGAAGTCGTTTCCAGTCAAAAATATAAATCCCCATAGAAGCCTTTGTAGACTTAGGTTGAGCAGGTTTTTCTTCAAATTCAACGATACGATTATTGGCATCTGTATTCATGATACCAAAACGGCTAGCTTCTTTGAGAGGCACATCTAGAACAGCTACTGTCAAGCTGGCGTTGTTGTCCTTATGGGACTGAAGCATATCATCGTAGTCCATCTTGTAGATGTGGTCACCAGAAAGGATCAGAACATATTCAGGATTGACACTGTCGATGTAGTCAATATTTTGGTAGATAGCGTGGCTAGTTCCTTCAAACCAACGATTTCCCTCGCTTGCAGAGTAGGGTTGAAGAATAGAAACACCTGTGTTAATTCCATCCAGACCCCAGCTCGAACCATTTCCAATATGGTTGTTTAAGGCAAGAGGTTGATACTGCGTAATAACACCGACGTTGTGAATCCCAGAGTTAGCACAGTTTGAAAGCGCAAAGTCAATGATACGGTAGCGCCCACCGAATTGCACTGCTGGTTTGGCAATGCTTTGAGTGAGTTTTCCGAGACGTGTTCCTTGCCCACCGGCAAGGATCAAAGCTAGCATTTCATTCTTCATTTTCTACTCCTTTTTGGGTTTTATTTGTGACAGTTTTAGTTGGTTTCAAGCGACGTTTAATCTTCCAGATACTTGCTCCCATAGCTGGCAAGGTAAAGGTCAAGGTCTGCTCATAATCCTTCCATAATCCTTCTTGAGTTTGAACCGTTTGGTTGTATTCTTTCCAGACACCACCCCATTGTTCCAATTCTGTATTCCAAACTTCTTCATAAACTCCTGCGACAGGAAGTCCGATTGTAAAGTCTTTTCGTTCAACAGGCGCCATATTAAAGACACAGACTAGCATTTCACCCTTTTTACTCTTACGAATAAAGGAAAGGACACTCTGATCTCTATTATCCGCATCGATAATTTCGATGCCATCGTAGCTGGTGTCAATTTCCCAAAGGCAACGATGCTCTTTATAGAATTGATTGAGTTGAGAAGTGAAGTACTTCATCTTAGCATTCATTGGATCTTCCAAGTTAGACCATTCTAGCTGTTCCTCAGACTTCCACTCTAAAAACTGACCATACTCGCTTCCCATGAACAAGAGTTTCTTACCTGGATGACAAATTTGATAAGTGTAGAGATTTCGCAAACCTGCAAATTGATTGTAGCGATCTCCCCACATCTTGTGCATCATGCTTTTCTTACCATGCACGACTTCATCGTGTGAGAAAGGTAAGAGGTAGTTTTCATTGAAAACGTACATGAAGCTGAAGGTTACCAAGTTAAAATCATACTTACGATAAATCGGGTCCTCCTCGTAGAAACGGAGAATATCATTCATCCAACCCATATTCCACTTGTAGTCAAATCCAAGACCGCCCATTTCTTTCATACCAGTAATCTTTGTTGCTGATGAACTTTCTTCTGCAATCATCATCACATCTGGATGAGCCAACTTGATAACTGTGTTCAAACGTTGAAGGAAATAGTAGCCTTCGTAGTTGAGATTGCCACCGTCTTTGTTTGGAGTCCAAGGAGCATTATCATAGTCGAGGTAGAGCATATTGCTGACTGCATCCACTCGAATACCGTCTAAATGATAAAAGTCAATCCAGAATTTAATGCTAGAAATCAAGAAAGACTGAACTTCATTCTTCCCAAGGTCAAAGTTAAGAGCTCCCCAACCATAGTTATGAGCCTTATTGTGGTCTTGGTATTCAAAAGTCGGTGTTCCATCGTAATAAGCAAGAGCGTCATCGTTGATGGTAAAATGACCTGGAACCCAATCCACAATTACACCGATATTGTTTAAATGACATTCCTCAACAAAATCTTGGAATTCCTCTGGTCGCCCATAAGAGTGCTCCATAGCAAAGTAACCCATAAGCTGGTAGCCCCAACTCAATCCAAGCGGGTGAGCCATTAAAGGCATAAACTCGATGTGAGTGTAGTTCATCTCAACAAGATAAGGAATCAGCTCCTCCTTAAGTTGTGCAAAGCTGTATGGACTACCATCTGGATTTCTTTTCCAAGATCCAGCATGGGCTTCATAAATATTGACTGGTCTCTCAAAAAAGCCCCAGCGTTTTCTCCTAGCTAGCCAAAGACCATCTTTCCATTTTTTCTCTGGAATATCAGTCAGGATGGCTCCAGTCTCTGGGCGAGCCTCAAAACGAACTGCCAATGGATCAATTTTCATAATCTGGTGCCCATTTGCACGCGTGATATGATACTTATAAATCTGCCCTTCATGAGCTAGACTTGTGAAGACTTCCCAAACACCCGATTCATTCCGTACCATAGGAATTTGGTGTTCTGTCCAGTTTGTAAAATCACCAACTAAGTGCACAGCCTGAGCGTTAGGTGCCCAAACACGGAAAGTAAAACCAATTTCTCCGTCTTTTTCCTCTTTATGTGCTCCTAGATAGTGCTGAAGATGAAAATTTTCTCCAGTAGTGAAGGTTCTCAATGCTTCTTGATTATTCATCCAATCCCCTTTCTTTTTGTAAGCGTTTTCTATAATTCTATTATACACTCTTTTAAGATAACTTTCAAGTAATTTACGGAATTTCACCAAAATTATCTTGAAAATTTTGGAAAAAATATCTTAACTTAGCTTTCACTCATTTCAGAGAGAAAAGAATAATTTCCATATATTTTTTTATTATAATACCAGAATATTCGTTTTTTATCAATTTTAAACTGTAATTTTTTGAAAAAATAAAATCAGGAAGCCCTTTTCCTGATTTTATAGATTATTTCACATCAAAAACAATGGATTTGACATTTGTCATTGCTTCAATGCTGTATTTAATCCCTTGCACACCAGCACCAGATCCTTTGACCCCAAGGAATGGGAAATTATCTGGTCCACGCTGTGTTTTATTATTAATATGAACGGTGCCCACTTCAAGTTTTTCAGCGATTTCAAACGCTTTTTTAAAGTCATTTGTGAATACGGATGATTGAAGACCGAACTCAGATTCATTGGCAATTGCTACCGCTTCACTTGCATCGGAAACACGGATAATTGGCAGAACAGGACCAAATGGTTCTTCCCATGCTAATTTCATATCTCTTGTGACATAATCAAAAAGTCCTGGCCAAATGAGATTGCCCTCACGTTTGATTGGACTGAGCGCTTTGGCACCTTTACCTTGCGCATCCTGAATCAATCCCCAGATAAAATCAGCTGAATCATTGTCAATAACAGGTGTGATATCAGCATTGTCAAATGGGTCACCAACGGTTAGCTTAGCAACTTCTGCTTTAAGTAATTCAGCCAATTTATCCGCTACACTTTCCACAACCAAGACACGCTTGATGGCAGTACAACGTTGTCCTGAATAGCTAAAGGCTCCACCGACGATTTGTTTAGCTGCGTGTTCCAAGTCTGCATCTTCGAGAACAATAGCTGCATCTTTCCCACCAAGTTCAAGCATGATAGGACGCATTCCAGCTAAACGACCGATTCGCTCACCAATTGGAGTCGAGCCAGTAAAGTTGATAAAGTTAACTTCTTTGTGTTCAATGATATAGTCACCGATTTCAGAACCTCGTCCAGTTATCGTATTAAATACTCCTGCTGGAACACCTGCCTCATCAAAAGCCTTGGCTAATAACAGACCTGAGATAGATCCTTGTGTTGGCGGTTTAAACATGACGACATTCCCTGCAATCAAAGCCGGAGCAATCTTAGATCCAGAAAGGTTAACTGGATAGTTAAATGGTGCGATAGCTAAAACGACACCAACTGGCTCACGACGGACAACGGCCAGTTTGTTTTTACTTGCAGCTTCAAAACCGCCCCCTTCCATTGCTTGTCCAGTGATACGGAGACCTTCTTCAGCAGCAAAACGAATCAAATCTGCTGTACGTACTACTTCTCCAATGGCTGCTTTTATCCCTTTGGCAACCTCTTTGACAAGAATTGTACCAATTTTTTCTTTATCGCGTTCTAAAATAGCTGCTACCTTATGCAGATAGGCTGCACGTTCAACTGGTGCTAAATCACGCCATGCTGGGAGAGCTGCACGCGCAGCTTTCATAGACTCATCTACTTCAGCCTGACTCATAGCTGGTACTGTCCCCAGCTTTTCCTGATTAATGGGTGAATAGATTGTAATTTCCTTTTCAGATGATTTCCAATTTCCATTTACTAAATTCTGATATCTTGCCAATTTTCTTCCTCCTAAAAATTATTAAGACTTATTTTATCAAATTTTCAGAAAATTACAACCCTTTTTGTGAAAAATTGAGATTTTTTTCACAATCTTGATCCTTCAAATTATTTGAAACTTAATTCTACTCTTCATTAAAAACCTCATAAATGACAAAAAGGATTAGATAATCTAACCCTTTTTACTACATTAATTTATGAGAGAACTTTTAAAACTGCGACACTAATATCATCAATAACATTTTCTTGTTTTGAACGACTGTTGGTAAGGAACATTTCAAGCTTACCTGCATTTTCAAAGTAGAAGGAGGTTCCCTTAGCATTAAATACCACCAATAAGTGCTCTGCTCCACCGTGAATCTCATAAACAATCCACCCGCTATTCTCAGCAGCTGTATGGACAAAGACATGACGGTAAATTTCTTCATATGTTGGATAAGAGAAGGCACTGATTTGCGTTTTTAGGCGGATAATCTGACGAATAAACTCAATGCTGTCTTGGCGTTCATTGATCAGATCCCAGTTGACTTGGTTAACACTGTCCGGAGCATTATAGCTATTCATAGCACGTTCTCGGTCTGCAGGAGTTAGTTCTCCATGTTCACCAGTTGGAATCAACTTAGTTCGACCAAACTCTTGACCTAGTTCTATAAAGGCCATTCCTTGCATGAGAAGATTCATAGCTGTCGCTGTCTCAACCTTGCGCATAATCTGGTCGGAACTCTTATCAGGATGAAGGGTTGCTAGCAAGTCATGAAGATTGTAATTGTCATGAGCTTCAACATAGTTGAGAACTTGGTTTGGACTGAGATAAGATCCCAACTCTCGGCTACCAAGAATAGCCTTGGCGACGATTGGTTCTGTAGCAGCACCACTCACAAATCCTGATTTGATTGCTCCATAAACTTCTCCTCCTTTGATCGCATCACGCTGATTATCGTTAAAGAAACCTATATTTGGCATCTGATAGGCGTTATCCTTCTTAGCCTTGTCATAAGGAGCAAGACCTGTTCCCATATCCCAGCCTTCTCCATAAGTGAGAATACGCGGATCGACCTCATCCAGTGCCCAACGAATTGCCTGCATAGTTTTGACATCATGAATGCCCATCAAGTCGAAACGGAAACCGTCAATATTGTATTCTTTCACCCAATAAAGGATGGAATCAATCATATACTTGCGGAACATCTCGTGTTCACTTGCAGTTTCATTTCCTACCCCCGTACCGTTTTGAAAAGTTCCATCACGATTCATACGATAGAAATAATCGGGAACAGTTGTCTGGAATGGAGCGTCAACTGTTGAAAAGGTATGGTTGTAAACGACATCCATAATGACACCGATTCCTGCATCATGATAAGCCTGAATCATGGTCTTGAGGTCTCGAATAACCTGTCCGGGATCATCTGGATTGCTAGAGAAGCTCGTTTCTGGTGCGTTGTAGTTTTGAGGATCATAACCCCAATTATAGGTTACATTTCCGTTCTCGTCATATTCCTTATGACGATCAAAAATAGGCTGAAGTTGAACATAGTTGCAGCCAAGTTCTTTGATATAGTCAAAGGCGGTTGCTTGACCGTATTGGTTAACCGTTCCAGTCTGAGCAGCACCCAAGAAGGTTCCGCGGAGTTCTTCAGGAACACCAGATGTAGGCGATTTGGTAAAATCACGAATATGCATTTCACAGATAACTGCTTTACATGGATTCTCCAAACGCCATGGAGCTTCTGTCCCATGTTTGACTTTGAATCCTTCTACTTGTCTGTCTTGATGAGAAAGAATTACGGAACGTTTTCCGTCAGGACTTGTGGCAATCGTGTAAGGGTCTCTCGTCAAAGTCTGGTGGTGAGGAAATTCAATCTGATACTGATAAGCCTTACCAGCAAGATTTTCATCTAAGTCTAGACTCCACACACCAATGGTATTGTACTTATGGCTGTATGAATAGCTATTACCACGCTCTAGATTAAAAGTTTTCCAAATCGGTGCATCGTTACTAGTGTTTTCATAGACAACCACCTGAACAGCTGTAGCTGTTGGAGCCCAAAGTTTAAAACTTGTCTGATAATCTGAAAGGCTGTAACCTAGTTCTCCTTGGTATCCCCAGTGATGATCAAAGCTTGCGCTATGGATGGCTTTATCAAAGGCAAATGGATTCTGATCCTTATAATATGGACTAGCAATAGCTGGATTTTCTGAATAATACACAGTCTCGTCTCCCTCTAAAATCCAAGCTTCTGTCAGCAAGGGATAGTAGTTAAAACGTACAAGATATTCTTTTAATACACCATCTATCTCGGCTTTGAAGGTGAAACTATCCACCTTCTCCTGACTGGTCACGGTAAAAGAAAACTGAAGACCAAAATAAGTGGTCTCTGAAGTTAAAGAGCTTTTGTTTTCATCTCGGTCTGTGCTAAATGAGCAAGCTGTATAATCTCCATTTTTTCTATGAAAATGGAGAAGAACGGGATAATTGTACATGTTTTTTCCTAATTTCTAATTTCTATTTTAATTTTATTTGATTCTGATGGATTCAATTGGCATTTCATCACGATGGACAACAGATTTTAACCATGTCAAAACACATCAGGAGAAATAGTTTCAGGTTATCTGATACCTAGTTTTCAACTATTCTTTACAAACTTTCTAGCCAGGCTTCATCTCGAACTTCGATACCTAGTTCTTGTGCTTTTTGCAGTTTACTTCCCGCATCGGCTCCTGCTACGACAAGATCCGTTTTCTTGGATACACTGCCTGTAACTTTGGCACCAAGACTTTCGAGTTTACTTTTGGCTTCTGAGCGTGTGAGCCGTTCCAATTTTCCAGTTAATACAACGGTCAAACCTGACAAGGCTGCATCTTCTACTACTGTCTGTCCTTTGTAGTCCAGATTTACTCCAGCTTCTTTCAACTCGTCTAAGAGAATCTTCGATCCTTCTGTAGCAAAATAAGTCTGAAGGCTTTGAGCAATCACACCACCCAAGCTCTCGATACTTGCCACTTCATCTGGATTAGCTTGTACTAGATTTTCAATAGAGTGGAAATGTTGGAGCAAGAGCTGACTTGTTTTACTTCCGACATGGCGAATTCCCAGACCAAATAAGAGCTTTTCAGCAGAGTTTTCCTTAGATGCTTGAATGGCCTGATGCAGTTTCGAGGCTGATTTTTCCTTGACGCCCTCTAAAAGGAGGAAATCGTCTTCTTTCAAACGGTAAATATCTGCCACATCTTTGACTAAATTGGCAGCAAAAAGCTTTTCAACGATAGATGGACCAAGTCCTGTAATATTCATGGCATCTCGAGAGGCAAAGTGAATCAAACCTTCCATGATTTGGGCAGGGCATCTTGGATTGATACAACGAAGAGCCACTTCATCTTCAAAATGAAGCAAATGACTATCACAACTTGGACAGTTAGTCGGAATATCTAGTTTTTCTTCAGAAACACGCTTAGACTCTACCACACGCAAAACAGCAGGAATGATGTCCCCCGCCTTATAAACGATAACCGTATCATCTTTGCGGATATCCTTTTCAGCAATATAATCTACGTTGTGCAGTGTTGCACGACTAACAGTTGTTCCAGCTAGTTGTACTGGTGTTAGATTTGCAGTTGGGGTCACAACACCCGTACGACCTACTGTCCAGTCAACTGAGAGTAGTTGGGCTTCTTTTTCTTCAGCAGGGAACTTGTAAGCTACTGCCCACTTGGGTGCTTTAACGGTAAAACCGAGTTCTTCTTGACCTGCTAGGTCATTGACCTTGATTACCACCCCATCAATGTCATAAGGTAAATTGTCCCGTTCTTGTCCAACTTCTTGGATAAAGTCCCATATCTCACCTATACTTTTAGTCAATATTCGTTTAGGATTAACCACAAAACCTAGTTGTTCTAGGTGCTTCAAGACCTTTTCTTGGCTATCACGAGTAGAAGGGCTTGCTTCTTGATAGAGGAAAGTGGCAAGATTGCGTTTGGCTACTACTGCTGTATCCAACTGACGCAAAGTTCCAGCCGCCGCATTACGAGGATTAGCAAATTCAGGCTCTCCATTTTCTTGGCGAGCTTGGTTGACTTGGTCAAACGAAGCGCGTGGCATATAACACTCTCCACGAACGGTAATATCAAGTTCTTCTGGCAAGGTTAAAGGAATGTCCTTGACACGCTTGAGATTTTCTGTGATATTTTCACCAACAGAACCATCTCCACGTGTAGCACCGACAACCAAAATCCCCTTTTCATACGTAAGCGAGATAGACAAACCATCGATTTTCAGCTCACAAATATAGGTCGGTTGGGATAATTCTTTTCGCACACGCGCATCAAAAGCTTCTAACTCTTCACGTGAAAAAGCATCCTGCAAACTATAAAGAGGATACTGATGACTGTATTTTTCAAAACCATCTAAAACCTTACCACCAATACGATGGGTCGGACTGTCCGCTAAAACTTGATCTGGATAGGCAGCTTCCAATTCGACCAACTCTCGGTAGAGACGATCATACTCGCTATCTGACACCGAGGGATTGTCGCTCGTATAGTACTCGGTCGCATAGCGGTTGAGCAAGGCAACTAACTCATTCATTCTTTCATTCATAAAACTATTCTACCATAAATCAAGCCCTCCTCACAATAGAGAAGGGCTGAAAAATGGATTGTAGAGAAATATTTTTTAAAAAAGAGAAATTATAACTCTTTTTTAAAATGACTTCGCACATAAAAGAGGGATAAACAAGACAGGGCAATAACCCCGCTTCCAATTATCAGAAAAGAAGAGAGATGTACACTTGGCAGCACCGTCATAAAGCCTTTTGCAATTGGCATAAATAGAATGGCTAATGTAAAAATTGTACTTAGCACTCTCCCCAAGTATTCCCCCTCAACTTTGGTTTGCACCTGAGTAAAAAAGTGAATATTAAAAATCGTCATAAACAGTTCACAAACTAAATTTCCAGAAAAGGAAAGAAAAGTTGGCAGTGGTAACCCCATCATAAAAACTCCAACTCCAGTCAAAGCCAATAGAATCAAAAGATTATAAACACTTGCCTTTATTTTACTAGCTAGAAGAGCTCCGATAATCGAACCAATAGCGCCCATAGTTAAAATAGTTGCATAAGCTCCTTCTACCCCATATAGTCGATTTGAAAAAGGAAGGAGAAATTCAAAAGCCGCAAAAAAGAAATTGACACTGGAAGCTACTAACAAAAGGAAAAAAATCTCTTGCTGGCGCCAGATATAGCCAAGTCCTTCTTTCATATCAGCAAAAATATTTTTCCAGCTGAAAGTCTTTTTCTCTTGTTCCTGAGTCTCTTTTTGGGGGAGAAAAGCTACTAATGTAAATGCGATGAAAAAACTAATGGCATCTAAAACGAGCGTCATATGGAGACTGGCAAATTGTAAAACGATGAAAGAAAGTACAGGGGAGCTAACGCCTACAACCTGCAAAACGAGCTCTAAGCGAGCATTATAGGTCACAATCTCGTCTTTCTCTACAACCTCAGTTATAATAGCTTTATTGGCTGTACGAGAAAATGCAAAGGCAACCGCCTGAACAATATTGGCAAAAATCAAGGCAGCAATCATCAAGCTATCATTTCTGATGAAAGAAATAGCTAAACAGAGAATACCGCAAATCAAGTCCGTCGTCATCAAAATTTTGCGACGCGAAAAGCGGTCTGAAATCACTCCACCAAAGGGATTGACCAGAATCGATGTGACGAGTTCAGAAATTTGATAAATCCCAAGAACAGTCTGCCCTATCGTCCCCATTGATGCTAACCAAATACTATTTCCATAATCATAGAGCATATTTCCTATCTTATTAATCGCACCACGACTAATCAACTGGATTGCATGTCGATTCATATAAAAAACTCCTCTCAAATTTTGAAACTATTGTATCAAAACTGAAAGGAGTCTCTTTATTTTTCCCTTATTTGGGAAATTTAAACATTTACAAATTTTTCATAATGTTCCTGATAGTAAGCCACTTGCTCTGGGAGTCCTAGCACTTCAAAGATATGCATGGCTTCCTGCATCTGTCTACAACCTTCTTCTTTCTGACCTCTCTGGTAGAGGGAAAATCCCTTGATATAATGGAAGATATTTCGCTCATAAAGCTTGATACCATTTCCAATCAACTTCTCTACATAACCCTCGAAATAGTCCGCATCCGTAAAGGAACGGTTCTCCAAACAATGCTGGTAACAGTTAAGAGCTAGAATCAAAACGAGTTTTCGATGGCGACCAATTTCTTTGTAGTACTCTTCTCGTTCCATGACTTCTCTACCAATCCGAGCCACATAGTCCACATTGTAGAAAGTATAGAGATTACCAAAAAGGATCAACTCATACATGGTCCATTCTTCTGTTTGGAAAAGATAATCCGCCACTTTATCCAAATCACTCTGTTCCATACTGTAACTAGTATCTCTTTGACAAATAAGGCCTTGTAGCAGAATCCAATTCAGCTCAAAATAGAGGGAATTGGTCGAACTCTTTGCTTTCTGTAGTTGTTCTTTTTGAAGCTGTTGAAAACCTGCAATATCATTTGAGTAGTAAAGCGGAATAATCTGCGCCATCAAGGCAACGTGTTCATGATTTTGAAAATCCCTAGCCTTGTCCATAAAATTTTCAACAGTCACGTGAATATTATCCAAAATCTCAAAGAAACGGGAAACTGCTAGATCAGACTCGCCAAGCTCGAAGCGAGATAACTGAGAGGTCGAGCAAGAATCGCCCGCTGCTTCCTTTAAAGAGTACTTCCCACTTGTTCGAAATTCGCGAAATACCTTTCCAAGATGATTCATTTTACACCTGCTCCGATAATTCTTCCCATTCCAGCATAGCCTCTTCCTGACGGTGACTGATTTTGTCCAGTTCAGCCTGCAATTCTATCAGTTTTTCGGCATCATTGGTTTCCAACATTTGTTCAGAAATGGCTTGACTTTGATTTTCTAAGGTTTCGATTTCAGCCTCCAAGTTTTCGATTTGACGCATAAGTTTGCGAGCTTCTTTCTGACTTTCTTTCTGGGCTTGATAGTCATTAACTGGACTTGCTTCTTTTTCTTGATTGCTAGTAGAAAGTTCCTCAGTTCGACTCACTTCTACTTCTGCTTTCTTTTCAACATAGTAGTCATAGTCTCCTAGATAGAGGGTCGAACCATTTTCGGATAATTCCAGTACATGAGTAGCCACGCGGTTGATAAAGTATCGGTCGTGGCTGACAAAAAGAAGCGTTCCATCAAAGTCTATCAAGGCATTTTCTAGCACTTCCTTACTGTCAATATCCAAGTGGTTGGTCGGCTCATCCAGAATCAGGAAGTTGTTGTTTTCCATAGAAAGTTTAGCAAGTAACAAACGAGCCCTTTCACCGCCTGACAGCATTCCAACTGATTTTTTGACATCATCACCAGAGAAGAGGAAGGCACCTAGGCGGTTGCGGATTTCAACCTCTGGTGTCAGTTTAAAATCATTCCATAGTTCATCCAGAACAGTATTACTTGGTGTTAACTTGCTTTGAGTCTGGTCATAGTAACCAACCTCAACATTTGCTCCAAAACGCTTCTCTCCTTTGATAAAAGGAATCTGGTCTACTATTGACTTGATAAAGGTTGACTTCCCGATGCCGTTTGGTCCAACGATGGCAATAGCATTCATTTTACGAAGGTCCAGATTGATAGGCTCTGACAATATTTCCCCATCATAACCAATAGCTGCATTTTCAACTGTCAGGACAACATTACCAGATGTTTTTTCAGACTGGAAAGTCATATTGGCTGATTTCTTCCCAGATTCAGGCTTATCCAAGCGATCCATTTTTTCCAGTTGCTTACGCCGAGATTGGGCACGTTTGGTTGTCGAAGCTCGTACTAGATTGCGATTGACAAAGTCTTCCAGAGCAGCAATTTCCTTCTGTTGCTTTTCATAATTTTTAGCTTCGGTTGCTAACTTTTGCTCTTTTTGTTCAACAAAACGAGAGTAATTCCCCACATAGCGATCTAAGGAATGCTTAGTCAAATCAAGTGTAACCGTCGCAACCTTGTCCAAAAAGTAACGGTCGTGACTGACAATAATGAGTGCACCGCTATAGTTCACCAAGTAATTCTCTAGCCAGGCAATGGTTTCAATATCCAAGTGGTTGGTTGGCTCATCTAAGACCAAAAGATTTGGTTTTTCAAGGAGCATTTTGGCCAGAGCTAGACGAGTATTTTGACCACCTGAAAGCTCAGCAATTTTCATCTGCCACATAGTCTCATCAAACTTGAAACCATTTAAAATAGCTCGTATATCTGCTTCGTAGGTGAAGCCACCTGCCTGACGGAAATTCTCTGACAAACGGTCATAATCCGTCATCAGTTTATCCAACTCTGCACCAGACTTTTCACCCATTTCCAACTCCATCTGACGCAGTTGTGTCTCTGTACGCCGTAGACCATCAAAGACATGGAGCATTTCATCGTAAATGGTATTCTCAGACTCAAATCGGCTATCTTGGGCTAGGTAAGACAGTGAGATGTCTTTTTTCTTATTGATTTCCCCACTAGTTGGCTCCTCTTCCCCAACTAAAATCTTCAAAAGAGTAGACTTTCCTGCTCCATTTCTCCCAACAAGAGCAATCCGATCACGTTCATCTACCTGCAGATTGATATTATCAAAAAGAACCTCTCCTGCAAAAGACCGTTCAATTTTATTAGCTTGTAAAATAATCATATAGCTAGTATAGCATGTTTCCCTAAGGGGTTCAAGACTATAGAATCCATTTCATTTCAAGCTTTTTCAGAAAGTTATGCTAACGTTTTACTAAAATCCTAAATCATGGTATAATGAAAGCGATTAAAAGAATTTACAATAAAGGAGACGCTCAATGACTTACCAAGAAAACTATCAAAAATGGCTCGATTTTGCTGAACTTCCAGACTACCTTCGTCAAGATTTGGAAAACATGGACGAAAAGACAAAGGAAGATGCCTTCTATACCAATCTTGAATTTGGTACTGCCGGTATGCGTGGATTGATTGGTGCTGGTACCAACCGCATCAATATCTATGTTGTCCGTCAGGCGACTGAAGGTTTAGCTTGTTTGATTGAGTCAAAAGGTGGAAATGAAAAAGAACGCGGTGTGGCAATTGCCTACGATAGCCGTCACTTCTCACCTGAGTTTGCCTTTGAATCTGCTGCAGTTCTTGCTAAACATGGTATCAAATCTTACGTATTTGAAAGCCTCCGTCCAACTCCAGAACTTTCATTCGCTGTTCGTCACCTCAACTGTTTCGCAGGTATCATGATTACTGCCAGTCACAACCCTGCTCCATTTAACGGTTACAAGGTTTACGGTGAAGACGGTGGACAAATGCCTCCTCACGATGCAGATGCTTTGACGACTTACATCCGTGCAATCGAAAATCCATTCGCAGTTGAAGTTGCTGATGTGGAAGCTGAAAAAACTTCTGGCTTGATTGAAGTCATTGGTGAAGCTGTCGATGTAGAATACCTTAAAGAAGTCAAAGATGTGAACATCAACCCAGCCTTGATCGAAGAATTTGGTAAAGACATGAAGATTGTCTACACACCACTTCATGGTACTGGTGAAATGTTGGCTCGTCGTGCTCTTGCTCAAGCAGGATTTGACTCAGTTCAGGTCGTGGAAGCGCAAGCAACTCCAGACCCTGACTTCTCAACTGTTAAGTCTCCTAACCCAGAAAGCCAAGCAGCCTTTGCACTTGCAGAAGAACTCGGACGTAAAGTTGGTGCTGATGTGCTTGTCGCAACTGACCCTGACGCTGACCGTGTCGGTGTCGAAGTTCTTCAAAAAGATGGTAGCTACCTCAACCTTTCAGGTAACCAAATCGGTGCTATCATGGCTAAATACATCTTGGAAGCCCACAAAAATGCTGGTACTCTTCCTGAAAATGCTGCTCTCTGCAAATCCATCGTATCAACTGACTTGGTAACGAAGATTGCCGAAAGCTACGGCGCAACCATGTTCAACGTCTTAACTGGTTTCAAATTTATCGCTGAAAAGATTCAAGAATTCGAAGAAAAACACAATCACACTTACATGATGGGATTTGAAGAAAGCTTCGGTTACTTGATTAAACCATTCGTACGTGATAAAGACGCGATCCAAGCCGTTCTTGTCGTTGCTGAGCTTGCTGCCTACTACCGTTCACGTGGTTTGACACTTGCTGATGGTATTGAAGAAATCTACAAAGAATACGGCTACTACGCTGAAAAGACTATCTCTGTTACTCTTTCTGGTGTTGATGGTGCTGAACAAATCAAAGCGATTATGGCTAAGTTCCGTAACAATGCTCCGAAAGAATGGAACTCAACAACTATCACTGTCGTAGAAGACTTCAAAGCTCAAACTGCTACTGCTGCAGACGGTACTGTTACAAACTTGACAACTCCTCCAAGTGACGTGTTGAAATACACACTTGCAGATGGTTCATGGATTGCCGTTCGCCCTTCAGGTACCGAACCAAAAATCAAGTTCTACATTGCAGTTGTAGGTGAAACAAACGAAGAATCACAAGCTAAGATTGCCAACATCGAAGCTGAAATCAATGCTTTTGTAAAATAAAAATCTATAAAAGATGAGACCAGCCAATCTCATCTTTTTTTCGTATCAAATCTAAGCAATTTTAGAAACTTTATGGCATACTAGTTTTATCAAAAAAGAGAGGTATTCTTATGAATCAGTTTTTAGAAGATATTAAAGCCCTTGAAGTGACTACAGTTTCGCGCGCTCAAGAAGCACTCGATAATAAAGAAACAGCAACCTTCTTCATCGGTCGCAAAACTTGCCCTTACTGCCGTAAATTTGCTGGCACATTGGCAGGTGTCGTAGCTGAAACCAAAGCTCACATCTACTTCATCAACAGTGAAGAACCAAGCCAATTGGAAGCCTTGCAAGATTTCCGTTCACGTTATGGTATCCCAACTGTTCCGGGATTCGTTCATGTTGCTGATGGCCAAATCAATGTCCGTTGCGACTCTTCAATGTCAGCACTAGAAATCAAAGAATTCGCTGGATTGTAAAAGACAATAAATAAAAGAAGGCACTCGCCTTCTTTTTATATATCTGTCAGTGGTGTTGCTGTATCTGGGGAAGTGTCGTAAACCTTAAAGTCTACTCCTACTCCCAGATCAGCTTGAGCCAGCTGATTGACCATGGTCATATGAGCCAACTCCTTGATATTGTTCTCTTTGGACAAATGCCCGAGGTAGATTTTCTTGGTCCGATTTCCCATTGCACGAATCATGGCCTCAGCACCGTCTTCGTTAGAAAGGTGACCGAGATCTGATAGAATTCGCTGTTTAAGACGCCAAGCGTAAGAACCTGCTCTCAAGATTTCCACATCGTGGTTGGACTCGATGAGATAACCGTCCGCATTCTCGACAATCCCTGCCATACGGTCACTTACATAACCCGTATCGGTCAACATGACAAAACTTTTGTCGTCTTTCATAAAGCGGTAAAATTGTGGCGCTGCCGCATCGTGGCTGACCCCAAAACTCTCAATGTCGATATCGCCAAAGGTTTTGGTTTTACCCATTTCAAAAATGTGCTTCTGCGATGAATCCACCTTGCCGAGGTACTTGCTATTTTCCATAGCTTGCCAAGTTTTCTCATTAGCGTAAAGATCCATACCATACTTACGAGCCAATACACCGACTCCATGGATATGGTCGGAATGCTCATGCGTAATCAAAATCGCATCCAGATCCTCAGGTTTGCGGTTGATTTCACTCAAGAGACTGGTAATTTTCTTACCAGACAAGCCTGCATCCACTAAGATTTTCTTTTTTGGGGTTTCCAGATAAAAGGAATTTCCACTGGAACCTGATGCTAAAATACTGTATTTAAAGCCTATTTCACTCATTCTAGTCTTCTATTTCGTCCTCCCATATTTCTTCTTTTACGGCATCCTTATCATAAGGGAGCACGATGGTAAAGGTTGAGCCCTTACCGTATTCACTTTTGGCCCAAATAAAGCCATTATGTTGTTTGATGATTTCTTTGGCGATAGCCAAACCTAGACCAGTTCCACCTTGAGCACGACTTCTTGCGCGATCCACACGGTAAAAACGGTCGAAAATCTTCGGCAAATCTTGCTTTGGAATACCTAGACCTTGGTCTTTTATGGATAAAATCATCTGGTCATCAGTAGTTTTCATGCTGACAGTGATTTTTCCACCATCTGGTGAGTACTTGATGGCATTGTTGAGAATATTATCAATCACCTGGGTCATCTTATCAGTATCGATTTCGATCCAAACTGAATTGATTGGGTAATCTCTAACCAGCTCATATTTTTTCTCTTCATCCTGGCTCCTCATCTTATCGAAACGATTGAGGATAAAGGTGATGAAGGCTGTAAAATTAATCAATTCCACATCCAACTGAGTGGTCGCATTATCAATACGAGAGAGATGCAAGAGATCTGCCACCATCCGCATCATACGGTTGGTTTCATCAAGCGAAACCTTGATAAAATCAGGAGCAACAGGATCATATAAGGCTCCCTCGTCTAAGGCTTCAAGATAAGATTTAACACTCGTCAAAGGAGTCCTCAACTCATGGCTAACATTGGACACGAAGAGTCTCCGTTCGCGCTCCTCCTTCTCCTGTTCGGTCGTATCGTGCAAAACGGCAACCAAACCAGAGATGAAACCTGACTCACGGCGAACCAGAGCAAAACGTACGCGAAGGCTGAGATACTCTCCATTAGCATTTTGGGAATCAATCATCAATTCAGGAATCTGTGTAATGAGGTCACGCAGTTCATACTCTTCCTCTATCTTAAGCAATTCGAGGATGCTTTTGTTCAATGCTTCTTCTTTTACGATACCCAGCTGTTTCTTAGCCATATCGTTAATCATAGTAATCTGACCACGGCGATTGGTTGCAAGAACTCCATCTGTCATATAAGAAAGAATACTGTTAAGCCTTTTTGTTTCTTGCTCCAGATTTTCCTGCGTTAAACGAATGACCTCAGACAAATCATTGAGGTTATTGGTGATGTTGGTAATTTCAGAGCTTCCCTGCATATCCAAAACTCGAGAATAATCTCCTGCAATTAAATCTTTAATCTTTTGATTAATCTGCTTTAGACGAATATTATCCCGACGATTTTCTAGTAACAACAAGGTTACCACCAAGATAAAGCCAAGTAAAATCAGGATAAAGATAAAATCACTGGTCAGAATCGTTTGTCTAATATCTTCAATCATTATTTCTCATATAGTAACCCACACCACGACGTGTGAGGATGTACTCTGGACGGCTTGGAGTGTCTTCAATTTTTTCACGTAAACGTCGGATGGTCACGTCTACTGTACGAACATCACCAAAATAATCATAGCCCCAAACAGTCTCAAGCAAGTGTTCACGAGTAATGACTTGACCAATATGAGAGGCCAAGTGGTACAAAAGTTCAAACTCACGGTGGGTCAATTCCAGTTCCTCACCATATTTTTTGGCTACGTAAGCGTCCGGCAGAATTTCCAAATCGCCAATCTGTAGGGGTTGGGATTTCTTTTCATCAGACTCTTGACTATCCACTGAAGCGAGGTCTGTACGACGGAGTAATGCCTTGACACGCGCCTGCAATTCACGGTTTGAGAAAGGCTTTGTGACATAATCATCTGCACCTAACTCCAAACCAATAACCTTGTCAAATTCACTATCCTTAGCCGAGAGCATAATGATAGGCACACTGCTCGTCTTACGAATGGCTTTGGCTACTTCTAAACCATCAATTTCAGGTAGCATCAAGTCTAGGATAATAATATCTGGTTGCTCCGCCTCAAATAGCTCGATAGCTTCTCTACCGTTAAAGGCTGTTACAACCTCATAGCCTTCCTTGGTCATATTAAACTTAATAATATCTGAGATTGGTTTCTCATCATCTACAACTAATATTTTTTTCATATGTTCACCTTTTCTCTATCTATTATAACAAAAAAATGTAAAGAAGGCACAAATGGCTAATTCCAGCCTTCATCTTCAAGAACTGTTTTATAAGCCTGCCAAATCTTTTGTTGAGGTTTAGCAAATGGATAATCAGAAAATTCCTGAGGAGAAACCCAGCGAATTTCTCTGTCAGAAAACTGTTTTGATTCTATCACCTGACCCGCTAGGATTTGAATATGCCATTTCCGATGACTAAATACATGCTTGACTTGATCAAATACTTGATGGGACCAATCAACTTCTAAATCATAATCTTGCTCAAAACTTTCTTGGGGTGTTGGACCGAAAGTAACGCTTTTTTCAGCGACCTGAGCAAACAGATTCAGCTGTTCCTCTTCCTGTGAAAACTCCTCTACTTCTATCAAGGGGAAATGCCAAAAACCAGCTAGCAGTTTCTCACTTTCATTTTTCTCAAGTAGATATTGACCTTGAGCATTGCGCACAACCAAAGCCTTGAGATAGATTGGGAGAGGCTTTTTCTTGGGTTCTTTAATCGGATAAGAATCCATGGTTCCATTCTGATATGCAGCACTAAAGTCCTTAACAGGGCTTTCTTCTGGTCTAGGATTAACTGGCGCCTCTATGTCAGAACCCAAGTCCATCAAAGCTTGGTTAAAGTCTCCCGGCCGTTCTGGATCAATCAAGATTTCCATCATAGCTTGAAAAATCTTTCGATTGCTAGGAACTCCGATATCATGATTGACCTCAAACAAACGTGCCAAAACCCGCATAACATTGCCATCGACCGCGGGCTCAGGTAAATTAAAAGCGATACTGGAAATTGCTCCCGCAGTATAAGGACCAATCCCTTTTAAACTAGAAATTCCTTCATAGGTGTTTGGAAATTGACCACCAAAGTCAGTCATAATCTGCTGGGCCGCAACCTGCATATTACGCACTCTAGAATAATAACCTAACCCCTCCCATGCTTTCAGCAAACGCTCTTCAGGAGCATTCGCCAAACTTTCTACAGTTGGAAACCAGTCCAAGAATCGTTCATAGTAGGGAATAACTGTCTCTACTCTAGTCTGTTGGAGCATAATTTCAGAAACCCAGATATGATAAGGATTTTTACTTCTACGCCATGGTAAATCCCGCTTGTTTTCATCGTACCAGTTGAGGAGTTTCTCGCGGAAAGAGGAAATCTTCTCCTCCGTCCACATGTCAACACCGTATTCTTTCAAATCTAACATATATCTAGTATAACATAGAAGCTTCTAACTGTCCTTTTCTCAGTACTAAAAAGCCCCTTCCTTTAGTAGAAGAGACTCCATTTCTTATTGATTGATCGCCTGAGCTGCTGTGATGAGAGTTAATTTGTAAACATCATCTGGGTTACATCCACGTGATAGATCGTTGACCGGTTTATTCAATCCTTGTAGAACGGGACCAATAGCTGCGAAACCACCTAGGCGCTCAGCTATTTTGTATCCAATATTACCTGCCTCGATACCTGGGAAGATGAAGACATTTGCTTGACCTGCTACATTGCTCCCTGGAGCTTTTAGGGCTGCTGTTTCTGGAACGAAAGCTGCGTCGAATTGCAATTCCCCATCAATCTCAAGGTCTGGACGTAGATCGTGTGCTAATTTAGTTGCTTCAACCACCTTATCAACACTATCACCAAAACCAGAACCTTTTGTAGAATAGCTTAGCATAGCGATTTTGGGTTGAATCCCAAACATTTTGGCAGTAATTGCTGAGTTAATAGCAATTTCAGCCAGAGCTTCTGCATCAGGATTAATATTAAGGGCACAGTCACCAAACAAGTAACGTTCTGTACCACGCACCATAAGAAAAGCTCCTGAAGTACGAGTTACATTTGGACGCGTTTTAATAATTTGAAGAGCTGGACGAACTGTTGAAGCTGTTGAGTGAATAGCACCCGATACCATTCCATCTACCAAGCCCATATAGACAAGCATAACACCAAAGTAGTTAACATCTTTTAGCAAGATCTGGCGCGCTTCTTCTTCTGACATTTTTCCTTTACGACGTTCTACAAGTGCAACCACCATATCTTCAAATTGAGGATAGTGTTGGGGATCAATCACTTCATAACCATCCATGATCCCTTCGATTTCAAGATAAATTTTAATTTTTGCAGGATTTCCAAGTAAAACAGGAACAACTTCTGTTTCTTTTACCAAGCGTTTTGTCGCTTGAAGGATACGAGGCTCTTCCCCTTCAGGTAGAACAATACGAGCATTTTTGCCAACTAAACTGGCTTTGAGACTTTCAAAAACTTCCATGAGTTTCTCCTTTAAGATAATTAATTATACTCAAAATAGATTTTAAAGAGTATTAGTTGATAACTGAGTGATAAGATTGTTAAAATCATCTGGCAAAGGGCTCTCCAGCTCCAGCTGACGCCCTAAGAAGGGATGATAAAATGATAAGGAATGGCAATGCAGGGCCTGGCGTTGAATGCCATCTTCTAGGCTACCACCATAGAGATCATCTCCCAACAAGGGGAAGCCGATATGAGAAAAATGCACTCGGATCTGATGAGTTCGACCAGTATGCAGGCGAATATCGACTAGGTAAATATCTCCATAAGACGCTACAACTTTATAAGATGTATGAGCGTATTTCCCACCCTTGGCGACTCGTCTCGTAATAATGGAGTCCACATCACGCGCAATCGGGGCAATAATTTCCCCTTCAGGATCCAAAACACCATCTCCTTTAACCAGTGCAAAATACCTTTTTTCGATAGACTTTCGTTGCAGTTGCTTGTCTAAACGTGCATGAGCATAGCCGTGCTTGGCAAAGAGCATCAAACCAGATGTATCTCTATCAAGCCTGGTCACGATGTGAACCTGCTGGTTTTCATATTCCCGCTTGACATAGTAACCCTTGATAAAATTGGCAATGGTATTAGAATGATTAACACTAGGAATAGAGGCTACTCCATATGGCTTATTCAAAACCAGAAAATGGTCATCCTCATACAAGATATCTAGTGGTCGATCAATAGCTTCAAGGCTCTCAAACCCTTCCTCTGCTGGAATATCAATGGTAACCCTGTCTCCAACATCTAAGAGATAAGTCGCATTTTGAGGTTGGTCGTTGACCAAAATAGCCCCACCTCGAAACTTTATCTTAGCCAAAAGTCCTTTAGAAACCTCGTGTTTCTTAAGAAAGGTTTTGACTTTGACATGTTCATCTGCGATAAATTCAAACCTCATTCGTCCACCTCGCCGATGAAGGCATCTTTGACGCGATTCCAGAAACTAGTGTGACTTGGCGTCGCTACGAAGTGTATCTTGTGATGGTCGATTTGGTACTCAATCCGTTCTATATTTCGGAAAGAATAGATACTATTGTCAACTGATAGCGTGTGATAGTCATTACGAGTCGGTAAAAGCTCAATTTTATCTTTCTTCGGAACGATGATTGAAGAACCTAGGGTTCGATAAACTCGGTTGTTGAGACTTGCAATTTCAGTCAGTTGCAAAGCCTCAATAGTAGGATGCAAGACAGCTCCCCCCAAGGACTTGTTATAGGCAGTGCTTCCCGTCGGCGTTGAAACAGTTACTCCATCTCCTCGAAATCGCTCAAACGGAACATGGTTAATGATGATATCCGCAACCATGGTGCGATCCGATCGACGGATGCTGGCTTCGTTTAATGCACGGAAGGTCTTAACTTCTCCGTTTTCAAGTGTCACCTTGACATTCAAAACAGGATAGGAAACCTTGGCACCAGTATCCAGTTGGAGATTGGTAACCAACTGGTCCAGCTCAAAGTCGCGGTAATCCGTGTAGAATCCCAAGTGTCCTGTATGTACGCCAATAAATCGAACTTTATCTAACTGATTCTCGTACTTGTGAAAGGCAGACAAAAGCATCCCATCTCCACCAATTGATATGACGATGTCAGGATTGGTGTCGTTGAGTATAAAATGATGTTTTTTCAACTGATTTTTCAGCTCATACAAAACCTTTTGACTCTGCGGTTTTCTATTTGCAATCAGATCAATTCGTTTACCTGTATTCTTCATCTGTATCGTCACTATTTCCTACACCGTCGTTTAGTTTTCTACTTAAAGGATCAAAGAGAGCCTGTGCTTCCTGAATATCATCACGAATTTTCCCCATTTCTTCATCCAATTGATGGGAAATTCTAGCTGTAATCTCCAAGCGTTTCTTGATCTCCTCTGGGAAATCCCCCTGATACTTATAATTGAGCGAATGCTCAATCGTAGCCCAAAAATTCATGGCTAAAGTCCGGATTTGAATTTCAGCCAGAATCGTCTTAACACCACTGATGGTGTCAACTGTATACTCTACCACCACATGATAGGAGCGATAGCCCGAAGCCTTACGATGAGTGATATAATCTCGTTCCTGAACGACTCTCATATCATGGCGTTTGCGTAAAATCGCAACAACTTCCTGAACATCATCGACGAACTGCACCATGACCCGCAAACCCGCGATATCCTGTAAGTCATGTTCCAAAGTATCGTAGCCAATCCCTCTGCGATTCATTTTTTCTTTGATACTTTCAATCGGTTTGACACGACCCGTTACAAACTCAATCGGAGAATGCTTGTTTTGTTTACGATACTGTTTGCGAATCCCACGAAGTTTAATCTTCAATTCACCAACAGCTTGAATGTAAGGATCTAAAAATTCTTCCCATTCTATGGTCATATTTTCTCCCTTTTGGTATGTGATTGTGTTGTTTAAAATTTTTGATTTTTTCACTACAATCATATACAATAAATACATTGTCCATTATACCATAAATCGCTTTCAAAGATAAAAAAAAGGTTAGAAAAATGAAACATTTAGAAATTGAACTGAAAACACTACTGAAAAAAGAGGATTACGATCATTTAAAAGAACAGTTTCCCCATATCCAACCCATCCTACAGAAAAACTACTACATTGATACACCTGATTTCCAATTGCGTGAAAAAAAGGTTGCCATGCGCATTCGTATCTTTTCAGATTGGGCGGAGTTGACCTTGAAGGTGCCACAAACTGTAGGAAATATGGAATACAATCAGAAACTGAATCTTCCAGAGGCTGAATCTTACCTAGAAAAACAAATACTTCCTCAAGGACTCGTTCTAGAGGAACTTGCTAAGATTGGTATTCTAAGCCAAGACTGGTTTGTTCTGGGTTGTCTTTCAACTCTTCGTTACGAAATGGAAACGCCGATTGGTCTAATGGCTTTAGATCAAAGTCACTACTTTGATCAGACAGACTATGAACTCGAGCTTGAAGTCACAGACCATGAAAAAGGGAAAGCTGATTTTCAGAAATTCTTAGAAGAAAATCAGATCACTTATCAGAAAGCTCCTTCAAAATTAATTCGTTTTATTAAAAGCATGAAAAAAAGCTGAAATAATCTCCTTTTTTTGGTAGAATAGAAAAGATAAAAATAAAAGAATCTCCCTTTGAAAAACAGAACTTTCTCAAAGGAGATTCACAAAGTTTACAGAGGACGGTCTATAATGTCAGATAGAAACAACATGAAACTTTTTGCACTTAATTCCAATCATGAAATTGCACAAAAAATCGCAGAAACGGTTGGGGTACCTCTCGGGAAATTATCTTCTCGCCAATTTTCTGATGGAGAAATCCAAGTCAACATTGAAGAGAGCGTTCGTGGTTATGATGTCTACATCATCCAATCAACCAGCTACCCCGTTAGCAACCACTTGATGGAGTTGTTAATCATGGTTGATGCCTGCGTACGTGCAAGTGCCCATAGTATCAACGTTGTGCTTCCTTATTTTGGTTATGCACGTCAAGATCGTATCGCTTCTTCTCGCGAACCTCTCACTGCAAAACTCGTTGCTAATATGCTCGTCAAAGCAGGTGTTAACCGTGTTCTAACCCTTGATCTACATGCCGTTCAGGTGCAAGGTTTCTTTGACATTCCTGTGGACAATCTTTATACAATTCCTCTTTTTGCTAAACACTATTGTGACAAGGGCTTACTTGGACCAGATGTGGTTGTTGTTAGTCCTAAAAACTCTGGTGTCAAGCGCGCTCGTAGCTTAGCCGAATACCTAGATGCACCAATCGCAATCATCGACTATGCTCAAGATGACTCAGAGCGGAGCCAAGGTTATATCATTGGAGATGTTGAGGGCAAGAAGGCTATCTTGATTGATGATATCCTAAACACTGGCCGTACTTTCTCAGAAGCGGCAAAAATCGTTGAGCGTGAAGGTGCAACTGAAATCTATGCGGTATCCAGTCATGGTCTCTTTGTAGAAGGCGCTGCTGATCTTCTTGATGCTACTAACATCAAAGAAATCCTTGTGACAGACTCAGTAGCCACAAAAGAAAGAACTCCGAAAAATGTGTGCTACATTACCGCTAGCGAATTGATCGGTGATGCAATCGTCCGCATCCACGAAAGAAAACCAGTCAGCCCACTCTTTGCATACAACAAAAAGAAATAAGGTGATTCTTTGATTTATTTGGACAATGCTGCTACGACTCCTATGTCAGCAGTAGCTATTGCAGAAATGACCAAGGTCATGCAGGAAACCCATGGGAATCCTTCTAGTATTCATAGTCATGGTCGGCAGGCTGGTAAACTGCTCCGTGAAGCCCGTCAGGAGTTAGCCCATTTACTAGGAACCAAGCCACAACGAATCTTTTTCACATCTGGCGGAACAGAAAGTAATAATACCGCTATCATCGGCTATTGTCTACGCCATCAAGAGCGTGGAAAACACATCATCACGACAGCTATTGAACACCATTCCGTGCTTGAGACTATCGATTACCTGGTGCAACATTTTGGTTTTGAAGTGACAATCATCCAACCAGTAAATCAAGAAATCACTGCGCAGCAAATTCAAGAAGCGTTGCGTGACGATACCATCCTAGTTTCTACCATGTATGCCAATAATGAAACGGGCAGTCTCTTGCCAATAGCTGAGATTGGACGTGTTTTAAAAGAGCATCCTGTTGCTTATCATGTTGATGCTGTTCAAGCTATCGGAAAAATCCCTATCCATCCCGAGGAGTTAGGAATTGATTTCCTTAGTGCTTCTGCTCACAAGTTCCATGGACCAAAAGGAATTGGTTTTCTTTACGCTTCGTCTATGGACTTCGATTCCTATCTTCACGGTGGGGACCAAGAACAAAAGAAACGAGCTGGAACAGAAAACCTTGCTGCCATCGTCGGTATGGTTGCTGCCCTCAAAGAAGACTTGGATCATCAGGCTGAGCATTACCAAAAACTGGAGGGATTAAAAACTGTTTTTCTAGAAGAAATTGCAGGTCTCAACTACTATCTCAATGAAAGCAAACACCAACTTCCTTATGTTTTCAACATTGGCTTCCCTGGTCAAAAAAATGACTTACTCTTGCTTCGGTTAGACCTTGAAGGAATCTCAATCTCAACTGGTTCAGCCTGTACTGCTGGTATTGTGCAAACGAGCCATGTCCTAGAGGCTCTTTATGGAGCGGATTCCCATCGCTTAAAAGAATCTGTCCGTATTAGTCTGTCCCCTCATAATACTGAGGAGGAACTGAAACAACTGGCACAAACCTTAAAAAATATTATTGGAGATTAATCTAATGGCATTCGAAAAAACCATTAAACTACAAAACTGCCGCTACGACTATACACTTAGTCCAACTGTAAAAAAGTTTACACTAAAAGACAATACTTTCTTTGAAACAAAAGTCGGAAACTACGAACTGACTCGTCTACTTGAAAAAGTTCCTAATAGTGGTGAAGGCTTCCTACTAAAAATTATCATTAACAAGGAACTTACTGGAGCCAAGCTTAACATCACTGACAAATCTGGTCTTCGTTTGGTCAATATCTTTAAATCTGAAGAACACCATATCCACCAAGAGAAATTCTACTTCCTCATGGACAGTTTAGTAGAACGCGGTATCTTCACTAAAGAAGAAAGATAATTGACTATGTATAGACTTACCTATCAAGATAGTTATCAAGTAGAACGCACACTTGAATTTTCCGATTACGAAGAGCTTATGCTATCACTATCAGGCTGTGTCACCCTGCCCGACACTCTCCTAATCAGCTCCTTAACACTGAATGATAAGGTGATTTATCAAGGATTAGTTGGCGATCTCTACCGTTTTTTATCACAAACTAATTTTTCAGATTAAAACTAAGAATTCTCTTAGTTTTTTCTTGTTTTTGTTGATTTTTTCACAATGTTTCTATAAAATAGAAGAATAGAAAGGTTGTGATTTTGTGAAAGATAAACAGTCTGCTATTCCAAAAGCAACAGCAAAAAGACTCTCTCTTTACTATCGAATTTTCAAGAGATTTCATGCCGAGAAAATCGAACGTGCCAACTCCAAACAAATTGCAGAGGCTATCGGTATCGATTCTGCGACCGTTCGTCGAGATTTTTCCTATTTTGGTGAACTTGGTCGTCGTGGATTTGGTTATGATGTTAAAAAATTGATGAATTTTTTTGCTGATCTCCTAAATGATAACTCAATTACAAATGTTATGCTGGTTGGGATTGGAAATATGGGGCATGCCCTTCTCCACTACCGCTTCCATGAGCGCAACAAGATGAAGATTATCATGGCCTTTGACCTAGATGACCATCCAGAAGTTGGCACCCAGACACCTGACGGGATTCCAATCTATGGCATCTCTCAAATTAAAGAAAAGATCAAAGAAGCAGATATCAAAACTGCTATCCTAACTGTTCCAAGTGTTAAATCACAAGAAGTTGCCAATCTTTTGGTCGATGCAGGTATAAAAGGTATTCTCAGTTTTTCGCCCGTCCACCTTCACCTTCCAAAAGATGTGGTCGTTCAGTATGTTGATTTGACAAGCGAACTCCAAACTCTCCTCTATTTTATGCGTAAAGAGGATTAGAAAGCGAAAGCATTTATGAAAAAACCAGTTATTGGGATTACAGGAAATGAAAAAGCTCATCCAGATGATGATGTCATGATGAGCTATGCGGCAAAAGGTTTTGTTGAAGGAGTCAAGGACGCTGGCGGAATTCCCATCATCCTACCGATTGGTGATCAAGAAATGGCAAGCCATTACGTCGCTATGATTGACAAACTCATCCTTACGGGTGGGCAAAATGTTGATCCAAAATACTATGGCCAGCCTAAAACAATTGACAGTGATGACTACCATCTTCAAAGAGATGAATTTGAATTAGCCCTTATCAGAGAAGCGATCAAACAGGAGAAACCAATTTTCTCTGTTTGTCGGGGTACCCAGCTCTTCAACGTCGCTATGGGAGGCACACTTCACCAAGATATTGAGGATCATTGGCAGGACTGTTCAGCCGAATACACAACCCAACGCCTCGTGACTGAGCCTGATACAATTCTCCGAGAGATCTATGGAGAAATCTCTCATATCAACTCCTTCCACCACCAGAGTATTAAAGATCTAGCTCCTAATCTTAAGGTTGTGGCTTATGATCCCAAGGATAAGATTATCGAGGCAGTCACAACTACAGATGATTTTCCTTATCTTGGTGTCCAATGGCATCCAGAATTTCTATTTGAAAATCGTCCCAAGGATAAAACACTATTTGACTATGTTGTAAACGAGCTTTAAATCAGATCCGTCTTTTCACGGTAACTAAAGTAATCCGAGTGCGAGACAATCAGATGATCCAGAAACACAATTCCCATCAGTTCGCAAGCTTCCTTGACTAGCTTAGTGACATGATCGTCATTTCGACTAGGAGATACAGCACCAGATGGATGATTGTGAACGAGAATCACAGAGGTGGCCATATGCTTGATGGCATAGTGAAGGATTTCCCTCGGTTCAGCAATACTGCGTGTCGCAGATCCGATAAAGATGGTCTGCTGATGAATGATTTGATTTTGAGTATTGAGATAGAGCGCCACTAGGTGCTCTTGTTTTTTATCACCAAGTTCATGTTGCATTTTCTTGGCTAGCTTTTGACTACTGAGAATACTTTCCATCTCAAGAGTTTCATGTTTGTGAATACGATGCCCTAGTTCTATCATAGCTTGTAATTCAATGGCTTTAACACGTCCAATACCTGACAGACTCTGCAATTCCTGCAGGGTCATTTTTTTCAAATCAGTTAGACCGTTGAGACTACTCAAGACTTTCTGAGCGATTTCAAAAACATTAGCTTGACGCGTTCCGGTTCTGAGCAGAATCGCTAGCAATTCTTGATTGCTCAGAGCCTCTACTCCTTCTTTAACTAGTCTTTCTCTGGGTAAGAGTGAATCTTCTTGGAATGAAATACTATACATAAAAATCCTCCTCACTTTATTATTCGTGAGAAGGATGAAAAATTAGATTTTTTTCTCAATTGGGGCAACACTGGCTAAGAGTTTTTTCAGCCCCACTTCTGGGAAATTGATTTTCAATTCCTGAGTATCACCACTACCCGACACTTCAAGAACTGTTCCCTCTCCCCACTTCTTGTGAAGGGCAATATCCCCAATAGACCAGTTGGTATCGCTGGTATCATTTTTGTTTCCAGCTGTAAATTGTCCAAACGGGAGACCGCTTGACTGGATAGAGCTTGGTGCAGCCTTGCGTTTCCGTTCTTGAAGTGCCTGAGCCAAACTCATTCCTTGACCGAAAGCAATCCCACCACTGCTATAAGAAGCCTTGAAACTGGTATTAGCTGGTCGAGCCAAGCCTTGATAGTCAAGCAAGTCCGAACTGATTTCATTGATGAAACGTGTTGGACGGTTATAGCTTGTACGACCGAAAAGCAAGCGAGAGTTGGCATTGGTCAGATAGAGAATCTTCTCAGCGCGCGTGATACCGACATAGGCCAAACGGCGCTCTTCTTCCAACTCATCAGGATCTTCAGCTGCTCGACTAAGTGGAAAGACATTTTCCTCCATCCCGATGATAAAGACAACCGGAAACTCAAGCCCTTTAGCAGCATGCAAGGTCATCAAGGTCACTTCCGATGTTTCCTGACTACCAGAGTCCGTATCAGCAATCAAGGCTAGGTCATTCAAGAAACGACTGAGTTTATCTAAACCTGTTTCCTCTTCTTGACTATCAGGATTGTCGTCAAAATTCTTAGTAACAGATAGGAACTCTTGGATATTCTCAGCCCGAGCCTTGCTTTCCAAGGTTGCCTGAGCATTAAGAATATCGACATAACCTGTTTTTTCTAGAACCGCCTCAACCAACTCAGTAATCGTTAATTGATCCAGTTGCTCTCGCAAATCCAAAATCATATTGGCAAACTCCCAGATAGACTGGGCTGCCTTACCCTTGATTCCTGATAACATGATATTGGCTGAAGCGTCTAGCATGGACATCTCTTGTAGGTTAGCAAAGTCGCGAATTTTCTCAACAGTACCTGGCCCAATTCCACGTTTCGGCTCGTTGATAATGCGCTCAAAACTGATATTGTCACTCAGATTGGCAATGAGGTTAAGGTAGGCAATAATATCGCGAATTTCCTTACGGCTGTAGAACTTGGTTCCTCCAACCATAGTATAAGGTATGTTTGACTTGAGCAGGGCTTCCTCAATAGTACGGGATTGCGCATTAGTCCGATAAAGAACTGCAAAATCCTTGTGAAGGAAGTTTTGGCTGCGACCGAGTTCATCGATGGTTTTTGCTACAAAAACAGCTTCGTCTTGTTCGTCGTTAGCACGATAGTAAATAATCTGCTCCCCATCGGCATTCTGGGTCCAGAGATTCTTAGGACGACGATTTTTATTGTTTTTGATGACGTCATTGGCGGCTTGCAGAATAGTTTTGGTTGAACGATAGTTTTCTTCTAACAAGACAACCTTGGCTTTGGGATAGTCTTTCTCAAAATCCAAGATATTTTGCATATCAGCCCCACGCCAACCGTAGATAGACTGGTCCGCATCCCCAACCACACAGATATTTTTAAAGCGAGATGCCAAGAGTTTGACCAATTGGTACTGAGCATGGTTGGTATCTTGGTACTCATCCACGTGGATGTATTGGAACTTCTGCTGATAGTAGGTTAAGACGTCAGGATTCTGATCAAAGAGACGCAGGGTCAGCATAATCAAATCATCAAAGTCAACCGATTCTGACTGACGAAGTTCTTTTTGATAGGCTGTGTAACACTGGGCCACGATTTGCGTGTACATATCGCCAGCTTGGGCAGCATAAGCCACATCATCAATTAGGTCATTCTTAGCATTGGAAATAGTCCCCAAAATAGTCCGTTCATTCCATTTTTTCGGATCCAAGTTCAATTGCTTGAGAATGCGCTTCATAAGGGTTCGCTGTTCACCAGGATCTACAATGGTGAAGTTCCGATTGTAGCCAATATGATCCGCATCGCGACGTAGAATACGAACACACATGGAGTGAAAGGTCGCAATCAGACAGTCCTGAGTTGTTGGATTGAGCCCATAAGCACGCTCCTTCATCTCACGCGCAGCCTTGTTGGTAAAGGTAATGGCCAAAATATTCCAAGGATTGACCATTTTTTCATCAATCAAGTAGGCGATTCTGTGAGTCAAAACACGAGTCTTCCCAGAACCAGCACCAGCCATGATTAACAAGGGGCCTTCTGTCGTTTGCACCGCCTCAGCTTGACGGTCATTCATTCCATTCAATAATGCGTTCATTTTCTCTTCCTTACTCTTGAAGTCAATGTTTCTATTATATCAAAAATCAGGAAAAATATCTTTACCTAGACTGATTGCGTCTAGAAAGTAACTCTATTATCAGCTGAAGACAACTCCTTAAATCTAGATAAAAAAATGAGCTTGGATATTATTTCCAAACTCATTTGAAATCAATTGCAATATACTAGAACAATCCTAGAACAGTTCCATCACTTTCAACATCCATGTTGAGAGCGGCTGGACGTTTTGGAAGTCCTGGCATGGTCATAACATCACCAGTTAAGGCAACGATAAAACCTGCACCTAATTTTGGTACCAATTCACGAATGGTAATTTCAAAGTTCTCTGGAGCTCCAAGTGCATTTGGATTGTCAGAGAAACTGTACTGAGTTTTAGCCATACAGATTGGCAATTTGTCCCATCCATTTTGAACGATTTGAGCAATTTGCGTTTGAGATTTCTTCTCAAAGTTCACTTTGCTACCACGATAGATTTCAGTGACAATTTTTTCAATCTTTTCTTGGACAGAAAGGTCATTGTCATAAAGACGAGTGTAGTTGGCTGGATTTTCAGCAATAGTCTTAACAACCGTTTCGGCAAGCGCTACGCCACCTTCTGCACCATCAGCCCAGACACTAGCCAACTCAACTGGAACATCGATTGAGGCACAGAGTTCTTTCAAGGCTGCGATTTCAGCTTCTGTATCAGAGACAAATTCATTAATTGCAACAACTGCTGGAATACCGAACTTACGGATGTTCTCAACGTGGCGTTTCAAGTTGGCAAAACCTGCACGCACTGCTTCTACATTTTCCTCTGTCAAAGCATCCTTAGCTACACCACCATTCATCTTAAGGGCACGAAGGGTTGCGACGATGACAACAGCATCTGGAGATGTTGGCAAGTTTGGTGTCTTGATATCAAGGAATTTCTCAGCCCCAAGGTCTGCACCAAAACCAGCTTCAGTAACTGTGTAATCAGCCAAGTGAAGGGCTGTTGTAGTTGCCAAGACAGAGTTACATCCATGAGCGATATTGGCAAATGGACCACCGTGTACAAAGGCAGGTGTACCGTAAATTGTCTGAACCAAGTTCGGTTTGATAGCATCTTTCAAAATCAATGCTAAAGCACCTTCAACCTGTAAATCACCTACAGAAACAGGAGTGCGGTCATAGCGATAACCAATTACAATATTAGCCAAACGACGTTTCAAATCTTCAATATCAGTCGCCAAGCAAAGAATCGCCATAATTTCTGAAGCAACGGTAATATCGAAACCATCCTCGCGTGGAATACCATTTAGAGGACCACCAAGGCCAACTGTCACATGACGAAGGGCACGGTCATTCAAGTCCACGACACGTTTCCAGAGAATACGACGTTGGTCGATTCCCAGCTCATTTCCTTGGTGCAAGTGGTTGTCAATCAAGGCAGAAAGTGCATTGTTGGCAGTTGTAATAGCATGCATATCTCCAGTAAAGTGGAGGTTGATGTCTTCCATTGGCAACACTTGGGCATAACCACCACCGGCTGCACCACCTTTGATCCCCATTACTGGACCAAGAGACGGTTCGCGGATAGCAATCATAGTTTTCTTGCCAATCTTGTTCAAGGCATCCGCAAGACCAATGGTAATGGTAGACTTCCCTTCACCAGCAGGTGTTGGGTTGATAGCAGTTACCAAGATCAATTTTCCAACTGGATTGCTCTCAACTGCACGGATTTTATCAAAACTAAGCTTAGCCTTGTACTTCCCGTACAACTCCAAATCATCGTAAGAAATACCAAGTTTCTCCACAACATTCACGATTGGTTTCAACTCAATACTCTGCGCGATTTCAATATCTGTTTTCATAACAAACTCCTCTAATCTCTAATGTGATAATTCATTATAACACAAAACAAGATTTTTAACACTATTAAGCCCTTAAAACGTTCGTAAATATCAATATTTCAAAGATTATAATAGCGCTTTTTAAAATTTTATATGCTTTTATAGTTTTAGACTATAAAGAATCTGAAAACGATCTAGTCAAGAAAATAACTATCAATTTCAGACAAATCATGGAGAATTTTTTTGTCTTCAATTTCTAATTTTTCCGCCATCTCAATAGAGTACTCAAATCTAAGTTTAGTATTTATTGACAAATCAAACGAATACTCTTGTATCTCACCCAATTTTTTATACTTTTCTATAATTTCATTATAAATAACAAGATAATTCTCGTCTAAAGTTTTTATGTAACTATTCAAATTTTCTCTATAAACTTGAATTATGTTTTGTTCTCTTTCGTTTAAAATCCCCTTACCTATCTCCCATATTATAGAAGTAGCTATTGAGCCCACTACAGAACCTAGAACAGGTATTGGAATCATGATCTGACCAATACAAGCACCAATTGTAGCAAAGGAAGCATCTATTACATTTAATGTCAAGAGGTTCATAAGTTCATCTTGAGTTATTTCAGAAGATCTAAATCTCAAAACAACATCTATCATTCCATAAGTAGCCATTACTAAAGCACTGGCATTTGGAGCGCTAATACCCAAAATATTTGTTAATCCGTAAATTGAATATCCTGATATTGCTCCACTTGCAACACCTTGTAATGAATTCAATCCACAATCTAACCAATCTGATTCTTCGAATTCAAAAATATTTTTTCCTTCTTTGTATTTTCCATATACAGTCGACATCAAAGCTAAACCACCCTGTAAAAAAGCTGCGTTTCTTGCAACCTTGTTAGCTTCTTTTAAATTTGGTAATGCATGTTTTTGGGCCACTAATCTTTTTTTATTTAATTCTTGTTGTTTTAGTCTGACTGTTTTACGAATATTCTTCTCTTCAGAATCTATAAGAGAATGAATTGAATTTTTTTGAGCGTCTTTATAATCTAGAGCAGAGGATTTCATCCAATATTTGTATGAAGTAAGTCCCTTGCTTTCAGTGATATCATTAATCATTTGGCGTATATCCGTAATTTGTTTAATGGATAATCTCTTGCCATTCAATTCAACTTCTTTTGCTCCAGCCATTATTTTTTCAAATACTTGAACGTGATCTTTTGGAAACATCATTTTCATTTTTGAACTGTAATGAAACGATTGAGCTAGTTCATCACGTAAATTACCATAAAACTTCATTTGAATGGTATTTCTACCAATTAATAAATCGGCTGGTCCATTATCATTCAATACTTTGACAATAGGATTTAACCCTTCAATGGCTCTCCTCGCATTTACAATCCCTGCTTCTGCAAATTCAGCGATAAACCCGTGACCACCGTAGTCTCCTCCACGCTTCTTTAGAATAACATCTTCAATATTATCTCTAGTATAGTTTAAAATCTTTGAGGCATTGTCCTTGTTTAAGATGACTCTGCGTGCTTCATCCTCTATGATTTTCATAGCATTATGTAAATCTTGAATTCTCAAGTTATTTAAACAATTGACATATGCACCAATGCCTTGGTTAAAAGCTTGATTAATAATCTGGTTACTCATTTATTCTAATTTCCTTATTTACCATAGCAGTCAATGATAGAGTTGAATTCACTAAAGCACCTGCTTGATATTTTTCGTCATCAGTAAATAAGCTATAGTCCATCCCAGTTAAAGATAAATTAGCTAAGTATATTCCCTCTGTTTGTTTTTCTGTTAGTTCTATTAATTCTGTAACTTCTATTACTTTTTCTTTAAGTTGTCTAGTCAACAATTCTACCTTTTTCTGTTCCTCTATAGCTTCTTTTGCAACTTCTTCATTTTTCCTATTAGCTACTACACCAGCGCCTACAGAAGCGGTCAACATAACGCCTGCAATTCCCCAACCGACAGGACCAGCTAATGCTAAAAATGCGTTACCTGCTGCCACTCCACCGCCACCAGCTGCTAAACTTCCACCACCTAACCAAGCCAGAGCGGCGCTATTTGCTGCAGCACCTGTCAAACTTGAAATTGCAGTACCTGTTGATGCAACACCAAATGTAGTTGCAACACCCATAGCGACAGTAGGTCCTAAAGTTGCAACTGTTACTCCTAATGCGCTAAGTGAAGCCGTAGCCGCTGTGCTACCACTTGCTAATTCAGCTTCCTTAATTGACTGTGAAATAGCAATTTGCTTATCTTCAAAATTCTGAATTTCAACATCAATTTCTTCTAATTTTGTTTCAAACTCTTTTGGTTTATTTGCTAGTTTGTTAATTCTTTCTTCAACAATTTTTACAACTTTGATAGCTTTATCCCTAACCTGATAAAGCTCTATTGATTTATTAGCCAAGTTATCAGCTTCCTCATTATAACAACTAATAGCTTCATTATATCCATCAACAGCTTCTTGTCTTAGTTTAGAATTAAAAAGATCTACCGATTCAATTTGTTCTTTTGTATTATTCGCTATTTTCCCAGCTTCGTTAAATGTTTGAGAAGTCACATTTGATATCTGATTTGCTACATCTCCAGCAACTTCAACGGCTTTCCCTGAGACATCTGAGACAACATTACCAACTTGGTCTGATACTTCACCTATAGTTTTTGCAGATTCTGTAATAACTTCTCCAGTAAATTTACTCGCTTCATTTAAGGCTTCGCTAGTAGCAGAACCGACATCGTTCAATACTTTACCAGCTTCCTTTGCAATGTTGTCTGCTAATTTAAAAAAATCCATAAAACATACCTCTCTTTTTGCATATACTTTTATTATGCAATAAACGACTTAAATTGTCAAAATCAACCATATATTAATTTGTTCAATTTTTATCGCTTTCATTTTACTTACTGTTTATTTTTGTGTACAATAGTCCTATGAAAATTTTAGTTACGTCGGGCGGTACGAGTGAAGCTATTGATAGCGTCCGCTCTATTACGAACCATTCCACAGGTCGCCTGGGGAAAATCATCACAGAAACCTTGCTTGCTGCGGGACACGAAGTTTGTTTGATAACGACAAAACGAGCTGTGAAGCCAGAAGCTCATCCCCATTTAACCATTCGAGAAATTAAGAACACCAATGATCTTCTTCTGGAAATGAAGGATTGTGTTCAAAATTATCAGGTCTTGATTCATTCGATGGCTGTGTCCGACTACACTCCTATTTATATGACGGGGTTGGAGGAGGTACAAGCTAGCTCCAATCTAGAAGAATTTTTAAGCAAGCAGAACCATCAGGCTAAGATTTCTTCAACTGATGAGGTTCAGGTTTTATTCCTGAAAAAAACACCTAAAATCATCTCTCTAGTCAAGAAATGGAATCCAGCTATTCATCTGATTGGTTTCAAACTGCTAGTTGATGTCTCTGAGGATTATCTCATAGAAATTGCTAGACAGAGTCTTATCAAGAACCGAGCAGACTTGATCATTGCAAATGACCTTACTCAAATTTCAGCAAATCAGCATCGGGCAATCTTTGTTGAGAAAGAGCATCTTCAAACTGTTCAAACCAAAGAGGAAATTGCAAGCCTCCTCCTTGAAAAAATTCAAGCATACGATTCTTAGAAAGGAAAGCCATGGCAAACATTCTAATCGCAGTGACAGGTTCCATCGCCTCCTATAAAGCAGCTGATCTCGTCAGTTCTTTAAAAAAACAAGGCCATAATGTCACTGTCTTAATGACCGAGGCGGCGAGAGAGTTTATCCAGCCTTTGACACTACAGGTACTCTCACAAAATCCTGTTCACCTTGATGTCATGCAGGAACCCTATCCTGATCAAGTCAATCATATTGAAAGAGGCAAAGAAACCGACCTTTTTATCGTCGTCCCTGCTACCGCTAATACCATTGCCAAACTAGCACATGGTTTTGCGGATAACATGGTTACGAGTATAGCTCTTGCCCTGCCAGACCATGTCAAAAAGTTAGTCGCACCAGCCATGAACACAAAAATGTATGACCATCCGGCAACTCAGGCTAATCTAAAAACATTAGAGACCTATGGTTATCAGATTATCTCTCCAAAGGAATCTCTACTAGCCTGTGGCGATCACGGCAAAGGCGCCCTAGCTGACCTGAATACTATTTTAGAAAGAATAAAGGAAACCCTCGATGAACAAACGCTCTAACATTGCTCCAATTGCTATCTTTTTTGCAGTTATGCTCGTTATCCACTTTTTGAGCTCTCTCCTATTTAATCTTTTCCCATTTCCAATCAAACCAACTATCGTTCATATTCCAGTAATCATTGCTAGTATCATCTATGGCCCACGAGTTGGTGTTACACTCGGTTTTTTGATGGGGCTACTCAGCTTGACGGTTAACACGATTACAATCCTTCCAACCAGCTACCTATTCTCACCTTTTGTACCAAACGGAAACATCTATTCAGCAATGATTGCCATCCTACCTCGTATTTTGATTGGTCTGACTCCTTACCTAGTTTATAAATTATTGAAAAACAGAACAGGCCTCATCATTGCTGGTGCTCTCGGTTCCCTTACCAACACCGTCTTTGTCCTCGGGGGGATATTCTTCCTTTTTGGAAATGTCTTCGATGGCAATATCCAAAAACTCCTAGCAACTGTCATCTCTACAAACTCAATCGCTGAACTCCTCATCTCAGCCATCCTAACTGTAGCAATTGTCCCACGTCTCGAAACCTTGAAGAAATAAACATAATTCCACTTTCAGCCTTGAAGGTGGAGTTTTAGTTTTCACCAGTAAAGGCTCATCTTCTATTCATAAATGGTTATTTACCAGGGAGTCATTAGTTCAAAATTTTGAAAATATATGAAAATCCTTTGAATCTATCACCTATACTTTTGAAAATTTTCAATAAAATCAAAATAAATTCTTGACATGTCTATCTATTTATTGTACTATACTTGTGTATATACAGTTAAATGGAGGTTCTTATGGATATACGGAAAAAAACGCAGTTTATGACGATGACTGCCCTACTCACTGCAATCGCGATTTTGATTCCAATCATTATGCCTTTTAAAATCGTCATCCCACCCGCTTCTTATACCTTGGGAAGTCATATCGCCATCTTTATCGCCATGTTCCTATCACCTTTGATGGCTGGTTTTGTGATCATCGCTTCTAGTCTTGGCTTCCTGATGGCAGGCTATCCCATGGTTATCGTCCTGCGCGCCTTTTCTCACATCGTTTTTGGTATTTTGGGAGCATTTTACTTAAAAAAATTCCCTGAAACCTTGGATAAACCAAAGGCATCTTGGATTTTTAACTTTGTTTTGGGTGTTGTTCATGCTATCGCTGAAGTACTGGCTTGTATCATCTTCTATGCCACTTCAGGGACTAACGTTGAAAATATGTTTTATGTTCTCTTTGTCCTAGTTGGATTTGGCACAATTATCCACAGTATGGTAGACTATACATTAGCACTAGCTGTCTATAAAGTGCTTCGAAAACGTCGCTAAAAGGAAAAACTATGACAAAGGATCGCAAACAAGCTCTTCTCAAACTATTAAAAGAGGCGCCAAAAGCTCTCAATGGTCAAACCTTGGCTGAACACTTTCATGTTACGCGCCAAGTCATTGTACAGGATATCGCTATTCTCCGAGCAGATGGGGCTCCTATCCTATCCACCAATCGTGGTTATATCTACAAAGAAAATAACGCCAGTCCCTACGTTCACAAACTCTTTAAAGTGAAACATGAACTGGAAGAAATCGGGCAGGAACTTCTAGCTATTGTAGATAATGGCGGACGCGTTCAAAATATTTTAATTGATCATCCCGTTTATGGTGAAATTGAAACTCTGCTCAAACTCACCTGTCGCCGAGATGTCCAGCATTTTCTGGAACAAGTCGAGAATTCTGACTTTAGACCACTTTCTGAATTGACAGACGGCATTCATTACCACCTTGTTGAAGCTGAAACACAACAAGACCTCCACTATATCGAGGAGGCCTTGGATCAGTTAGGTTATTTAGTAAAAGACTAGAAAATTTCTTTCTCCCAGCCGTCCTCTGTACGGTGACGATAGAAGAACTCTGATTTGTCAGGTGCTTCCATCATTTCCATCAAGGGTAGCATATCATAGGCCAGATCCAAGTTTGGAATCTGGTCTTTTTGCACCCAAGATACTTCTCCTTCTTCTGAGGATTGGAGATTTCCAGTAAACTCTGTCGCCTTATAGCAAACGACGATGTAGCGCTCACCTGTATCTAGTGGCCAATTTTTAATGCCGACAAGTTGAGGATTTTGGATAGTCAATCCTGTTTCTTCATAGATTTCACGAATGACAGACTCTGCGAAAGACTCTCCATTTTCTACATGGCCTCCAGGAAAGGCATAACCAGACCAGCGATTCTCTTCAGGAGAGCGATACTGCATAACCACGCGCTGAGTTTCGAGGTCTTCAATCAGACAAATGTTTGTTAAAATCGTTAATTGGGAGCGGGACATAAATTTACTCACTTTCTAAGTTGTTATATAACTTTTTCAGACTTAATATCAGATTTCATGATGAAGGGATTGATCAGCTCATGATAATAGTATACATCATGAAGCAAATATCCTCTTGTTATGACAATTTCTTGTCCTCTAACTTCATAATCAATAGTGATTGGAACAGGAGGATTTGGAATAAAAGCGAAGACGACAATTACAAATAACCAAATATAAAAACTACAAATCGCACTGCGCACTCCTTCAAGGAAGCGATATTTCCCCTTTAAAAAGTAAATAAAAATATGCGAAATAGAGAGGATAATTGGAACAAAAAGCTTTGTATTCCACGCTATGGGAATAAATTTCAGTCCAAATATCCCAAATAGAAGATCAAGAATTGCAAAGGACCTCAAAAAGCGAATAAATAGAGTAAAAATTAGAAGAAAGAGCCAAATATTCCAAATAATCGGAGTAAATGATAAACCAAATGACCATAATATGACATGAACAATAACAAATGCTATCAGTAAAGAATATAGGATAGTATAAATGAGCTTGTTAAAAATACTCGAATCTTTCACTATTAATTTCTCCTTTAAATTCAAACTACTAACTAATGACTAATATCTATCACTTTTAAATTATCTCGTCTATTATTTTAACACAAATAATTACATATAAAATTTTTAGTTAAAATTACTTCCATAATAGAGCATCTTATGATTTTGAACCTTTAAAGGGACACTACTGCCCGAACGATATCCTTTAGCACCATAGTAGTAAGAAACCTCATAAAAGGCATCTGGCAACTCGGCATTATCTATCCCATTTGAAATAAATCCTGTCAGTCCGCCTTCACTATCAAAATAATCTTTCTCACCCTCTTCTAAAACAGTATCTTTATATCTAACACTTCCTTTAATAATTCCTTTTTCCAAGAATTCATCAATAGGAAGATCATACAAACCTTGAAAAGCTTTCCTTTCCTTACGATTCTTTTCAATGAGGGCATAATAGTCTTGGATATTTTCAGATTCAGTATCGATACTCCAGTAACTATTCACATATTCTAGATTTGGATTTTCATATTGCTTAAAAAAATTCTCTACCTTCTCTTTATTAGAAACACTGACAGGATGCTGGTTGAGTAGTTTATGAGCCATGTCTGAAAATTCTTGTAACATGGTTCTCGTAGTCCCATCATAGGCTAGTTCTTCATCAGTCTTTTAGGGATTGTATTTTGAGGACTTTGGACGATAAAACAAGGCATGACTCACAGTGACTCTACTTCCATCAACCTCTTCACTATAATCGTATTCAATTTTGTATTTTTCAGAAGTCCATTTATCTCTAGAAAACTTCGTAACCTTCATATCTCCTTTAAAACCATACAAATCAAGGGTTCTCCTTACTGCTGTCTCTACCTCCGATTGATTTGCTTCAGGAAAAATATCATAAGTTGTTGTAAAGATAAGGAAGGCAAAACGTAGAATAAAGAATAAAGGGACAATATTTATAATACAAAAAATTAAAAGTAACTTTCTTTTCATTACTAGATTCTCCTTATTAATAAAAAGATTATAATTTCTTTGAAGCTTTAATTTTTTCTCAACTCAACGATAAGAAATTTTCGAACTTTCTATCTCTATATCAGGATTGGCAAGTTTGAAATAAGGAGCAATATAGTCTGCATCCGTAACCTTTGGCCCTAGAATAACTTTTGAGTATTTCAAAGGAGCCAGATTGATGTATACAAATAAATCATATCTGCCATTATCTTTCGCGCTTAATACGATATACTTCCTAAAATCATTAATTTGGAACAGGACATAGGACTCTCTTTCTATATTAAATGACTTTTTCGTACTTGATTTTAGATTTCATAATGAAGGGATTTATTCGTTCATCGTAATAATATACTTCATGAAGCAAATATCCTTTTTGAATGACGATTTCTTGTTCCTGAACTTCATAATCAATAGTGATTGGAACAGGAGGATTTGGAGTAAAGGCGAAAACGACAATTACAAATAACCAGATATAGAAACTACAAAAAGCGCTACGGATTCCTTCTAAGAGATGATATCGGTTCTTAAAATAATCACAAATATTATGCGCCATAACCAAAATAACTGGTAAAAAGAGCCCTGTATTAAATACTATAGGAATAAATTGTATTCCAACTATCCCAAAAAGAAGATCAAGAATTACCAAAGGTCTCCAAAAGTGAATAAACAGAGTAAAAATTAAAAGGAAAAGCCAACTGTCCCGAAGAATGGGGGTGAATGATAAACCAAATATTGAAAGGCAAAATCGATAAGGACAAATGCTAGTAAAATCAGATAGACCATTCTAAAAAAGTTAAATGTTTCATCATGGTATATTCCTCATTTTTTCCATATGATTCTGCAATAGAACGGTTAAGCCAGCAAGGGAGAAAAAGAACAGGTAAGTTGAAATCGGAAACCAGATGTAGCGGTAATCTAAGGATAAGAGGGAAGGCAGAATACCTTTACTGTTTTTCCCACTAACCCCTATAAAAAGATGTACAATTAAACCGATACTATTAAGATAGATAAATAATTCAATAAATCTTTTTAGGGTCACCTTTGTTCTAGACGAGTCTAGAAACAAATAGTCAAATACCCTATAAACTAGACAAAAAAGATTCAGATACAAGGGAAAACTATAATTGATTTCCTTGTAGGGCAATGGAATTGGTAAGATATTAAAAATTTGATTAACACCAAATCCTATCACTAATACCAAACTAAATATAAGACAGAACCCTACTAATTTATGAGAATCTAGCCCCGATGACTTCTTATACTTCGTCTCTTTTACTTTCACAATAACTTCTCCCTATTTAAAAATATATTCTAAAACGTAATCATTTGTTCATTGTGCAATCTGAAAACCAATCACAACTGTCCTTGCATTTAACTCTCTGATTTTGTTGAACTCTTAAATACCATTCTAATTTCAATGATAGGCTTTCCAAGTTCAAGTATTTTTTCTTGGCCATCAACAGTAAAACCCATTTTTTGATAAAAAGCAATGGCTCGCTTATTTTCTTTTAATACCCATAAGAATATTTCAGAGAAATGTTCAAGAGTAGTCAGAGCTTCCGTCATTAACTTCTGAGCAATACCTTTTCCATAATAGTCTTTTAAAACATATAAGGAGATAATTTCACCAGCTTGAATAGTCTCATTACGAAAGTTTCCATAACTGATAAAACCAACTACCTTCATGCCGTCCATCGCAATCAATGTATTTTCTGGATATTTTTGACTAAAGAATCGACATCTTTCTAATGTCATTGTCTCCTGAAATTCTGCAGGCAAAAGGTCGTCATAAGCCTCTCTCCACGTTTGCCAGTGAACGAGGGATTTACCTTCTATCTCTTCAGGAGTTTCCATTGATTTGATAATAACCGTCATTTATTTTCTTATCCTTAATCCAACGCCTTGACTTCCTCAGCAACTTTTTGCAGATATTTTTGTCTTATAGAATTTGTATTCACCTCACGCCCTAACTCACCTAAAATTGAAACCTTCTTTGTTTTAATGCCACAGTGATTCAGGACAGCATTCTTTAATACTGATATTCCATAACTGTCTGGAATGTTGATAGGACCTGAAAATACTTTGTACCACCATGTTGGTGCCATGGAGGTTGCGTAAATACTAGCTGTTTTGCCTTTTAATAACTTTTTGAACTGATTGCCTCTCAAGTAGTTCCAGATGAAGTTTCCCTGATTATTGGCAGAGTATGCAATTCCTGGTGTAAAAACACGGTCAATCCAACCTTTCAATAGACTAGGCATACTACTCCACCAAATTGGATAAACAAAAATGAAATGATCTGCCCACTGGATTAATTCTTGAGAGCGAAGTATGAAAGAGTCCTCTTCCATACGTTTTCGATAACCATATCGTAATACAGGATCAAAATCTATCTCATTTAGGTTAATAGATTCAAGCTCATGGCGATTTGAGTTAATATTTCCTACAATCGTTCGAAAAATTTCTTGACAGAAACTTCCCTTGTCAGGATGTCCATTGATGACTAAAATTTTCATTCATTTTCTCCTATCTAATCCAACACTTTGACTTCTAGCATCATACCACGTATCTGAGTTGCTAGTTCAAAATCAAGCACTTCGACGGCTTCTTGCATTTGTTTTTCCAGTTTCTTGACGAGTTCTTTATGCTTTAGTTTTTGAGGTTATTGATATCGACTTCCTTGTCCTCTTCTTTAGAAACTGCCTTGGTCACAGCAATAAGGTCACGTATAATCTCAGTAAACCTTAAGTTCTCAATACAGTGTATATTTTAGTGCCTCTTGCTCCTATTTTTAATAAGACAATAAAGTTTTAAGTTTGTTTAAGATTTTTAAAACTCTTGATTAAAGTAAGAATATACGCCATTAATTTATTTCTAAAATACTCAATGATAGCACCAGAAAAAAACAGGATCAGTGTCATAACTAGAATAATAATGACAAACATGGAAAATTCTTGTTCTTCAACTAAAGTATGGATGGTTGGTATAATTCTTCTAAAAATAAGAGGATGTACATGAAACAGATAAACACCCAAAGTTAGTGGAGATACTAAAAGAACGAGTTTCTTAAAAGTTAAGGGAAGATTTTTAATATTCAAGAAGAGTAAAAATATTGCTATTCCTTGCAGTGTGACCGTCGGAGAAATATAACTTCTCCACTGTTTAAAACCAAGCCAGCATAATATAAAAGTTAAACTAGTTAGAAATAAAATGAATCCACTAACATTACGTATTTGAAAACGACTTTCGTAATTTGATTTTCTAATTATTGCTCCCAAAGTGTACAAGAGGATCATCCATAATACACTATATCCACCCCACAAGCCCAGAATATCTTGTTTAAATACTGTGGGTATGACAGAAAAGTATATAAATGCTCCACTAACAATTGGAAGCAATTGTTCTTTTTTCAATGTCAGCACTGCTTGATTCAAAAATGGTGCTATTAAGACTAAACCAAAATAGCAACTCATATACCAATACTGTCCATGACTTATTGGAGTTAAAGCTGAAAACCAATCACTTAAGTTGACAGATGATTTTGAAAAAATAGCAAATACAAAAGTAACTGAAATAGTATAGAAAATGATCTGTACCCAAAAACTAAACATTTTTTTTATAACTAAATTGTGAATAAAGACCGACATACCCACTGATTAAAATATAAATATTTACAGCTGAATATGAGAAAGCTTCTAAAAAATTGGCAAAAATATAGTAAAGATCTTTTTTGACTATCAACTTTTTCTAAAATTCCACCCATACCCAAAACATGTAAATTGCAAATCATCAACATAGCTAAAATTCTACAACATTCAATGCCTATGTGTTTAGTTTTTTTTGCTGTCATATTATGTCTTTCTATATATTTCTATTTCTTTATACTTTTTATCAGTTTAGCGCCTTCACTTCCAGAATCATATCACGAATCTGAGCTGCGAGTTCAAAGTCAAGCACTTCGACGGCTTCTTGCATTTGTTTTTCGAGTTTCTTGACGAGTTCTTTGCGTTCTTGTTTGTTGAGACTATTGATATCAACTTCCTTGTCCTCTTCCTTGGCAACTGCCTTAGTTACGGCAATAAGGTCACGGATTTCTTTCTTGATTGTCTGAGGTACGATACCATGCTCTTCATTATAAGCCATCTGGATTTTCCGACGGCGGGCCGTTTCATCGATAGCACGTTGCATAGACTGAGTCATCGTGTCCGCATACATGATGACATGCCCTTCGCTATTACGGGCAGCACGACCAATGGTCTGGATGAGGCCACGTTCGTTACGAAGGAAACCTTCCTTGTCAGCATCTAGAATAGCAACCAAGCTTACCTCAGGAACGTCAATCCCTTCACGGAGCAGGTTGATTCCGACCAAGACATCAAAAACACCCAAGCGCAGGTCACGGATAATCTCCGTCCGCTCCAAGGTCTTGATATCCGAGTGCATGTACTTGACTTTGATGCCCATTTCTTTGAAGTAGTCGGTCAAGTCTTCTGCCATCTTCTTGGTCAAGGTTGTGATAAAGGTTCGTTCATTCTTTTCAACACGGGCATTGATTTCACCTAGGAGGTCATCAATCTGTCCCATAGTCGGACGGACTTCCACCTCTGGATCCAATAGTCCTGTTGGACGAATGATTTGTTCAATCACTGTCTCGGTCTGTTCATTTTCATAGTCACCAGGTGTCGCTGAAACGTAAACAATCTGATGCACATGGCTTTCAAACTCCTCCCGACGGAGAGGACGATTGTCCAAGGCAGACGGCAAACGAAAACCATAATTTACTAACATTTCCTTACGCGAACGGTCTCCATTGTACATGCCCTTGATCTGCCCCATGGTCATGTGACTTTCATCAATCATGATCAAGAAATCATCTGGGAAGAAGTCGAGAAGCGTATAAGGAGGCTCTCCTTCGCTACGACCATCCATGTGACGAGAGTAGTTCTCAACCCCATTTGTATAACCCATCTCACGTAACATCTCAATATCATACTCTGTCCGCTGTTTCAAACGCTGGGCTTCTAGCAGTTTGCCTTCCTTTTCAAAAACAGCTAACTGCTCCTCCAACTCCGCCTGAATCTTGGCAATAGCAACTTCCATGTGGTCGTCATTGGTCACAAAGTGAGTGGCGGGGAAAATCGCCAAATGATCCACTTCTCCCAATACCTGACCTGTCAAAGCCTCAACCTCACGGATACGGTCAATCTCATCCCCGAAAAACTCTACTCGAAAAGCGTGTTCATCACGTGAAGCTGGGAAAATCTCTACCACATCCCCACGTACACGAAATCTTCCGCGTTGAAAATCAATATCATTACGTTCAAACTGGATATCAACCAAGTCATTCAAGAGTTTATCACGAGAAATCTCAAGACCTGGACGGAGACTAACCACGCTATCAGAGTATTCCTTAGGCGAACCTAAACCATAGATACAAGAGACAGAAGCCACAACGATGACATCATTACGCTCCAGAAGGGCTGAAGTCGCTGAGTGGCGGAGCTTGTCAATCTCGTCATTAACAGAACTGTCCTTTTCAATATAGGTATCGCTCGAAGGAACATAAGCCTCGGGTTGGTAATAATCATAATAAGACACAAAGTACTCAACAGCATTTTCAGGGAAAAATTCCTTGAACTCTCCGTAGAGCTGACCAGCTAGGGTTTTGTTATGCGCAATGACCAAAGTTGGCTTATTGACTTTGGAAATGACCTGACTCATGGTATAGGTCTTCCCTGTACCCGTCGCCCCCATCAGAATCTGAGCCTTTTCTCCACCCTCGATATTATCAACCAACTGCTCAATTGCCTGGGGTTGATCTCCTGAAGGTTCGTATTTTGATACTAGTTTAAATTTATTATCTGTAATTCGATTGATCATAAGAATCCTCTCTCCATGTGCTATTCCTATTTTAGCATACTTATAGCATTTTCACGAAGAAAAGGACGGACCTAAGTCACATCCTTTCATTTTCTTTCTTTAATTGATTAGCGAGATAGACAATCAGAAGTAACAAGACTAAACTTGTCATGATAGAACCTTCAATCCCAAAAGAGCCTCCTGATAGCCAGCCTTGATCGCCTTGTGGTAAAAAGGTCATCAGAGACGTTCCTGACGGTTGACCGCTAACTAAAATGCCAAAAATATTGCCCTGAGCAAAATTCCAAGCTCCATGAATACCTGCAACCCCCCAAACTGTATCAGTTTTGAGAAGGTAAAGAGCCATGGCAACTCCGAATAAGAAGAGATTCACTAGAGATAGAGGTATTAGACCAGAATTTCCCACATGAAGCAGGGTAAAGAATATGCTAGATATGACAACAGCAAGTTTTAGATTGGTTCTTGAGGCCAATTGTGGAAGAAGCCAAGCACGGGACACCACTTCTTCTGCTGTCCCCTGTAAAATCCAAAAGGGGATAGTAAAGACGACAAAAGTAAGCGAATAAGGATTCAAGCGAATGGATTCCAAACGATATTGCCCCAAGACCACCAAACCTAACAAGGTCAGAAGAAAAAGTGCCAAACCTAGGCCAAATCCTTTCAGAAGACTGCTAAGGAAATTTTCTCTATAAAATCCCAAGGTTCTAATAGATCTTTTCTCAACTTTTTTAGTCCATCTGAACACAGTGTTGAGAATAAAACCAAAGGACAGCAATGCTAAAATTAAACGAAAGTCACTTGTTTTATCCGTCAAGCTCTGCTGCAAGGTTTGCAAGTAAGTTGCAAGATTTTGACCAGCCTCTCCAAAATTTCTAGCAAGTCCGATGAGAGCTAACAAGCTAATACCATACAAAGTATATGCAACAAACTCTCCTATAAAGACAAAAACAAAGGCTAACAAAGGACTTGTGTAAATATTTAAACTCATTTGGGAAGATTGGAAGTCTTTAAATATTCTTTTATTCTTCATGTTCCTACCCTCATTTCTTCTATTATATGCTATTATTATAGCACTTTGTAGTGGCAATTCAAGAAAGAAATAAAGGGCTTTTATGTTATATTTTCTAACATAAAAGTCTGTAAAATTTGCCTTCTGGAATATTTTCTGATATAATGGGAAAATATTCGGAAAGGAGACTTAAAATGAAGAAAAAAATCATAGCGTTTTTGCTAATTTTATTTCCCATTTTCTCACTAGGAGTAGTAAAAGCTGACACAGTTAAATCTAAGTATGTTATTGCCAGTGATTCATCTTTTGCTCCCTTCGTATTTCAAAATTCAAGCAACGAGTACACTGGTATTGATATGGACTTGATCAAGGCTATTGCCAAAGATCAAGGTTTTGAAATTGAGATTACTAACCCAGGCTTTGATGCAGCGATCAGTGCTGTTCAGGCCGGACAAGCTGATGGTATCATCGCTGGAATGTCTGTGACGGACGCTCGTAAAGCAACGTTTGACTTCTCAGATTCCTACTACACTGCTAATACCATTCTCGGTGTCAAAGAATCAAGTACTATCGCTTCTTATGAAGACCTCAAGGATAAGACAGTTGGTGTTAAAAACGGGACGGCTTCTCAAACATTCCTTACTGAAAATCAAAGCAAATACGGCTACAAAATTAAAACCTTTGCTGATGGTTCATCAATGTACGATAGTCTCAATACTGGGGCTATCGATGCCGTGATGGATGACGAGCCTGTTCTCAAATATTCTATCAGCCAAGGTCAAAAGTTGAAAACGCCAATCGCTGGAACTCCAATCGGTGAAACAGCCTTTGCCGTTAAAAAAGGTACAAATCCAGAATTGATCCAGATGTTCAATAACGGACTTGCAAACCTCAAGGCTAATGGAGAATTTCAAAAGATTCTTGACAAGTATCTAGCAAGTGGAGCAACAACTGCTTCTACAAGTACAGTTGACGAAACCACTATCTGGGGCTTACTCCAAAACAACTACAAACAATTCCTTAGCGGGCTTGGAATCACTCTCGCTCTAGCCCTTATTTCGTTTGCGATTGCAATCGTGATTGGGATTATCTTTGGTATGTTCAGCGTTAGTCCATACAAATCACTTCGTCTGATCTCTGAGATTTTCGTTGACGTTATTCGAGGAATTCCATTGATGATTCTTGCAGCCTTCATCTTCTGGGGTATTCCAAACTTCATCGAATCAATTACGGGCCAACAAAGTCCAATTAACGACTTTGTAGCTGGTACCATTGCCCTTTCGCTCAATGCTGCTGCTTATATCGCTGAAATCGTTCGTGGTGGGATTCAAGCCGTTCCAGTTGGACAAATGGAAGCCAGCCGCAGTCTTGGTATCTCTTATGGAAAAACCATGCGTAAGATTATCTTGCCACAAGCAACTAAGCTAATGCTTCCAAACTTCGTCAACCAGTTTGTTATCGCTTTGAAAGATACAACTATTGTATCTGCTATCGGTCTGGTGGAACTATTCCAAACTGGTAAGATTATCATCGCCCGTAACTACCAAAGTTTCAAGATGTATGCAATCCTTGCTATCTTCTATCTTGTAATTATCACGCTTTTGACTAGACTAGCGAAATGCTTAGAAAAGAGGATTCGTTAATGGCAAAACTAAAAATTGATGTAAATGATTTGCATAAGTATTATGGAAAAAATGAAGTTTTAAAAGGCATTACGACTAAATTCTATGAAGGAGATGTTGTTTGTATCATCGGTCCTTCTGGTTCTGGTAAATCCACTTTCCTCCGTAGCCTTAACCTTCTCGAGGAGGTAACGAGTGGCCACATCACAGTGAATGGTTATGATTTGACTGAAAAGTCAACCAATGTCGACCATGTCCGTGAAAACGTCGGAATGGTTTTCCAGCACTTCAACCTCTTCCCTCATATGTCCGTCCTAGAAAATATCACTTTTGCACCTATTGAACACAAACGGATGACCAAAGAAGAAGCTGAAAAATTAGGGATGGAGTTGCTTGAAAAGGTTGGACTAGCAGATAAAGCGAATGCCAACCCAGATAGCCTCTCAGGTGGTCAAAAACAACGTGTGGCTATCGCACGTGGCCTAGCCATGAATCCTGACATCATGCTCTTTGACGAACCAACTTCTGCTCTCGACCCCGAGATGGTTGGAGATGTATTGAACGTTATGAAGGAATTGGCCGAGCAAGGTATGACCATGATCATCGTAACCCACGAGATGGGATTTGCTCGTCAGGTTGCCAATCGTGTTATCTTTACGGCTGATGGAGAATTCCTTGAAGATGGAACTCCAGATCAAATCTTCGACAACCCGCAACACCCTCGTCTAAAAGAGTTCTTGGACAAGGTCTTAAACGTATAAAACAAAACTGTAAGATTCTCCTTACAGTTTTTTAATTACGTATTGGATTTTTTGATTTTTTTGAAAATTATGATAAAATAAAAACTATGACAATGAGGAAATCTCATCCCTAGTCCAACTAGGAAAAAATATAGAAATTAGGTAGCTAGATGTCATCAAAGGTTATTGTTACAATTTTCGGTGCGAGTGGAGATTTAGCTAAACGCAAACTCTACCCTTCCCTTTTCAGACTCTATAAATCAGGCAATCTCTCTGAGCATTTTGCAGTTATCGGAACAGCTCGTAGACCTTGGAGTAAGGAATATTTTGAATCTGTAGTTGTCGAGTCCATCCTTGATTTGGCAGATAGTACCGAGCAAGCCCAGGAATTTGCTAGCCACTTCTACTATCAAAGCCATGATGTCAATGATACTGATAACTACATCGCTTTACGTGAATTACAGGCTGAGCTTGATGAGAAATACCAAACGGACCACAACAAACTCTTCTTCCTATCAATGGCTCCTCAATTCTTTGGTACCATTGCCAAACACCTCAAGTCTGAAAACATCGTTGACGGCAAAGGTTTTGAGCGCTTAATTGTTGAGAAACCTTTTGGTACAGACTATGAAACTGCAAGTAAACTCAACGAAGATCTTCTAGCAACATTTGATGAAGAACAGATCTACCGTATCGACCATTACTTGGGGAAAGAAATGATTCAAAGTATCTTTGCGGTTCGTTTTGCCAATATGATCTTTGAAAATGTTTGGAACCGTGAGCACATTGATAATGTGCAGATTACCTTTGCTGAGCGCTTGGGTGTTGAGGAACGTGGTGGCTACTATGATGAATCTGGTGCCCTCCGTGACATGGTTCAAAACCACACTCTCCAGCTTTTATCTCTTCTAGCCATGGACAAGCCAGCTAGCTTTACAAAGGATGAGATTCGCGCTGAGAAGATTAAGGTATTTAAAAACCTTCACCAACCAAGCGAAGAAGAATTAAAAGAACACTTTATCCGTGGGCAATACCGTTCTGGAAAGATCGATGGTAAGAAATACATTTCCTACCGTAGCGAGCCAAACGTTAACCCTGAGTCTACAACAGAAACCTTTGCATCTGGTGCTTTCTTTGTAGACAGCGACCGCTTTCGTGGTGTTCCCTTCTTCTTCCGTACAGGGAAACGTCTGACTGAAAAAGGCACTCATGTCAATATCGTCTTTAAGCAAATGGACTCTATCTTTGGCGAACCACTTGCTCCAAACATTTTGACCATCTATATCCAGCCAACTGAAGGATTCTCTCTCAGCCTCAATGGTAAACAAGTCGGTGAAGAATTTAACTTGGCACCAAGCTCTCTGGATTACCGTACAGATGCTACTGCTACTGGAGCTTCACCAGATCCATACGAGAAATTAATCTACGATGTCTTGAACAACAACTCAACCAATTTCAGTCACTGGGATGAGGTGAGTGCTTCCTGGAAATTGATTGACCGTATCGAAGAACTCTGGGCTGAAAATGGAGCTCCACTCTACGATTATAAAGCTGGAAGCATGGGACCACAAGCTAGCTTTGACTTACTTGAAAAGTATGGAGCCAAATGGACCTGGCAACCAGATATCGCCTATCGTGAAGATGGCCGTTTAGAATAGCAAAAATATCCTGCAAGTCAATTTTGCAGGATATTTATTTTGTATTAAATCAAGCCTTCTAAGAGACCCTTCATAAAGTTTTCTGAGTTAAATTCACCAATATCATCGATTTTTTCACCGAAACCGATCAATTTTACAGGGATATTAAGTTCTTCTCGAATTGCCAGAACGACGCCACCACGGGCAGTTCCATCAATCTTAGTCAATACAATACCGGTAACAGGGGTGATTTTTGAGAATTCTTTGGCTTGTACCAAAGCATTTTGTCCAGTTGAAGCATCGAGTGCTAGGAAGGTTTCATGTGGTGCTTCTGGAAGCACACGTTTGATAATACGACCAATCTTTTCCAACTCTGCCATGAGGTTGTCCTTGTTTTGCAGACGACCTGCTGTATCAATCATGAGAATATCAATTCCTTCTGCTACAGCACGTTCCATCCCATCAAAGACCACACTTGCTGGATCAGCCTTTTCAGGGCCCGTCACAACAGGAACATCAACACGACGGCCCCACTCTGCTAGCTGGGCAACAGCTCCAGCACGGAAGGTATCTGCTGCTACTAGCATGACTTTTTTGCCAGCTTGCTTGTAACGATGAGCTAATTTCCCGATAGAAGTTGTCTTCCCAACACCGTTAACACCAACAAAGAGCATGACTGTCAAACCATCTTGGAAGTGGATACTTTCATCGTAGTTGCCATCCTTCTCATAGAGCTCAACCAATTTTTCGATAATGACACGGCGAAGTGCATCAGGCTTCTTAGCGTTTTCTAATTTGGCTTCATAGCGAAGCTCTTCTGTTAGGTTCGAAGCGACCTGCACACCGACGTCACTCATGATGAGCAGTTCTTCTAATTCTTCAAAAAAGTCTTCATCGACAGAGCGAAAGTTAGCAAAGAAGGCATTCAAGCGTGCTCCAAATCCCGTACGCGTTTTCTTGAGACTGCGATCATATTTTTCCTGAATGGTTTCTTCAACTCGAGGATATTCTTCTACTACTTCAGACGCTAGTTCTTCTCCAGTTTCTAGAGATTCTTGGTTCGCTTCTTCTAAAACTTCTTCACGCTCTTGGCTTTGCTCTGTCTCATCAACTTCTAGCTCAACCTCTTCTTGAGCCCCTTCCTCAACTGCTTCTGGCTCAATCACTTCTTCTGTAGACACCTGAGGAAGTTCTTCTTGAGCAAGAGTTTCTTCCACTTTGTCCCTTGCTGTCTCTTCCTGAGAAGTTTCTTTGACAGCTGTTTGGGTTGGTTCAACCTCTTCTGACAAATCAAGATTTTCCAGAGCTTCTTTTACAATATCTTCGATTTTCGGCTCTTCTTTTTTCCCGAATAAACGGTTAAATAATCCCATATTCTAATTCTCCTTTAGCACGTATTCTTCGATAGCCCAAGCAACGGCTTCTTCGTCGTTGGTCATGGGGGTAATGACATTGGCAACTGCCTTAACCGCAGGAACTGCATTTTGCATGGCAACCCCCAGACCTGCCCACTCAATCATAGAAAGGTCATTAGCCTCGTCTCCACAAGCCATGACTTGACTTTGATCGATTCCCAAGTGTTTAATTAATTTCGCTAAACCTGTTGCCTTGTGGACGTTTTTCGGTGACCATTCCAATAACATTTCACGCGATTTGAAGATTTCATATTGGTCAAACAAATCTGGAGAAATCTGTTGAATCGCTGCATCCAAAGGTTCTTGGGCAAAAGCAGTCACACATTTATTATACGTCATCTGACTAGATAGATCTTCAAAAGCGACAGGCACGAAAGTCAGGGCTGGGTTGAACTTAGCATAGAGACTCTCTTGGTCCGACTGGATTTGATAGACTGTACCTTCTGAAATAGCATCTAACGGAAGTCCGAGTTTTTCAGTTTCCTCGTACAATCGTGCCACGTCGTCGATAGAAAAGACTGTTTTATCAAGAATCTCTCCTGTATTTTTCTGTACCAGACCACCATTAAAGGTGATGGTGTACTCATCCTCCTGACCGTCAGTCCCTAGCTCATGGAGAAAGAAATCCATAGCTTTCAAAGGACGACCCGTTGTCAGCACGACCTTGATGCCACGGTCACGCGCAGCTTTTAGGACCGCCTTGGTACGATCTGTCAACTTTTTATCCGTTGTCAGCAAGGTGCCATCCAAATCCAATGCAATCAATTTAATATCTGCCATTACAAACCCTCCATATAAGCCATCACTGACTGGTCCTTATGGTGGCCAATCACTGCTTCTGCTAATTCTAAAATCTCTGGTCGCGCATTTTCTGGAGCGATTGGGTGACCCACAACCTGCATCATGTGAAGGTCATTGAGATTATCTCCAAACGCCATGACCTGATCCATGCTAAGCTCCAGTTTTTTGGATAACTCAACAACAGCCACACCCTTATCAACGTAGTCCAAGACAATATCGATGGATTCAAAACCTGTTGTCATGGCTTTCACACCAGAAACGTTTTCGTTGACCCAGGCCTCTCCAGCTTCTATCGTATCTTCTGTAAAGTTAGTGGTGAATTTAAAAATCTCATCCTTGATATCTTCCAAACTCGCTACTTTTTGAATATTTTCATTGTAGTGACGGCTAAACATGAGATAAGTCTCATCCACAATGTCCAATACATAACAAGCTTTTTTCCCAGTCAGCAGCATTTTTCTTTCATCAAAATAGGGTGATTTCTTTAAAGCTTCAAAAGTGCTCAAGTAAAAATCCCGAGACATAGTAGCCTCGTACATATCCTCTCCATGAAACTCAACATAGCTCCCATTTTCAGCTATAAAAATCACTTCATCACGTACATCCGCAAACAGCTTTTTCAGCGACAAGATACCGCGACCTGAAGCCACTGCAAAATAAATTCCCTTTTCCTTGTAGGAAACAAGCAAGTTTTTGAGGCGTTCCATATCAAACCGACCCTCTCCGTCTAGAAAGGTTCCATCCATATCGGTTGCTACAAGTTTAATCATAAAATCCTTCATACTCCAATTGATAAATCTACCTTCTATTATACCATAGATAAGCAGAAAAAGGACTAGTACAGTAGGATAGGACACTGTATTACAGTGGCTTTCGGTAAATGAAATAGAAAATAATGTTTTTAATTTAACCCAATAGACCAATAAATATTCGCAACACTATCATGAAGTATCAAAAAACTGACCAGCCATCTAACTTAAGCTCTATACTATCTGTGGTTGAAACACGGAAAAAACTCTCCTACTAAGAGAGTTTTTCTTGATAATTCTTACAAAAGTAAGGGACTCTACTACAACTTTTATTCACATTTATATGTTGTGTTTTCTAAAAATTTCAACTAATCCTACCAAACAAAAGGCGAACAAATTCTCATGCTTCCTAGCAGACATGAATTTGCTCGCTTTTTTGGTGCCTTGAAGACAGACAAAGACACACGGACAATTCCTTATAGGTAAGGTATAACGAAAACCTATTGGATGGGTGTAAAAGCTGATGGTGTATAGTCTCAATTCCTTATAGGTAAGGTAGAACGGAAGACGACGAAACTAAGCCGGTTGTACTGATTTATTCAGGAGAGTCTCAATTCCTTATAGGTAAGGTATAACAACAGCATTTTCGCTGTTTCTAGATTGATTGTATCAAAAAATAGGGCTTTTTTCAAGATTTCAATGAAAAAGGTCGGTCGATCTTTTTTGTCCTAACGCTTATAAACAGCTTGATTGACAGCTTTTGAAAAAGATACAAAATATCGAAAAGATCGACCGACTTTTTGAAAGATAAAATCAGAAAAATCGCATGGAGAGGACACTTCATGCGATTGAATGACTGACTATGACATCACTTTAATCCCTAAAGAATAAAGTCATTGGATTCTACCATACCGATTTGGATCTTCTTGGTGTATTTTGGGGATTCCAACTGATAAATCTGTACAGAATCTGTCTGAGGTTCTATAATATTGGCTAATTCTTTTTGTAAAGCGCTCAGCTTGGCTGGAGTAATATGCCCTTCAAAGACCGACTTTTGCACATGAACCAAGTATTTTCGGCAAGTTTTCAAAACCTTAGCCACGCGCTTGCGATGAATATCACATATCAAGGTAATGTGCATTTATTTTCGCTTTTTGAAATAGATAAAAGCAATTGTCAGAAGAGAAATGAGCAAGGTAAGCCAAGATGAATAGGCCAGACTCAGATTACATATTGTCAAACAATTATCCTGCAGTTCTTTGATATTCGGAACAATTGCTAGCGCAATACTTAAAACGGTTAGTACTAATACTCTGTCATTCAATTTATTACTTGCTTCCGTCTGGCTGATATCATGCAGTTCTCTGATTTGACTGTCCAGGAGATTGATATGCTTCTCGATATAGAGTGAGGTTTGCAGCAATTCGTAGATTTCCACTGCTTGCTCCTGCGGGCACAGCTCTGGAAGCAGGTATTGATTTTTAAAGGTCGTGTAAGCCTTCTGCAGCTTTAGTTTATCAGAAACTATAGCATTGACCCTATCTCCCGCATCCTTGGAATACTTCAAAATACCAATCCTCTGACTGAGCGTGATCAAAGCCAAGTCCAGATATTCCGTCAAAAAGTAGCCTTTGAGGAAAAATTCTGGAAAATCAGAACCACTCATAAAAATCATGGAATGCTGGCTGGCCATATAAAGACTTCCCTCAGCTGACCACCTCGTATAGAGGAGCTTTTCCAGCTCTGTCTTTAGCATATCTCGACTCAGACACGTTGAATCTCCCTTATCAACATATAAAATACTATAAAGAAGCTTCATCTCCTCTAAACTTTGCTTTGAATCATCAAAATTCGCCCAATTCGCCGTTTTATAAATCAAGTCCTTTACATCAGGAACCATCATGTAGCTCACCACATACATCCGGTCATCAATGATGATCTCCAGATGAGGCTTAGACTCAAACTGCGAAATATCCTCTGGGAATATCGCTTCCTCAGGCAAGCCGAAGAAATCCTGTAAGATTTCTTTCGGAGCCGACATAATTCCGTAGGAAGAAATCAAGTCAGACGGCTGTGGAAGCTCGTTAATTTTTTCACTCTTAATCAGCTCAATATTATTTGGTGAGACTAAACTACACAGCAACGGAGTCAAAAAAGGAGCATAGAGATGGCGACCATACTGGTTGATGTTTTTAATATCTTCCAAATTTTCATAGAGACGATTTTCCATTGAGAAAATCAGGAAACCTGCTTCTAAATTTGGAAAATAACGAAGCATGATATAGTCAAGTGTCAGGTCATAACACTCAAGTTTGTCGATTTGATTATAATAAGAAATCCGATACACGTCACCTTTTTTTAAGCCAGTATAAGCATAGTTTGTGACCAGTTCAGGGTTGCGGAAAATCAGCTCCTCTGCTTCTTTATTAAAATATCGGCGATAAGCGTACTTTAATCGCTCACTTTTTTCAGCATCTTCTAAGTTTAGATAGGGAAGCTCATTAGCATCTTGGCTGAGTTTCTTCCACTTGGAAGACTTCGGAAAAGACTCCAGCCCCTTGGCCGCAAAGGGCAAGACAAAGATATGGTGACTATATACAGATTGACTCTCAGACATAAATAACCTCCGATTCAAATATCTCCCCAAGAAAGCACTTTCAATATACCACAAAAAACTTGCTCCCGCAAGTTTTTTCAGTTGCAGCAACCAATTCCTTATAGGTAAGGTATAACAAAATGACGGATCTTCAAACGGTACGGAGACTACTCAGGCAAGGTCTCAATTCCTTATAGGTAAGGTATAACAATTAACAGTCGCCTCAAACAATGGCAGGCTTGCGGGTGCAAATGTCTCAATTCCTTATAGGTAAGGTATAACCTTATCAACCAAAATCGTCTGAAAGCGGTATGAAACCAGTTAATACAAGTCTCAATTCCTTATAGGTAAGGTATTACTTACGTATTGAAGAAAACAGAACAAGATGGCAATAAGACAACTTACATCGTCTCAATTCCTTATAGGTAAGGTATTACAGTCAAGGAGTCAGACATTTTAAGTCAGAAAAATCGCCAAAACGCAAGTCTCAATTCCTTATAGGTAAGGTAGAACCGAAAATAGAACATTCGGAGGAAGCGATTATGATTATAACTGATGTCTCAATTCCTTATAGGTAAGGTATAACTTTTCGTCACCCAAACGACGACGCAATTTTTTGGCAAGGTTTAGAGAGTCTCAATTCCTTATAGGTAAGGTATAACACGGTTTTGCCATAAAAGAAGGTCGAAAGTTCTTCAAAAAGATCGAAGAATGTCTCAATTCCTTATAGGTAAGGTATAACGGTATTAAAAAATGAAAAAGATTTTTTCATATCTTCTATTGTCTGTAGCGTCTCAATTCCTTATAGGTAAGGTAGAACCATCATCAAAAACTTCACACCAAGTTTTGCTAAACGTGTAATTGCGTCTCAATTCCTTATAGGTAAGGTAGAACAGGCCAAGGCATTATTTAGAAACGTCGCTGGGTTCAGGCGGCCTCACGCGTCTCAATTCCTTATAGGTAAGGTAGAACATAGCTTGAGGGTTATGGCATACGCTAACTATCCCTATACTAAAAAATGTCTCAATTCCTTATAGGTAAGGTATAACAATTGATCTGCCAGATTGGAAAGAGGGAGTTTTCCTTTTGTCTCAATTCCTTATAGGTAAGGTATAACTTTTAGGTAGGGAAGTCGCTGAAAAGTTTTATTCTCGTGGCAATAAGGTCTCAATTCCTTATAGGTAAGGTATAACTCTTCAGATACTAGCTTTAGTTCATTTATTGAGCAGCTAAATAGTCTCAATTCCTTATAGGTAAGGTATAACAACAGTATTTTCGCTGTTTCTAGATTGATTGTATCAAAAAATAGGGCTTTTTTCAAGATTTCGATGAAAAAAGTCGGTCGATCTTTTTGTACCCATCACTCATAAAACGCTTGGTTGACAGCTTTTTAAAAATATACAAAATATCGAAAAGATCGACCGACTTTTTAATAGTATTTGTAGGGTTTAAAGCGTTTCAAGTCCCCATCTTGCTGCAATATTCTCTTAAACTGCCGTATGTCGTGCTGGATGAGCTGGGCATAGGTATAGGTCGAGCCTCCCATGACTAGCCTCGTCTGTAGCTTTTCCTCAAAACTTCGCAAGACGATATACTTCCCTTCACGATTCAGATAAACCGATCCGTCTTCCCTTTCTTCAAAATGATCTGTAGTATTGATTTGATGTTTATTGATCAAGCTCAAAATCACTCGATCCACGATAACTGGCTTCATATAATCCGCAAAATCCAGATGCAAACTATAAGGACGATTATTTGAAGCATGCAGCACTCCGATTTTAGGATCTAGTCTAGCCTGCCAGATCAAGCGCAGAACACGACTATACAAAATCGTATTGCAAAAGCTAATCAAAGCATTTAGTGGATCTCGAGGTGGCCGCTTGGTTCGCTTAACAAAAGAAAAACTACTTTGATTCAGAATCTCATTGAACATAGGGTAGTATATCTGCTTGACCCGTGCCTCTAAAAGCATCAAATCATCGACCGACTTTTTGCGATGAACTTCCTTAATCGCCATCGTCAAGTCTTTCTCAATCTCTAAAAGAAGCTTATTGGACTTATATCTTTTAAGATAATAGCGACAGTTTGCCCGCAAATTATGAAAATGCGATAATTCAAACTGCTTGGACAACAGCAAACGCTTTTCCTCGTCCAGATACACTTGGCACTGCTTCAATAAAAGCGGAGCTGGACTCTTCATGGTCTCAGGAATAACGAAAACATCTCACTCACCAAGCAGTCTTTGGATGATACGACTTGATAGTCTGACATCATCTAGCGCATTATGTAGTCTTCCTTCGAAATGCGAAACTAAATCCAGTCGGTTTCCAATGGGTTCAAATCCTCTTGCGTACAAAAGACTAGCAACATCAATAATAGGGAAAGGAGCCAAAAATGCTCTATTTTTCCTATCCTTTTCTACCATCTTATGGAAAAGCCGACTCTCTACAGGAAAGGGTACATCTGCAAAGCAACGCGCGGAAGTCCGATAAGTACACCAGAGTTTCCAGACCTCTTCCAAAAGTTCCTCTTCTGTAGCAAAGGCTTGGTAAGCTCCGATGTAGGGAATGACATGTTCCAACACCCAGGCTTCTTTTGTCTCCGCGATCTGCTTAGGTACACCACCGTAGAAAGAAGCTACTTCCGTTCCATCTAGCTTTGTGACTATGACAGCCATCGTCAGCAGAGGACCATAAAGACCATCCACCTCAGCATCTACAATAAAACGATACTCCATTTAATATCTCCATTTCTGAGAAAATGACCAAAGTTTATCAGAGACAGTTTCCGACTTTTGATCAAGATTATCAAAAAAGCTTTTCCATTCCCTCAGCAATTCCTGCGTTTCTGAAAAACCAACATCGTTTTTGCCAGTATAGCCCTTCACCATTGTTTCCAATTGATGAAGGGTAGATTTTAATTTTTCGTAAGTATTAGATTTTTTCTTCTGCAACTTCTCACAGCTAATTTTAGCTGCATAGATTGGAATGGAGCGTAGTTTTAACGTGAAACTATCTTGGTTTCTCATGCATACTTTAATAGCCTTATCATAGCAATTCAGGCTGTCTTCCATTTGTCCCTCAAATCGATAATAATTAGCAAAATTCCAGTACACGATTTCCATGGGATGGTAGAAAATTTTCTCCGTATTGACTAACTTTGTTAACTTATTTCGCTTGTGAAATGAAAAGAACTCTTGATAGATTGGATGTTTGACAAAGGCAGTATAAAGTAGTTTAGCAAATTCTATATCCTGCTGACAAGCCTCAGTCATGATTAAAGAGTAATACATGGCATAGAACTGTTGACTAATGGTTGTCTCTTGTCGCTCAACCCTATCCCAAAAATCTTGAATCACAACCTCATCTATCTCACTATCCATCCTATGATCATAGTCAATCGCTAAAATCAACCAATGAAGCGCAGCTTTAGCATCCTTTCTCAGAAGTTCAATTCTACTACGATATTGCCGATGACGTTCCAATTCTCCTGGGAAACTCGGATACTGTTGCAAGCCCTCATCAGATAAACGGATGATAGTCTCTAATTTAAAATCTTCCTGCTGGGCTTGAAATAAGAGACTATAGATTTCCATACAGAGAACATCCCCATAGTATTCGGACTTCAAGGATTGAAAATAATTTGAAATTGAATCATAAGCTAACAATAAATCTAGCAGCTCTTTAAAAATAGCGTGGAGATCTGCCATTAAGTGAGAAGCTTTTTTATACTGACCACTGTCAATATAAAATACAGCGAGTTTTTCCTTGATGCGATAGAGGCTAAAAAGATTTTCTAAGCTATTTTCAGAAATCTTTACCAATTCCAAACTTTGAGAAATGACTTGACCTGCTTGACAAGAACGGCCAGAACGCAGGTAGACATCACTTAGTTGCAGGAATACTTCAAAGGCAAACAACTCATATGGATACTTTTTATCTCTCAAAAGTGGCAGTAGTTGATCACAAATCTCTGTAAATATCACGATAGACTTCTCATAATCATCCTGTCTCGCCGTATAAGCTAAAATCTCTGAAGCAAACTGTTTTAATTGCGACTTCAACACTCTGTAACTCAGATACTCCATTCGATCGACAATCAGATACAAATAAGTTTCCTTACTTTTTATAGCTTGAGATGTATAGTATTCCATCAGAGCTTCTGATACATCATTTTGAGCAAGCAAAAAGCGGATGCGACTGTCTGAAGACAGTGTTGACAGAGAAAATACATAAGAATCCTCAAATAAATTGCGCAAGACTGCTCTCTGATCTCGAAAAACTGGAAGGTCTCGCAAATACATCCGCCGAATATTCGAAGCAAAATCCGCCAAAATTAACCTTTGTGATTCCGTCGCTTTTTTTAACTGAAATTGAACATCTGTCCCAGAACGATAGCTGACTTCACTTGTTTTTAAACTCGTTGTAAAGGCACGCTTATATTCAGACTCCTGAATATGGACACGCTCCTCTACACCTTTTCGAGCTACACGACTGGCAATGATAATATTCAATCTAATATCACCATATTTTGCCTCTAATAGCTGCGTGAGTTGCACGAGACCCTCGGATAAGATTTGTAAATACAGTTGTCGATTATCCCCATTTCCCTGCCACTCAATATTTTCAAAAAAGATATAACGCGCATCCGTCTGATTTTTAAATTCAATCAATTTAGGAATAACATATTGCTTTTTCTGATTTAGGGTCATATTCATCGCATGATTTAATGAGTCATCATTAAGAATGCTAGAAAAGTTAAAGTTTTTAATAGCAGCCTTTTCAACTAGCACACCACCGAGAAAAGAGTAAATTTCCTCTCTTTGAGACTCAGAATCTGCAAATTTTCCACTTTCATCTAGCCACAACTCAAATTGTTTCATAAAAGCTTCCTCTACTACTCTAACTGTCCGAAACCAACATTCGTTTTGGCGCCAATGCCTACATCAGTCAAGATAGTTTTAAATAACTCTATTTTGTCTTTAACCGTAATTTGAACTCCATCTGAAAGCTGACACTCATTTTGAACTTCATCTGAAAGCTTGTACTCGTTCAGATAAAAGCCAAATTCAAAAGAGATTCCAGGTTTAACTTTCAGACAATTGATTGGAATAGGATTCTTGATTATATCACTATGAGGTGTAATGAATTCCAATGCTAGGCACTGTTGCTTCGTTTTATTTTTAGAAGTTGGATAAGCATCTAAAAAGACATCATTATCTTCAAAAATATTATCTTTCAAGCCATAGATTTCTTCATCAGAAAGTTCTGGTTTAAGAAGTGACTTAATATACTTCATCTTTTGTTGATTAATATCATCTTTGGTATCTTCTTTCCTAGGAAAGACGCTTTTCAGTACTCCTTTGACTGAGGATCCAGGTATATAGGGTAGTCCAGTCACATAATCAAAAGAAAAGCCAGAATATATAGAACCCTTTGATTTCAAATCATGGGGATTACCCGTTCCTATCATGAGACCAGGATAAATAGTTTGCAAAGAAAAGGTTTGAACACTTGCTACATCTTTTGAAGCATTTTTTAAATGCTCCAAAGGCGATAGAGAAAGGTCAAATTTAAAATCCTGCAAAGCCTTATTTCTCTCACGAAATTGCTCCTCACTAGATGGTGATCCGCCCAGTTCATAAACTAAACCTGATGCTCCTTTCCGTTCCTCTAATCCTTCAAAATATTCATGATAGTAGATATAAGACATGTTTTTTGAACTAAACATCATCCTTACCCTCCATTTTTCTCGTCTTCCTCGACTTTTTCATCTTTTGACTCAATTTCAAATAAGTTTAACCCTAGTTTAATCGCAATTGCTGCATGCAATACATCTTCTTTGATAGCGAAACTCTCATTATCATTTTTGAACGATGTCACATACTCAAACAAGGTGGTGGCCGTAATAGCTGTGTTTTCTTTTTTCAAAATTTCCAAAATCATAACAGGTAGCTTGGTACGATCTTCTTTGGCATTTTTGGATTTAGCCGAATAGTAGGCAACTGCAGCTGGGAGGCTTCCCATTGTAATAGCAGCTCCAAAAGAAGCGATATAGCCTCGAAACTCATTTGGAATTGGCTCCGTAAGCTCTTTTTTAATCACCTCAACAGCAATAGGAAGCAACTGATTTATTCTGTTCTTATCCATTGTTTGCTCCTTCTTCATTTCCCGAAATCACTTTAATAACCTTGCAAAGTCCATAACCTACGGAAGCATTTGCACCAAACTGGATGATTTTCTCTCTCACCGAATCTGTAAAAATCTCTAAAAGGTTTTCTGATTCACTGGTTGAAACCACCACTGCAAAATAGAAAATCGACTTGTGGGGTACTACTTCCTCATACCACAAATTAGTTTGTTCTCCGACACTATTCCGAGCAATTACTGGTAAACCATATTTTTCGTAGCAAGAATTATCTACGTCCAGAGTTATCTCCTCATCTCCGCCCTTTATATCTTCTATTGAAACATCTTCTAATTGAAAATTTGCAATCATTTGGTTAAAATCTTCACAGGTTGTTTTCGGAGCGTGTATTGAATACGGCTTGTCCTCACCACTTATCGAGCGACTTGGCAGGGCTAGTAGATTCGCGCTAAGAAATTTTAATGCTCCTGAAGTAGTAACCTTACTACTTTCCGAACCGAATATTTCATCAATGTTCGACAAGTCGTTTTCTTCAAAGAAGGCTCTCAGAGCACCTTTAACGCCTGAGGAGTTAATCGTCGGAAATCCCGTCACAACATCTCGCTCCACTTCGTTATCAATGATGTTAAAATTAACGTCTCCATTTCCTACATGCAAATTTGTTAAACATTCAATGACAAAAATTTTTGCTTTCATTTTTTACTCCTTACTTCCTGTAATCTTATAAATAGTATTATAGCCTGCTGGTTCTAAACCAGTTTTTACCGAAATAGCATTATCACCATAAAAGACGCTCCCTGCCTTATAAAGAAGACTAGATCCTTGTAAATCAAGTCCTCTCAGACGATTTTTACTAAGGTCTGTATGAAGCTGGCGAACTAGTTTTTCCTCTAAGATCGCAAAGGCTGTCACATCATTTAAGAGGCACACATCTGAGAGGCAGTAATGCCAGGTTTGCCCTTTTGGAGTATGTTTCTGGAAATGCTTTGTGATTTCACTTTCTAAATTATTTTCATTATTTTTAGATTTTTGAACAGAAACCTTGAAAAGGGTGCCTTTCTGTCCCATAGGAACGATACCATCTTTTAATATGAAATTATCCTTAACCTTTACATAGACAGCAAATTCATAGTCCTTATGTAGCTGATGTACCTCTCGCTTAAATAGGCGGTCAGCATCAAAATTTTTGGATAGTTTTTCTAATTCTTCTTGAAAGTGATTTTTTTCCCCTTTGTTGTACTTTTCTAACAAATCCATAAAATTATTGATAAACTCAGTTAAACTAAGATTGCTATTCTTATCTAAATTAGAAACTTCCTGTTTCTGTTTCATAGTGGCATTCACAAACAACTTACACAAATCTAGAAGATTTTGCCTCAGTTTCACCAGATCATTCTGCGTAACACGCCTTACACCAGTCACTACTTTAGTCCTAAATATATCTTCGATTGCTTCTAAATGACCTGTGTTAATATTGTAATAGCCATCCCCATGCCCTTCTTTAGGATTATATTCCTTAGATTTAGGTAGAGCGATTTCACCAAAACTAGTTGGCAGTGTAATTTCTTCCTCTAGTATCATTGGTTCAAACTGAGCAATCCCCTCTCTCCCCTGCTTGTTGTTAAAAGGATTTGGTATGACGATTTCCTCACTATTTTTACATATTTTACGAAGAAAGATAGGAGAGATTTTTTCTAATTTTCCGAAATCTTGAACACCTCCATTTAGAGAAAAACTCTTCACTCCGATTAGAGCTTCGATATCATTTCGCGTATTCCCATCATACTGAAAATCCTGCTTCAGCTTAATCCCATTACTGAATAAGATAAGATAGCGTATCATCCCAAAGACTGTGGACTGTTCAGGAACGCGATTAGTGCGGATAAAATAAGGAGCGTATTCATCCTCCGAATAGTTATTTTTACCGACAAAGCTAAAGCGTCTATCTGAACCAAAAGAATAGTCTCCTAGCGGTCTAAACGTCACAAGATAGTCTGTCATCACTTACCTCCCTGCCAAAACTTTACCAAAAATAAAATAGCCTGCAACTCCTTGGTATAGTATTCCCCTATACTTATGTTTCGTTTTGTACAAACCCCATCAACCTTTACTTTCGTAACTGGCTTATGATACTCTTTCAAATAGTTGTCATAGAAACATTTAGCTATTTTTCCCAGATAGTCATGATAGGCCAACTGGTTAGGATTGTTAAAGTTATTTAAAAATCTGGTTTTATATTCTTGAAGGTCAAATGCATTCTGTGCGGTCTTCTCAAATAACAACTTAAAAATAATTTCTGTATCTTGTAGATTATAGAGGACAGATTCCAGTGCTTGATCGTTCGTAGTTGCTCGATATTTTATCAGATTATCTATGGCCTCCAACTTCTCATTTTCTACCATCAATTGAACGGTTTTTCCGCTGTGTTTTACTAACTCTATCCCCAGACGATTACCGCAGCTTTCTTTAGCCTTATAAAGTTGAACTCTAGCTCTTTCCAGCGCTTCATATAGAGGATATTTGACATACTGAACAGCAACACCAAAAGACAAGCTGACATTGATGCTATCATCTGGCAGATTTACTTCTTCCAGACCTTGTTTCAATGTTTTTTTGAACATTTCATCCAATTCACTACATAAGGAGAAAAGAGAATGAACAGGAGCAATAAACAGTAAATCATCCCCTCCAGCATAAATCGTCATCCCCCCATAATTTCCGACAAGCTCAGCCGCTTCACCAGCATATTTTAAACAAGCCTTCGAAAAACTATTTATCCAATCAGGCTGTTGGGAGATATCTACACCTCTACATAAATCCTTCAAAAGCGTTCCGACCTTATCTCCATCCGAATTAACAACTGCATAATATTCGCTTCTAAGCAATGCAGCCTCATCGCTCGGAGTCTCAGTAGAAAAGTCTTCCTCTTTCTTTCGAGATAGAGCAATGTCTTCAATTGATTTTAAATCAGAATTAGAATCAGAGTCAGAGGGTTTTATGACCAACTGACTACTTAATTTGGTAGCTGTAAAAAGCTTACTTCCCTTAATATAGACATTCCGATTGTCTTTCTTGCCTGCAAAGAATGGAACAAGTAAGTTCATATCTGTTCTTCCCTTACCTGCTGCCATTAGCTCCAGCGCATCCAAAGCATCATTCAGTATTATAGCTATATTATTTCCAGCTTTTTCACTTTTTCCTATAATTTCGATAGTTTTTTCATTAAGAATAACAAAATCAATTCTCAGATAATTGTTAATAAAATTCTTAATCTGCCCTGGATTAAACTTTCCAAATTTCTCAGCCATTTCCTTCTTCACTTCTGAAATTATATTCTGCAATGCTTCCTCGGTTACTGTATTACCATCAACTGAAAGTAAAATCCGATCATGGTAACGACCAATACCATCTTCTTGTGGATTTTGATTACTATTAGAATCATAAAACGGTGAAAAAATCTTAACAGTTGGAATCTCAACAAGCTTTTCACAGAGTTTCTTTGTCACCGTTGAGAAAAAATAACTGCCGAACCACAAACCTGCCGGAGAGATCGCCTCTCCAATGGTTTTAAAAATCGGACCTATTGTAATACCTACGTATTTCATTTATTCATCTCCTTTGGTATGCTATTGAACTATTTTTGGACCTTTGATTTTACCTCGATTTTCGTTATAGTATTCAACAGCCTTATCTAGAAAATCTTCTAAACAAAAGTCATTTGATGCTGGGGTATCTAATTTTAGTTTCTCTGGCTTTGATTTTGGCTGAATACCATGAGCGTGCCCCTTTTTTTATCAAGTTCATAGGTAAATACAAATTCTTTTTCCCATATCCTCTCATCAATTTTTTTAGGAATAATATAAATAATCTTATTAATAACCTTAAACGTTAAAGGAGAAGGGAAACGTTCGATAGTTTCATCAGCATGTGAAATTTTAATATTCACATCAACTGCACCACCTTTTTGCCTTCTTTGATCCTTAAAAGCAAAGGAAGAAGATAGACCAAGCAATGCTCTAACGTAACACTCTTTATGGCTATTAATTTTGGGTTCCTGTTTTACTTTGTTTTGATTTGAGGTGTATGGATAATCTATTATTTCTGTTTTTAAAGCAGCTTTTTCATTTTTTATTCCCTTCTCATTCATATGTATAAACAAAAAACCTTTTATATATTCCTTATGATTAATCCCTCCTTTAATAATCTTATAGAAGTTTTCAATAATCCTAAAAATCTTTTTTATTGCTTCAAACTTAGCTAACTTTTCAACTAGCTTATTACAATCTATCTTATATAATGTTTTTAAGCCAAACTCTTCCATTAAGATTTTTTCAATATTTTCTTGCTCAACCTGATCATTTTTCTCAGAATCAATTGTGAAACTACCATATCCTTTTCCTTGGACAGCCCCAAAATTTGTCACTATGAAAAAGTTTTTGATATGCTTAACTATCAATTTCTGAAGAGTAGGATCAAAACAAGTAATGACTATTTTAGGATTAGTTATAACCATTCTTTTTTGGTCCTTAGCATAATAGAGAGGGATATCAACATATTCATCTGCAACTTTCTCATCTATCACCTCTTTATTTTTTGCTATAAACTTCATCTTATAAGGTAACAGTTTATAGGTTGCAAGTTCCTCAGGTTCCTTCGTCCAAAGATATTTATCAAATTTCGGCTTCACTTCACTAGCCCTAAGAGTAGCTCCTTTAGCATTAGCACTAGGCTGGAAATGAATAATTGGCGCATGACATTTTAAGTCAAGCTCTAACTTACAATTTCTAAATTCCATATCCACTCTATCCTCCTATTCTTCAATCACAAACATTCCGAATCCCATCGAATTCTTCTCACCAAGTCCAACTTGATAGAGGAAATCTAACACCTCCGCATCTCCTCTTATCTCAAATTCTCCTCTCCAACCCGTTATGAGATAACCTTTGTATCTGGTAACAAATTTATTCTTTAAAGAAAAATTTATCGGCTCTATATCAAATCTACCTGTCGGTACTTTATGATAATAAGCTTGATATTTTCTCTCAAGATTCTCCATGATTCTGCTCTTAAATTCCATATCAAACGGATTGTAATACAATGTTTTTTTAGTCTCAGGATCTGTAGAACGAACCACCAAGGGAGAAATCATCCGAATCTTATAAGAAGTCCCCGTTAATTTCTTCTGTTCAATTTTTACATTTAAAATTTTTACAAGGTTTCGACCAATTCGCAATTCATCTAGATTTGACAAAGCCTCTGCAATAGTGAATAAAATGGATTGATCAATCGTTCTAATTTCAAAGCGCACCTTATCAAGAAACTCTATTCGTTTTCCTCGCATTTTATATTGACCTTGCAACAATGAAAATGTAAACAACTTAAAATGTTTATCCTCTAACTGATAGCCCCTCTCATGAAGTTGCGCAGATAAGTCTTCCTTATTTTTCAATAAATTATAAATCATCGATTGAAGAAGATAATTATAGTTTACTGGCAAGATAAACTGATCAATTTTTTGCAGTTCAATTAATAATTGCATCCTACATTCCTCCCTGAGTTAAAATACGTCTTCTTATATTATAGATATTACAATTTTTTGTAACCGCTGTCAAATCATATTGTTACAGTTTATCATCTTAAATCAACTGTGAAATCACTGCTTGCTCTTCAAATCAAATAAATAGTGCTACAACTTGTTGATGCCAATAATTCAGCATTCAAAAATTTTGCGGTAGATTTAGCTAATACAAAATTAAAATAGACGAGAATAACTTAGCAGTTATTTCAGATTGAAGAAAAAGTCTATTTTGGACAATTTGCTAGTGAGTCATCGTATTCAACATTCAAATGGTGATAAAGACTTTCCACACGGTAATAGCAGTTTTGAATCATTTTATATAACAATCAGTATTGAGCATAAAGGCTTCAAAACTGATACGCTTACATTCCCCAATACATAGATATTTTCTATAATTCACGAATAGACTTAGTAAATCGGATTATCCTCATCAGAGTTGTTTTGAATAATAAATTGTTTAGTTACCTAAACTTCTTCATTAAAAGATGACTAGTTTTCCAAAAATGTGTTTAGAATATTGACAAAATGCATGTTTTGTTCTTGTTACAAATGGAAGAATGAACGAACTAGTTTGTAAAGCTTTATATAATTTATAATAATAAAAGAATTGGACGTATTTCAGTAAGTTCTATTGGCGAAAATTTAGCTTTTCAATAGAGTTCAAAAATGATATAATCAAGACTGTACTTCATGATACTGTCTCAACTAACCAAAGCTAGTGAGTTTATATTAGCCACGATTTTAGTAAACTGACAGGTGAGAGAATATGTCATAGAAAGCGAGGTAACCTCACAAGAGTAGAATCCGAGTAATACGAATCTAAGTATAGACTTCATAGCTTAATCAAGTAACATTTAAAATATCTGTTGAGTATCTTTATGAGATTTCTACGTAAGAAAATATTTTAAAAGGAGATGATCGTGGTACTTTTTATACGTCGAATTTACATTCATAAAGCATTCGTTCAAGAACTAACGCAATGGAAAGAAAAACAAGCTCATCTATTACTAGAGTTTACGGACAATACAGAAGACTTACAAATCTTTCAAGACAGTCCTTTACAATTGACTGCTCCAATAGTTTCTAATCAAAAGATTAAATTGAAAAAAAGAATACCTGCGTCATTAAAAATGGTTCGTAATCACGATTTCCGGCATTCACATGCAGCGTTTCTAGTTTCAAAAGGACTCAGAAACGGTGAGGGAAAAGATTATATATTTTTTACACTTATGAAACGACTTGGACACAGTAGCATTAATACTACTATCAACATCTACTCGCACCTATTCCCAACTCAACAAAAAGAAGTCGCCAATGCTTTTGACAACTTTTAGGGCAAAAAATGGCAAAAAAATTTATTAAACAAGGCTCAAAGCCTTGATACGAAAGGAATCTTAAAAATCTTATGATGAACATGCAAAACATGATGCGCCAAGCACAAAAACTTCAAAAACAAATGGAACAAAGTCAAGCAGAACTCGCTGCTATGCAATTTGTTGGAAAATCTGCTCAAGATCTTGTCCAAGCGACCTTAACTGGAGATAAGAAAGTTGTTAGTATTGACTTCAGTCCAGCAGTTGTAGATCCAGAAGACCTAGAAACCTTGTCTGATATGACCGTTCAAGCCATCAACGCTGCTCTAGAACAAATCGACGAAACGACTAAGAAAAAACTAGGTGCTTTCGCTGGAAAATTACCATTCTAATCACCTACAGAAAAAGGAGGAAGGTTCACTTCTCCTTTTTTTCTCTGTTAGAAATCAAAGAATTCCGTAGCTTTTTTCAAAAGGAGATCGGTGTATTCTGGATCTTCCTGAGCTGCTGCTAAAGTCTCCTGTAGCATCTCCATGTCATCTGTAATCATCCCATCCACTGACAACTGCAACGATTTATCAAGTGCGTCAGAGCTATTGATGGTCCATACGTAAAGCTTTTGTTCCGTATACCAAAGTTTAGTGACAAAATATTCATCCAATGTTGAATACTCCATGGTATAGCCAGTTGCCTTGGTTTTGGGGAAAATACTATTATAAGGCAAGATGAAATAAGTTGGAATAGTCGAATCATATTTCAAAACTTGGTCAATCACATGATAGTCTAGTGATTGCATCTGATGACCATACTGCTTGATAATAGAGCCATACTTCTCTAGAAAACGTTCCATCATTTGTGGACTATCTTTTTTACTGGTTTTGATTTCAATCAACAATCTTTGATGAAGTTCATTCGCGCGATTGAGATAGTCATCAAAACTAGATATCTTGGTTCGATAGCCATTTTCAGAAATATCTAACCCTTTCAACTCCTCCAAAGTCAAGTCTTGAGGACTGGCATTGATACCTGCTAAGTTCTTAAGATTAGCGTCATGCATCATCACAAACTGACCATCTTTGGTCTCCTGTACATCCATTTCAATCAAATCTGGTTTCAGTTGCGCTGTTTTTTCCAAAGACTGTACAGTGTTTTGTACACCATTTTTATTTGAAACGCCCCTATGTGAAATGACTAAAGGGGTATTTGTCACAGGAGCTTCCAGATAGATATAACCTTCTAGCGCAAAAAAGATACTAGCGCAACCCATAACTCCCCATCTCATCAGATGGTCTTTTTTTCTTCTTGGCATAATCTCCAGTTCCTCACCTGTCAAAAAGGAGACAAACTTAACAAGGAAATAGGTCAACGCCATATAGTGGATGTTCTTTATCAGGACAAAGTTGATAACTCCAAGAATCAGTGATTCTTTCTGTGTTAAATTGTCAATTACAATCTGTCCCAATAGCAAGGGAGTCAAGAGGAGAAAGAAAAAGAGATAGGTTTTAATAATAATGAGTAGCAAGTTCCAAGCATAAAAGAGAACTTGTTTTTTTGTCTTTTGTAGGCTATATTTCACTCCTTCTCTCACAGTCCTCTTTTCAAAGAGAATCTTCGGAAGGGCAAACATGAGTCGGACAGACACATAGAGCAAAATCCAAGCAGATGCAAAAATCATCAAGCCTACTAGCCAGTGCTTGTCTTCCAGATAAGTCACGATAAAGTCTGGAATAACGATTTTATTTAAGTAATAAATTTTTAAAATTTTCCTGATGAAAGGAAAGAGCATGGCTACATAGAAGAATACAAAGGCCATCTTACAGAAGCTCAAGCGTTTCATGAACAGAAAACTTTGCTGGAAAACTTTGCGACTGTACTCAATCAAGGTCCTCTTTTCGTGGTAGAGAAGGTGACGCGCCCCAATAAAGAGGAGACAAATCTGGAAATAGGCCACCAAAAGATTGATTACAATCAAGACGAGAAAGGCAAGACTGATTAAAGGAGAACTCGTGATAATGGCAAAAATATTATTGTAAGAAATAAACAAATAGCCTGTTTGGCTGAGTAAAAGACCAGCAAGCCAAGAATTGAGAGGTAGCCACAGATATTCCACCATCATGAAAATTAAGAAAAAGAGGAAGAGAACTTTATCTAGGTTAAGGTAAATTTTCCTAAAACCTAGTTTTTTAGGTTTTTCAGGTTTCATAGGCACTCCTAGTCTAGAAATTGAGATAAGTCTAGCCCACCAAAGGGATTCATGGATAGATTACTCTGTTCTTCTAACAATAGTTTTCCTTCATCCGATTCCAAAAAGGCTTCATAAACACGCGCCGTCATGCGGGCATCTTCTAAACTATTATGTGATTGACCTTTAAACCCTAAAAAGTTCGCAACAGTTTGCAGTTTGAGATTAGCTATGCCGTGTAGGTCAGAACTACGACGTTCAAAAGCCTCATCATATAGGTCGACCTTATACTGGTCACAATAGTCCAAGCCATGCTCCAAGAGAATAGGCAGATCACTCTTAGCTGCATTGTATCCAACGATAGGTAAATTGCCAACAAATGCTTGAAAGTCCTTTAAAACTTGCTCCACCATTGGCGCATCTTTCAAAGTTTCAGCTGTAATTCCTGTCAAACCATTGATAAAACTCTTTAAAGGCACGCTGGTATGGACATAAGAATCAAAAGCACCTATCTCTTGACCATCTTGAAAGCGAACTGCTGATACCTGAATTAAATGGGTAACCCCCTCGTGTTGATTGAATTCCAAATCAAAGGCGATATAGTCTCTTAATTTTTCCATCTTTTACCTCAATTCCGACTCAATTTAAACTATAAATAAGAAAAGAAGCTATTAGGTTAGTGAATAACCCAAACAGCTTCTTTATTTTCCTCCAAATAGGCGAGCAAAAAAGCCTTTTTTGGTTGCTTGGACTTCTTCTTTTGCTTGGTCCAACTCGAGTTTCAAGCTTTCTTGATCCTTCATTGCTTGAAGAGTTAACTGTTGCTGTTGGTCCAATTGTTTGTCCTTTTCTGCAATCTGGCGGTCTTTGATGCGCATCTGCTCATCTTTTTCTGCCAGTTGCTGATCCTTGGCCTTGAGTTGCTCGTACAAACGAAGAATTTCAGCATTTTTCTCATCGACCAAGATTTCCATCAGTTCACGTTGTTTGACATCATCACTGACTGGTTCATCTTCAAAAATCGTTTTTTTATAGATTTCTTCTAGCTTGATCAAGCCACTTCGAGTAACTACTGTTACACCTTTGTCATTTTTTTTCGTGTCCTCTTCGGGAAGTTCTTTAACACGGTTGTTGATTGCCTGACGAGATAGTCCTAAGACCTCTGCAATCTCGCTGACGGTCATTTCAATACTCATAATATCCTCTGAAACGTTTTCTAGCTTTTCTTTATTTAAATCTTATCATAAGCAAGAAAAACTGTCAAATTTTGGCTTAATTCAAGGCCTTTAAAAAGGCTAGTAAAACTTGGGCAGAACGACGGCCAGCTTCAATGATAAACTCATCAAATGAGATAGAGGCTTCGTGATTGGCATTGTCACTCATAGCACGAATAACTAGGAAAGGTAGGTCAAGAGCCTGAGCTGCCTGAGCAATGGCCGCTCCTTCCATCTCAACTGCTAAAACACCTGGGAAGTGGGACTTGATACTAGCAAACTTATCATCTCCAGCTATAAAACTGTCCCCTGTAGCAATCAAGCCTAGATGCCATGTCTGCTCTAATTGAGATAAACTTTCTTGAATCCTAGCGATAAAGTTCTTATCGGATTCAAAGTAAAGAGGTTGACCAGCCATCTGACCATAAGCATAGCCAAATGCAGTCACGTCCACATCATGATAGACTAGTTTATCCGCAATCACTACATCACCAACAGCAATCCCTTCTGCAAGAGCACCTGCTGATCCTGTATTAATAATGGCTTCTACTTGAAAATGGTCAGCTAACACCGCTACACTCATAGCCGACATGACCTTTCCAATCCCACTCTGAACTAGGACAACTTCTGTCTTGCCAATAGTGCCAGTGTAGTAGGTATTTCCCAAGACCTGGACTTCTTGAGTTTTGTCCAAATTCTGAGTCAAATGTATCAGCTCTTCGGGCATGGCAGCAATGATTCCAATTTTCATTTCATTTCCTTTCATTTCCTTTCAATTACAAGAGTTTCATTGCCAAAACTAGCAAAATCAAAAGTATAATCACCACAAACAAGACTCGGTTGAGTTTTGAGTTGAAGACATTTCTCTTAGTGTTCTCAATGCGGCGGCTCTTATGAATCGTTGGCTCTACTTCAATTGTAAGTGTATCTTGACTAAAACCGTGGTCTCTAGAACGTGAATAACCAAAATGTTGTGAAGACGTTGGTAGGATCTTTGTTTCCTCATCATCTTGAAGAGGTGGTCCTGAGATTTTCTCACCACGGTTGGCACGTTCAATCATTTCGTCTGTTAATAAAGGTTTTCCCATGGGTTTCTCCTCTATTTCTTTTGTAGTTCCCAGTACTGAATCGCCATAATGGTCTTGGCATCACAGATATGACCTGACTGGATCAGGTTCTTGGCTTCCTCTAGACTTACTTCTAAGACTTCCAAGGTTTCATCATCATCTTGTGGGCGAGGATTTTCCACCTTGACCAAATCACTAGCAAGGTAGAGTTTTAGTTTTTCATTACAAAATCCAATCGCAGAATAGAAATCGTACAACAGTTCTAACTTAGCCGTGTAGGCAACTTCTTCTTCCAATTCACGAAGGGCAGCTGCTATTGGATCCGCATTTTCACCAATTTCCAGTTTTCCAGCGGGAATTTCATAAGAAACAGCCTCGATAGCCTTTCGATATTGCTTAACGAGGACGATTTTATCCTCAGCTGTCACGGCTAGTACACAAACAGCCCCATTGTGAAAAATCAAGTCACGTTGGGCAGTTCCCTTTCCTTCTGGTAGTTCCACCTGGTCTTGTACTAGTTTGAAAATAGGACCTTGATAGATTTCCTTCCGGCTAATCGTTTTTTCTTCAAATTCCATGATAGACTCCTACTGATTCTTAGGATGATGAGGCAAACGTAGTGCATATTCATCTTTATTAACTTGACGTCCACGTCCAATAGCAATGGCGTCAGCTGGAACATCTTTTGTAATCGTTGAACCAGCTCCAACTAGTGAATTATCACCAAGTTCCACTGGAGCAATAATGGTTGAGTTTGATCCAACAAAGGCATTGTTGCCAATGACAGTTTTGTACTTGTTTTTCCCGTCATAGTTAACTGTAATGGTACCAGCACCGAAGTTAACATGGCTACCTACTTCACAGTTTCCGATATAGGTCAAATGACCTGCCTTGGTATTCTCACCGATTGAAGAACCTTTAACTTCTACGAAGTTACCAATATGAACTTGGGCACCGAGGCTTGAACCTGGACGAATGTGGGCATAGGGGCCGACTGTCACACCTTCCGCAACACTACTTTCCTCAATCATGGAGTTCGTAATCACGGCTCCAGCTCCAATAGTACTATCTACGATATAAGTTCCATTTGTTAAAACAGTTTCCGCCCCAATTTTCGTTTGACCTTTCAAGGTAACGTTCGCTTCGATTTGGACTTCAGGAGCAATCTCAACATCAATATCGATGTAAGTTGCTTCAGGATTGACAAAGCTGACACCATTAACCATATGAGTGTGATTGATACGGCGACGCATCACTGCTTCCGCAGTCGCAAGAGCCACACGATCATTTACTCCAAGACTTTCATCAAAGTCTTTCAGAGTATAGGCACCAACCTTCTCACCCGCATTACGGAAAATACCAATTACATCTGTAATATAATACTCACCTTGAGCATTGTTGGTGTTTATATTTTTAAGAGCTTCAAAAAGACGTTCATTGTCAAATACGTAAGTTCCAGTATTGATTTCTTTGATTTGCTTTTCAAAATCAGTCGCATCCTTTTGCTCCACAATGCGAAGAACTTCAGCATTATCGTTACGAACGATACGACCATACCCAAAAGGATCTGCTGCTTCAGCTGTTAAAATCGTCGCCACATTTTTGTGATTGATATGGAAATCCAAGAGATTCTTCAAGCTTTCACCTGTAATTAGAGGTGTATCCCCAGCGATAACCAAGGTGTGACCAGAGCAATTCTGGAGGATTGGCTCTGCCATCATGACAGCATGCCCTGTTCCTAACTGTTCTGACTGGGTAACAAAGTCTGTCTGTCCAGCCAAGACTTGCTCAACCAACTCGGCCTTGTGTCCCACTACGGTAACTGTTTTTTCAGGTTGAATAGCACCAACACTACGAAAAACGTGTTCCAACATCGAAATTCCTGCTACTTTATGAAGTACCTTAGGAAGATCTGATTTCATGCGAGTACCCTTACCCGCTGCTAAAATAATGGCATAATTTGACATACTATTCTCTTTTCTGTAAAAATTCCCTTATATTATACCATAATTTTACTTTTAAAGAACAAACAAACAGGTGCTTTCCTGAAAATCTCCCCTACTTGTCTACATTTCTAGACTGTTTCCTTTGATTTTTTTAAATTTTTACGATAAACTAAATAAGTATGAGAAAACAAATTCATCCAGCTATTATTTTTAGTTTATTTGGAATTTTCATAGCGATTTTACTCCTCAATAGACCAAGTTTTGAGGATCATCCTATCAAAACAAAACTAAATGCTCTTCAAGTTGAAACACAAGCCTTGCATAATCTTGACAAACCCATTATCGACGTCTCTGGTTGGCAAAGACCTGAGGAGATTAACTACGACACCTTATCTCAAAACATTTCTGGTGTTATCGTTCGCGTGCACAATGGGGCTCAGCATACTGAAGCAAATGATGCTGCCTTTATCAATGGTGTCGATAAAGCTTATAAAAATCACATATCAGAATTCCAAAAACGAAATGTCCCTGTGGGTGTTTATGCTTACGTTGCTGGAAAAAGCAAAGAAGATATGGAGAAGGCTGCTGAAGTCTTCTACAATGCTGCTTCTCCCTACAATCCTAGCTACTACTGGTTAGATGTTGAAGAAAAAACAATGTCTGATATGAATGAAGGTGTTGAGGCCTTTCGCGCCAAACTGGCAGCTCTCGGCGCTAAAAACATCGGCATCTACGTTGGAGTTTACTTCATGCAAGAGCATAGTATCAATACAGAAAAGTTCACTGCTATTTGGATCCCTTCCTATGGAACGGACTCTGGTTATTTTGAAACGAAGCCAAATACTGATCTGGACTACGATCTCCATCAGTACACATCTAAAGGAAGAATTGCAGGATTTGAACATCATTTGGACATCAATTTGATTTCTACTGCTAAAGAGAAGGAAGAAACCTTCCGAAAATTATTTTTGAGACCATAAGACAAGTGAAAATAACAAACTTTTTCACTTGTTTTTTCATTTTCTCCCCGTCTGTGTTATAATTGATAGCATAGAGAAAGAATTTTATGAAATTGAGGATCTTATTATGTTTTCATGGATTGCACGAGTTATTAAAGGAATCGTCATCGCATTAGGATTTATCCTACCGGGAATTTCTGGCGGTGTTTTAGCAGCTATTTTGGGTATTTACGAGCGAATGATTGGCTTTCTGGCTCACCCCTTTAAAGATTTTAAAGAGAATGTCCTTTACTTTATCCCAGTAACTATCGGGATGTTGCTTGGGATTGGTTTATTTTCCTATCCGATCGAGTATTTGCTAGAAAATTACCAAGTCTATGTTTTGTGGAGCTTTGCGGGAGCTATCATCGGTACAGTTCCTAGCCTCCTTAAAGAATCTACTCGAGAATCTGATCGGGACAAGATTGACCTAGTCTGGTTCTGGGCTACCTTTATCATTTCTGGGCTGGGTCTTTACGCACTCAATTTTGTTGTAGGGTCGCTTAGTGCAAGTTTTGCAAACTTCATCTTGGCAGGTGTTCTTTTAGCTCTTGGTGTCTTGGTGCCTGGTTTAAGTCCGTCAAATCTACTCTTGATTTTGGGACTGTACGCTCCTATGCTAACTGGTTTTAAAACCTTTGATTTATTTGGAACCTTCCTTCCTATCGGCATAGGTGCAGGAGCAACCCTCATTATCTTTTCAAAATTAATGGACCATGCCTTGAACAACTATCACTCCCGTGTTTATCACTTTATCATTGGGATTGTTCTATCAAGCACCCTCTTAATTTTGATTCCAAATGCTGGAAATGCTGAAAGTATCCAATACACTGGACTTTCCATCGTGAGCTATGTTCTCATTGCCTTCTTCTTTGCACTTGGTATTTGGCTTGGTATCTGGATGAGTCAATTGGAGGATAAGTATAAATAATGGCAAAGAAAGTCAAGATTAAAAAAACCTTGGTCGAACAAATCTTGACCAAGGCGGGTATTGAACACACAGGCATTCAAATCAACGCGCTTGAGGGTGAACTACCTTCGGAATATGATCGAACTCATATCTTTAAAACCTTGGCTCTTTTGGGAGACAAGACAGGACCGATTATTGGAATTGTTCCCTTAACAGAACACCTCGCTGAGAAAAAACTAGCAAAGGTTTCTGGCAATAAAAAAGTAAGCATGATTCCTCAAAAAGACCTGGAAAAAACGACAGGCTATATTCATGGGGCTAATAACCCCGTCGGCATTCGCCAAAAACACAATTATCCAATTTTTATTGATAAAACTGCTTTGGATTTGGACCAAATGATCGTCTCTGCTGGGGAAGTCGGACATAGTATCATCGTACGCCCTCGAGACTTGGCCAGCTTTGTAAAAGCGGATTTTGCAGATATCTTGGAGGACAGTAAGTAATGAAACTCTATTTTGTTCGTCATGGTCGCACTCTCTGGAATCTTGAAGGACGTTTTCAGGGTGCTAGTGGCGACTCACCCCTTCTTCCGGAAGCCATTGACACCCTAAAACAACTTGGCCAGTATCTTAAGGATATTCCTTTTGATAAGATATATTCAAGTGATTTACCTAGGGCGGTCAAATCTGCTGAAATTATCCAAAGTCAACTCCAGACACCCTGTCCTTTAGAAAGTATTCCTGACCTGCGCGAATGGCAACTTGGAAAACTTGAAGGTTTAAAAATCGCAACGCTCAATGCCATCTATCCACAACAAATCAAGGCTTTTCGCTCCAATCTGGCTCAGTTTGATACAAGGATGTTTGAAGCGGAATCCCTCTACTCTACGACCCAGCGTACTATTCGATTTATCAAATCTCTGAAAGGAAGTCCGGCTGAAAACATTCTAATCGTCGGTCATGGGGCAAATCTCACTGCTAGCCTTCGAACACTTTTAGGTTATAAAGAGGCTCACCTCCGCAAAGAAGGAGGTTTATCCAATGCCAGTCTTACAATTTTGGAGACTGAGGATTTTGAAACCTTCACTCTGGAAAGATGGAATGACACTTCCTATCAAGAAAAATAATGGAACTTGATCCCAATGGTCAAGTTCTTTTTAGTTTTCAAAGAATATCCGTGAATTTCTCTGCTATTTATGATAAAATGAGAGTATCGCAAAAAATGACTCATCGTATTCAATTTTGAGTAAAACTAGGAGGATCCCATGTCTACAGAACATATGGAAGAACTAAATGACCAGCAGATCGTTCGCCGTGAAAAAATGGCTGCGCTCCGTGAGCAGGGAATCGATCCCTTCGGAAAACGTTTTGAACGTACTGCTAACTCACAAGAACTTAAAGAGAAATTTGCAGAACTTGATAAAGAACAACTACACGAATTAAACGAAACTGCTACAATTGCAGGACGCTTGGTAACTAAACGTGGTAAAGGAAAAGTCGGCTTTGCCCATCTCCAAGATCGTGAAGGTCAAATTCAGATTTACGTTCGTAAAGACGAAGTTGGTGAAGAAAACTACGAAATCTTCAAAAAGGCTGACCTAGGAGACTTCCTCGGTGTCGAAGGTGAAGTCATGCGTACAGATATGGGAGAACTCTCTATCAAGGCCACACACATCACGCACTTGTCTAAAGCGCTTCGTCCTCTTCCTGAGAAATTCCACGGTTTGACTGATGTTGAAACAATTTACCGTAAACGTTACCTTGACTTAATCTCTAACCGTGAAAGCTTTGAGCGTTTTGTCACTCGTTCAAAAATCATCTCTGAAATCCGTCGTTATCTAGACCAAAAAGGTTTCCTTGAAGTGGAAACACCTGTCCTTCACAACGAAGCCGGTGGTGCTGCGGCTCGTCCATTTATCACTCACCACAATGCTCAAAACATTGACATGGTACTTCGTATCGCAACTGAGCTTCACTTGAAACGCCTCATCGTTGGTGGTATGGAACGTGTCTATGAAATTGGCCGTATTTTCCGTAACGAAGGAATGGACGCCACTCATAACCCTGAGTTCACTTCTATCGAAGTTTATCAAGCTTATGCTGACTTCCAAGATATCATGGACTTGACGGAGGGTATTATCCAGCACGCTGCTAAATCAGTCAAAGGTGATGGCCCAGTAAACTATCAAGGAACTGAAATTAAGATCAATGAACCGTTTAAACGTGTTCATATGGTGGATGCTATCAAGGAAATTACTGGTGTTGATTTCTGGCAAGATATGACTTTCGAAGAAGCAAAAGCTATCGCTGCTGAGAAGAAAGTTCCAGTTGAAAAACACTACACTGAAGTTGGTCACATCATCAACGCTTTCTTTGAAGAGTACGTTGAAGAAACCTTGATCCAACCAACTTTTGTCTATGGTCATCCAGTAGCTGTCTCACCGCTCGCTAAGAAAAATCCTGAAGACGAACGCTTTACTGACCGTTTCGAGCTCTTCATTATGACCAAGGAATATGGTAATGCCTTTACCGAATTGAACGACCCAATTGATCAGCTTAGCCGTTTTGAAGCTCAAGCTAAAGCTAAAGAACTTGGTGACGACGAGGCAACAGGCATCGACTACGATTACATCGAAGCCCTTGAATACGGTATGCCACCAACAGGTGGTTTGGGAATCGGTATTGACCGCCTCTGCATGCTCCTCACAGATACAACTACTATCCGTGACGTATTGCTTTTCCCAACAATGAAATAAACTCTTATCCTCTGGTACTTGCCAGAGGATTTTTAAGACTAAAAGAGACTGAGGTTAACTCAATCTCTTTTTCTTATTCTTGATTTTTCACCTGACTGGTGGCTACATCTTCTCCAAACCATTTTTGACTAATTTCTTGGAACTTACCATCCTTGTAAAGACTAGAAAATCCTTCATTTATCTTATTAACCAGAGTTGTATCTTCCTTACGTGCTCCAACTGCAAAAGCTTCTGTTTCTAGTCCAACTGTAAAGACATTATAATCATTTAAAATGCCTTCTGCTTCTAAATAATAGTTTGCATAGACACGATCAATCAATAGGCCGTCAATTCGATCGTTTTTCAAATCAATCAAGGCTTCATTAAAAGTTTGGTATTGATTCGCTTCATTATTAGCGACAATATCCTTCAAAATCGCTGGCTTTCCTTCAAAGTCCGCATAACCAGATGAACCAGCTTGAGCTCCCAAAGTCTTTCCAGTCATATCTTTTGCAGTCGTGATACCTGACGATTTCTTAGTAACCAATACCTGCTCATTCTTCATATATGAGTTACTGAATGCTACCTTTTCACGACGTTCGTCTGTAGCGGAATAGCCATTCCAAATCAGATCAATCGTTCCTTTTGTCAATTCAGCTTCTTTCAAATCCCAATCAATCGGTTGCCAATTTACCGTAATTCCGTATTTTTCAAAAACAGCTGTAGCTAAATCAATATCAAATCCTGCATAGGAACCATCTTTCTGAGCAAATCCCATTGGAACAAAAGTACTATCAAATCCAATGGTAATAGACTTGTTAGACTCGTACTTAGACCAATTATCTCCACTAGTTTCACTAGAATTTTTCCCACAAGCTGCTAAGAACAAAGCAGTCATTAGACTGACTAATACAAGCATCAATTTTTTCATCATTTTTCCTCCCATTTAGGCTCTACTTTTAATAATACATCTGCAATATTTTCAGCGAATTGTAAATCGTGGGTAACCACAATTTGCGTCATCCCAAGTTCCCTATTTTGCAAAATCAGTTTTTCCACTTCCAAGCGTAATTCTGGATCCAAGGCAGAAGTTGGTTCATCGTAACCAATGATTTCTGGGTCAATCATCATGGCACGCGCCAAGGCCACCCGCTGCTTTTGCCCACCTGATAATGAAAATGGATAAGCATCTGCGTGCCCTGCTAGTCCTAACTGTTCTAAGAGTCCACGCGCCTTCTTCTCAGCCTCTTCCTGCTTCATTCCCATAGTTTTCACAGGCGATAGGGTCAAATTGTCCAGAACTGATAAATGAGGGAAAAGTTGAAAATCTTGGAAGACAAATCCTAGTAGGTTGCGCTTTTCTAGTTCGTCTAAAGCTAGAGATTCACCGTTATAGTAGATTTCTCCAGAATCGATAGTTTCCAGTCCAGCTAACATACGTAATAAGGTTGTTTTTCCGCCTCCTGATGGACCTACGATTGCCAGGATTTGCTTTTCAAGAATTGATAGGCTGAAATTAGTTAAGATTTGTTTGCCACCAAAGGCCTTGTTGATGTTTCGTAATTCTAACATAGCAATCCTCCTATCTGTAATAACTGTACTTCTTCTCAAGTTTTTTCGCTACAATGGTTACAAGACCGATCATAATCAAATAAATCGCTCCAGCTAAAAACATAGGAACAAGACTGGCATCTCGATTGGCTGCTGTACGACTAGCCAAAATCAAATCTGAAATACCTAAGGCATAGACCAAAGAAGTATCCTTGACCAAACTCATGACTTCATTAAATACACTAGGAAGAACAATTTTGGTCACCTGTGGTAAGATAATATAGCGCACTGTGGCAACAGGGCTAAACTTCAAGACCTTAGCAGCCTCATATTGACCCTTAGGAATGGTATCAATCCCTCCACGGAAGATTTCAGCAAAGTAAGCTGCATAATTCAAAACAAAGGCAATAATAGCCGCAGGAAGGCGATCCAAACGAATTCCAATATTTGGGAGTACATAATAGATAAAGATCAATTGCAAGAGCAAGGGTGTTCCCCTCATGATCCAGATATAAATGTTGATCAGATAATGGAGGAGTTTCCAATGGACTTGCAAGGCAAAGGCAATCAAAACGCCCAAGGGAATAGACAAAATCAAGACCAGTACAAAAACCTGTAAAGTCATGCTTGCACCGCTCAATAAACTCGGTAATATCTCAAACAAATAAGACATACTGCACCTCCTAAAAATAATTGTTCCTATTATAGCATAAATAAACAATTTAGCAAGGGTTATTGTAAAAAAATTCTATTTCTTTCAAAAAACGTATCTGACAAATTGACAGATACGTTTTTAGAGAGATAACTTTTAAAGTGTTTCTAAGAGTTCTTGCATCTGAACATCATCTGGAACGAGTTTTAAATAAGCTTCAGCTTGCACTTTGGCTTCTTCAAAATATCCCAATTCACGCAAAAGATAAGTATATTGCTCCAGAAACTCTGGATTGTCCTTGAGGTCAGATGACAGTTCTTGATAGAGCTCATAAGCCTTATTTAAATCTTCGATTTTCTGGTAAGAGCGTGCAATCATCCACTTGGTCAGGAGGTTTTCAGGTTCTTGACTTTGGAGAGCGATAATGTCCTCAAACCGCTCTTGTTCCATATAAATGGTTGCGAGACGAAGGAAAATCTCCTCAAGGTCTTCTGCATCTTCTTTGGCAGTAAGGAGAAATTGCTCTGCAGCACTAGCATCATGCAATTCATACGAAAACTGTGAGGCTGCTAGCAAGAGCCGAGTTTCAAATGGATTTTTCTCCAAACCTTGTTTAGCGATAAGAAGGGCCTCCTCCACCTGATGTTCCTTGTGTAAGGCTTGACTGTAGCCATACTCATATCCTTCAAAATCTGGTGAAATGGTATCAATCTGCTTAAAGTAAAGAACAGATTTTTGATACTCTTCTTGGTCAAAGTAAAGACTAGCCAACTCAAAAGCGGTTTGGTCATCGTATTCTAATTCTAAAGCTTTTTCTAAGAATTCTGTAGCAGCTTCAAACTTGCCTAACTGGGCATAAGCGTAGCCGATTCGCTGATAGGTTGAGACACCCGTTTGCTCATAGATGGAGCGATTATCTAATTGAGCATAGCCCTGAATGGCTTCCTGATAATTTCCTAACTCGCTATCCAACTCAGCCAGACCAAAAACTAATAAGGCATCATCTGAGTAGCTTAAGGCTTCCAGTAACTTTTCACGCGCTACATCTGTCAATCCTTCCAACTGATAGAGATCTGCTTTCAATACCAAAGCCGATACGTACCAGTCACTTTCGGGTGTGATTTCCTCAAGGTAAGCAAAGGCTTCCTCAACATTGCCATCCTCACTAGCAATGCTTGCTAAGTTCAGATTCACTTCTGGAAACTCTGTAATAATATTTTGGTAAATTTCTTTTGCTTGAGGATAAAAGCCAATTCCCTCAAGATAGCTTGCTAGTTCATAGAGAACCTCACTTGAATCTGTTTCGAGGGCTTTGTGAAAATACTGATCCGCTTTGGTTAAATCCTGTTCATCCAAAGCCTGGAGCATGCGTTGACTATTGTTCACTCTTGATTTCCTCCCCTTCTTCTTCATACAGACCGCTGACTTTTTTATACCAGTTAAAGATAGCCGAGATAACGACCTTGGCAGAAGCATAGACAGGAATTCCCAGCAAGACTCCCCAAATACCAAACATAGAACCTGAAGTTAGGAGAACAAAGAGGACATTGATCGGATGGATGTTTAGCTGACTACCTAAAATAAGCGGTGAAACAAAACGCCCTTCAATTGTTTGTTCTACGATAAAGACTATCACAACCTTCAATAGCATGACAGGTCCTGCTATTAAACCTAAAACAAGGGCAGGAAGCATGGCAAGGAAACTACCTAGATAAGGTACTAGATTGAGGATACCAGCCGTAATACCAAGAGTCACAGCATATCTGAGACCAATAATCTTAAAGAAGATAATAAACATAATCGCCACGATAATAGCAACTGTGACCTGCCCTCTAACGTAGTTTGACAACTGTTTATTAACATCTGACAAAACTTGTCCGACAGGTTCTTTTAACTTGTTTGGGATGAATTTAGTTAGGTAATCCCGCAAGCCTTTCCCATCTCTCAAAAGATAAAAGAGCATAAAGGGGACGATAATAACTGCAACAATGACCTGGGAAACACTACTGATAAAGGCGCTGACCCAGTTGACGGCTTGAGAAGAAATTTTGCTCGCCCACATCGTCGCTTCACTAGAAACATTGGCAAGAACCTGCTCCAACTGTGGTCTAAAATCATCTGGCAAGCGTTTGGTTACAAGGTCATTGATAACCATATCAGCATCCTTAAGATAAGTCGGCACATTCTTTGCAAAATTTAAGACTTGGCGTTGGAAATTTGGAATAGCGACTGCCAGACCCCAAATGATAAAAAGTCCAATAATGACAAAAACAATACTAATGGCAAGGACACGATTGATCTTGTGCTTCTCCATCCAGTCAACAATCGGATTGAGGAGGTAATAGAGTAAACCAGATAAAATAACTGGTAACATGACAACCCCAAGAAAGTCTAAAACGGGTAAAAATATAAAACTAATCTTACTTAGAATGAAAATGTTTAGCCCCAGTAACAAGGTTACTAAAAATACAGTGATGGCTTTATTATCTAAAAACCACTTAAAAAACCAAGATAGGCTAAAATGTTTCTCTTTATGTTCCATAAATACATCCTTTCTGTCATTATTTCATTATACCATTTTTAATCTAAAATAACTCTTATTAAAGTGCTTACATAGATTAAACGAACACTTCCTGACTGTCATTTTGTGGTATAATGAACTTATCATTATTAAGAGGTATGGACATGAAAGAAACTGTTTATTTTGGAACTTATACTCGTCGCTCATCTAAAGGGATTTACAAAGCTGATTTTAATACAGAAACAGGCCAGCTTGCAAATCTTGAACTCTTTGCTGCTGAACCAAGTCCGACCTACCTTGCCTTTGACCAACAGCAACACTTATACACCGTAGGAAGCCAGGATGGCTTGGGTGGAATCGCTGCTTACAAGACAGATGGTACTTTGTTAAATCATGTGGTTGAAGAAGGCGCTCCCCATTGTTATGTGGCAGTGGATGAAAAGCGCAATCTCGTTTACGGAGCCAACTACCATAAAGGCCAAGTTCTGGTTTATCAGCGCCAAGCAGATGGTAGTCTCATCCAAACGGACCTGGATCAGCATAGTGGACAAGGCCCTCATGAAAACCAAACTTCTCCACATGTACATTTTACGGATCTAACACCTGATCAGTATCTCGTCACATGTGACCTTGGTACGGATGAGGTAACGACCTACGATGTTACTCTAGAAGGCAAACTAAGTAAACTCCACACTTATCACAGCCAGTCTGGAGCAGGTGCTCGCCACATCGTTTTCCATCATCATTATAAGATTGCCTACCTCATTTGCGAACTAAATAGTACCATTGAAGTCTTGATTTACGATGGGGTTGGTGAATTTGAACGCATGCAAGTTATTTCAACCTTACCAGATGGCTATGAGGGATTCAATGCTACTGCAGCCATTCGTCTTGCAAAAGATGGGAAATACCTTTATGCATCCAATCGAGGTCATGATTCCATTGCCGTCTATACAATCCTCGCTGATGGCAGTCTGGAATTATTAGAGATAGTACCAACACATGGACAAAATCCACGTGATTTCGACCTAACTCCTGATCAAGAGTTTCTCATTGCTGTTCACCAAGATTCTGATAACGCAACCGTCTTTAAGCGTAATCCTGAAAGTGGGCGTCTTGCGGAGCTTTCTAACGACTTCCATGTTCCTGAAGCAGTTTGCATCAACTTCCCACATTAAAAAAATGAACTTGAGTTTCAAGTTCATTTTTTGATTATAGTTTATTTCCGACATTAATACGGTTAATGGCACGTTGAAGAGCAATCTTAGCGCGTCGTTCTTGGTCAATTAAGTGCTTGTCTTGAGCTTCTTCAATTTCACGTTCGGCGCGAAGTTTAGCACGTTCAGCACGGCTGATATCAATATCACGAGCACGCTCTGCTGAGTCGGCTACAATAGTAATGATGTCATTGGCAATCTCGATAATCCCTCCATTCACTGCAATCCAGTTCACATGAGTATCATCATCGATTCGTTTTACCTTTACTTCATCAACCGCTAAAACCGCAATCATATTTTCATGTCGTGGCAAGATCCCCATCTCACCATCCAGAGTTCGTACCGATACAAAGCTGGCATGGTGATCATAGACGAGGCCATCTGGTGTCACGATCTGGACAGTTAACTGAGCCATAGATCACCTCTTAAAATCCCATTTTCTCTGCCTTAGCAATGACGTCTTCGATTGAACCAACTCCACGGAAGGCATCTTCTGGCAAGTGGTCATGTTTACCATCAAGGATTTCCTTGAAGCCACGAACTGTTTCTGCTACTGGTACATAAGAACCAGGTTGGCCAGTAAATTGCTCCGCAACGTTGAAGTTTTGTGACAAGAAGAACTGGATACGACGAGCACGCGCAACCAAGGTCTTTTCTTCATCAGAAAGCTCATCCATACCAAGGATGGCAATGATATCTTGCAATTCATGGTAACGTTGAAGGACACGTTTGACTTCAGCAGCAACTGCATAGTGCTCTTCTCCAACAATCTCAGGTGCCAAGGCACGAGAGCTTGAAGCCAACGGATCAACGGCTGGGTAAATCCCCAATTGTACCAACTTACGTTCCAAGTTTGTAGTTGAATCCAAGTGAGCGAAGGCTGTCGCTGGCGCTGGGTCAGTATAGTCATCCGCTGGCACGTAGATGGCCTGAATAGAGGTTACAGAACCCTTCTTGGTTGATGTGATACGTTCTTGCAATTGACCCATTTCCGTAGCAAGTGTTGGTTGGTAACCAACGGCTGATGGCATACGACCCAAAAGGGCAGATACTTCTGAACCAGCTTGTGTGAAACGGAAAATGTTGTCAATGAAGAGAAGAACGTCTTGACCTTCTACATCACGGAAGTATTCAGCGATTGTCAAACCAGTAAGGGCAACACGCATACGTGCTCCTGGTGGCTCATTCATCTGACCAAATACCATGGCTGTTTTCTCAATAACGCCTGATTCTTTCATTTCCCAGTAAAGGTCGTTCCCCTCACGAGTACGTTCTCCAACACCGGTAAATACTGAAATACCACCATGTTCTTGGGCAATATTGTGAATCAATTCTTGGATCAAGACAGTTTTACCAACTCCGGCACCACCAAAGAGTCCAACTTTACCACCTTTTAGGTAAGGGGCAAGAAGGTCGATAACCTTGATCCCTGTTTCCAAGATTTCAGATGAGGTAGACAATTCATCAAAAGTTGGAGCTTTCTTATGAATTGGCTGACGCTCAGCGTCTTCAGCGAAAGGAGCATCCAAGTCAATAGTATCCCCCAAAACGTTGAAGACACGTCCCAAAGTTTCTTTACCTACTGGCACAGAGATTGGACGGCCTGTGTCCAAAACTTCCATACCACGAGTCAAACCATCTGTTGATTCCATGGCGATCGTACGGATCATACCATCACCCAACTCCAAGGCTACTTCAAGGACGATTTTTGTTTTTCTTTCGTCATTTTTGTAGACGACAAGTGCATTGTTAATCTCAGGGAGTGTTTCCCCAGCTGCAAACAAGACGTCTACAACGGGTCCAATAACCTGAGCAATTTTACCTGAACTCATCTCCTTCTCCTATTCTATATAAGATACTGTCGGTTCCTAGTTTACCTAGGGCCTAAGTTCATTTTGATACGTACAGGGTAAGGCCTTATTCTAAGGCACTAGCCCCCGCTACGATTTCTGTAATTTCTTGTGTAATCGCCGCCTGTCTGGCACGGTTATACTGGATTGTCAAATCATTGATGACCTTCTTAGCATTATCAGTCGCTGTTTGCATAGCTGTCATACCAGCGGCATTTTCAGCTGTCTTGGCATCGATAATAGCCCCGTAAATCATACTTTCAGCATACTGTGGCAACAATTGCTCCAAAATTTCTTCTCGGCTTGTTTCCAACTCAAATGTCAAGCTATACTCTTCATCTGCTTCATTTGGATCCAAGTCAACAATCGGAAGCATTTGTTCCACACGCATTTGACTTGTGAGAGTATTGACATGATGGTTGTAGCAGACGTACAATTCATCAAAAAGTTCATTTTGGTACATTTCAATCGTTTTTGAAATAATTTTATGAACTTCATCAAAACTTGGTTGGTCAGCCAAGCCACGCAATTCATAGATTGGCTGAATGCCACGAGCCTTGAAAAAGTCAGCTCCCATACCACCAATACAGATAACTTCAAAGTCATCTCCATTTGGATGATATTCTTCTTTCAACTCCATAACGGCTTTAAGGATGGAAGCATTATAACCTCCAACCAAGCCACGGTCTGAAGTAATAACGATATAGCCTGTTTTCTTAACTGGACGACTGATGAGCATTGGATTGTTAGAACCACCAGATCCGTTACCATGCAGAATATCCGTCAAAAGCTTACGAACCTTCTGAGCATAAACTTGAAAATTGCGTGCTGCTTCTTCAGAGCGACCTAACTTGGCAGCCGATACCATTTGCATGGCATTAGTGATTTGACTAGTATTTTTTGTTGAGGCGATTTTTGTTTTAATATCATTTAGAGATACTGCCATCTGACACCTCTATTCTTATTGGAAGCTGGATTGATTGAGAAACTCTGTAATCGCAGCATCCAAGACTGCTTCTTCTGGCAAGTCTTTTGTTTCACGAATAGTTTCCAAAATCTCTGGATGTTGTGCATCAAAGAAATCATGAAACTCTTCCTCAAAACGAACAATGTCATCTACAGGAATCGTATCCAAGAAACCATGTGTCAAAGCATAAAGAATGGTTACTTGTTTCTCAACAGGTAATGGTTTATGAACTGGTTGTTTCAGAACTTCAACCGTACGACGACCACGATTCAACTTAGCCTGAGTTGCTGCATCCAAGTCCGAACCAAACTTAGTGAAGGCTTCCAACTCACGGTATGAAGCAAGGTCGATACGAAGAGTACCAGCAACCTTCTTCATGGCTTTAATTTGAGCGGAACCACCTACACGAGATACAGATGAACCTGCATCAATAGCTGGACGAATACCCGCATTGAAGAGACCATCTCCAAGGAAGATTTGTCCATCTGTGATTGAAATCACGTTGGTTGCGATATAAGCAGATATATCTCCTGCTTGTGTCTCGATAAATGGTAGAGCTGTGATTGATCCGCCACCAAGCTCGTCAGAAACTTTAGCTGAGCGCTCAAGTAAACGGCTGTGGAGGTAGAAAACATCCCCTGGGAAGGCTTCACGACCTGGAGGACGACGAAGCAAGAGGGAAAGCTCACGATAAGCTACCGCTTGTTTTGAAAGATCATCATATACGATCAAAACATGCTTCCCTTGGTACATAAATTCTTCTGCCATAGCTACTCCCGCATAAGGAGCTAGGAAAAGCAATGGAGACGGTTGTGAAGCAGAAGCCGTCACAACGATTGTGTAGTCCAAGGCACCGTACTGACGAAGTGTTTCTACTTGTGTACGAACGGTTGATTCTTTTTGTCCAATTGCAACATAGATACAGATCATATCTTGACCTTTTTGGTTCAAGATTGTATCAATCGCAATGGTTGTTTTCCCAGTCTGACGGTCACCGATGATCAACTCACGCTGACCACGACCAATCGGTACAAGGGCGTCAATAGCTTTCAAACCTGTTTGCAATGGTTCTGAAACAGACTTACGCTCCATAACACCAGGAGCTGATGCTTCTACTGGACGAGTCTTGTCAGTATGGATTTCTCCGAGACCGTCAACTGGACGACCAAGTGGATCCACAACACGTCCAATCAAGTTATCACCAACTGGGACTTCCATGATTTTACCTGTACGGCGGATTGTATCCCCTTCACGGATATCCGTAAAGTCACCTAAGATGATAATCCCAACATCTGTAGACTCCAAGTTTTGCGCCATACCATAAGAGCCATTTTCAAAAATCAAGAGCTCTCCACTCATGGCATTTTCAAGTCCGTGGGCACGCGCAATACCGTCCCCGATATAGGTTACAACACCAGTTTCAGTCACATCAAAATTGGGTTTGAAATTTTCAATTTGTTGCTTAATTAAAGCGCTGATTTCTTGTGCGTTAATTGCCAAAAGAACACCACTTTCTATTTCAAATTTTCTTTAACAACACGAAGTTGCTGTTTAATACTCACATCAATTGTCTTGTGATTGGCAAAAATGACAAAACCACCAATTAGACTTTCATCGATTTGTTCTTTGATAGTCCGAACTTTCAGAGACATTTTTTTCTCAATCAAAGGGAGCAACCGCGCCTTCTGGTCATCTGTTAATGGATGAGCGGAGGCAATCGTTACTTCAAATCGATTCGTCTCTTTTTCAAGGCGATTCAAACAATCTGCAATTACTTCATAAAAAAGATTTGCTCTGTGATTGTAAATCAGAACCTGAATAAAGTTTTGCATTAAAGGTGAGACAGAGTCTTGAAAGAAACGAACTGTTTTTTCCTTATCTGACTCATCAACTGCTACCTGAGCTAAAAAAGAAGGTAAGCCCGTTTCTTCTGCGACTTGTTTGATTTGATCCAAGTCTGAAAAAATCCGGTCCTCTTCTCCTTTTTCAATCACTAATTGGACAAAAGGCATGCTGTATTTTTCAATTACCTTTGCTGTCTTCTTGTCCATTAGGCTTCTCCTAGCTGATCGATATACTGATCAATGAGTTCCTTATGGGCATGACTGTCGAGGTTTTGTGAGATGATTTTCCCAGCTAGGCTAACTGTCAAATCTGCCACCTCGCCCTTAACACTTTGTAAAGCCTCAGCTTTGTTTTGCGCAATTTCTTGGTTCGCTTTTTCTTTCAAGCGACCAGCTTCTAGCTTAGCTTCAGCCAAAATATCTGATTTACTCTTTTCAGCTGTCTCTTTAGCATTTTCAATGATAGTTTTAGCTTCACTACGACTACCTGCTAATTCATCTTCGCGCTTTTGAGCAAGAGTCTCTGCTTTTTGACGAGCTTGTTCAGCGCCATCAATATCAGCAGCAATCTTTTCAGCTCGTTCTTCAAAGATACTCGTCAAGTTTGACCATGCGTATTTTTTAACTAAGACGACCAAAAGGATAAAAGAGCCAGCGATTAAAATAAAGTTACCAATCAATTCACCTACTGTTACGTGCATCATTTACTCCTTTCTACTCTTCATCATTAATTTTATTTCCTAGATACATTGAAGACAAGACTGTGAATACATAGGCCTGAACACAGGAAATAAACACAGAGAATGCCGTCCAGACAAGATTGGTAACAAATGCGACTGGATACCAATAAAGAGCCTGATGAGAAAGAGTAATAAGCAAGCTTGCCATCACTTCTCCGGCAAAGATATTCCCGAACACCCGCAAAGCAAGTGATAGGAAATTCGTGACTTCTTCAAGGAGATTCATCGGTGTCATAAAACCTGGGGTAACAAAGCCTTTCAGATACTTTTTAACACCACGGCGACGAATTCCTTCTATATGGGTCATCAGGATAATTCCAAATGACATGGCCAAGTCAAATTGAAGATTGGCTGTTGGCGATGTCCAAAGGTTTGTCCCATCTGTAGTTTGAAGTTTTGCCATCAAACCAAGATTGTTTGCGATTACCATAAAAAGAAATAAACACAAGTAAAAGAGTGAGTAATCTTTCATGTACCGTGAGCCTACATTAGGTTCTGTAAATCCGACTACGAAGTCATAGAGATACTCTAGTACATTTTGCTTTCCTTGGGGTTTTACAGTCATATTACGACTTGCCCAATAGATAAAGCCAAAAATAACGACTACTGACAGCAAGGTCAAGGCTGTCAAGGTTAAATCAAAGGTAACAGGACCAATATTGATGGTTGGATTGATACTTTCTTCCATCTAGAATCCTCCCTTTTCCAATTTATACTTCTCTTTATTTGATGATAAATGAAAAGACAAGAGTTACAAAGAAAGTTCCTTCAATAAAGGCAATCCCCATGATCATCAAGCTACGCAATTGTGGAATGATGTCTGGTTGGCGAGCTGCTGATTTGAACAAACCGTTCATCAAAAATCCTTCTGCAAGGGATACACCCATACAGGCAAGACAAAGACCAAAAAATGTTAAATTCATTATAAATTCTCCTTTTTTATTTAAATTTACTTACTTAGTTTAGTCCTAAAATTTGTTTTTGTCAACTTTTTACTAACATTGAAAGCGTTTCAGATAATTTATTTCTAATTTTACTACTTTTAGTACGATTGTATAGAAATTTTTAACCGGTTTCCATAAGAAACTCCGTATTTTTACTAAGGTTTCTGAAGCAAAATAAAAGACCCAAGCTTAAAAACTTGGATCTATTTTTGTCTATTTAAAATAAAATGAATGATGTTGTTTACAACCTGGATTAAATGGAGCGCTACAATAAGGACAAGCTACCTGTTTTTGATATTTTTGAAAAGTCATTGTCCTCTTACAAGCCCCACATAAAATCGGGCGATCCTCAGAAAGCGTCAAGGGATAAGGAGAAAACAAATGCGTTTCCATAGCATTGTGGCACTGATAGCAAGCGTAGTATTTCCTGCATTCATAACACTGGAGGGAAACGATGTCCTTTTCGCCATGATAATGAATACATCTACTTTCATCATCAACTAACAAACCTTGTGCTTGAATCATTCACTTTTCCTTATCTAGGCACGAACTGTAACACTTGTCCCGTCTTCCTTATAGAGGTTAATGAGACCTTCCTTGAGAGCGCGGACCATGTCACCTGCCTGAACAGGTTGTGGAACCTTGATTGTCAAGAGTTCCATTGGATTTGGAGCGCGGTCGATTTTATTGCCCTTGGCATCATGAAGATCTTCAATATAAGTCTCAAAATGACGGAAACCTGGTCCATAAAACTCCACTTGATCGCCTTCGTTGATGACATTCCGTTGACGAATGGTTGCCGTTTGAGTCGCATCATCATACGCTACCACTTCAGCGACAAACTTGTATTCAGGAATTTTACGACGTGCGCCAAATAACTGTTCATTTTCAGACGGCGTACCGTAGTAGAAACCTGTTGCCAATTCACGTTGAGCAACCTTCCACATCTCGTCTACCAAGTCTTGCTTGATAGCTTCAAACTTCTCAGGACTTTCAAGATATGCATCCACAGCTGCCTTGTAACAGTTTGTTACTGTTGAAACATAGTGAATGGACTTCATACGACCTTCAATCTTGAGACTGTCTACACCGTTTTCGATCATATCTGGAATATGGTCAATCATAGACATATCAACAGCAGACATTGAAAATTCTTCTGGAATTTCACCTTTAAGACTCTTACGTTCTTGACCAAATGGCATGTCGTAAAGATCGTATTTCCAACGGCAAGACTGTGAACAACCACCACGGTTGGCATCACGCATACTCATGTGGTTTGATAGAGTACAGCGACCTGAGTAGGAAATACACATGGCTCCATGGACAAAGGCTTCAATTTCTACATCTGTACGTTTGCGAATCTCTGCCAATTCTTCCATTGAAACTTCACGGGCCAAAACCACACGGGTCAACCCAAGTTCTTTCCAGAACTCTAGAGTTTCATAGTTGGTCGCACTAGCTTGAGTAGAGAGGTGGATTTCAAGACCTGGTGCTTCTGTTGCTGCAATCATGATCAAGGCCGGATCTGACACGATAACTGCGGCAATCCCGATATCACGTAACTTACGGAACCATTCTCCAGCACCAGCTTCGTTTCCTTCGTGCATAACCATGTTGGCAGCTACATAGACCTTGGCACCATACTTAGCAGCAAACTGGACGCCTTCTTCCATCTGTTCAAAGGTGAAGTTTCCTGCACGGCTACGAAGACCATAGGCCTGTCCACCGATGAAGACTGCGTCCGCACCATATTGAACAGCTACTTTCAGCTTCTCTAAAGTCCCTGCAGGTGATAAAACCTCAGGACGTTTTAATGTTTTTGTCATTTTTTCTCCTATTTGCAATATAAAAGTTTGACGTTTTTCCTTCTCATTTTATAGTAAATAAGCGATAAAATCAAGCCTAGACAGATTGTTTTGACAATTCTAATCTTTTGAGAAAAGAAAAAACTAGCCTTTCTAGACTAGTTATTTTCAAGATAAAATTCAAAGCGCTCGCCAACGTATTGACTCTTTACATACTCGAAAGCCGTCCCATCTTCAAGATAAGAGACCTGAGTCAAGGCTAAAATGGCATGCCCCTTTTCGACTTCTAGATAGTGAGCAATTTTTTCCTTAGCCAATCTCGCATAAATGGTCTGTTGGGATTTGCCAATCCGGTAGCCATGCTGCTGCAAGGTTTGAAAGAAGTGACTAGTTACCTCTTCTTTTTTGAAGTCCTTAATAAATTTCTCAGGAATGGATGCGACTTCATAGACTAGCGGTACTTGGTCAGCATAACGCACCCGTTCCATACGGATGATATTTTCAGTTGGTGAAATGCCTAGCTTTGCCACTTCCTGCTCGTTGGGAATGGTTCTTCTGTAAGAAATGAGCTGGCTAGAAGGTACTTTCCCCTGAGATTTGACAATCTCCGTAAAACTGGTTGTCCCTCTCATTTTTTCTTGGACACGAGTGCTGGAGACAAAAGTCCCACTTCCTACACGACGCTCCAAAACTCCTTCCTCAACCAAGAGAGAGATGGCTTGTCGCAAGGTCATCCGACTAACTTGAAACTGTTCCGCTAAATCTCGTTCACTCGGAAGCCTCTCACCGATTTTCCAATGATGCTCATCTATATCCTTTTTTATCTGATCATGGATTTTCATATAAGCTGGTAACATGCTTTTCACTTCTTTTCTATATTTTCTCTATTGTACCGTATTTAATTAGAAAAAGTCAAACTTTGCCTTGTTTAGTTGGTAATTCGCCCTCATTTGTGATAAAATATTGAAAAAGATATTTCTTTTGAGAAAGGAAAAAGATGAGCAACATTTCAACTGATTTGAAAGATGTCGAAAAAATCATCGTACTGGACTATGGTAGCCAATACAACCAGCTGATTTCACGCCGTATTCGTGAAATTGGTGTTTTTTCAGAGCTAAAAAGCCATAAAATTTCAGCTGCAGAGGTTCGTGCGATTAACCCTGTAGGGATCATCCTCTCTGGTGGACCAAACTCTGTATACGAAGATGGTTCATTTGATATTGACCCAGGAATTTTTGAACTTGGTATTCCAATTTTAGGAATCTGCTATGGTATGCAACTTTTAACTCATAAACTTGGAGGAAAAGTTGTTCCTGCAGGTGATGCTGGTAACCGTGAGTTTGGCCAATCACCACTTACTCATACCACTTCTGCCCTCTTTGAAGGGACTCCTGAAGAACAGATTGTTTTGATGAGCCATGGCGATGCTGTAACAGAAATTCCTGCTGATTTTGTTCGTACTGGAACTTCTGCTGACTGTCCTTATGCAGCCATTGAAAACCCAGAAAAGCACATCTATGGTATTCAATTCCACCCAGAAGTTCGTCATTCTGTATACGGGAATGATATCCTTCGCAACTTTGCCCTCAACATCTGTAAGGCTAAAGGCGACTGGTCAATGGATAACTTCATCGAGATGCAGATCAAGAAAATCCGTGAAACTGTAGGTGACAAGCGTGTTCTTCTCGGTCTATCAGGTGGTGTTGACTCTTCTGTTGTTGGAGTTCTTCTTCAAAAAGCGATCGGCGATCAATTAATCTGTATCTTTGTAGACCACGGTCTTCTCCGTAAAGGAGAGGCTGACCAAGTTATGGACATGCTTGGTGGTAAGTTTGGTTTGAATATCGTCAAAGCAGACGCTGCAAAACGCTTCCTTGACAAACTTGCTGGAGTTTCTGACCCTGAACAAAAACGTAAAATCATCGGTAACGAGTTTGTTTATGTCTTTGATGACGAAGCAAGCAAGCTAAAAGATGTAAAATTCCTTGCTCAGGGAACGCTTTACACTGACGTGATTGAGTCGGGTACAGATACTGCTCAAACGATCAAATCTCACCATAATGTTGGTGGACTTCCAGAAGATATGCAGTTTGAACTGATCGAGCCACTCAATACACTTTACAAGGATGAAGTTCGTGCCCTCGGTACTGAACTTGGTATGCCAGACCATATCGTATGGCGCCAACCATTCCCAGGCCCAGGTCTTGCTATCCGTGTCATGGGGGAAATTACTGAAGAAAAACTTGAAACAGTTCGTGAATCAGACGCTATCCTGCGTGAAGAAATCGCTAAGGCTGGCCTTGACCGCGATATCTGGCAATACTTCACTGTTAACACCGGCGTTCGTTCAGTCGGTGTTATGGGTGACGGACGTACTTATGACTATACCATTGCAATCCGTGCTATCACTTCTATCGATGGTATGACAGCTGACTTCGCTAAGATTCCTTGGGAAGTTCTTCAAAAAATCTCTGTACGTATCGTAAACGAAGTAGACCACGTTAACCGCATCGTCTACGACATTACAAGTAAACCACCTGCAACAGTTGAGTGGGAGTAGAGTTAATAAGTTTAAAAGGCCTTAGAAATATTGATTTCTAAAGCTTTTTATTTTGCATTAACAACAAATACTAAAATTCTTCCTCTAAACTATACTCAGCTTTTATACGTTGGAGAATATGTGGTAAACTGAGTCATAGTAATAAATCTCTTTCTAGTAATGTGTTATAACTCTACTATAACGGATTTATTCCTTTTTGTATTTATACAACTTATTTTACGCTACCTTTATTTTTGTGATATAATGTCAAATTATAAAGTTGAGGTAATTTAAAATGATTAACAGAGTAATTGAACAATATGAAAAACAAGATAATCTTGACATTAGAGTAAAACTACATAAGAAGTATTCAAAAAATAAATTGGGCTTTAATAATTGGATTTTTTCTAACTACCAAATTACTGATGAAATTAACGTTCTAGAATTGGGATGCGGCACAGGAGAACTGTGGAAAAGTAATCTTGATTCTATAGACAAGATGAAGCAATTGGTAATTACGGATTTTTCTAGTGACATGGTAGAAACTACTAGGGCAGTGATTGGAAATAGAGACAATGTCAATTATGAAATAATGGATATCCAAAATGTTTCTTTTGAGAAAGAAACGTTTGATATTGTTATTGCTAATATGCTTCTACATCATGTAAATGACATTCCTAAAGCTCTCTCTGAAGTGAATAGAGTTTTAAAAAACGGGGGCATTTTTTATTGTGCTACATTTGGTGAAAATGGAGTTGTAGATTATTTGGCAAGCTTATTTAAAGATGAGGTTGTTCAAGATTTAGAAAATAAAACTTTTACTTTACAAAATGGAAAGACTTATTTAAATAGGTATTTTGACACTGTGGAAAAATTAATTTATGATGACGAGCTACAGGTAACAAGTATAGACGATCTAGTTCAATATATTCAATCCTTGAAAGGAATTTCAGAAATAGGTTCACTAGAAGAGGGAATTATTCATAAAAGATTGGAAAGGGAGTTTAATAATGGTGTGTTAGTCATTCCTAAAGAATATGGCATGTTTATAGCTCGAAAAGAAAATTAAGGGGACTAAATTGTGAAACATTACAGAGAGCTTTTCGATATTTTAGAAAATTAATCGAATATTCTTTAAGCATGCTATAGCTGATTCTATATCAAAATCTCAACTTTTTAGATTTGAAAGGGAGAAAATGAAATTTCTATTTCAACATTTTTTGAATTATTAGGAATCAAAAGTTTAATCAGATCGACCTCATTAGTCAGACAAAACTTTAGATCGAATCTTTTTAATATACTGATTGTAATTAAATTTACTCTTTCTGATATTATTATCACTTACCACTACTTTCCCAGTCATTCTGGTTACTTATTCTCTCATAGCATTTGCTTTTAAATTGGAGTATCTTCTGAGAC
>NZ_AFUB01000043.1 GCF_000222705.1 Streptococcus mitis bv. 2 str. SK95 | reverse complement strand
ATGATTGAATAATACCTATAAAAATTTTAAGGAGATTATTATGAAAACAAATACACTTGCTCATATCAACGCTATTTTGGGTCTTATTTCAGGAATTGTATTGCTTTTAGCGCCAGTCAACATGTTTATCATGGCTATTGGAGCTGCTGCGGCAACTGAAGACGCAGATGTAACGGTTGGGACATTGACAGGGCTCTCAATTATTTTGTCATTGGTTAAAATTGCTATTTTAGTTTTAGGAATTGTTGCTATTGTATACTATAAGGGAGAAAGTCGTGTTGGTTCGGCTCCTTCTGTCCTATTAATCGTAGGTGGAGCAGTTGGCTTGATTCCAGCCCTTGGTTGGGTAGGAGGAATCCTAGCAATTATTGGTGGTTCACTATTTTTAGGAAGTCTCAAAAAATTCAAAGTTGAAGGATAAAAAATAAGGAAAAGGATTGCCAAACAGTCCTTTCCTTTTTGTTTTTCACTAGCTTTTTTGTGAAAAATTGTGTAAAATAGAATAGATAAACGAGGGGCAACCTCGAAAAATTAAAGGAGAATCCATCTAATGGTAAAATTGGTTTTTGCTCGCCACGGTGAGTCTGAATGGAACAAAGCTAACCTTTTCACTGGTTGGGCTGATGTTGATTTGTCTGAAAAAGGAACACAACAAGCGATTGACGCTGGTAAATTGATCAAAGAAGCTGGTATCGAATTTGACCAAGCTTACACTTCAGTATTGAAACGTGCGATCAAAACTACAAACTTGGCTCTTGAGGCTGCTGACCAATTGTGGGTTCCAGTTGAAAAATCATGGCGCTTGAACGAACGTCACTACGGTGGTTTGACTGGTAAAAACAAGGCTGAAGCTGCTGAACAATTTGGTGATGAGCAAGTACACATCTGGCGTCGTTCATACGATGTATTGCCTCCAAACATGGACCGTGACGATGAGCACTCAGCGCACACTGACCGTCGTTACGCTTCACTTGACGACTCAGTTATCCCAGATGCTGAAAACTTGAAAGTAACTTTGGAACGTGCCCTTCCATTCTGGGAAGATAAAATCGCTCCAGCTCTTAAAGATGGTAAGAACGTATTTGTAGGAGCTCACGGTAACTCAATCCGTGCCCTTGTAAAACACATCAAACGCTTGTCAGATGACGAAATCATGGACGTGGAAATCCCTAACTTCCCACCATTGGTATTCGAATTTGACGAAAAATTGAACGTAGTTTCTGAATACTACCTTGGAAAATAATCTATAAACAGAAAGCCTAGGATTCCTAGGCTTTTTTGTGTTTGCTTCTAGTTTTCAACTAGTTAAAAAAGCGTTATAATGATAGTAAAGAGTGACTTGATTGTAAGAAAGAGGGAGGGACGATGGCCTATATTGAAATGAAACACAGCTACAAGCGTTACCAGGTTGGGGATACGGAGATTGTGGCTAATCGTGATGTGAATTTTGAAATTGAAAAGGGGGAGCTGGTTATTATCCTTGGTGCTTCTGGTGCTGGAAAGTCAACGGTTCTCAATCTCCTAGGAGGTATGGATGCCAATGATGAGGGAGAGATTTGGATTGATGGTGCCAATATTGCTGACTACAATTCCCACCAACGAACAAACTATCGTCGAGATGATGTGGGCTTTGTTTTTCAGTTTTACAATCTAGTCTCCAATCTGACAGCTAAGGAAAACGTAGAGTTGGCCTCAGAAATTGTAGCTGATGCCTTGGATCCTGAGCAGGTCTTGACAGATGTAGGTTTGGCTCATCGCCTGAATAACTTTCCAGCCCAGCTTTCTGGAGGGGAGCAACAGCGAGTCTCCATTGCACGCGCTGTAGCCAAAAATCCTAAAATTCTCCTCTGTGATGAACCGACAGGTGCCTTGGATTACCAGACGGGGAAGCAAGTCTTGAAAATTCTCCAAGACATGTCTCGTCAAAAAGGATCAACAGTGATTATCGTGACCCACAATAGCGCGCTAGCTCCTATTGCAGATCGGGTGATTCACATGCGTGATGCTACGGTTAAGAGCGTAACAATCAATGAGCATCCACAGGATATTGATACATTGGAGTATTAGCATGAAAAAAATATACCGAAAAGACTTGCTCCAGTCGGTGACTGCTTCCAAGGGACGCTTTGCTTCTATCTTGACCTTGATGATGCTGGGTTCTCTAGCTCTAGTAGGTCTTAAAGTAGCCAGTCCCAATATGGAACGAACGGCAGGGGATTATCTCCGTAAAGCCAATACCCTGGATCTGGCAGTGATAGCTGATTATGGCTTGGACAAAGAAGACCAGGACGAACTAAAGACCCTCAAAGGAGCAAGTGTTGAGTTTGGCTATATGGCAGACCTGACCGTAGAAAATAGTGAAGAAGCGGTTCGACTTTATTCCAAGCCAGAGGGGATTTCAACCTTCCAAGTGACAGAAGGGCGACTGCCAGAGGTTGATGAGGAAATTGCCTTAGCCGACTTCTGGAAAGACCGCTATCAGATTGGGCAGACCATTACCTTTACTAAGAAAGAAGAAGGGAAGTCCGTCCTAAAATCCCAAACTTTTACAATTACTGGATTTGTTCAGTCGGGTGAGCTCCTTTCTAAAAAAGACCTAGGGAGTGCTAGCAGTGGAAATGGAAGCTTGGCTGGCTATGGAGTGATTTTGCCCAGCCAGTTTGATTCAGATGTTTATAGTATTGCGCGTGTGTGCTATGATGATTTAAAAAATCTGGATGCTTTTTCATCAGACTATAAGACCAAACGAACCCAACATCAGGAAGAGTTGCAAGACTTGCTAGCAGATAATGGTCAAAAAAGATTGGCAGGTATCAAAGCAAATGGGCAAAAGAGCTTGGAAGAGGGGAAAGAACAGCTCCAAACTGCTGAAAGCAACCTTCAAAATGGCAAAAGTCAGTTAGAGCAGGCTGAAGGTCGCTTGAAAACGCAAGAAGAACAAGCTACCGCTTTGCCAGAACCGCAAAAGAGTCAAGCCAAGGAGCAATTGACAAAAGCTAAGGAAGAACTGACGGCTAAAAAAGAAAAACTGGATCAGACAGAGAGTGATCTAACTAAGGAAAAAGAGAAGCTAAAACAGCGTCAGAAAGAGCTTGATGAACTGGCAGAGCCGGCTTACCATGTTTACAACCGCCAAACCATGCCAGGTGGTCAAGGTTATCTCATGTATAGTAACGCTTCAGCAAGTATTCGTTCTGTCGGAAATATCTTCCCAGTGGTGCTATATATGGTCGCTGCGATGGTGACCTTTACAACGATGACTCGCTTTGTGGATGAAGAGCGTACCAATGCCGGTATTTTCAAGGCCCTAGGTTACCGGAATCAAGATATTGTTGCTAAATTTGTCCTTTATGGTTTTCTTGCAGGAACTGTAGGAACCATTTTAGGAACGCTTCTAGGACATTATCTCCTTGCAGGAGTGATTTCGGATGTTATAACAACTGGAATGGTCGTTGGTAAAAGTCAGGAGGATTTTTACTGGTCTTATAGCCTCCTTGCCCTAGCCTTGAGTTGGGTATCCAGTGTCTTGCCGGCTTATCTGGTGGCACGGAGGGAATTACACGATGAAGCAGCCCAACTCTTGCTTCCCAAACCTCCTGTTAAGGGATCAAAGATTTTGCTGGAACGCCTGAGCTTTATTTGGAGTCGTTTGAGCTTCACTCATAAGGTTACTGCGCGAAATATCTTTCGTTATAAGCAACGAATGTTGATGACCATTTTTGGAGTTGCGGGTTCGGTTGCTCTCTTATTTGCAGGTCTTGGCATTCAGTCTTCTGTGGGAGGAGTTGTCGAGCGCCAATTTGAACAAATCCAGCAGTACCAGATGATTGTAGCGGAAAAAAGCAGTACCAGTGAGCAAGAAAAAGCAGATCTGGAAAATGCCTTGCAGGCTGAATCTATCCATGCTTACCAAAAGATTTATTCTAAAACCATTGAAAAAGATTTCAAAGGAAAAGCAGGACTTCAAACCATCACCATGATGGTTACTAGTGGTGAAGACTTCAAGCCCTTTATCGCATTAGAGGAAAATGGCCAAGAGGTGGAGATCACTGCTGGAGCGGTCGTGAGTCAAAAACTAGCTCAACTAGCAAATGTTAAGGTTGGGGACAAGCTGGAGCTTGATGGGAAGGAAATCAAGGTCGCAGCTATTTCTGAAAACTATGTTGGACACTTTGTTTATCTCAACCGAGAGACTTACGAACAAGTCTACGGCACCAGTCCGCAAGACAATACCTACCTAGTAAAATTAAAAGATCCAACACCTTCCAATACGAGAAAGAAGCTGCTACTTTTATGGAAAAAGCAGCTATTTCTGGGGTAGTTCAAAATGCAACTGCCATTCACCTCTTTGAATCCGTGGCTAGTTCACTAAATAAAACCATGGCAATCCTTGTCCTTGTTTCCGTTTTACTAGCCATTGTTATTCTTTACAATCTCAATAATATCAATGTCGCAGAACGTATCCGTGAACTTTCCACTATCAAGGTTCTCGGTTTCCATAATAAAGAAGTGACCCTCTATATCTACCGTGAGACCATGGTGCTGTCCCTTGTGGGAATTGTCCTAGGTTTGGTAGCTGGCTACTATTTACATCAATTTTTGATTCAAATGATTTCACCAGCCACCATACTCTTTTATCCTCAGGTCAGCTGGGAAGTCTATGCTCTTCCAATCGTCGCAGTGACTGTGATTTTGACTTTACTAGGGCTCTTTGTCAATCACCACTTGAGAAAAGTAGATATGCTTGAAGCCCTGAAATCAATAGAGTAATTCACGGTTTTAAACAGTAAATCAGTTGACAAAGTCTTTGCTTCTTGGTAGAATAAGAACTGTCGTAAAGACAAATAACTTCTTCTTGGTTACAGGCATGCCAACCTGTCACTCGGATGAAGCCAAATAAAAAGGAGAAACATCATGGCAATCTCAAAAGAGAAAAAAAATGAAATCATCGCACAATATGCACGTCACGAAGGTGATACAGGTTCAGTAGAGGTTCAAGTTGCTGTCCTTACTTGGGAAATCAACCACCTTAACGAACACATCAAACAACACAAAAAAGACCACGCTACTTACCGTGGATTGATGAAGAAAATCGGTCGCCGTCGTAACTTGCTTGCATACTTGCGTAAAAACGACGTTAACCGTTACCGTGAGTTAATCAACTCTCTAGGACTTCGTCGCTAATCTTGCGTCTAAAACGTTTCTATACTTCGTTGCCTTCGCCTCGATGTACCATCAGTACAATCTTCGGCTTGTCGCCTAGTCTATAAACGTTTTATCCAGCAAGAATCATGATGCTAAGGGCGATAAAAATCCGTATGAAAATAGGGAAACGACGCAGTGTTCGATGAACACAAGGAGTTTCATCTTTTTCACTAGGATTTTAGCCTAGGCTCAAATTAGCTCTCTGGATTCAGAGGGCTTTTTATGTTGTTACCATACCTCAATATACTCAAGTATAATCTTCGGTTATGTTTCCTAGCACTGTAAGGTAAAATAAACCAGATTTGCCTCCCTTCGGGGAGATTTTTTGTTACACTAAAATTTTCCTACAATCTTCGGCTTGTCGCCTAATCTATAAATGTTTTATCCAGCAATAAATAGGATGCTAAGGGCGTTAAAAATCCGTATGAAAATAGGGAAAGGACACCGTGTTCGATGAACACAAGGAGTTTCATCTTTTTCACTATAAGGTTTTTCTATTATCTAAATATAGTATAAACTAGGGCTTGTATTCAAAACATGGTATAATAGGCCTATATAGCTAAATGAAGTGAACTATCACTAGGGATTCGAGAAAAGGATAGAACAGTCATGTCAACAGTAAAAAGTGATCTAAATATTGCGCAAACCTATGCGAGTCAGCTTAAAAATGCTTGTCAATCGTTAACAGCAATTGCTGTGGCTAGTCAAGATGATCGAACGACCCTTCAAGGGAATAACAAAGCCCATCAATGTCTGACAAAGTCTCAAAATCTAGCTAGTCAGATTTTGGCAGCCGTCACCCTGACTTCAGAACGACTGCACTCTATAGCGAGTGATTTTGAGGCGCTAGATGAAGCGGGTGCCAATGGTTTTAGGAGTCATACATGAGCAAGTTAGATGAGTTGAAGAAAAGAGAGCGAGAACTCTTGTACCAGCTAGAAGACAATGGAAAAGAGAAATATCGCACTAAAGAACTGATAGAAACCTTTGAAGGGTATGATAGAGCTAGTCACCGTTATCAAAATGATTTGTGGGAGGCGGCCTATCAGAGCCGATATGCAGGACAGTTGGAAGAAACGCTCCTACAAAGAAACCAACTTAAAAACCAAATTCTTGAGAACCTCAGCTACCGCATGGATGATTTGAAAAAAGAAAAGTTCCGGTTAGAGGGAGACTTGGATGCGGTTTACTATGAAAGACGCAAGGAACTAGAAAGAGAGGAGGAGAAACGACATGGGCATTGATATGTATTTGGAACAATCGCAACTACAAAGTTCGAGTGTAGCGACCATGTGTCAATCTCAGGTGGAGGCTTATCAAGACTTGCAATCAGCCATCCAAAAGTTTTCAGAGGATACAGAGAGTCTAAAGGGCGATGCTTATAATTCGGCTAGAAGTTTTTTTGCAAGTGTCTTATTGCCCTTGAGCAAAGGGGGACAACTCTATGCAGAAATCTTCTCTCAAGCCATCAAGAAACTACCAGAAGACTACCAAACGATGGTCGACAGCAAGAGTTGGCGCGAGGATGATCTGCTTGATAAGATCCGTCAGGAAGAGCAAATGATTGCCTATCTAGATGAAGTCAACCAATCCCTTTCTAGCTTGACCATGGATAGTGAAGAAAAAGGGAGATTGAGACGCAGTAATGTGGAACTCATGCGAGGACACCACGCGAATAAACGTGTCTATGAAACAATCTTGAGAGACCTGCGTGCCTATGATAGCTATTCAGGAGGACTGTTCGATGATCTAGACAGTATCGATGTGCAGTTGAGTCGAGGATTGGCCCAGATCTAAACGAGTTGGGATGCAAAGACAGGGGTCTTTAAAGTCCCATCTGACCTGACTTGGGCCAACTACCTGACTGCCTATTCTGATACAAAGGACATGCAACTCAGCCGTCAAGAGAAAGCCTTTGTCCAAACCATGATGGCAGAATACGGCTTTGATGCAGAAACAGCCCAACAGCTCTTGACTATCAAGCAAGGAATAGACAAGAAGTTCCCTACCTCAAGTCAAGAGTTCCGTGACTATATCTTTTTGCGAGTCGTCGGTGCAGCCTACTATAATGATTTTAAGTGGAACGAAACTGCGGGCTATTTAAAAAATTATTTTTTTGATGAGGTTGTTAGCAGTCCATCTACAGTTGAAAAAATGAGAGTAGAAAAACCAATTCTTGAAATCTTTCAAGAACTTGGGTTGAAAGAAGAAAAGGCCAAAGAACTGTATTATAACCTTAGACTGCAACACGAATTGGCTAGTGGGGAATACAGTGCATCTGGTGATTTGAAGAAAGATCATCCTCTAGTATATCAAGATTCAAAAGAAGCTTATCAAAGAGCTTATGAAAATTCAGAGAATTTTGATAAGTTTTGGGATGAGAAACTGAAGGCTTATTCTAACAATGGAGCAGGCCATGCAGACTTTACCCACCAGTCCATTACTATGGCCACTCATCTTAATCCTAATCAAGTTCAGTTAGCCGATCTCTATGGCGGTAGAGAGCGTGTCAAGGATCTTTCAGGCTGGGAAGGAGACACGACTAAAAATGCTACGGATAAAAAACCAAGCATTGGTGAAGATGACTACAAGGCAGACCTTGATTCAGTCAATCTTATCGGCCGTATGCAGAAGGGGCAATCCTATGACCAAGCCATAACTTCTTACTATGCTGATCTACAAAAAGACTCCTCTCAGAGAGAAAGAGAATTCTTGAAAAATAAAGATTGGAAGCAGGTCAGAAGCACTATCTATGCTAGTATTCTACCATTAGAGGTTATGGAAAAAGGAGAAGATGCTATTAAAGCATATATTGAAAGTAACTATCAAGGTGTATCCAAGTTTTTAAACCGCTTGGAAGCCGTGGCGGAGTAGGAGGAAGTCTATGAAGAAAATCCTAGGCGTTTTAACAATAGTGATATTACTTGTATCAGTTTGTCTATTCTTCTTTGTGCGTCAACCTAAAAACATTTTTGATGAAATTTACCAAGAAACGGAGAAGAGTTATCAGGTAGATAACATTTTTGGAAAAAATGAAGATATTATTGTTCGTCCAGTTTGGCCAAGTGATAATGAGAGTTTGAAATATAGTCCACATGTAACCTATAAAGACAATATTTTTAATGATTATCGTAAAATCGTACTAGGCTTTAATTTTCAAAATTTAGAACAAACAAGTTTTATTCGTTTTGATAAATATATTGATTCAGGAGTTAGAATACGGGTAAGAGTAGGATATAGCTATCGTGAAAAAAGTTTGAAAAAAGAAGTAGAAGTAATTGTAATAAAGGGAAATTCCGAAAATTATATCGACAATGAATCCCAAGTAAAATCATATCTAGAGCAGTATGGTATCACTGCTAAGGATTTGGATTCTTACTACGACGAAATCGTCAATCAGAAAGTTTTGAAAGATTGGTGTTCCATTTATGACAGTAAGTACTCGCCAAGCAACTATGGAGAGGTTAAGGTTGAAACCCAGTGGGAGAATTGGTGATAAGGTGACAACATGAAGAAAATCCTAGGCCTAGTAGCCTTATTCGCACTAATTGTATTATCCTGTTTCTACTTTTTTATCCATCAACCTAAAAACATTTTTGATGAGCTTTATCAGGAGACGGAGAAAACCTATCGGTCAAATAATATTTTAAGAAATATAGATGGGTTTAAAATCAGATCAGGTTGGCCAAGTGATGATCCTAATATATCTCAAAATCCATTTGGATTGTATAACAAAGAGAAAACACCGTCAGATTATTCTGAAATAGAAATTGGCTTTAATTTTGAATATACATCTCAATTAAGCTCCATTTCATTTGAGAGACAAATAGGACCAAACACGAGAGTTAGAATATGGAATAAATATACTTATCAAGACCGTACTTTAAAAAAATCTGTGAGAGTAGTTTTAAAGAAAGCAGATATTGAAACATATATTGAAGACGAGACTCAAGTAAAATCCTACCTAGAGCAGTATGGTATCACTGCCAAGGATTTGGATGCTTACTACGACGAAATCGTCAACCAGAAAGTCTTGAAAGATTGGTGTACCATTTATGACAGTAAGTATTCTCCAAGCAACTATGGCGAGGTGAAAGTCGAAACCCAGTGGGAGAATTGGTGACAGGTCATGCAGACTTTACCCATCATTCCATCACTATGGCCACTCATCTTAATCCTAATCAAGTTCAGTTAGCCGATCTCTATGGCGGTAGAGAGCGTGTCAAGGACCTTTCAGGTTGGGAGGGAGATACGACCTTTAATGCAAACGATATGAAGCCAAGCATCGGAGAAGATGACTACAAGGCGGATTTGGACTCGGTCAACCTTATCGGTCGTATGCAAAAGGGGCAATCCTATGACCAAGCAAACTCTTCTTACTATGCTGACCTTCAAAAAGACTCCTCTCAGAGAGAAAGAGAATTCCTAAAAAATAAGGATTGGGATACAGTCAGAGATGCTATTTATGATAGTTTGCGACCAACGGATATTAAGCTAGATGGAGAGGATGCTCTTAAAGCATATATTGAAAGAAAATATCCAGGAGTGTTCAAGTTTTTAAACAGCTTGGAAGCCGTGGCGGACTAGGAGGAAGTCTATGAAGAAAATACTAGGTGTTTTAACAATAATTGTATTACTTGTATCAGTTTGTTTTTACTTTTTTCCTAAACAACCTAAAAATATTTTTGATGAAATTTACCAAGAAACGGAGAAAACCTATCGGTCAAATAATATTTTAAGAAACATAGATGGGTTTAAAATCAGACCCGATTGGCCTAACGATGGAGAATATTTTGCATACACCCCTTCAGGGAAGTATCAAACTCATCCTGAAGGTTATAAAGACATAAGTATTAGCTTTAATTTTGGAGAAGGTATTAAAGGGATGACGATACGTTTTGAAAAAAGGATTAATTCGGATATTACCCTATGGTATTCAGCACACTATAATATGCAAAAGAAAGTGCTCAAAAAAGGACTTGCGATTTTTGAAGAGCCAAGGCAACCAGGTCAATATCTTAATGATGAAGAAAAAGTAAGAGACTATTTAAAAAAATACAACATAACCAAAGAAGAATTAGAGAAAGACTTCGACGAAATCGTCAACCAGAAAGTCTTGAAAGATTGGTGTACCATTTATGACAGCAAGTACTCGCCAAGCAACTATGGCGATGTTAAGATTGAAACCCAGTGGGAGAATTGGTGATATAAAGAATTTTCACTAATTTTATAGACAGCTAAGCTCTCTGACTTCAGAGGGCTTTTTCTATATATGTTTCTATCCTTGTTCATCTAATAAAAATATGGTATACTTTTCATGAGAATTTTCTAAATTTTTAAGATTCTACCAAAGGAGGTTTGCATGCTTTCCAAATTTTCTGGAAGCCGAAGGGACCTGCAATTTGTGTTGTTTTTGGGTATTTTGCTAGCTGTTTTAGGGATTTCGCTCTTTCTGGCTGTTTCTATGGGATCCGTTGCGATTGATCTAGGAGATACCTATCGAATTATTTTGAGCAGGTTGGGTTTTCCTCTTGAGATAGGAGAGGTTTCCAAGTCTACTCTTGCCATTGTATGGAACATGAGATTCCCCAGAGTATTGTTAGGCTTGATAGTAGGGGCTGGTCTTTCTATGTGTGGTAGTGTGATGCAGTCCACAGTGAACAATCCCATCGCTGAGCCCTATATCTTAGGAATCTCTGCAGGTGCAACTCTAGGAGCAACCTTAAGCATCATTCTTGGTTTAAAAGTGATGATTAGCCTTGGAGCTTTTCTTGGAGCTATTTTGGCAACAATTGCTGTCCTCATCATTGCCTCTATGCAGGGAAGGATGACGACTTCTAGTCTGATCTTATCAGGAACGGTGGTCAATGCTCTCTTTCTGGCTTTTTCCAACTTTATTATCTCAGTGGGTGCTAATGCTGACAGTGTGATGACCATTAAGTTTTGGACCATGGGCTCGCTTGCCGGGACTACCTGGTCTGACTTAGTTCTGCCAACTGTAGTAGTAGGAATGGCCTTTCTATTTTTCTCTACTCAGTATCGTGTTTTTAATGCGATGATGATGGGAGATGAGGCTGCTTTAACTTTGGGCATTCCCTTACGCTTTTATTGGTATCTTTATGTGACCATGGTGGCTGTGCTAACAGCAGTCTTAGTGGCAACCTGTGGAATTATTGGATTTGTTGGTCTCATTACTCCTCACTTAGCTCGAGGGTTAGTAGGAACGAATTACAGGAGACTTTTTCCTGTTGCGACCATACTTGGTGCCCTCTTTGTCATCTGGGCAGATGTACTCTCTCGTATCACCATTCCAAACGCAGAGTTGCCTATTGGTATTTTTACAGCCTTAGTAGGTGCTCCCTTCTTTATCTACATTGTTGGAGGTAGGCGAAGGGAGGTGAGGGCCTGATATGGACTTGATTTGTCAGGATATCCACTTTGGACTAGGAGAGAAAAAAATCCTCAAAGGAGTTTCTCTTAAGGTTGAGGGACATCAATTTCATACGATACTAGGACCGAATGGAAGTGGGAAAACCAGCCTGCTTAAACTCCTCTATCGTCAGGAAAAGGCGGACAAAGGCCTGATAAGCCTAGATGGAAAGCCACTGGAGCATTGGTCACTCAAAGAAACAGCCAAGCAAATGGCAGTTGTCACCCAGTTTAATCAATTGCAGTTTGATTGTACAGTTGAGGAAATCGTCTTGCTGGGAAGAACTCCCCACCTCTCTTTTTTACAGAAGGAAAAGGAAAGAGATTATGCCCTCGTTCAAGATGCTCTCGTCAAGGTGGATATGCTTGAGAAGAAAACTCGTCTCTATTCGTCTCTGTCAGGGGGGGAGAAACAACGAGTCTTATTAGCCCGCGCCTTGGCGCAAGAACCGACTCTCTTGCTCCTGGACGAACCAACCAATCACCTGGATATCAAGTATCAGCTAGACTTGCTGGCCATTGTGAGAGATCTCAAGATCAATGTTCTAGCTGTCCTGCATGATATTCAACTTGCTTGTCGCTATTCGGATTATCTCTATCTGATGAAAGAGGGAGAAATCCTTTACCAAGGGACTCCAAAGGAGACCATCACCCCTGAGTCATTGCAAACTGTATACGGAGTTCAAAGTCAGGTTACTTGGACCGAGGATCAGCAAGCTATGATTCACTATTTATAAGAATGAAAAGGAAAACAAGATGAAAAAAACACTAAGCATTTTACTCGTAACGGTAGCTACCCTAACCATGGCAGCTTGTGGCAATACTACTACAGAAAAAACTACCACACAGTCTAGCACAGAAACAAGTCAAAAGGCCAGCACAGAGACGACTTATCCGTTAACGGTCAAGACCTATGATGCTAAGGGAAATGAAGTCGAACAAGTCTTTGACAAGGCACCTGAAAAAGTTATCACCAACAATCTTTCAACCACTGAAATCTTATTGGAGTTAGGCTTGAAGGATAAAATTGCTGGCATGCTTAACCCTGATAATGCTGTGACGGACAAATACAAGGACGCGATTGCGACTATTCCTCAAATTGGCGATAAAAAAACAGTCTCACAAGAAACAGTCCTTTCTTATGAGCCAGACGCTGTGATGGGTCGAAACATGATGTTTTCTGAAAAATCCTTGGGAACAGTTAGCACTTGGAATGAAAACAAAATCCCAGTCTATACGCAAAAAGCTTCTCTCTCAACGATTCAGCAAGATTTGGGGAATATTGTAGAAGATGTCAAAAATCTTGGAATGATTTTTAATGTTCAGGACAAGGCCAATGAATATGCAGCTCAATTACAAGCTAAAATTGACGCTGTTAAGAAAGCAAACCCAGCAAGCCAAGGTGAAAAGAAAAAGGCTTTGATTATGGTTGCTTATAATGACGAAACCTTTGGTGCATACAAGTCTGCTTTGCAAGAAAGCTTGTTGAATCAACTTGGTTATACCAACGTCGCAACGGGAACATCAGGCTTGACCTTGGAAAATCTCGTGTCAATGGATCCTGAGTTGATTATCTATGTAACCAGCGACCGCAATAAAAAATTGGATGCCAACGCAGTAGAGTTGATGAAGAAAAATGCTGTTTTGGAAAATGTTCCTGCTATTAAGAATCAAAAAATCATGACTATCTCTTACGATGAGTTGATGGACTATGGTCCAGCAGTGATTGATTCCCTTGAGAAAATCAATGACTTTATCAATAAATAATGAGTTTGATTGGGAAGGGATCCAAGTTAAGGTCAGCCTTCCTTCGATCTATGATCCCAATCAAACCTATCCAGCGATTCTCTTGAATGATGGAGACTTGGATTTCCTATCTTCCCTTTCTGAATCTGTGATTTTAGTGGGCTTGTCCTCTAAAAATCGCCTAGACGACTACACTCCCTGGAAGGCATTTGCTCTGAGAGAGGGGGCTCCAGATTTTGGTGGTCAGGCAACTGCCTATCATGGTCAATTATTTGGAGGTCTTTTAGACAAGTTGCAGTCGCTTTATCGCCTGGACAAAGACCGTCTTGCCTATGGAGGGTATTCACTAGGTGGTTTGGCGGCAGTATACAGTCTTTTCGGATTTGACAAGGTCTCCTGTGTCTTCTCCATCTGCGGTTCCTTTTGGTATCCTGATTTTGTTTCTTTCTGTAAGGAAGAAAATCTGGAAAATCTGGACTGCTTGCTGTATTTACAAAATGGTCAAACAGAAGGAGCGCATCATACCAATCGCTTGGCTCAAGCACCAGTCTATGCTGAGCGGATTCATACCAGTCTTCAGAAGCGCTATCCGACTGGTCAGTTTGTCTTTGATCCTTATGGACATCATGAGCAAGTGGCTGAGCGATTTCTAGCCTTTTCTAGCTGGTTGGCTCAAAAATGGGAGATTGAATAAAGTAAGAGAAGAGACAAGGCAAAAATTAAATTTGAGGAGAAAATCCAGTAAAATTTTCCACAATAAAACGCATAATATTGAACTCTTTGAATTTCTTATATTATGCGTTTTTATGATTTTAGAGTTTCTTTGAATGCAGAAAAATACATGTTCTATAATGAAAAGTGACCGGATTGTCATTGGAAAGGAGCAGACGAGATTTATTAAGAATATTATAGGATTGATGAAATGATAGATATTTGTAGAAAATCACACACTTTAATCTCAATCATTTTCATATTACTAACACTAGGAATATGTATTTTTGAAGACTGATATTTTCATCATGAATTTATTCGATAAAAGAAAATACTCCTTTATTTCTAAAGAAAGAGGTACAAAATCTTTTTGAGATGATAGAGTAGAATATGAAATTTGCTCTGAATATATTAAAAGAG
>NZ_AFUB01000044.1 GCF_000222705.1 Streptococcus mitis bv. 2 str. SK95 | reverse complement strand
GGAGAGGTTGATAGAGACGGCTTCCTGCTTCTGAGCCTGCGGGATATCCGCCATCCCAAGCAGGAAGGAAAGGGATTTCTCTTCTTCCCAAGCAACCGCTGGCTGCACTGCTTCCAGCTCCTCTAGCGCAATGCGCTCTTTGAGCGGAGGCAACCATGGCTGGGGTACTGGAGGAATTTCTTGTTCCTGACACAGATCTTGGATATGGTGCACAATCGCATCCTCCACAAGTAGTGGACAGTTTACCTTTTCTCATTATACCAGAATAGTTAATCAATTAGTAAAAAGTATAGAAAAGCACCTGAGTTATTTTCAGGTGCTTCATCTAGAGTCATAATCAGCAAGTCCAATTATACATCAATAAATTAGGAGTGGTACCTATAAACCTTTATCACTTTTTAGACTTCTTCATATGTTCCTTGTACATTTTAGATTTCTTCCCGTACCATTCTTCAATGGTATAGCCATATTCTTCACGGTATTTCTCCTGATTTTTATTAACTGTATTCAAGTTCTCTAGTGTTACTAAATTGGACTTGAAAAATGATACCAGAAAAAGGCCTAAGAAAATAGGTGACACCGGCAATAAAGCAAGCAATAAATGTGCCAGAAGGTTATTAAGACCATGGGTAAAGAGATTGATTCCAGACATTAATAGCCATAAAAACAAAATAACATTCAAAAACTTTTTATAATATTCTGAGGAGAAATAATCCTTGCTAGCGCGCTGCTTTGTAACGAGAATATAAATAAGGTAAATCAGTGATAAGACAAAACCAATCCAGTAGACGATACGAACTACTACTAGAGGAATTAAATACAAGATGGCTATAAACCAACTATAATAAAAAATCACAAGCACAAATAATTGAAAAATCTGAGTCATTAAATAAGCTTTAATGCGATTTCTTTTAGAATTAATATAAAAATAAGTAAAATGACAACAACAAAACAAGAATAGAAAGACAAAGAAACTATTTGGGGGAATCAGGCTATTTTCTACTGATGTCAACTGTGTAACTAATTCATGTCCATTTTTACTAGCCAATCGAAGTATCCCCATAGGAAAATAGGTGCCCCAAATAATCAAAAACGAATATAGTGGTAGCCCAAAAATCGCCTTTACTATATTTAATTTTCGAGTTGTCTCAAGTGCATCATTAATGTCTTTTTGTATCTTATCCATTTATTTTCTCCTATTATCCAAACAAGGATGAGGCCGCCTTCAGACCACCATTGAAAAAATCAGAAACATTCTTGCCCACACTTTTGACAGTCTCAAAGCCCTGGTGGAGTCCTTTTCCGATAGACTCTACTCCTGATTCTATCATGTCCACAGCACCATAAGCTAAATTTTTAGCTCCGTCATACAAAGCCTTTTTCTCCTCAGGGAAGAATATAGAGCCTGCAAGATTAAATGTACCTACTGCAAGACCAACGAGAGCTCCACCTACTGGATTTCCTCCTAGCCCTCCTGCCTTAGCTCCAAGCCACATACCATCTAAAGGACCAACGTTAGATATGGTATCAATGGTACCACCGATTGCAGACTTCCCGATTTTCCCTACAGCTGTCTTCGAATCGGTCTTGGAATTGTTGTAGTTCTTATAGATATTGACTCCCTCTTCTACGGCCAATACACCCCAAGCTAGAGTTTCTCCCCCGATCTTTAACTTATCACTTTTTATAAAATCCTTTGCTACATTCCCTATCCCCGTTGCATGCTCTCCCATTAGAAAAGATGCTGCTGTTTTGACGTGTTTCAGTCCCTTTGTAAAAGGCGCTAAAACCTTACTGAACTTACTAGCCCATTTACTGCTTTTTAGTGCATAGGGCAGATCCATCATAAAGGTTAATACTTTTTCCACCAATGGAGAGCTTTGAAGGGCCTGACCTATTTCTTTACTATATAAGAGTGTTTCAAATGATATTCCCTTACCACTTCCTGTATATAAAGTTTCCAGTAATTTCAAAGCATCTTCAACACCTTTGATTCTGTCTGCCGCAGCTTTCGACCATTTTCCAAGATCATTGACATCTATCCCAAGGAGCTTAGCGATTGCTTCTTTTTCACCTATTCCTGTTAAACTGGATATAAAAGCAACAAAGCTCTCTCTGATTTTTATTACCTCTACTTGTGAACTAATATTTCGGTCAATTCCAGAAATTGCTGATGCGACCGTTTGAGAGTCTGCTCCTTTTGAAACATCCGAAAACTTGGCGCTATACTGTTTATCTAGACTCACCACTCCATTTAGAGGATTACTATCGCCCTCTGTAGACATCTTCGTTAGTTGGGTTTCATACTCTTTTAGAGTTTCTAATTTGCTCTTAGCGCTCGTATAAGAGGCAAAGCCTTCTACAACACTAATATCTCGATTATCTAGTGTACTAATATTCGTACTAACCTTACTTAAAAAATTATTTTCAACATCAGTAATCAAATCCGAGACTTTATCCTTAAGCTCACTTGATTTACTGTAATATTCACTCATTGGAATCGTAAATACTCCATCTACCATGCTGAAATTCCTCCTTTAGGCTCACCCACTGTCTTCTTCGAATCTTCATCTGCTTTTTTGATAATCTCTTCTACTTGTTTCGCATTTTCCTTAGTCGTATGCCAATTAGTCTTTGCTTTCGTTAATTTTGAAGTTAAATCATCAATCGCAGTTTCCAAAGCGGTAGCTGCTTCACCCTTAAGATTTGAACTAACGGATGTTTTAACATTTTCCAATTCTGTAATCAAGTTATCAAACCCATCTCCGATTTTTTGCAGCTCCTCTTGAAACTGTTTATGTTGACCAGAATCGTATTTTATTTCTCCCATAATCCATTCTCCTCACTTAAAATGAAACAGAAGATTCTGCAGATGAGATCTCTTCCGCAAAACTTTTTGCACTTTCAGACAATACAATGCATTCTGCCGCTAACACCTTTTGGTTTTTTAATTCCGAATCTACTTTATTAAATAATTTGGTATATCCATCCCCCAACAAATCACTTTGAAATAAACTAAATTGGGCAGTAGAAGTTGTCACACTTTCTGTATAATTGTCAACCATTTGTATCAATTTCTCAACTGACGATACAAATGTTTCCTTGTCCATCTTGATAGTAGCCATGTTGCCTCCTAATAAATCATGCTCAATAGATAATCACGTACACTCGAATCCAAATCCGCTTGACTAATAGAATAATAGATAAGATTCTTATTGTTTGTCGAATCTTCTGAATCGTACACCATACCCAATCTCCAACGATTCAAGGAAACCTCCATATCAAATATCGCTTGAATTTGGGATATTCTACCATCTATCTCACTTAGAAAGCTTGCTTTTTTGGCAGAAATATCCGCACAGTCTGTTTTAATTATTTGAACATAATCATCAAACTTTAAGCAAGCATTTCCTTCCCATCCAGAAATCTCTGAAGAAATACCTGATACACTATCTGTCGTATCCCCTCCCGTTATTGCAGCTTTAAAAACTTTTAAAGCTGCAATTCGTTCCTTATAATTCATCTGTGACCACCTCCATCAGAGTTTTGGTTAATCTATTTTCTTTTTAGGGATTGAAAGAGATTTCTCCCAATTCTGATAAATTTCTATAAAGCGTTCTTCCTCTTCATCCACAAAACCTTTGAAAACAACTCGATCAATATTTTCTTGATTAAAGAATATTGTATTATTTGGATTGATGCCACTTGGATAAAGGCACCCCATATAATCGACAAACATTTCAGAGTTTGTCTCTTGATCCTGGTAAACGACCCCACGACCGATAATCATGAGTTTTTCTGTTCCCTCTTTTAAATATACTACTGTTCCTAATGGATATAGTTTTTCCGACATAGTTTATTCCTCGATTTCTTGTTTGATTAATTTTACTTTTTGGGCTCTTCCTTTATCATAGATATAGGCTTGATCCCATTCTAATTTTTCCTCTCGACTATTTGAATTGTGTTCAATAATCGTTTGATCATATAAGCGCATCGCAATAACTGCTGTGGTAATATTTTCCTTAATACCTTTAATCACGGGATGTACTTTAAAGAATACTGATTTTGAACCTGCAGTAATAAAGTGCAAACCGTATTTATAAGCGTTAATATATAATTGATAAAAATCATCTTCAGATATAGAGACTTTCTCAACAAAAGAAGCCAAGTCCGGTATAACAATGAAGGTTTGAACATCTTTTGGAGTGTTTTTCCTATTTCTTATCTCCCTATCAAGATTGCTAAATAGATCTATGATATCTTCTCCTGAAATATATGCATTTGCCTTTTCCTTTAAGAATGAATACTCTTCGTTGGAATCTACTAACAATACATGACCATTATCCAGACAGTGATTAATTACACTAATTAGATGGCAAATTGCACACTGAAGAGATTGCTTACTTTCTGATAAGACTACAATATTCTTTAATGTAGATAGATTGATTGGGATGCTCTCAGCTTCCTCGCAACTAATCGCAATCGGCAACTCCCGATTCTGAATCACTTCTTGAGTCGTAGGCAGATTGAGAAATACATCCATAGTCAACTCCTCTGGTACCATCGGGATGGCACTTGGGCGCTGACCTGTCCAAGCTTCTTGGAGAGAAGCGACTTTCTGGCGCAGGTTGTTGAGGACTTGGGTGTCATTGGCTCCTGAGACGGGCAGAGCCAGCTGGATGACATCTACCTCTTCACGTTTCATGAGTGCACGGCCCTTGATGTCTTCCATGGTCATGGCAAGGGGTGTAGAGCCCACAATCGTCCGCACTTCACTCG
>NZ_AFUB01000045.1 GCF_000222705.1 Streptococcus mitis bv. 2 str. SK95 | reverse complement strand
GAAAGCAAATTATGATGTACAAGTTTTAAATGTCATGAAAAATCATAATATTGGAGTTGATTGTGCTAGTTATGAAGAGTTTAAAATTGCTCAGAAACTAGGTTTTGAGTTGATTTCTTGTACTGGACCAGGATATACAAGCAATGAAATAAAAGATATTTTAGATAATAATGCTTTGTTTGATTTTGATAGTTTGAAACAGTTAGAAGATTATCTAAAAAATAATTCAGAAGGAGTGGAAGAACTTGGCATACGTTTATCATATAATAAGGGACATTTGGGCATAAAAATAGATGATATTCTTGAAAGACAACATTTATTTATCAATATCAAGAGATTACATATACATTACGGTCATAAGACTTTAGAAAATTTGAAAGAAGTATTATCTTATTTGGAAAATATTGTTTTGTATAACAAACATATTTTCCGAAATGTTACATCAATTAATTTAGGGGGATCTTTTGAAGGATTGTATAGGGATAAAAATATTCACAATGTGCAAATGATGTTTTCTAAATTTGAATATTCTATGGCAGCAACACTAGGTCATGAAATTAAGATTTTTATAGAACCTGGAGATATGTTTGCTAGACCAATTGGATTTTATAAATCAGAAATTGTCACAAGTAATCAAAATAAAGTAATTTTGAAATCAAGTGTACTGAATTTTTGTCCATGGTATCCTAAAAGATTACATATTAGATTGGATATGAATCAGAGTCTTGTTCCTGTAGAATATTTGGTGTGCGGTAATTCATGTTTTGAAGGAGATATATTTGGAAAAATTATATCATATAGAAATATCAGCGATGATGATTCTATTATTATTTATCCAACAGGATCTTATAATTTTTATATGACTCGGTATATTCATAATCGTACACCGAATAACAAAATAATTTATTTCAAAAGGGGTAGTTTTTTTGAGTCAGATAGTTATTGAATATGAAAAAGAATTTTTAAGATTGAAAGATATCTGTACACACTTTAACTTACTAGAGACTATCTTGGAAATTGAT
>NZ_AFUB01000046.1 GCF_000222705.1 Streptococcus mitis bv. 2 str. SK95 | reverse complement strand
ATCGCAAACATACTGAAGATAGGAAACTATGGTATACTAGTGATAATAAATAGTTATCATTAGGAGAAAGTTATGGATATTACAATTATTATTCCAATGAAAGATACCGAAGATCAAATAATGAAATGTTTAGATTCTATCAAAATCAATACGCTTTCTAGGGATAGGTATGAAGTCATCATTATTGACGATGCATCAAAGCAACCTTCAGAATTTTTATCAGAAAAATATGATATTCATTATTTTTATTCTAAGAAAAGTTTAGGAGCAGGGGGAGCCCGAAATTTAGGAATAAGGATGGCTCGTGGGAAATACATATGCTTTATAGATAGTGATGACTGGATTTCCTACGATTATTTAGAAAAAGGTCTAACGTATATGGAGCAATGTGCATCTGAAATTGGAATGTTTACTTTAAAACGTGAATACGACGACATAAAGGATATAATCTACAAGTGTAAGTATAATACTTTGCTACAATTAGGGCCTGAAGAGAGTATAAAGGTAATGGCAAAAGAGTATAACTTTGATGTAAACATAGTTCCATCAACAACTAATAAAATCTACCTACGTCAATTTTTAATTGACAATAATATATTTTTTCCTGAGAATCGTAAATTTGAAGATTTACTATTCAGTATTAAGACGATGCTTGTAGCCTCTAAATTAATTTGTATTCCTGATGCAACTTACTTTCATTATCGGCGTAAGGGGTCAATTGTCCAATCTTTTGAACACAAAAATAGCGAAGATATGTTATTCATTTTGAAAGAAATTAAAGTGTATTTAGAAAACAATAATTGTTTTGAAATTTATAAGAAAAGCTTCTATCTTTTTTGTGAACATTTTATGAACTTAATCATTAGACAAATTAATGAATTTTGTAGTGATGAAAATATTAAAAAAGCTGAAATGACTTTTATTGTTAAAAATTTATTACAGCAAATTAACTTAGATGAGTATCTTGCCTCTATTTCAGCAGAAAAACTTAGAATGCATATTCAACCTTACATCATTGATACAAATATACTATAAACATAAATTGTTCTACATGTTCTATTAAATTAATCCTAATATCAGGAAAGTATTTTGTAAATATATTGTAATTTTTGTATTTAAAAATTGAAATGATAAAATCTGTTTATTTAGGTATATTAAAAATTATCAATGACTACGCTAGAATAGGTATACGGAGTATTCGAACGTAATCACTTTACTTTACTGTATTAATAATTAGACTCCCTTACCATATTGAACGAGGATCAAAATAAAACGTATTATCTTTCAGCTCACCTCCTAAATAAAATTCAACATGAGCTGGTGAACAACTTAATTTAAGATTGTGTAAATTAATATTTTTATAATGATTAGGAAGAGGGGAACTATCAATTAATCTCAATTTGTTTTCAATTTCTAGATATTGATTATTTGGGACTAATTCTAAATAATTAAATATGTTAGCAAAAAATAGTTTTTGACGAGCTCTGTAGGGACGTTTCCCCGAATCGTAGACTTCTTTGATTAAGTTCTTAAGAGTTGTTTGATCATCTAAAATGATAGCTCCGGCTACCAATCCAAGAATATACTTTTTATAGTCGTTAAGGTAGTCCTTTTTTAAGATACTAACTTTCTGTAGGATAATTAAGAACTGTTCTTGCTTAGGATTCTCTAAAAATTTTATAAATAATTTCTCTATTTCTAAAAAATAATTATATTTATCAATTGAAATAGGTTCAATTTTAAATAAAATTTCTTTGGCAAGTGTTATATTACTTGAATAAAAGATTCTCGCAAGGCGTTGGGTATAAATTTTTCCATATTCATCTATTTTTGAATAGTTCATAAATTCTTCTAAGAGCTTACAATCTAGTAATAAAGTGTTCTCTGTTTTAATCAGAGCCTCCAAAAATTTTTGGTTAGATTTAATTGTCTGAACTTGATCATGATTTACATTACGATAGGATAGCAAATTATGGAACTTCTTGCTATGTTTTCGAAATTGTTCTAAGCGATAGTTTTCATAATCACTATTGATTATTTCATAGACTACATTTAATATAATATTTAAAAAATTTCAGATTCACTATTATAGTTTAATTTTTCATCAAGTATATTGAAAAGTTTTAAAAATTCTGCATATCCACTACTATCTTGTCCAACATTTGCATTAGCCATTGCAAAAAAATAGTGCAGTAAATAATAATCATTTTGAAATCTATAGAACAACCTCAAGTAGTTGTCTCCTCCTTTAAATTTGCGAAGGAGATAGTAAATTGAATGGTATTCTTGATGAGAAAAATATTGTTGAAGCGTAGCAATTGCTTTTTGACTTTTTTCTCTATTCTTATCTATAAATAAGGAGACAAATATTTCCTGGAGAGGATGATTGAAATTTATATTTTCAGAGATAAATAATTCATTCCCATTGTCTATAATCCAGTTCAAGAACTCCTCTAATAAATTAGAAGAGAATGGCACTAGTTGTTGGTTGATGTCAAAACCTAGAAAATTTTTTTCCAATAAAGATATTGTTGCTTCGCTATATATTTGAATATCATTTGGTGGGAGACTATAGTTCAAGAAAACAGACTTTACTACTTCAAGTTCCTCTTTGCTTAAATCTTCAAAACTTTTAATATTCTCGTTGCTACTGAAATGAATTAATAGTTTAGCGGGTTCGAGTTTTAAGATAGGAAAAGTATTTAAGTCCTGTAATTGTTTTATATTCTTAATGGATTCTTTTAATGGTTCATAGATTGGGTTTATCCCGTCCAGGGATAATACTTCTGATATGTGAATGACATCTTTTGGAAAAGTTAATGGATTTGTTGAAGTAACGACAAAGAAAATATTGTAATCTTCATTATAGCAAGCTTGAATTATATGTTCAAAAAATTCTTTGTATTCGTTTGATAAAAATTGAAAGTTTTCTACAATAACTAATTTAAAGAATTGAGTTTCCTTAAATTGCTGAAAAAAGTCCGTTAGAATGTCTAATTGAAAATATCTAAAAAGTGCTTCGTAATTTTTAGCTTGATACTGTTGTATAAATGATTTTAAGGAACTACTGAGAGGAGTTGGATAATCTTCTTTGATGACCAGATCGTGTAGCAACGGAAACAAAATAAAATGCACTAGCTGAACTAAATTTTCCAAATTGTAGACATCATCCGATGAAAATGATATAAATATTTTGGGGAATTGCTGAATAGTAGGTGATGAAAAATAATTTTTGACTAGATAGCTTTTTCCATATTTATAGGGAGAAATAATTGAAAAAATCTGAGTAGTTTTAGTATGATTCCTAGTTGTTTTACAATACTCTTCCAATTTCTGTCTGACATTCTCTTGTGATTTTATATAAATAGGTTTCATAACAGTATTTTTTATTAAAGTAAAATGCTTAGGACTAAGAATTGAAATTTTGGTATTATTAGATTTCTTACATAAATCGAAAAAATGATAGATAGAATAACTGTCTTGATTTTTTTCGTAAATAAAAGAATTATTCTGGCTACCATTGGGTGAAGCATCATACCTATCGTCAGGAACTATTTGAAATTCTATTTGAATATGATTTTCACCAGCATTTACTGGAATCTCCTTAAGAGAAGATGTATTAACAATTCTCCAGGGATATTTTCCTATATTGTTAGGTAAAATTTCTATTATGTCATCATTGTAAGAAAAAAATGAAAAGGACAATCGATAGCCTGTATTGTACGACAGGTAATCTACTGAAAAATTGGGGTTTCGAATGGCATAGGAATTTATCGTGGTCACTTCAACAAATCTAGTTGAAGTAGTTTCAATTTCTGATATATCAATATCTTTTTCTGAGATATTGGAAGAAAAAAATTCTTTGATATATTTGGGATTTCGTTTTAACCAACTTTCTAGATTTGTTTTAGTTATAAAATGTACAACCGCTTCGGGAGAAATTTCGGTAATTGCAGTTTTTATATTAATAATATTCTCAGTAGAAATATTCGAATTAGTAACAAAGAAATATTTTTTAACATTTTTTTGTAAGATAGAAGTGACAATAGTCGCATCAAGACGATACCGAGATAGTTTTTCTTTGTAGGTATATTTTGCTTCCATCCACCATCTAATAAATTGGCCGTCTTCTATAAAAAAGATGACCTGCGCATCTCTATTTCCATCACGAGTTTCTTTTGTTGGGGACCAATTTCTCTCACTGGGATAAGCTTTTTCAACATATTTTAATGCTAATACTTCAAATGTTTTATCATTTTTGGGTTTTAGATATTGCCAAATATTCAATTTTATAAATCTCCTAATGATAACTATTTATTATCACTA